>NZ_JBMDKV010000014.1:0-187996 GCF_057809895.1 Rhizobium sp. FG113 | reverse complement strand
AACGAGTCGATCTCCCCCCTTGTGGGGGAGATGTCCGGCAGGACAGAGGGGGGTACCGCACCCTCGACGTCCGCGACTGCAGCCTCAGCATCAGACTCAGCCTCCAGCAAGGACAACGGCACCAGCCCGACATCATCGGTCGCAAGCGCCGTCGGCAAATCCTCGGAAACCTCGTCCTCGGCAACACCCTCGCCATCGGCGGAAGGCCCACCTGCTGTCTCCACCTCCTCCGGCAACACCGGATCGGCGGCAACAGGCAGCTCGTCCACCGGCGAACTTGGCGCCGGCGCCGTCACCTCGGCAACAGGCGCCTCCGCAAGCGGCTCGACCGCGACCTCGGCGGCCTTGGTCTCGACCGGATCCGGCGCCTGCTCTTCCGCCGTCTTGTCGGGGCCGAAGGTGAAGACCTTTTTGATGAAGCTGAACGCCATGAGAATTCCGTCAGGTCAGGCCGCGGAGGCGGCCGTCAGTTGCATGTCGAGATGCTTGCCGTTGTGGCCGATGATATCGACCTCGACCAGCGCGCGGGGGCTTAGTCCCGGCGCTGCGACAAGCGTGAAGTTTTCCGTATGCGCCAGTCCGTTGTTTTCCACCAGCAGCCATTGCCGCGTGCCGACCATGCGATCGAGATGGGACTGATGCAGCATATGTCCAGTGGCGCGCAGCCGTGCGGCCCGCTCCTTGACGAGCGCCCGGTCAAGCTGCGGCATGCGTGCCGCCGGCGTTCCCGGTCGCGGGCTGTAGGGGAAGACGTGGAGATGGGCGATCTGCGCGTCTTCGGCGAGCCTCACGGCATTGCCGAACATCTCTTCCGTCTCCGTCGGGAAACCGGCGATCATGTCGGCGCCGATCGAGATCTCCGGCCGCAGCCGGCGGACCTCGTTGACGAAATGAAGCGCATCGGCGCTGGAATGCCGGCGCTTCATCCGCTTCAGGATCATGTCGTCGCCATGCTGCAGCGACAGGTGCAGATGCGGCATGAAGCGCGCTTCGTCGGCGACGAGGTCGAGGAGATGCCGGTCCGCCTCGATGCTGTCGATCGACGACAGACGGAGACGCCGGATATCGGGGATCTGCTTCAGAAGCGTCTTCGCCAGCAGCCCGAGCGTCGGCTCGCCTGGGAGGTCGGCGCCGTAGCTGGTGGCATCGACGCCGGTCAGCACGATCTCGCGGTAACCGCTTTCGGTGAGCTTGCGCGCCTGATCGACCACCGATCCCATCGGCACCGAGCGTGAATTGCCGCGGCCATAGGGGATAATGCAGAAGGTGCAGCGGTGGTCGCAGCCGTTCTGCACCTGGATGAAGGCGCGCACGTGGCCGTCGATGTGCTTGACCATCTGCGGCGCGGTCGCCTTGACGCTCATGATGTCGTTGACGCGCAGCTTCTCTTCTGCCGAAACGCCGAAATCCGGCAGCGCGCGATAATTGGCGCTCGCAAGCTTCTCTTCGTTGCCGAGCACCGCGTCGACCTCGGCCATCTCGGCGAAGGTGTGTTTCTCGGTCTGCGCGGCGCAGCCGGTGACGATGATGCGGGCTTCAGGATTGTCGCGACGCGCGCGGCGGATCGCCTGGCGCGCCTGGCGTACGGCCTCGCTTGTCACGGCGCAGGTATTGACTAGGATGGCGTTGTTCAAGCCCGCCTTCTCGGCCTCGGCCCGCATCACTTCGGATTCGTAGGTATTCAGACGACAGCCGAAGGTGATGACCTCGACCCCGCTCACTTGGCTTCCGCCCCCGGAGCCTCGACCGCCTCATCGCGCTGCCACGCGCCAGTCACGGGATCGACGGTGCCGGACCATTCCCATTCGGCGGGACCGGTCATGACGACGTGGTCGTCCTCACGCCATTCGATGATGAGCGGCTGCCGGCTCGGCGCGGTGGCGACGTCGATCGTGACCTTGCGGCCGGTGCGGCCGGTGCGAGCGGCGGAAACGCCGGCGGCGCAGGCGGCCGACCCGCAGGCAAGCGTCAGGCCTGCGCCGCGCTCCCAGGTGCGGGTGCGCAGGCTTGCGTCAGACGTCACCTGCGCCAGCGTGATATTGGCCTTTTCGGGAAACATCGGGTGGTTTTCGAGCAGCGGCCCGAAGCGCTCCAGATCGAAGCTCATCGGATCCCTGTCGACCCAGAAGATCGCATGCGGATTGCCGATCGACATGGCCGATGGCGAATGCAGCACCGGATTGTCGATCGGGCCGATCTGCAGCTCGATCCGGCTGGTATCGAAGAACTCTTCCGAGAGCGGGATCTTGTCCCACTGAAACACCGGCCTGCCCATGTCGACCGAGATCGTCCCGTCCTCGTGCTCGGCGGCGTTCAATATGCCGGCGACGGTCTGGAAGGTGAAGACCTTCTGGCCGGTCTCGGCCGAAAGCGCCTGCACCACGCAGCGCGTGCCGTTGCCGCAAGCCTGCGCCTTGGTGCCGTCGCAGTTCAGGATATCGATCCAGGCATCGGTGCCCTCGGCCTTCGGATCATGGATCGCCATGATCTGGTCGAACTGGGTCTCGGAGGCCGCATTCAGCGCGATCGCGGCTTCGGGCGTGACCTTGTCCTTGCGCCCGCGCATGTCGACAACCAGGATCTTGTTGCCAAGCCCGTTCATCCTCGCGAATTCGACCGTTGCGCTCATTGTCTCATGTCCATGTGTGTTTGGGCTGTATATGGCGGAAATGCGCGGGAATTACCAGTGGCGGCGTGATCGGCCCATCCGCTCGCTCCGTCACCGTGGCGACGGGGAAAATTTCACGGCACGATCGAGAAACATCGTGACATTATCTAGCATGATAGCCGAATTCGACGCATCCCGTTATCCCCATCGTCAGCAATCGCCACACACTGGTGACGTCATCGGACAGGGAGCCGGGTTCGCGAACCGGTAATGCCAAGGTTGGCATCCGGCGTTCGGTGATGATTGTGAAGGGGTGGTTCCAAGACCGTCAGGGCCGAGGGATCATCCGGCAAGGAAAGGCCGAGAGACGCTCCTGTCGGCTTAGACGAACCGGAAACCTTGAAGCAATCGGGCAGGTGGCAACGCCTGACACACATACCAACTATATAATGCCGCCTGCCCATTCCCGTTTTCAGTCCGCTGCCGTCGCCGAGTCTTGCTCGGGCGCGGGGTTTTGTGGTGTCGTGGTGGTGCCAAGTGTCCACTCCCGTCGAGCAAGTGGGACCGTGCTTAGATCCTCGGGACGAGCCCGAGGATGACGATGGAGAGGGTGGCGTTCTCTAGTAAAATATTGAAATTGTGATGCAAAATACATTCTCGACGTCATCCTCGGGCTCGTCCCGAGGATCTAAGCACGCAGCACAGACTTCAACGGTCATGGATGCGAAAGCCACCTCCCATCACCCCAACGGCACGTCAAACACCTCGCCCGCCCTCAGCGGCCGGAACCGCTCCCGCGCCACCCCATGCTCCCGCAACGCAGCCTCCAATGCTCTCACCGGCGCATCCATCGCCTCGTCGGTGAGCTGAAACGTCGCGAAGTGGTGGCCGGCCACATGGGCGGCGTTGGCGAGTTGCATGCCGCGGACGGCTTCGTCGGGGTTCTGGTGCTGGCCCTGCATGAACCAGCGCGGCTCGTAGGCG
This sequence comes from Rhizobium sp. FG113, assembly GCF_057809895.1. Classification (NCBI taxonomy): domain Bacteria; kingdom Pseudomonadati; phylum Pseudomonadota; class Alphaproteobacteria; order Hyphomicrobiales; family Rhizobiaceae; genus Rhizobium; species Rhizobium sp. FG113. The sequence goes on along the minus strand of NZ_JBMDKV010000014.1, from coordinate 184,404 downwards.
CCGAAGGGCAGGATGGCGAGGCGGAAGGGGCCGTGTTTCTCTCCGGCCGAGCGATAGTTGATGCCCTCGTGGAAGCCGGTGTCGCCGACGTGGTAGATCTTGCCTGATGGAGTCGAGATCACGAAGGACGCCCAGAGCGCCATGCTGCGGTCGCCAGTGCCGCGCGCTGACCAGTGGTGCGCCGGCTCGGCGTCGACAGTTATGCCATCAGAGATCGCGATCCGGTCGCCCCAGTCCATGACGGAGATCTTGGCATCGGGCGCGTCGCGGCGGATGATGGTGTCGTTGCCGAGCGGGGTAACGAAGTGGGGCCCGTGGGCCGCCTGCAGCCGCTTCAGCGTCGCGACGTCGAGATGGTCGTAATGATTGTGCGAGACGAGCACGAGGTCGATCTTGGGCAAGTCCTGGAAACGGATGCCGGGCGCGGTCACCCGCTTCGGGCCGGCGAAAGAGAAGGGGCTGACGCGGTCCGACCAGACGGGGTCGGTGAGGATATTGAGGCCCGCCACCTGTACCAGCATCGAAGCGTGGCCGACCATCGTTACCCTCAGGCCGTCGCCTTCGATACGCTCTTCGGGTTTCGCCTGCGGGAAGGGGCTCGGCACCTGCTTTTGCCAGCTCTGCCGCTCGCCGTTGAACTGCCAGCGTAGCATGGCGCGGAAGCCTAGAGGGGCGATGCCGCCGGGGTTGAAGAAGCGGGTGCCGTCGAAATGATCGGTGACTGGGCCTTGGTAATAGGGATTTCTGGGTTTGGCGTTTGCCATGCGGTGGGAGCCTTGTCGCCGTGATATGCTGTTCGGGCTTCTGCATTTGGGTTGCCGCGCCGGCTTTTGAAAGGCCGAAAACCGCTTATTTCCCCTGATTGCCTTGACTCTCCGGCCGTTTTCCTGTTTACCGCCGCTCAATCTGCGACGAGCTTCAAGACTCGAGCCACCGACCGGGACCCGCAAAGGTATAAATCGATCCCGGAGGTCCACACCCGACAGCGCGATGCGCCCTCGGGTGCTTTTTGGCTATGCGTCTTGTTTTCGTCAAGGAAAAGCACAAGGTTTCCCTATCCGGAAATCACAAGGAAGAGCCGATGTTTGAGAACCTCCAGGACCGTCTTGGATCCATTCTGAATGGACTGACAGGCCGTGGCGCGCTTTCGGAAAGCGATGTTTCCGCAGCGCTGCGCGAGGTTCGCCGTGCGCTTCTGGAGGCCGACGTCGCGCTCGACGTGGTGCGCGCCTTTACCGATCGCGTCCGTGAAAAGGCCGTCGGCGCCGAGATCCTGAAGTCGATCAAGCCCGGCCAGATGGTCGTCAAGATCGTCCATGACGAGCTGATCGAGATGCTCGGCGGCGAAGGCGTGGGCGTCGACCTGCATGCCGCTGCCCCCGTCGTCATAATGATGGTCGGTCTGCAGGGCTCGGGCAAGACGACGACGTCGGCGAAGATCGCCAAGCGGCTCACCGACCGCGAGAAGAAGAAGGTTCTGATGGCGTCGCTCGATACGCGACGCCCGGCCGCCCAGGAGCAGCTGCGCCAGCTCGGCGTGCAGACCAATGTCGACACGCTGCCTGTTATTGCCGGCCAGTCGCCGACCGATATCGCCGCGCGCGCCGTACAGGCAGCCAGGCTCGGCGGCCATGACGTCGTCATTCTCGACACCGCCGGCCGTACGCATATCGACGAGCCCTTGATGGTCGAAATGGCCGACATCAAGAAGAAGTCGAACCCGCATGAAATCCTGCTGGTCGCGGATTCGCTGACCGGTCAGGACGCCGTCAACCTGGCGCGCAACTTCGACGAACGCGTCGGCATCACCGGCCTCGTTCTCACCCGCATGGACGGCGACGGCCGTGGCGGTGCGGCGCTCTCGATGCGTGCCGTGACAGGCAAGCCGATCAAGCTCATCGGTGTCGGCGAGCGCATGGGCGAACTCGAGGAGTTCCACCCGCGCCGTATCGCCGACCGCATTCTCGGCATGGGCGACATCGTTTCGCTGGTCGAGCGCGCCGCCGAAAACATCGACGCCGAAAAGGCGGCCGCCATGGCCGCCAAGATGGCCAAGGGCAAGTTCGACCTCAACGACCTCGCCGATCAGCTGCGCCAGATGCAGAAGATGGGCGGCATGGGCGGCATCATGAGCATGATGCCCGGCATGGCGGGCATGAAGGACAAGATGGCCTCTGCCGGCCTCAACGACAGCCTGTTCGGCCGTCAGCTGGCGATCATCTCCTCGATGACCAAGGCCGAGCGTGCCAATCCTGATATGCTCAAGCATTCGCGCAAGAAGCGCATCGCGGCCGGCTCCGGCACCGATGCCTCCGACATCAACAAGCTTCTGAAGATGCACCGCCAGATGGCGGACATGATGAAGATGATGGGCGGCAAGGGCAAAGGCGGCATGATGAAGCAGATGATGGGCGGCCTTGCCGGCAAGATGGGGCTTGGCGGTCTCGGCGGCGGCATGCCCGATCTCTCCAACATCGATCCGAAGCAGCTCGAAGCCTTGCAGAAGCAGGCGGAAGCGGCCGGCCTCGGCAAGCCGGGCGGCGGCATGCCGGGCCTCGGTGGCGGTGGTTTGCCGGGTCTCGGCGGCGCCAAGCTGCCCGGCCTCGGCGGTGGTTTCCCTGGCCTTCCCGGCCTGCCAAAGAAGAAGTGAAGGGGTCGCCCAGACTATGACTGATCCTGAGATCAAAGCCCAGCTCTCCAGCTATCGCCAGTCGATCGACAATATCGACGCGGCGCTGGTGCATATCCTGGCCGAACGGTTCCGCTGCACCAAAGAGGTCGGCGTTCTCAAGGCCAAGTACAAGTTGCCGCCGGCAGACCCGGCGCGCGAGGAATACCAGATCGAACGCCTTCGCCACCTGGCCAAGGATGCCAATCTGGATCCGGATTTCGCCGAGAAGTTCCTGAACTTCGTCATCAAGGAAGTCATCCGGCATCATGAGCAGATCGCAGCGGATCACGCCGAAAACGGCGCTGCTGCAAAGTAACAAGGCCGCTTCAAGAAAAAGCGGTTCAGACACATCCAAGGAGTAAAGAAAATGGCACTGAAAATTCGTCTCGCACGCGGTGGTTCCAAGAAGCGCCCGTACTACCACATCGTTCTCGCTGACGCCCGCAGCCCACGCGACGGCCGCTTCCTCGAGAACCTCGGTTCCTGGAACCCGATGCTCGCCAAGGACAACGATGCCCGCGTCAAGCTCGACGCCGACCGCATCGCTCACTGGATCGCACAGGGCGCACAGCCGACCGACCGCGTTCTGCGCTTCCTGAGCGAAGCTGGCCTTGCAAAGCGCGAAGCCAAGAACAACCCGGAAAAGGCAAAGCCCGGCAAGCGCGCTCAGGAGCGTGCAGCTGAAAAGGCTCAGAAGATCGCCGACGCTGCAGAAGCTGCTGCTTCCGCGGAATAATTCCGGGCTTCGGCCTTGATCGAACGGGCGGCATGGCGACATGCCGCCCGTTTTCGTTTCCATTCCCGTTCACTTCGGTTATGACGAACCAAACCTCCGGCTTCGACATTAGGGACGCCATGACAAAGCTAGAAAATCCGGTGCTGATGGCAACGATCGGTGGCGCGCAGGGGCTGCGCGGCGAAGTGCGCGCCAAGTCCTACAGCGCCGATCCGACCGCGCTCGGCGATTACGGCCACCTGCACAGCATGGACGGACGCACCTTCGAGGTGCTTGAAATCCGCGAGATGAAGAATGTCGTCGTCGTGCGCTTCCGGGGGATCAACGACCGCAATGCCGCCGAGGCGCTGAACGGTCTGGAGCTCTACATCGACCGCGACAACCTGCCCGACGACGAGCTCGAGGAAGACGAGTTCTTCTACGCCGATCTCGAGGGGCTCGAGGCCGTCGACGACCAGGGCGTCAGCTACGGCACCGTCACCGGCATCTTCGATTTCGGCGCCGGCGACCTGCTCGAACTCAAGGGTCCCGGCAAGCGCCCGGTGCTGATCCCGTTTTCGGAAGCCTCGGTGCTGGAGATCGACCTCGAAGCCGGCAAGATCACCATCGATCCGCTGGCCTCAGGCCTCGTCGATAGCGACGATGACGGCCCGTCGTTCACGCCTGACAATTCCGGCGGCGACAAGTCGAAGAAAAAGAAGTGAGCGATAAGATGGCCTTCCGGGCGACGGTCCTGACACTCTACCCGGAGATGTTTCCCGGCCATCTCGGCTATTCGCTTGCCGGCAAGGCGATGGAGCGCGGCCAGTGGGCGCTTGAGCCCGTGCAGATCCGCGACTTCGCCACCGACAAGCACCGCACCGTCGACGACACGCCGGCCGGCGGCGGCGCCGGCATGGTGCTGAAGCCCGACGTGCTCGCCCGCGCCATCGATACGGTCTCCGAAAACGACACCCGCCCGCGCCTGCTGATGAGCCCGCGCGGCAAGCCGCTGACGCAGAAGCGCGTGCGTGAACTGGCAGCCGGCGAAGGTGTTATCATCGTCTGCGGCCGCTTCGAGGGTGTCGACCAGCGGGTGATCGACGCGCGCCAGCTGGAAGAAGTGTCGATCGGCGACTACGTGCTCTCGGGCGGCGAACCGGCGGCACTCACCGTGCTCGACGCCATCGTCCGCATCCTCCCCGGCGTCATGGGCAACGACCTCTCCGGCCTGCACGAAAGCTTCGAGGGCGGGCTCTTGGAACATCCGCACTATACCCGTCCGCAGGAATGGGAAGGCCGCGAGATCCCCGCTGTGCTGACCTCGGGCAATCACGGCGCGATCGAGAAATGGCGGCGCGAGCAGGCGGTGACGCTGACCCGCGAACGGCGGCCGGATCTGCTGGACGAGTAGGCTTCCTGCTGCCGAGTCGAGCACCAGCGGTAAATCATTGAAACGGAAAGATTAACTCCACACGCGGCGTCATCCTCGGCCTTGTGCCGAGGATCTGAGCACGTCGCTCAGAATGCAACGTGAATGGACACTTGGTGAGGGGGCGGCATCGCGGAAAGGATGCCAGCTGCCCACTCACGTCGAGTTCGTGGAGGCGTGCCTAGATCCTCGGCACAAGGCCGAGGATGACGCCGAGAGATTTTTGCGGTTTTATTTCAATAGGTTACCGACAGTCGAGCGCGTCCCTCACTCCCTCAGCCTGGAATGCGACGCTCCTGTCGCGCAGGGGGGCGGAGGAACCAGAGGTAGCTCACGATCGTGATCCCGGCGGGGTTTTCTCGCTCCCGCTTGACGTCCCCGCCACACCGCATAATCTCGGTCTTTTCACGGGGGATTCTTCATGACGCAATCGCTGCTCGCGGGCGCCTTTCTGGCTGCACTTCTTTACGTGCTCATTCCCGGGCCGGCGTTTCTGGCGCTGTTGGGGATCGGGGCCGGGCAGGGGCGGAAGGCGGGGGCGCAGTTTGTCTGTGGGCATCTGGTCGGCGATACGCTGTGGGCGTCGCTGGCGCTGGTGGCGATCATCGGCGCCAAGACGATCGGGACCTTCGTGTTCGATGCGCTGGGGCTCGCCTGCGGCTTCTATCTCGCCTGGATCGGCTGGAACGCGTTTCGCGCCAAGCCGAAGGGCGAGGGGCAGGCGCTGATGGTTGTCGAGCGGCCGTTCCGGCGCGGGCTGATCTTCGGGGTCACCAATCCGAAGGGCTATCCGGTGGCACTGGCGACATTCACGGCGCTGGTGGCAGGCTCGGCGAGCGCCCTGCAGTTTCAGACGCTGCCGGTGCTGCTTGCCGTGTCGTTCCTCGGCTTCATCGTCGCCGACATGATCCTGATCGCCATCGTCGGCACCGGCGCGGTGCGGCGCTTCTATCGGGCGCATGAGCGGCTGATCGTGCGCTGCTCGGGCATGCTGTTCATGGGCTTTGCCGTGCAGGCGCTCCTGCATGCGACGCCGGGGCTAATGGGGTGGCGCAAGGCCTGATGCGCCTTCGCCTGGCGCAATCGGTAGCGTGTCAGACGTCGAGGAAGCTGACGACGGATTTCAGGGTCTTCACCGTCTCGGGATCGCCGATCGACATGGCGATCTGCAGCTGGTCCTTGTAATAGTCCCGGAAGTTGAAGCTGGTGCCATCGGTGACGTCGGAGAGATCGAGAATGTTGCCTGACGGGTCGATGGTGCGCATCGGCAGCGGTTCGGAGATCGCCGCATAAGTGTCCTGGTCGAGCGTGCCGTTGTCGAAATTCTGGCGCGCGTGGTTGCGCAGATCGGCGGCGGTAATAGCCGAGAAATCGGGTTGCGCGGATGTCGCTTCGTCGATCCTGAAGGTCGATGAAGCGCTCGAAACCGAGCTGAAGGTTTCGGTCAAGCTGTTGTTAAATTGCGAATTATCGGAATATTTCCGGAACGATAAATTCGGCGAAAACCGCAGTGATGTGATTTCCATTGCCCGCATCCATGATTAAAAAAGATTAAGCGAAAATACCGTGTGCGCCGCACAATCGTCAATCGTTAACAAATAGTTAATTCTTATATAGCATTTTTAGGGATCAACTTCTCGTATAGGTGGCGCGGCCGCTCGCCCAAGGTGGCGATACCAATCGCCGTGCTGCCTTCCTATATTGGTCTCCGAGACAACACGCCCCGCCGAACAAGCCCGCCAAACAAGGATGTCCGTATGCCCGCCAACAACCCCGCTCTCACCGATTGGAACGGCCTCAATGGTCTGCCGCGCTTCGAGGCGCTGAATGACGGCGATTTCGCGCCGGCTTTCGATGTGGCCCTCGCGCGGCACGAAGAGGAGATCGATGCGATCGCCGGCAATCCCGAAGCGCCGACCTTCGACAACACGATCGTGGCGCTGGAGCTTGCGGGCGACGATCTCTCGCGGGTGTCGGCCCTGTTCTGGAACCGCGCCGGCGCGCATACCAACGATACCATCCAGGCGCTGGAGCGGGATATCTCGCCCAAAATGTCGCGGCATTATTCGAAGATCGGCATGAATGCGGCGCTCTTTGCGCGCATCGACACGCTGTGGGAGGCGCGTGAAACGCTCGGGCTGACGCTGGAGCAGACGCGGGTGCTGGAGCGGCACTGGAAGGGCTTCGTCAAGTCGGGCGCCAAGCTTGAAAAGGCCGAGCAGGAAAAGCTCGCCGGCATCAACGAGAAGCTGGCGGGGCTCGGCACGCAGTTCGGGCAGAATGTGCTGGCCGACGAGAAGGGCTGGGCGCTGATCCTGGATGATGGCGACGATCTCGCAGGGGTTCCCGAATTTCTCAAGGACGCGATGGCGGCGGCGGCGCGCGAGCGCGGCGAAGAGGGCAAGTTCGCGGTGACGCTGTCGCGCTCGATCATCGAGCCGTTCCTGACCTTTTCCGAGCGCCGCGAGCTGCGCGAGCAGGCGTTCAAGGCCTGGGTGGCGCGCGGTGAGAATGATGGCCCGTCGGACAATCGCGGCATCATCCGCGACACGCTTCAACTCCGCGGCGAGGTGGCCAAGCTGCTCGGCTACGGCAATTTCGCCGAGCTGAAGCTCGACAACACCATGGCGAAGACGCCCGAGGCGGTGAACGATCTTCTGAAGAAGGTCTGGGTGAAGGCGGTGAAGCGCGCCGGCGAGGAAGAGGCGGATATCGCCAGGCTGATCGCCGACGAGGGCAAGAACCACGAGGTCATGCCCTGGGACTGGCGCTTCTACGCCGAAAAGATCCGGGCCCAAAAGTTCAATTTCTCCGAGGCGGAGCTGAAGCCTTATCTGCAGCTGGAAAAGATCATCGACGCCTGCTTCGACGTGGCGGGGCGGTTGTTTGGGATTCACGCGGTGGAGAAGAAGGGCGTTGCCGCCTATCATCCCGATGTCCGCGTCTTCGAAATCCGCGACCGCGACGAGAAGCTGGTGGCGATGTTCCTCGGCGACTATTTCGCCCGCTCGTCGAAGCGCTCGGGTGCGTGGATGAGCGCGTTCCAGTCGCAGCACAAGCTGCCGCTGAGGAACGGCTCTCAGGGCGAGCTGCCGATCATCTACAATGTCTGCAACTTCGCCAAGCCGGCCGAGGGCAAGCCGGCGCTGCTGTCGCTCGACGACGCTCGCACGCTGTTCCACGAGTTCGGCCATGCGCTGCACGGCATGCTCTCCAACGTCACCTACCCTTCCGTGTCTGGCACCGGCGTGTCGCGCGATTTCGTCGAACTGCCGTCGCAGCTTTACGAGCACTGGCTGACGGTGCCTGAGATTTTGAAGCAGTACGCCGTGCATTTCGAGACCGGCAAGCCGATGCCGCAGGAGCTGCTCGACAAGGTGCTGGCTGCGCGCAGCTTCAATGCCGGGTTCAACACGGTGGAGTTCACTTCGTCCGCGCTTGTCGACATGGCATTCCATACGCGGGACGAGGTGGCCGATCCGATGGCGGTGCAGGCAGAGGTGCTGAAAGAGCTCGGTATGCCGAAGTCGATGGTGATGCGCCATGCCTCGCCGCACTTCCAGCATATCTTCGCGGGCGGTTATTCGGCGGGTTATTACTCCTACATGTGGTCGGAAGTGCTCGACGCCGACGCGTTTTCGGCCTTCGAGGAGACGGGCGATGCGTTCAATGGCGAGATAGCCAGGAAATTGCGCGATCACGTCTATTCGGTGGGTGGGTCGGTCGATCCGGAGGATACCTACCGAGCATTCCGCGGCAAGCTGCCGAGCCCGGATGCGATGCTGGTGAAGCGCGGGCTGGCGACGTTCGAGGAGTTGGCGGGGAGTGATGCTTAGGTTGTTTGTTTGATGTTGGGTCGCGGCTGTTGCGATTGAGCTGATAGCCGTTTGACTTTTTCGGGTGGGATACCCCCCTCTGCCCTGCCGGGCATCTCCCCCACAAGGGGGGAGATCGGCTAGACGCAGCCGCTCGCTCGTACTTCAATTGTTTGGCGTAGAGCTTAACCACGAGTCGATCTCCCCCCTTGTGGGGGAGATGTCCGGCAGGACAGAGGGGGGTAATGCTGGCCGCAGCGTAAGCGAGAGCCAACGCCTCGGAATACCGAAGCGAGACGCGAACCCCACCCATCCCAACACAAAACTGTCGCCAAACCTTCGGAAAACCGTCATGGCGGCGTCAAGTGGGTGACATGTGGGGTGGGCATAGGCGGGGTGCGGGAGATCGTCCCGATTGCCAAGCCGGATGCGCCACCTGATGACACTGACGGAACCGACCCGCCGCCGCTTTTTATCCTCGATGGGAGCGGTTGGCGGATTTGCCGTGGCGGGGCTGGCGATGCCCTATTATGCGCGCGGATCGTCCAGCCGGCCGGTGTTTACCTCGGGGGTGCAGTCCGGCGATGTCGATCAGACGTCAGGGGTGATCTGGACGCGGGTGGATCGGCCGTCGCGGCTCTTCGTGGAATACTCGACATCAGACAAGTTCTCCAATGCCGTGAGGCTGCCGCCGATCGACGTCACGCCCGATAGCGATCTGACCGCGAAGCTGCTGCTTACCGATCTTCCCGCCGATCAGGAGGTGTTCTATCGCTTTCGCGCGGCCGATCTCCAGGACATCAACAGCCGCTCGGAGCCGATCCTCGGGCAGTTTCGCACCGCGCCCGTCTCGCGCCGCGATATCCGCTTCGTCTGGTCGGGCGATACGGTGGGGCAGGGGTGGGGGATCGATGAGGAGGGGATGCGGACCTATTCGACGATCGCCTATCACCGGCCGGATTTCATGATCCATTCCGGCGACACGATCTATGCCGACAATCCTGTTCCCGACGAGATTTCGCTGCGCGGCGGCGGGGTCTGGAAGAACCGTGTCGTCACCGAGGCCAAGCGCGAGATTGCCCAGACGCTCGATCAGTTTCGCGGGCAATGGACCTATAACCTGCTCGACGATCACGTAAAGTCGCTCAACGCCGTCTGCCCGATCTTCTACCAGTGGGACGACCACGAGGTGCTGAACAACTGGTCGCCATCGACCGATCTCAGCCATGATGACCGCTACAAGGAAAAGTCGGTCGCGGTGCTTTCGGCGCGGGCGGCACAAGCCTTTCACGAGATGACGCCGACGCGCCATGTCGCGGCCGAGCCGGGGCGGATCTATCGCAAGGTTTCCTATGGGCCGCTGCTCGACGTGTTCTTCGTCGACCTGCGTTCCTATCGCGGGCCGAACAGCCATGGGCTGGATGAAAAGCTTTCGCCGCAGTCGCGGATTTTCGGCGAGCGGCAGGTGGCGTGGCTGAAGCGCGAGCTGGTGCGCTCGACGGCGACGTGGAAGGTGATCGCCTGCGATCTGCCGATCGGTCTCGTGATCTGGGACGATTACGGCAACCGGCGGGGATCGGAATCGATCTCCAATGGCGACAATGGCGCGCCGCTCGGGCGCGAGCTGGAGTTCGCCGATCTCCTGCGCTTCATCCGCGACGCCGGAATATCGAACATGATCTGGCTGACGGCCGACGTGCACTACGCGGCGGCGCATCACTATAGCCCCGAGCGGGCGAAATTCCGCGAGTTCCTGCCGTTCTGGGAGTTCGTGGCCGGGCCGCTGCATTCCGGCACCTACGGGCCGCAGGAGCTCGACATGACCTTCGGGCCTGAAGTCAAGTTCATGAAGGCGGCACCTGGCGGCGCCGAGCAGAACCTGCCGCCGTCAGCAGGCATGCAATTCTTCGGTCTCGTCGATATCGATGGTGCCAGCGAGCAGCTCACGGTGCGGCTGATGGATCGCAACGACCAGGAGCTCTGGCGGGTGGTGCTCGACCCCGAAAGGACGAGCTGATGCCATCCATGTCCTGCACGCATCCCGCTCTTCTGGCCTTTCATTCCTGGCTCCCCCCTTTCGCATTCGCGAAAAACACTGTAAGAGCCGCCCCAATGCAATTGGCGCCCTCCCAGCGTGGCGCCCCAGCCTCAGAGATATAGACATATGGCACTTCGCAACATCGCGATTATCGCGCACGTTGACCATGGCAAGACGACACTGGTCGACGAGCTCCTGAAACAGTCCGGTTCGTTCCGCGAAAACCAGCGCGTTGCGGAACGCGTGATGGACTCGAACGACCTGGAAAAGGAACGCGGTATCACGATCCTTGCCAAGGCGACCTCGGTCGAGTGGAAGGGTGTTCGCATCAACATCGTCGACACCCCCGGCCACGCCGACTTCGGCGGTGAAGTCGAGCGTATCCTGTCGATGGTGGACGGCGCGATCGTTCTGGTCGACTCGTCTGAAGGCCCGATGCCGCAGACCAAGTTCGTCGTCTCCAAGGCGCTGAAGGTCGGCCTCCGTCCGATCGTCGCGATCAACAAGATCGACCGTCCCGATGGCCGCCACGAGGAAGTCATCAACGAAGTGTTCGACCTCTTCGCCAGCCTCGACGCCACCGACGAACAGCTCGACTTCCCGATCCTCTACGGTTCCGGTCGCGATGGCTGGATGAACTTCAATCCTGAAGGTCCGAAGGATGAAGGCCTGGCGCCGCTGCTCGATCTCGTGCTCAAGCACGTTCCGGAGCCGAAGGTTGCCGAAGGCCCGTTCACGATGATCGGCACCATCCTGGAAGCCAACAACTTCCTCGGCCGTATCATCACCGGCCGCATCAATTCCGGCTCGATCAAGCCGAACCAGGCCGTCAAGGTTCTCAGCCAGGATGGCAAGACGATCGAAACCGGTCGTATCTCCAAGATCCTCGCATTCCGCGGCATCGAGCGCACCTCGATCGAAGAAGCGCACGCAGGCGACATCGTCGCCATCGCCGGCCTTTCCAAGGGCACGGTTGCCGATACCTTCTGCGATCCGGCTGTCAACGAAGCGCTGACCGCGCAGCCGATCGACCCGCCGACCGTTACCATGTCCTTCATCGTCAACGACAGCCCGCTCGCCGGCACCGAAGGCGACAAGGTTACCTCGCGCGTCATCCGTGACCGCCTGTTCAAGGAAGCCGAAGGCAACGTCGCGCTGAAGATCGAAGAAGCCGAAGGCAAGGATTCGTTCTACGTTTCCGGCCGCGGCGAATTGCAGCTTGCCGTTCTGATCGAAACCATGCGCCGCGAAGGCTTCGAGCTTGCCGTGTCGCGTCCGCGCGTCGTCATGCACAAGGACGAGAGCGGCCAGACCATGGAGCCGATCGAAGAAGTCGTCATCGACGTCGATGAAGAGCATTCCGGCGTCGTCGTTCAGAAGATGTCCGAGCGCAAGGCTGAAATGACCGAGCTGCGTCCTTCGGGCGGCAACCGCGTTCGCCTGGTGTTCCACGCTCCGACCCGCGGCCTGATCGGCTACCAGTCGGAACTCTTGACCGACACGCGCGGCACCGCCGTGATGAACCGCCTGTTCAAGGACTACCAGCCCTACAAGGGTGAAATCGGTGGCCGCACGAACGGCGTTCTCCTCGCGAACGCTGCCGGCGAAGCCGTGGCCTACGCCATGTTCAACCTGGAAGATCGCGGCCCGATGATGATCGAGCCCGGCGAAAAGGTCTACATGGGCATGATCATCGGCATCCACTCCCGCGACAACGACCTCGAGGTCAACGTCCTCAAGGGCAAGCAGCTGACCAACATCCGTGCCGCCGGCAAGGACGAAGCCGTCAAGCTGACGCCTCCGATCCGCATGACGCTGGACCGCGCTCTCTCCTGGATCCAGGACGACGAGCTGATGGAAGTGACGCCGAAGTCGATCCGTCTGCGCAAGATGTATCTCGACGCCAACGACCGCAAGCGCTTCGCCAAGGCGAAGACCGCCTAAGTCGAACAGGCTCACAAGAGACTTCGAAACCCCGGCCATCGCGCCGGGGTTTTTATTTTGTGCGGTTCGCCGAATCCTTCTTGTCGCAATAGTTAAAAAAGCGTTAAATTTCAGCCGTCGTCCACATGTTAACCCTGTGGGCAATCCGGCTGAATGCGTTAGCGCATATGGTTAATTGTCCGCGACCGGGCCAGAGTAAGCGTTATGAAGACGTTGTCGATCGATGTTCGGCGGGCCGAGCCGCATGATTCCCGAGCTATCTCGGAGGTGCACCGGCTTGCGTGGAAGCATACCTATGCCGGCATCATTCCGCACAAGGCGCTGACGCAGATGGTGGAACGCCGCGGCGAGAGCTGGTGGCGCAAGGCGACACGCGGACCGGCGACGCTTCTCGTGCTCGACGTCGCCGGAACGGTTGCCGGCTATGCAACGCTCGGTCTCAACCGCGCCCGCGCGCTGCCGCAGGAAGGCGAGATCTACGAGCTTTATCTGCGCCCCGAATATCAGGGTATCGGCCTTGGCCACATGCTGTTTTCCGAGGCGCGGCGGCTTCTGAAGTCGCTCGGCTGCAAGGGCATGGTGGTCTGGTGCCTGGAAGAGAACGAGGGCGGCGCGGACTTCTATCGCGGCCATGGCGGCATCGATTATTGCGAGGGTACCGAAACCTTCGACGAGAAGCCCTTGAAGAAGATCGGCTTCATCTGGAACTGAGCGATCTGCTCAACGACAAGGTGCGGGGGAGCCAAGTTTTGGCCTCTGCCCAGTTTTCCGGCATTTTGAAGGCCAGATCATAAAACAATCATGTGCCTGCGCGGTCGTGCCATGTTGCTTCGCGGCATGAATCCGATTATCTGGCTGCGAAGATTTCACGTCGCGGGAGTAATCGCATGCGCATCGACGCCATTGCCATTGGCAAGAACCCACCTGAGGACGTCAACGTCATCGTTGAAGTTCCCGTCGGTGGCCACCCGATCAAGTACGAGATGGACAAGGACGCCGGCACCCTGGTTGTCGACCGTTTCCTCTACACGCCGATGACCTACCCGGGTAACTACGGCTTCGTACCGCACACGCTGTCGGAAGACGGCGACCCGATCGACGTCTTGATCGCCAGCACCCGTCCGCTGGTTCCGGGCTGCGTCATCAACGTGCGCCCGATCGGCGTTCTGAAGATGGAAGACAATTCCGGCAAGGACGAGAAGATCATCGCCGTGCCGTCGCCGAAGCTGACCATGCGCTACGACAAGGTCAAGGACTACACGGACATGCCCGAGATCACGCTCAAGCAGATCGAGCATTTCTTCGAGCACTACAAGGATCTGGAACCCGGCAAGTGGGTGAAGATCTACGGCTGGGGCGACGCCAAGGAAGCCGGCCAGCTGATCCTCGAGGCGATCGAACGCGCCAAGAAGGAAAAGGCCTGATTACAGGCCGAGTAAAGCTTCCAGCTTTTTGATGATATCCTCCGGCTCGGCATCGATCCGGAGGATTTTTTTACGCGACGTGTCGCCTGAGATGAGATCGATGGCCGACTTCGCGAGGCCGAGCTGCTTGGCCAAAAGCGCGATCAGCGCCTTGTTGGCCTTGCCCTTCTCGGGAACGACCGAGACACGGGCCTTCAGATAGGCCCTGCCGTCGGCATCCAGCTCAATACCATCGATCTGATCGCGCCCGCCATTCGGCGTCAGCCTGATGGCGAGGACGAGATGATCGTCAAAGGCCTGCCAGGGCCTTATCGCAACACCATCGGCACGATGGTGTTCCACATGAAGGAGCGGATGAAGAAGATGATGAGCAGCAGGATGATCGGCGAGATGTCGATGCCGCCGAGGTTCGGCAGCACGCGACGGATCGGGCGCAGGACCGGTTCGGTGACGTTGTAAAGGAACATGCCGACCGAATTGACGAACTGATTGCTGGAATTGATCACGTTGAACGCATAGAGCCAGGAGAAAATGGCGCTGGCGATCAAAATCCAGGTGTAAAGATTCAAAGCCAAATCAATGGTTTGAAAAAGCGCAAGCATCGCAATCTCCAGTTCGTTGTTGACAGACATGTAGACATTGGCGACTAAACCGGCAAGAGCCGTGTGCAATGCCGCGGCAATTCATGTTTAACGGGCGCGTCGGGAAGCGATGTTTCGTCCGTTTGTTGGAAAGACATCATGTCCATCTCGGCTCACGGCGACCGCTTCGCGGCCTTCCGGCACTCCTCCTACACCCGCTTCTTCTTCGCACGCTTTCTCTTGTCGTTTTCGCAGCAGATCGTCAGCGTCGCGGTCGGTTGGCAGATGTACGACCAGACGGGCAGCGCCATCTATCTCGGCCTGATCGGGCTGGTGCAGTTCCTGCCTTCTCTGCTGCTCATCCTCGTCACCGGCTCGGTGGCCGATCGCTATAACAGGCGCGCTATCGCCTCGCTGTGCTCGCTGGTGGCCGCCCTTTGCACGCTGACGCTGCTTGGCATGACCATGACGGGCACCTTCTCGCCCATCCCCGTCTTCGCGGTGCTTCTGGTCTTCGGCATCGAGCGCGCCTTCATGTCGCCGGCGGTGCAGTCCTTGGCGCCCAATCTCGTGCCGGCCGACGATCTCTCGAATGCGATTGCCTGGAACTCGTCCTCCTGGCAGCTCGCCTCCATCACCGGCCCGGTCATCGGCGGCCTGCTCTACGGCATCAATGCGCATACGGCCTATACTGTCGCCGTGGTGTTCGCGGCGCTTGGTGCGGGGCTGCTCTTCCTGATCCCGAAGCCGGCGCAGAAGACCACGGGCGAGGCGAAGAGCTGGGACATGATCCTCGGCGGCTTCAAGTTCATCCGCACCGAAAAGGTGGTGCTGGGCGCGATCTCGCTCGATCTCTTCGCGGTGCTGCTCGGCGGCGCCACGGCGCTGATGCCGATCTTTGCGCGCGATATCCTGACGCTTGGCCCCTGGGGTCTCGGCCTGCTGCGCTCGGCGCCGGGTGTCGGCGCGATCGTCATGGCTGTGCTGCTTGCGACCTATCCGCTGAAGCACCGCGCCGGGGTCTACATGTTCGTCGGCGTGGCGCTGTTCGGGCTGGGGACGATCGCTTTCGGGCTATCTAAGAATGTCGAGCTGTCGATCGCGGCGCTGGCGCTGATGGGCGCGGCCGATATGGTGTCGGTCTATGTGCGCGAGAGCCTGATCGCGCTCTGGACACCCGACCAACTGCGCGGCCGCGTCAACGCCGTCAACATGGTGTTTGTCGGGGCTTCGAACGAGCTTGGTGAGTTTCGTGCTGGGACGATGGCCTCCGTGTTCGGTGCGGTGCCGGCGGTGGTCATCGGCGGGATCGGGACGCTTGTGGTGGCGGCGCTGTGGGCGAGCGGGTTTCCGCAGTTGCGGAAGATCGATACGCTGGATGCGCCGGAGCATGTGACGCGGGGGTAGTTTTCGGGGGCGCTGTGTGGGGGCGTGCCCCGGGGGCGTTGTGCCGTGAGATACCTCAGGGGCGTTGTCCGTGTGATACCCCCCTCTGCCCTGCCGGGCATCTCCCCCACAGGTGGGGAGATTGGCTGGGCGCGGCCGCTCGCTCTACCTTCATTGTTTGATTGGGGAGCAAGCCACGAGTCGATCTCCCCCCTTGTGGGGGAGATGCCCGGCAGGGCAGAGGGGGGTATGACCCGGCACAACGCCCGCCCGCTAACCCCTCACCCCGAAATCATCACCTCCGCCTCGATCTCAACCGGAAAATTCAGCGGCAGGCCGGCGACGCCGATGGCGGAGCGGGCGTGGCGGCCGACGTCCTGGCCGAAGACGTCGTTGATCAGCTCGGTGAAGCCGTTGATGACGGCGGGCGGGTTGGAGAAGTGGGGGGCGCAGTTGACCATGCCGAGCACGCGGCAC
Organism: Rhizobium sp. FG113; assembly: GCF_057809895.1. Taxonomy (NCBI): domain Bacteria; kingdom Pseudomonadati; phylum Pseudomonadota; class Alphaproteobacteria; order Hyphomicrobiales; family Rhizobiaceae; genus Rhizobium; species Rhizobium sp. FG113. Next base: position 167,921 of record NZ_JBMDKV010000014.1, on the reverse strand, counting down.
CAGCCGGTGATGCGGTCGAGGCTGCCGAGTTCGCGCTTCAGGCTGCCCAACATGGCAAGCCCCACCTTGCGGGCCGAGGCGTGGGCCTCCTCGATCGTCACGGTGTCGCCGACGACGCCGAAGGGGCCTGATGGGGAGCCGTCGGGGTTCTGCGGGCCGTGGCCGGAGATGAAGGCCCTGTTGCCACGCACGTTGACCCAGGGAAAGGGCAGCGTCATGTGCGAGGGCAGTTTCAGCGGCTGGGGCAGGACGAGGCCCAGCGAGACAAGCTTCTGTTCGTAGTTCGACATGCTGTTCCCCTGACATGGCTGCGGTCATGGCGGCGCAAAGCGCGACCAAACGGCCGGATCGTGGATCGGAACCTGTTTCTGCTACTAAAATGCCGTCGAAGTGACGTCGCACACCATAGCACGACGCGTGGCTCTCCGCATCAGGCCGTCAGCGTGGCCTTGGCCGAGGGAGCTGATTTCGGCTTCTTGCCCTCGAAGACGAGATCGAGGAATTCGTTGAGCCAGGCCTTGAGCGGCGCGTCGAACAGCATGCGGCCTTCGAGATGCTCGCGGCCTTGCTGGGCGTTGGGGAGGATGAAGCGGTGGGCGCCGTGGACGACCCAGCGGTGCATCATGGCGCGGGTCAGTTCGGCGTGGAACTGCAGGGCCCAGGCGTGGCCGTTATAGCGGAAGGCCTGGTTCGGGTAGACGTCGCCTTCGGCGAGCAGATCGGCGCCGCGCGGCAGGTCGAAGCCCTCGCGATGGAAGTGGTAGACCATCCGCGGCCAGTGCATCAGCTGCCGGCCCTTTTCGGTGGCGCGCAGCGGGTACCAGCCGATCTCGGTGGTCTCGTCGGCATTTGCCGCGACCTTGCCGCCGAGGTGGCGCACCAGCATCTGCGCGCCAAGACAGATGCCGAGCAGCGGCTTCTTCTCCTTCAGCGGCACATCGAGCCAGTTGATTTCGGCCTTGACGAAGTCGTCGGGATCGTTGGCGCTCATCGGGCCGCCGAAGACGACGGCGCCGGCATGGTCTGCAAGCGTTGTCGGCAGCTTTTGGCCAAGCACCGGGCGGCGGATATCGAGGGGATAGCCCTTCTCGGCGAGCAGCTGGCCGACGCGGCCGGGGCTGGAGCTCTCCTGATGCAGCACGATCAGGACCGGGCGTTTGCCTTCGATGCTTGAGCCCGGGTCGTTGGGGCTTGCTGCGCCGGGGCCGGCAATGCCGGTGCCCGCGCCACCTATGCCCGCCGCGCCTGTACTGTCAGTCGGCATCGTCTTGCACCACGTCGATGCCGGTGACGCGCTTGGCTGCTTCCTGGCGCTTCTGGATGCGTTCGCGGGCCGATACGCCGAGAAGCTCGGCGATGCGCCAGATGGCGTCGTCCTCCATCTCGCTGCGCTCGCCATCAGCATAGACGATATCCCAGAGAATGCCGATCAGCTCCAGGCGCTGCTCGGTGTCCAGATGGCGCTTCAGGTCGGAGGTGAAGCGGTAGTAATCGACGGCGTCGCTTTCGGCTTCCTGGCCGGCGGCGATCAGCGCGTCGAGCTGCTTGCCGTCGAGACCATACTGGTCCTTCAGGAGCGTGCGCAGGCGCTTCTTCTCGCTGTCCTTGATCTGGCCGTCGGCCTCCATGACCTGCATGCAGAGTGCCGCCACCGCGATGCGGGGATCATCGGGGGCAAAGCTGCTCTTTGGGGTGTCTGCGGTCAGGTTCTGAAAAAATGCCTGGAAGCGTTCGAACATACGGGTCCTGTTTGGCTAGAAGAGGCGAAGCCGTGTCTTGGGTTCTGGCTCGGCCGATGGATTGCGCACGCCCGGATCATCCGGCAGGCCGCCGAAGAAGGGGCGCGGTTCGGGGGCGTCTGCGGGTTTGCTCGCGGTTGCCGGCTCCTTCGGGGCCGGTTTCGACTTGGCGGGCGCGGGTACTGCCGGCGTCTCGGCCACCGGGCGGGCGGCCTTGGCGATGGTGGCGGCGCGCTCAAGCTCGATGATGCGGTGATCGCCGGCCGCACTTTCGGGCCTGACATCGCGCACCGGCGGCAGGCTCTTCAGCGCGCTGTCGATGGAGATGACCGAGCCTTCCTCGACCGGGCCTTCGACCTGGCCGAACGGCGCCTTCCAGACGAAGGCGTCGAGCTTGCCCGTGACCGGCGAGAGCGGCAGCCATTTGTCGGAGACGTAGCCATCCGCCACCCAAGCCGGATCGCGCGGCGCCTTCAGCGCCTGGGCAAGCCAATGGCGGATGCGGCCCTGGTCGCCGGTTTCGGCTTCCTCGATATCGGCGAGCAGCAGGAAGGCTGCCTCGCGCGGCTCGATGCGGGCGGCGGCCTCGGCCTTGGCGCGGGCCTTGGCGAAATCCCTGATGTCGAGTGCCGCCTGGGCGACGATCAACAGCGATTCAATGTTGTTGGGGCGGAGCGCCTCCAGCTTTTCGGCACGCTTCAGCCGGTCGGCAAGCGAATCGCCGCTACGGGCGCGCACATAGGTGGCGCCGATCTCGGGATGCGGGTTGGTCTTCCAGGCCTGCTCAAGAATGGAGGCTGCCTTGCGCAGCTTGTCTTCGCGAAACAGCGCCTTTGCGGCGATGATCGCGGCCGGCTCGAAATCGGCCGAGAGTTTCAGCGCATGCGTTGCGTCGTCGCGGGCGCCTGAAGGATCGTTCTCCAGCTTCTCGTCGGCGCGGGCCGTCAGCAGCACCGCGCGCAGGCGGTCGGCCTCGGCCTTTTCGATGACGCGGGCGGCCTTCTGCTGCTCGAGCAGGCGGATCGCATCGTCCCAGCGGCCGGACTGGCTGCGGTATTCGAGCGTCGCCTGGGCGGCCCAGGGGAGATAGGGCGCGTTGTCGGCCGCCTTTTCGGCATATTGCCGTGCTGCTTCGTTGGCGCCGAGGCGCTTGGCTTCGAGATAAAGACCGCGCAGGCCGAGCTCGCGGGTTTCGGGATCCTCGACCATCGCCTCGAACTTGGCGCGGGCCTCGTCATGCCGCCCCTCGATCAGGGCTGCCTGGGCTTCGAGCAGCGCGATCAGCGGCTCCTGGTCGGCGCGGATCAGGCCGCGCGAGCGGGCGGCCATCTTGCGGGCCATCAGCGCATTGCCGGCACCGGCGGCGATCAGGCCGGTCGAGAGCGCCTGGTAGCCACGATCACGCTTGCGGGCGCGGAAATAGCGGGTGACGGAGTGGGGAGAGGTCCAGATGACGCGCACCAGCCACCAGGCGACCATGACGACCGCGATCAGCGCGATGATCGCGGTGGCGGCGACGATCAGCCGGGTCTGATAGAGCTGGCCCTCCCAGATGAGCGAGAGATCGCCGGGGCGATCGGCAAGCCAGGAGAAGCCGTAGCCGAGAACAAGCACGAGAAGCGCGAAGACGACGAGCCTGATCATATCCTCAGCCCTCCTTACCGGTGCTTGGGCCAGTACCGGAGACAGCTTTCGACAGCGCGCTGCCGACCAGCTCCTCGACGCGGATGCGGGCGTCCAGCGATTGCTTGAAGGCGGCCGACGCCTGCTTGGCATCCGCCGGCAGCGTGGTCCACTCGTTGGCCGCACCCGGCAGGTCGCCGTTCTTCACCTTGTCTTCCATGCGCGCGGCAATCGCCTCGACGCTGTCGCCCTCGATATTGCCGACCGGGCGCACGCTGACCAGCGACTTGGCGCCTGCCATCAGCCGGTCGGACCAGCTCTCGTTCGGATCGGCCTTGTTGACGCTGCCGACGATCGCGGTCGCGACATCGGGGGCCTGGCGGATCAGCTCGGCGCGCGAGGGCACGCCGGTTTCGGCGAAGCTCTTGAGGTCGGCGACGACGGGGTCATCGGGCGAGACGCCGGCATAGGTGTCGAGCTCGGCGACGAAAGGACCGCCACGATCGATCGCCGCCTTCAGGCCTGCCGCGGCGATCGCCTTGGCGACGGCCACGTCCTGGCGCGGCTCGTTGAGCTTCTGTTCGGCGGCGGTGAGGCGCTGTTCGAGCTCGGCGCCATTTGTCGCGCGCTGCTCGGTCGCCTGGCTTACGGCGCCGCGCAGCTGGTCGAGCTGGGCCGTGAGATCCGATATCTTCTGGTTCAGCGCATCGACGGTGGCGCTATCGGTGCCCGAGCCGGCTACCTGAGGCGCCTTGGCGGCGGTCTCAAGTGCCGCGATGCGGCTTTCGAGCGCGTCATTGGCCGGCGCTGCCTGCGGTGCGGCGGCGAGGTTGGCGACGGACTGCTTGAGGCCGTCGATTTCGCCGGAGAGGCTGGTGATCTCGGGCGAAGCCGTCTCAGGCGCCGAGGAGCCTGGCAGGAAGCCGGCATACTGAATGGCGCCGGCGCCGATCAAGGCGATCAGCCCGCCGACGATGCCGGCGGCGATCAGCCCAGACGTGCCGCCCGGCTGGCGCGGCGGCGCGCTCTTTGGCGGCTCCACGGGTTCGGGCGCATGATTATAGGGCGGCAGTTCGGGATCGGGCGCCTTGTCATAGGCGAAGGGCTCCGCCGTCTCTTCAGCAGGAACGTCGGCCTTGGCCTTGGAGGCGTCGCTCTCGTCTATACCTTCATCGGGGACGATCGATTCGCTGGTCTCCGGCGGCGCTTCGGCTACCTCGTCGGCCGTGCTGCCGATATTGTGTTGCGCGTCCTTGCTGGCACTCTCTTCCGAGGCAATCTCCTGCGCATCCAAGTCGATCGTGACCGGCTCGTCGGTGCTCTTCGAATGGCGGGGCGGATTTCCTGGTGCCATGAGACCCTCATAATTCTTACAGTGGTTCGAAAGTAGTCAGTGAGGCCGGTGAAGGAAAGAGGCCAGATGAAATTTGCGAAATTAGGTCGCGACGTTGGCTGAAATCGGACCGGTTTGCGGTGGCAAACGGGTGGCGCTGCCAAGGCCAAGCGGAGTTTTGACGATAGGTCGATTGATTTAATATCAATACGATTGATCCGTTATCGGATCAGTTGACGAAGCAGTGGAGAGGGCTGAACGGTGGCGTGTTGGATGGTTCCACCGCCGTACTTGCGCGGTGTCCCGGTTGTGTTACGTTCCGCGCGATCACAACTTTGGGGGTTTATGTGGTTTCGTTTTTCAAAGGACTTTTCGGGGGTGCGTTCGCACTTCTTATGTTCCCGTTGATGCTGCTCGTCCCGATCGGTGACCTTTACTGGCTATGGATAGCCATTCATCTCGGAAGCTTCTGGATGTTCGTGCTCGGAATGATGCCGCCGTTTCTACTCATAGCCGCGCCCGTAGGAGCTTGGAGCTTACTGTTCGGCACGCCTCAATGGGTGTTCAATTTGTTTGGTTGAGCGACCACGACACTGGCCATAGGCGCCTGTTTCGCCTTTGCTATAGGCGCATCAGGCGGATTATTGAAGAAACAGGCCGCCGCGCTTGATGTGCCAAACGATTGGCCTTGCGGCTAGGCGCTGCTGAAATGACAGCTCTGTCGCTCACAGAAGCGACAACAGGGCTGTCTCATCGGGGCTGTCGGGCGTGGCGGATTGGCCTTGCAGGGGCGGGGGAATCGCGTCGGCGATGGCCGGGCTGAGGCAGAGGAGGCGGACGCCGATGAGGGCGTCGAGGTTGGTGGAGATTTCCTTGAGGGCGAAGAAATCCTCGGCGGTGCGGCGCGAATAGAAGAGGATCGCGTCGGGTTCGTGGGCCGAGAAGAGCTCGCGGAGCAGCTGGTCGGGGATGTCGAGGCGGCGCATGCGGTAGCATTCGACGGTGGTGACGGTCAGGTTAAGGTCCGCGGCGCGGGTCTCGAAGGTTTCGGCGCGGGGGAAGCCGGCGAGGTAGAGGAGGGTGGTCTCGCTCGATCGCGCGATGTCGCGTTGCGCGATGCGGTCGGCGAGGTCTGCTCCGTCGCCGGTGGAGGCGGTGACATCAGTGAAGCCCGCTGACCTTGCTTCGTCCGCGGTCGCGTCGCCGACGGCGAAGAGGGGGCGGGAGAGGTGTGGGGCGAGGTCATCGGGGCGTTCGTTGAGAACGCGGATGGCTTCGGCGCTGGTGACCGATATCGGGCCGTCGGAGTTGGCGAGCGCCGCGAAGGCGGCGTCCGCATCGTGGGCGGGAGCCGATAGCGGCAGCATGATCGGCTCGTGTCCCATCTCCGCCAGCCGTTTTGCGGTGCGCTTGCCCGGATGCGGTGGACGGGTGACGAGCACGCGCATGCGTCGTCAGCTCCAGCTGTCGAAGAACGAGGTGCCGGCGCGGGCGCGGATATCCTGGCCGGCGCGGGTGCCGAGCGCCACCGCGTCGCGGCGGTGGCCGTCGATGGTGATGGCATGCTGGCTGCGGCCATCGGGGGTGATGATCAGGCCGTGCAGGCGGATCTGGTCGCCTTCGCAGACGGCGTAACCGCCAATCGGTGTGCGGCAGGAGCCATCCAGTGCGCCCAAAAAGGCGCGCTCGCAGGAGACGGTGTCGTAGGTCCTGATATCGTTGATCGGAGCAAGTAGCGCGTCCGTCACCGTGTCGCCGATGCGGCTTTCGATGCAGATCGCGCCCTGGGCAGGCGCCGGCGGGAAGGTGTCGGGGTCGAGGATGTCGGTGATGACCTCGACCTTGCCGAGCCGCTTCAGGCCGGCGAGCGCCAAGAGCGTCGCGTCGACCTGACCCTCGTTCAGCTTGCGCAGACGGGTGTCGACGAGGCCGCGGAAGGTGATGACGTTGATATCGGGGCGCATGCGGCGGATCAGCGCCTGGCGGCGCAGCGACGAGGAGCCGACGGTGGCGCCGTGCGGCAGGTCGATCAGCTTCGCGGCGGTGCGGCCTACGACAGCATCGCGAATGTCTTCGCGCGGCAGGTAGGCGGAGAGACAGAGCCCTTCGGGCAGCGTCGTCGGCATGTCCTTGGAGGAGTGCACGGCGATGTCGAGGTCGCCGCTTGAGAGCTTCTCTTCCAGCTCCTCGGTGAACAGGCCCTTGCCGCCGATCTCGGATAGCGAGCGATCGGTGATGCGGTCGCCCTTGGTCGAGAGCACCACGATCTCGAACATCTCCTCGGGGAGGTTATGGGCGGCCATCAGCCTGTCTCGAGCTTCGTTTGCCTGGGCGATCGCCAGCGGGCCGCCTCTGGTGCCGATCCGGAAAGGTTTTGTTTGCATCCGCATTGATCCGTTGTTACCGGAGTTTCTCGTAAACAGGTTTCAGACCCATCGCAATCAACGATCAGGCACCATGGCTCCCTTTCTGCGTATCCTCGGCATCGAAACAAGCTGCGACGAAACCGCCGCCGCCGTTGTCGAGCGGGATGCCGAGGGCGTGCCGACCGTGCGCTCCGATGTGGTGCTGAGCCAGCTCGAAGAGCATAGCGCCTATGGCGGCGTGGTGCCAGAAATCGCCGCGCGGGCGCATGTCGAGGCACTCGATACGCTGATCGACGAGGCTTTGAAACGCGCCAATGTGTCGCTGTCCGACATCGACGCCATCGCCGCGACCTCGGGTCCGGGGCTGATCGGCGGGCTGCTTGTGGGTCTGATGACCGGCAAGGCGATTGCCAAGGCATCCGGCAAGCCGCTTTACGCGGTCAACCATCTCGAGGGCCATGCGCTGACGGCGCGGCTGACGGACGGGCTTTCCTTTCCCTATCTCATGCTGCTCGTCTCAGGCGGGCATACGCAGCTGATCCTTGTGCGCGGTGTCGGCGAGTATGAGCGCTGGGGCACGACGATCGACGACGCGCTGGGCGAGGCTTTCGACAAGACGGCGAAGTTACTCAGCCTGCCCTATCCGGGCGGGCCGGCCGTCGAGCGGGCGGCGAAATCGGGCAATCCTCAACGGTTCAAGTTTCCGCGACCGCTGGTCGGCGAGGCGAAGCTCAATTTCTCCTTCTCCGGCCTGAAGACGGCTGTGCGGCAGGCGGCGACCGAGATCGCGCCGCTGACCGACCAGGACGTTGCCGATATCTGCGCCTCGTTCCAGGATGCCGTGTCGCGGACGCTGAAGGACAGGATCGGGCGCGGGCTGGAGCGGTTCAAGGCGCTCTATCCCGATGTCGAGCAGCCGGCGCTGGTGGTGGCGGGCGGCGTTGCCGCCAATCTCGTCGTGCGCGGCACGCTGCAGGCGCTGTGCGACAAGAACCGCTTCCGCTTCGTGGCGCCGCCGCTGCATCTGTGCACCGACAACGCCGTCATGATCGCCTGGGCCGGGCTGGAGCGGATGGCGACGGGCGTGGCGCCCGATGACCTCGACGTGCAGCCGCGCTCGCGCTGGCCGCTCGATTCGAGCGCCGAGACATTGCTGGGCTTCGGCAAGCGGGGAGCAAAGGCATGAGCGGAGAAAGCGAAACGATCGCCGTCATCGGCGCCGGCGCATTCGGGACTGCACTGGCGGCTGTGATCGCGCTGACGGGGCGGCACAAGGTGACGCTGATCGGCCGCGATCCTGGTCTGATGGCCGATCTTGCGGCCGAGCATCTGCACGACGCGGCGCTTCCCGGTATTCCGTTGCCCGAGACGCTGCAGTTTTCCGCAGAGCCGGATGCGATCAGTGATGCCGGCATCGTGCTCTTCGCCATGCCCTCGCAGGCGCAGGCCGATGCGGCGCGGCAGTATGAACCTTATCTGGCTAAGGATGCCGTCGTCGTCACCTGCGCCAAGGGCATTGAGAAGACCACGGGCAATCTGTTGACCGACATGCTGGCCAAGGCGCTGCCGGGGCATGCGATTGCCGTGCTGTCGGGACCGGGTTTCGCGGCCGATATCGCCAAGGGCCTGCCGACCGCGATGGTGGTTGCCGCAGAAGATGGCGAGATCGCCGAGCGGCTGGCGCAGGCGATTTCCGGGCGGACCTTCCGGCTCTATCCGTCGTCCGACAGGATCGGCGTGCAGCTGGGCGGCGCCTTGAAGAACGTGCTGGCGATTGCCTGCGGTATCGTCGAGGGCGCTGGCATCGGCGATTCGGCGCGCGCGGCGCTGATTGCGCGCGGGCTGGCCGAGATGTCGCGCTTCGTCGTTGCCAAGGGCGGGCAGGCCGATACGGTGCCGGGTCTGTCCGGTCTCGGCGACCTCGTGTTGACCGCCACCAGCCATCAATCGCGCAACCTGCGTTTCGGCATCGCGCTCGGGCGCGGCGAGACGCGCGACCCCGCGCATGGCGAGCTCGTCGAGGGGGCGTTTGCCGCCGCCGTCGTGTCGCGGCTCGCCAAGTCGCTTGATATCGACATGCCTGTCACCGACGCGGTGTCCGCAATCATCGAGGGCAAGCTCGGCATTGCCGCTGCCATCGACCAGCTGATGACCCGTCCGATCACGACCGAATAGGAGACCTCACATGTTTTTCGCCTTTGTCTGCAAGGATAAGCCTGGCCACCTCAATGTCCGCATGGAGACGCGGCCGACGCATCTGGAGCATCTCAACGCGCTCAACGAAGCCGGCACGCTGAAGATGGCCGGCCCGTTTCTCGATGCCGAGGGCAAGCCTTGCGGCAGCCTCGTGATCGTCGAGGCCGAGACCATCGAGGCGGCAACCGAAATCGCCAATGCCGATCCCTATGCGAAGGCCGGCCTGTTCGAGAGCGTCGAGGTGAAGCCCTTCAACTGGGTCTTCAACAAGCCGGAGGCGTAAGCAAGTGGCGCACTGGCTTTACAAATCCGAACCGTCCGCATGGTCCTGGGAGCAGCAGAAGGCTGCCGGTGAAAAGGGCACGGAGTGGACCGGCGTTCGCAACTATCTGGCGCGCAACAACATGCGGGCCATGCAGATCGGCGACAAGGGCTTCTTCTACCACTCCAATGACGGGCTGGAGATCGTCGGCATCGTCGAGGTCTGCGCGCTGTCGCATCCCGATTCCACCGCCAAGGGCGATCCCAAGTGGGACTGCGTCGATATCCGCGCCGTCCGCGACATGCCGAAGCCGGTGACGCTGAAGGATGTGAAGGCGAGCGAGGCGCTGTCGAAGATGTCGCTGGTGACGTCGATGCGGCTTTCCGTGCAGCCGGTGACCGACGAGGAATGGGCCGAGGTCTGCCGCATGGGCGGGCTCGACAACCCGCCGCGCTGATATCGTGAAGACCGACCCCGCGCTCTTCATCCGCGACAATACCAGCCAGATGACGCCGCCGCATGTGCCGGAGATCCGGCTCAATCTGGCGAGCGAAGCGCATGAGCTGTGGCTGAAGACGGAAGAGGAGCTCGCCGAGATCGGCCTGCCGCCGCCGTTTTGGGCTTTCGCCTGGGCGGGCGGGCAGGGGTTGGCGCGCTATGTGCTCGATCATGCCGAGACGGTTGATGGCAAGCGCGTCGTCGATTTCGCCAGCGGCTCCGGGCTGGTGGCAATCGCGGCGATGATGGCGGGCGCGGATACTGTGCTCGCCGCAGATATCGATCCTTGGACGAAGACAGCGGTGGCGCTCAATGCCAAGCTGAACGGGGTCGAGATCGGTTTTACGGGCGACAACCTGATCGGCTCGGAGATCGATGCCGATGTTCTGCTTGCCGGCGACGTGTTCTATGATCGCGACTTCGCCATGGCGCTGGTGCCGTGGTTCGAGCGGCTGGCGGCCGGTGGGGTGATCGTTCTGGTCGGCGATCCCGGGCGGGCCTATCTGCCGAAGGAGCGGCTGTCGGCCTGCGCGGTGTATCAGGTGCCGGTGACGCGGGCGCTTGAAGACAGCGAGGTTAAGAAGACAACGGTCTGGCGCTTCAACGGCTGATCTGCTCCGTCAAGGGCGGATGACGCAGACTCCTTGTTCGTAGGAGCAGGCGTTGCGACGGTTGTTCACGTGGATGACCTTGGCCATCGGCGCCAGACGGACCGTCGGCTGGTATCCATAACCGGCATAGCCGTAACCGCCGACATAGGTGCCGCCATCCGTCTCATAGGCATAGGACGAGCCGGCATAGGTGCCCGACGGGGCGCGCGCTTCGCCGCGCTGGTCGATGATGACGATGTTGCTGCGGGCAAAATTGGACGAGGGCGAGGAGAAGCGCTGGATGTAGCGGCCGCGGCCCGGATGCGGGCGGTAGCCGTCGTGGCCGCCGGCGATCTGCCGCGGGCCGTTGTTCCAGCCGCCGTAATTGCCGATGATCGACGTGCCGCGATGGCGGATGACCGAGCCGGATGCGAAGCCGTTTGCGATGCCGCGATGGCCGATACCGTGTCCGGCATTGCCATATCCGATGCCGTCGCCATGGCCGCGATCGTGGTGGCGCGAAACGAAATTGCTGCCGAAATCGCCGGCTGCTGCGGGCAGCGCGATCAGTACTGCTGCGGCGAGCGAAACGAGTTTCGAGGATGTCTTGAACATCGCGTTGGTCTCCGGAAACGGAATGCTTAACAAAGCGTTAACGCGAAAATGCGCCAAAAGCGCAGGCTTGTCCACCAAAGCTTGGAAATTCATCCGCAAGGGGTAATGGCGCGGCCGGACCTGCCTAAGTCTAAAGGGGCGTCAAGACCCAAATCGATTAAATTCCCCGGGTGCGTCAATTATACTTGTCGTTAGGTGTTTCCGTGATTAAACGTCGCCAATGATGCAACGCACGCACAGCTTTGTGACCATCGTGTGGTTGCTTGGATGCTTTCCGGATCCCGGGGAGCGAGAAAGACCGCCGCGAGGTTCTGATGGCGAACGTGACAAATAATCGGCCCCTGTCGCCGCATTTGCAGATTTATAAACCAATCCCCACCATGGTTATGTCGATCGTCCACCGTATCACCGGTGGGGCGCTCTATGTCGGTACGCTTCTGGTCGCCTGGTGGCTGATCGCGGCCGCAACCGGCGTTGGTGCTTACGACTGGGCCAACTGGGTGCTCGGCAGCATCATCGGCAAGCTCGTGCTGCTCGGCTATACCTGGGCGCTCATCCATCACATGCTCGGCGGTTTCCGCCACTTCATGTGGGACCTCGGCCACGGCTTCGACAAGCAGTTCTCGACCAAGCTCGCCATCGCCAACATCATCGCCTCGCTCTGTCTGACCTTGCTGGTCTGGGTGATCGGCTTCCTCATTCGCTTCTAAAGGTTGATCACATGGATATGCGTACCCCCTTGGGTAAGGTTCGCGGCCTCGGCTCGGCCAAGGACGGCACCGAACATTTCTGGCGCCAGCGCGTGACGGCCGTTGCCAATGTGCCGCTCTTCCTCTTCTTCATCATCTTCATGATCATCCATGCCGGCCAGCCCTATGCGGAAGTGGTCCACGCGCTGTCGAACCCCTTCGTCGCCGTCGTCATGGGCCTGATGGTCGTGTCGGGCGTCATCCACATGAAGCTCGGCATGCAGGTCATCATCGAAGACTACGTGCACCATGAAGTCACCAAGATCGCGCTCGTGATGCTCAACACCTTCTTTTCGATCCTGATGGCGGGGCTCTGTCTCTTCGCCATTCTGAAGATCGCCTTCGTAGGATAATTGATATCATGGCATCGAATTCATCCGCTCAGAATGGCCCCGCTCAGAACGGGAAGGCCTACAAGTACATCGATCACTCCTATGACGTGATCGTCGTCGGCGCCGGCGGCGCCGGCCTGCGCGCCACGCTCGGCATGGCCGAACAGGGCTTCAAGACCGCCTGCATCACCAAGGTGTTCCCGACCCGCTCGCACACTGTCGCGGCGCAGGGCGGCATCGCGGCTTCGCTGCGCAACATGACGCCCGACAGCTGGCAGTGGCACCTCTACGACACCGTCAAGGGTTCCGACTGGCTCGGCGACGTCGACGCCATGCAGTACCTCACCATGGAAGCGCCGAAGGCGGTCTATGAGCTCGAGCACTACGGCGTTCCCTTCTCGCGCAACGAAGAAGGCAAGATCTATCAGCGCCCGTTCGGCGGCCACATGCAGAACTACGGTGAGGGACCGCCGGTACAGCGCACCTGCGCCGTTGCCGACCGTACCGGCCATGCCATCCTGCACACGCTCTACGGCCAGTCGCTGCGCCACAACGCGGAATTCTTCATCGAGTATTTCGCGCTCGACCTGATCATGTCGGATGACGGCAGCCGCTGCACCGGCGTCGTGGCGTGGTGCCTCGATGACGGCACGATCCATCGCTTCGCCGCCAAGATGGTGGTGCTGGCGACCGGCGGCTACGGCCGCGCCTATTTCTCGGCGACCTCGGCCCACACCTGCACCGGCGACGGTGGCGGCATGGTTGCCCGCGCCGGCCTGCCGCTCCAGGACATGGAGTTCGTGCAGTTCCATCCGACCGGCATCTACGGCTCCGGCTGTCTGATCACCGAGGGTGCGCGCGGCGAAGGCGGTTATCTCGTCAACTCCGAGGGCGAGCGCTTCATGGAACGCTACGCGCCGTCGGCCAAGGACCTTGCCTCGCGCGACGTCGTTTCGCGCTGCATGACGCTCGAGATCCGCGAAGGTCGCGGCGTCGGCAAGAACAAGGACCACATCTTCCTGCATCTCGACCACCTCGATCCAGCCGTTCTGCACGAGCGCCTGCCGGGGATTTCCGAGAGCGCCAAGATCTTTGCCGGCGTCGATGTGACGCGCGAGCCGATCCCGGTTCTGCCGACCGTTCACTACAACATGGGCGGCATTCCGACGAACTACTGGGGTGAGGTGCTCAACGCCGACAGCTCCAACCCGGAGCGGATCATTCCGGGCCTGATGGCGGTCGGCGAAGCCGGCTGCGCCTCGGTGCACGGCGCCAACCGTCTCGGCTCCAACTCGCTGATCGACCTCGTGGTCTTCGGCCGCGCCGCCGCCATCCGCGCCGGTGAAGTCATCGACCGCGCCGCACCGGTGCCGCATCTGAACGTCGCCGCCTGCGACAAGATCATGGACCGTTTCGACGGCCTGCGTCACGCTTCCGGTAGCACGCCGACGGCCAATCTTCGCGAGAAGATGCAGCGCGCCATGCAGGAAGACGCCGCCGTGTTCCGTACGCAGGAATCGCTGGAATCGGGCTGCCAGCGCATCTCGGCCATCTGGCAGGAAATGCGCGACATCAAGGTCACCGACCGCTCGATGGTCTGGAATTCCGACCTCGTCGAGACGCTCGAGCTGCAGAACCTGATGGCCAACGCCATCACGACGATCTACGGCGCCGAAGCGCGCAAGGAGAGCCGTGGTTCGCACGCCCGCGAGGACTACACGGAAGGCGCATTCGCCGGCCGCGACGACGTCAACTGGCGCAAGCACACGCTTGCCTGGGTCAACGAGACAGGCGACGTCAAGCTCGACTACCGCCCCGTGCATACCGAGCTGATCGCGGAAGGGATCGACCCGCAGAAGATCGCGCCCAAGGCGCGTGTTTACTGATGGGGAATGTGAGAGAATAAGCGAAGGATCGTTGCCGGAGGCACTGCCATGGGTGAAATGCAGATCAAAATCGCTGACGAAGCGCTGCTGACGCGTATTTCCGATCGGGCGCGGTTGAACAACCGTTCCGTCGAGGAAGAGGTGGAGGCGCTGCTGCAGGCAGCGGTGCCGGCTCGTCCCCGACGCGAAGATCTTCCGGCGATCGCCGCCAGAATTCGCGCCATGACGCCGAAGGGCGTCAAGCAGACTGCCGCTGTGGAGATGTTGCGAGAGGACCGGGATCGTTGATCTACGTTGTCGATGCATCGGCTGCCATCGCATGGTTCGTGCCGGAGCCTGACCATATCAACGCCGATTTTCTACTTGGCGGTTCGATCCAGAGAGTTGCTCCGGATCTGATCTTTTCGGAAGTCGCCAATGTCCTGCAGCGTAAAGTTCGGCTCGGTCAAATCACGCCGCAGCAGGCGATGGACGGATTGACGACGCTGGACGAGAGCATCGATGTCGTCTTGCCGTCTCAGGCGCTGGTGAAATTGGGGTTCGAGCTGTCGCGCAAGCTCGACCACTCCGTCTACGACTGCATGTATCTGGCGGCAACGCATTCGACTGACGGCAGCTTCATGGTGACTGCCGACAAGAAATTTCTAACCAAGGCAAATGCAGCCGGCGAGGGTGGCCGGATACGGACCCTCGAAACGGCGCAGGCGCTGTTCGTCTCTGAGCAGGAAAACAAACATGGTTGAACTCGCACTTCCCAAGAATTCCCAGATACGCGAAGGCAAGGTGTGGCCGAAGCCGGCCGGTGCCACCAATACACGCGAATTCCGCGTCTATCGCTGGAGCCCCGATGATGGCCAGAACCCGTCGATTGATACGTTCTACATCGATGTCGACGATTGCGGCCCGATGGTGCTCGACGGTCTGCTCTACATCAAGAACAAGATCGACCCGACGCTGACGCTGCGCCGTTCCTGTCGCGAGGGCATCTGCGGTTCCTGCGCGATGAATATCGACGGCACGAATACGCTGGCCTGCACCAAGGGTCTCGACGACATCAAGGGCTCGGTGAAGATCTACCCGCTGCCGCATATGCCCGTCGTCAAGGACCTCGTGCCTGATCTCACCAACTTCTACGCCCAGCACCGCTCGATCGAGCCCTGGCTGAAGACGGTGTCGCCGGCGCCGGCGACAGAGTGGAAGCAGAGCCACGAAGACCGCCAGAAGCTCGACGGCCTCTACGAGTGCATCCTGTGCGCCTGCTGCTCGACCTCCTGTCCGAGCTACTGGTGGAACGGCGATCGCTATCTCGGTCCGGCCGTGCTGCTGCAGGCCTATCGCTGGCTGATCGACAGCCGCGACGAAGCCAAGGGTGAGCGCCTCGACAACCTCGAGGATCCGTTCCGCCTCTATCGCTGCCACACGATCATGAACTGCGCGCAGACCTGCCCGAAGGGTCTGAACCCGGCCAAGGCGATCGCTGAAATCAAGAAGATGATGGTCGAGCGCCGCGTCTGACGCGAGCCATCCATCCGGCGGCCCTTGTCGGGCCGCCGATGCCTGCCGGTGCGAGATGATCATCGTTCAATCGTGAAACAGGCGACAGCATTTCCAGAAGAAATGACTGGTCATCACCTTGCTGACAAATTCTATCTTCAGGAAGTTCTCAGCCGTAAAGGTTGAATTGCGCTGTCACAGGCCTAGCTCCGTCAGGCAATTCACGGCCATTACGGCTTGATTAACCAAAGTGAAACACGTTCATTCGAAAATAAGCTAATTACTATTTTCATGCGACAAAAGCGGACATTCGGGAGCATTCAGATGCAGTTGCGATATGCGATGACAGGTATGGCGGTTGTTCTGTCACTCGCCGGTTGCCAGCGTACGGCCTATAACGACGCGAGCTACAGCGCAGCGCCGGCGCCTTTGACGGCACAGCCGGTGCCTTCGGTGCAGGGCGGTCAGCTGCCTCCTCTCGGTGGTTCCTCGCAGTTCCCGGCCGCTCCGGCCACGACGGCGCCGATGGGCGGCGTGCAGGGCGGCGGCGCAATGGCGGCCAATGGCGGCGGTCTCGACGTTACCAAGGAATCCCTGGTCGGCAGCTGGCGGGTCAACGGCTCCTGCGACATGTTCCTGACGCTCACCAACCTCGGCAGCGGTTCGCGCGGCGGTACGCGCGGCTGCGTCGGCGAGCTGACGGCGATGGGCTCTTGGGAAGTGTCGGGCAAGCAGGTCCTGTTCAAGGATCGCAACGGCAGCCAGATCGGCAGCGTCTACAAGACCGCCGACAACGCCTTCAGCGGCCAGACCAGCAGCGGCCAGCCGATCGCGCTCAGCCGATAAGCGAGCCGGCGGCTCGCTCCGCCGATCTTTTCCAGGCGGATTATCTCAATGCAACCGATGCCAGACTACAGCTTGAGCGTCAGCGAACAATTGAAGTCGCTGACGGCCTCAGGCTCGCTTCAACTCGACTCCGCCCAGATACATGTGGCGAAGTGCCTGGATCGGGTGCTGTCGGAACTCAAGCAGAAGCGTCCGGCGGCGAAATCGAGCGCGCTCGGGTGGCTGTTCGCGGCCAAGAAGAAATCGACAGAGCCGGTCAAGGGTCTCTACATTCACGGCAGCGTCGGCCGCGGCAAGACGATGCTGATGGACATGTTCTTCGACATGGCGCCCTGCGCCAGGAAGAGGCGGGCGCATTTTCACGAGTTCATGGCCGACGTGCACAACCGCATCGCCGCCCACCGGCTGCGGCTGAAGAACGGCGAGACCAAGCAGGCCGATCCGATCCCGGTCGTGGGTGCCGCACTCTATGACGAAGCCGAGCTTCTGTGCTTCGATGAATTCACGGTGACCGATATCGCCGATGCGATGATCCTGTCGCGGCTGTTTTCCGACCTGTTCGGTCGCGGCTGCGTGCTGGTCGCCACCTCCAACGTCGAGCCCGTCAATCTCTATCGTGACGGCCTCAACCGTGGTCTCTTCCTGCCGTTCATCGATCTCCTCAACAAGCACGTCGAGACCGTGACGCTGGATTCTCCGACGGACTACCGGATGGAGAAGATCGACAGTCTGCCCGTCTACATCACGCCCCTCGACCGTCATGCCGACATGGCCATGGACGCCGCCTGGAACCAGGCGCTGCATGGGCGCAAGGCGCAGCCGATCGAGCTGCCGATGAAGGGGCGCTCGATCCATGTGCCGCTCGCCGTCGACCGGCTGGCGCGGTTCACCTTCTCGGATCTCTGCGACAAGCCGCTCGGTGCAGCCGACTTCCTTGTCATCTCCGAACGCTTTGATGCCATATTTGTCGATCACGTTCCCATGCTCGGACCCGAGAAGCGGAACCAGACGAAGCGCTTCATCATTTTGGTCGATACGCTCTACGACCATGCGGTAAGGCTCTATATCTCGGCGGCGGCCATGCCTGAGAACTTGTTGACACAAGCGCGTGGTACCGAAGGTTTCGAGTTCGACCGGACGGCATCGCGCCTTTTCGAGATGCGGAGTTCGGAATATCTGGCTCTGCACCACGAGAAACGAGCCGCCGAATAGCAGTTTCATGACAAAAACTCTTACGTTTACGTAAGTAATTTGTCTTCTAAACGATTGAAATTGCTGGTCTCAAAATAATCAGTTGCCATTTTTGGCCTTAGGGTCTATGCGATTGCGGCAATTGGGCGCAGCCCCTCAGTGCGTCGCCCGACGAATTTTGGTCGCAAAGGAAACACCGAAATGGCGCGTAACAAAATCGCTCTCATTGGTTCTGGCATGATTGGTGGCACGCTGGCGCATCTCGCCGGCCTCAAGGAGCTGGGTGACATCGTTCTCTTCGATATCGCCGACGGCATCCCGCAGGGTAAGGGCCTCGACATCGCGCAGTCCTCGCCGGTTGAAGGCTTCGATGCCAATCTGACTGGCGCAAGCGACTACTCCGCAATCGAAGGCGCAGACGTCTGCATCGTCACCGCCGGCGTCGCCCGCAAGCCGGGCATGAGCCGCGACGACCTGCTCGGCATCAACCTCAAGGTCATGGAACAGGTCGGCGCCGGCATCAAGAAGTATGCCCCGAACGCCTTCGTGATCTGCATCACCAACCCGCTCGACGCCATGGTCTGGGCGCTGCAGAAGTTCTCCGGCCTTCCGGCCAACAAGGTCGTCGGCATGGCCGGCGTTCTGGATAGCTCGCGCTTCCGCCTCTTCCTCTCCAAGGAATTCAACGTTTCCGTACAGGACGTCACCGCTTTCGTTCTCGGCGGCCACGGCGACACGATGGTGCCGCTCGCACGTTACTCCACCGTTGGCGGCATTCCGCTCACCGACCTCGTCACCATGGGTTGGGTCACCAAGGAGCGCCTCGAAGAAATCATCCAGCGCACCCGTGATGGCGGCGCCGAAATCGTTGGTCTCTTGAAGACCGGCTCGGCCTACTACGCACCGGCCGCTTCGGCGATCGAAATGGCTGAATCCTACCTCAAGGACAAGAAGCGCGTCCTGCCTTGCGCAGCGCAGCTCTCCGGCCAGTACGGCGTCAAGGACATGTATGTCGGCGTTCCCACCATCATCGGTGCCGGTGGCGTCGAGCGCATCATCGAGATCGACCTGAACAAGGCCGAAAAGGAAGCCTTCGACAAGTCCGTCGCCGCTGTCGCCGGCCTGTGCGAAGCCTGCATCAACATCGCGCCGTCGCTGAAATAAGCCGCCGACCGCTGACGCAATCCAAACAGGAACAGATCCATGAACATTCATGAATATCAGGCCAAGGCTCTGCTCAAGGGCTATGGTGCGCCGGTCGCCAAGGGCGTGCCGATCCTCAAGGTCGAGGAAGCCGAAGCCGCCGCCAAGTCGCTGCCGGGCCCGCTCTACGTGGTCAAGAGCCAGATCCATGCTGGTGGTCGCGGCAAGGGCAAGTTCAAGGAACTCGGCCCCGACGCCAAGGGCGGCGTTCGCCTTGCCAAGTCGATCGACGAAGTCGTCGCTCACGCCAAGGAAATGCTCGGCAACACGCTGGTAACGGCGCAGACGGGCGAAGCCGGCAAGCAGGTCAACCGTCTCTACATCGAAGACGGCGCCGACATCGATCGCGAACTCTATTGCTCGCTGCTGGTCGACCGTTCGGTCGGTCAGGTTGCCTTCGTGGTTTCGACCGAAGGCGGCATGGACATCGAAGCTGTCGCCCACGACACGCCCGAGAAAATCCACACGATCGCCATCAACCCGGAAGCCGGTGTAACGGCTGACGACGTCGCCAAGATCGTCAAGGCCCTGGAACTTTCCGGTGCTGCCGCCGAAGACGCCAAGTCGCTGTTCCCGGCGCTCTACAAGGCGTTCGGCGAAAAGGACATGGCGCTCCTCGAAGTCAACCCGCTGATCGTCATGAAGGACGGCCACCTGCGCGTCCTTGACGCCAAGATGTCCTTCGACGGCAACGCGCTGTTCCGCCATGACGACGTCAAGGCGCTGCGCGACGAGACCGAAGAAGACGCCAAGGAAATCGAAGCCTCCAAGTGGGACCTCGCCTACGTTGCTCTCGACGGCAATATCGGCTGCATGGTCAACGGCGCCGGTCTCGCCATGGCGACGATGGACATCATCAAGCTGTACGGCAAGGAGCCGGCTAACTTCTGCGACGTCGGCGGCGGCGCCGGCAAGGAGAAGGTCGCGGCTGCCTTCAAGATCATCACGGCCGACCCGAAGGTCGAGGGCATCCTCGTCAACATCTTCGGCGGCATCATGAAGTGCGACGTCATCGCCGAAGGCGTTGTCGCAGCGGTTCAGGAAGTCGGTCTCAAGGTTCCGCTCGTCGTTCGCCTCGAAGGCACCAATGTCGAGCTCGGCAAGAAGATCCTCAACGAATCCGGTCTCGCGATCACGGCAGCTGACGATCTCGACGATGCCGCCAAGAAGATCGTCGCGGCGATCAACGCCTAATTTGAGGACCTGATAGATGTCTATTCTCGTAAACAAGAATACCAAGGTTCTCGTTCAGGGCCTGACCGGCAAGACCGGTACTTTCCACACCGAACAGGCGCTCGCCTATTACGGCACGCAGATGGTCGGCGGTATCCACCCGAAGAAGGGTGGCGAAACCTGGACCGGCTCGAAGGGTGAAAGCCTGCCGATCTTCGCTTCGGTCGCCGAAGCCAAGGAACGCACCGGTGCCGACGCTTCGGTCATCTACGTTCCGCCGGCTGGTGCCGCTGACGCGATCATCGAGGCTGTTGACGCCGAGATCCCGTTCATCACCTGCATCACCGAGGGTATCCCTGTCATGGACATGGTTCGCGTCAAGGCTCGCCTCGACCGCTCCAAGTCGCGACTGCTCGGCCCCAACTGCCCGGGTATCCTGACGCCGGAAGAATGCAAGATCGGCATCATGCCGGGCTCGATCTTCCGCAAGGGTTCGGTCGGTATCGTTTCGCGCTCCGGCACGCTGACTTACGAAGCCGTTTTCCAGACGTCGAACGAAGGCCTCGGCCAGACGACGGCTGTCGGCATCGGCGGCGATCCGGTCAAGGGCACCGAGTTCATCGACGTGCTCGAGATGTTCCTGGCCGACGAAGCCACGACCTCGATCATCATGATCGGCGAAATCGGCGGTTCGGCTGAAGAAGACGCGGCACAGTTCCTGATCGACGAAGCCAAGAAGGGCCGGAAGAAGCCGATGGCCGGCTTCATCGCGGGCCGTACCGCTCCGAAGGGCCGCACCATGGGCCACGCCGGCGCTGTCGTTTCCGGCGGCAAGGGCGATGCGGAATCCAAGATCGCTGCCATGGAAGCAGCCGGCATCAAGGTTTCGCCTTCGCCGGCACGCCTCGGCACGACGCTGGTTGAAGTCCTCAAGGGCTAAGCCAATCTATACACCGGGCAGGATGCGCTTCGCGTGCTGCCCGGTTCGAACCAAGACTGAGCCGCGGACAGGCGGCTGAACATGAAGATGCGGCAGCCGGTCGATGGGATCGGCAAAATCACAAAGTCGGGAGGCGGGCGGAAGCGTCCGCGTAACACCATGGCACGGCAAGAAGCCAACGAGCAGTTTCAGATCACCTCGTTCCTGGATGGCGCCAACGCTGCTTACATCGAGCAGCTCTATGCGCGCTACGAGGACGACCCGGCATCGGTCAACGAAGAATGGCGCGCCTTCTTCAAGGCGCTGGAAGACAATCCTGATGATGTGAAGCGGGCCGCCAAGGGCGCATCCTGGCGCAAGAAGAACTGGCCGATGCAGGCCAGCGGCGACCTCGTCTCGGCGCTCGACGGCGACTGGGGCGTGATCGAGAAGGTCGTCGAGACCAAGGTGAAGGCCAAGGCTGAAGCAGCCGGCAAGCCGACCGAAGGCGCCGACATCCTGCAGGCGACGCGCGACAGCGTACGCGCCATCATGATGATCCGCGCCTACCGGATGCGCGGCCACCTGCACGCCAAGCTCGACCCGCTCGGCATCGCGGCACCCGTTGAAGACTACAAGGAGCTGTCGCCGGAAAACTACGGTTTCTCCGAAGCCGACTACGACCGCAAGATCTTCATCGATAACGTGCTCGGCCTGGAATACGCCACCGTTCGCGAGATGATCGAGATCCTCGAGCGCACCTATTGCTCGACGATCGGCGTCGAGTTCATGCACATTTCGAATCCCGAGGAAAAGGCCTGGATCCAGGAACGGATCGAAGGTCCGGACAAGGGTGTTGCCTTTACCAACGAAGGCAAGAAGGCGATCCTGTCGAAGATCATCGAAGCCGAAGGCTACGAGCAGTTCCTCGACGTCAAGTTCAAGGGCACCAAGCGCTTCGGCCTCGACGGCGGTGAATCGCTGATCCCGGCGCTTGAGCAGATCCTGAAGCGCGGCGGCCATCTCGGCCTCAAGGAAGCCGTGTTCGGCATGGCCCACCGCGGCCGCCTGAACGTGCTCTCCCAGGTGATGGGCAAGCCGCACCGCGCCATCTTCCACGAGTTCAAGGGCGGCTCCTACGCGCCTGACGAAGTCGAAGGTTCCGGCGACGTGAAGTACCACCTCGGCGCTTCCTCGGACCGCGAGTTCGACGGCAACAAGGTTCACGTGTCGCTGACGGCCAACCCGTCGCACCTTGAAATCGTCGACCCCGTCGTCATGGGCAAGGCCCGCGCCAAGCAGGACATGAGCGCCACCGTCTGGGACGGCGACATCATTCCGCTGTCGGAGCGCGCCAAGGTTCTGCCGCTCCTTATCCACGGCGATGCCGCTTTTGCTGGCCAGGGCGTGATTGCCGAAATTCTCGGCCTGTCCGGTCTGCGCGGCCACCGCGTTGCCGGCACGATGCACGTCATCATCAACAACCAGATCGGCTTCACCACGAACCCGGCCTTCTCGCGTTCGTCGCCCTATCCGTCCGACGTCGCAAAGATGATCGAAGCGCCGATCCTGCACGTCAACGGTGACGATCCGGAAGCCGTGGTCTACGGCGCCAAGGTTGCCATGGAATTTCGCATGAAGTTCCACAAGCCTGTCGTGCTCGACATGTTCTGCTACCGCCGCTACGGCCACAACGAAGGCGACGAGCCGTCCTTCACGCAGCCGAAGATGTACAAGGTCATCCGCGCCCACAAGAGCGTTTTGCAGCTCTACAGCGAGCGTCTCGTTTCCGAGGGCGTGCTGACCGAGGGCGAAGTCGAGAAGATGAAGGCCGACTGGCGCGCGCATCTCGAGCAGGAGTTCGAGGCCGGCCAGCACTACAAGCCGAACAAGGCCGACTGGCTTGACGGCGAGTGGTCGGGCCTGCGCACGGCAGATAATGCCGATGAGCAGCGCCGCGGCAAGACCGCCGTGCCGATGAAGCAGCTGAAGGAAATCGGCCGCAAGCTGTCCGAGATCCCGGAAGGCTTCCATGCGCACCGCACGATCCAGCGCTTCATGGAAAACCGCGCCAACATGATCTCGACCGGCGAGGGCATCGACTGGGCAACGGCGGAAGCGCTGGCGTTCGGCGGTCTCGTCACCGAAGGTCACAAGATCCGTCTCTCGGGTCAGGATTGCGAACGCGGCACCTTCTCGCAGCGTCACTCGGTTCTCTACGATCAGGAAACGGAAGAGCGCTATATCCCGCTCGCCAACCTGTCGGCGACCCAGGCGCGCTACGAAGTCATCAACTCGATGCTGTCGGAAGAAGCCGTTCTCGGCTTCGAATACGGCTACTCGCTGGCCCGTCCGAACGCGCTGACGCTCTGGGAAGCCCAGTTCGGCGACTTCGCCAACGGTGCGCAGGTCGTGTTCGACCAGTTCATCTCGTCTGGCGAACGCAAGTGGCTGCGCATGTCCGGCCTCGTCTGCCTGCTGCCGCATGGCTATGAAGGTCAGGGTCCGGAGCACTCGTCGGCCCGCCTCGAGCGCTTCCTGCAGCTTTGTGCGGAAGACAACATGCAGGTCGCCAACGTCACGACGCCGGCGAACTACTTCCACATCCTGCGCCGCCAGGTGAAGCGCGACTTCCGCAAGCCGCTGATCCTGATGACGCCGAAGTCGCTGCTGCGCCACAAGCGCGCCGTGTCGGGCCTGGCCGAAATGGCCGGCGAGACCTCGTTCCACCGTCTCCTGTGGGACGATGCCGAGGTGATCAAGGACGGCCCGATCAAGCTGCAGAAGGACGCCAAGATCCGCCGCGTCGTGCTCTGCACCGGCAAGGTCTATTACGACCTTCTGGAAGAGCGCGAAAAGCGCGGGATCGACGATGTCTACCTGCTGCGCGTCGAACAGCTTTATCCGTTCCCGGCCAAGGCGCTCATCAACGAGCTCTCCCGCTTCCGCAACGCAGAAATGGTCTGGTGCCAGGAAGAGCCGAAGAACATGGGTGCATGGTCGTTCATCGACCCGTATCTGGAATGGGTGCTTGCCCATATCGATGCGAAGTACCAGCGCGTTCGCTACACCGGACGTCCGGCCGCGGCATCGCCCGCAACCGGCCTGATGTCCAAGCATCTGGCACAGCTCGCCGCGTTCCTCGAGGACGCGCTCGGCGGCTAACGAGAATGAGATCGGGGAGGGAGCGCGCCGCGTTTCCTCTCCGCATTAATTCAGATCCCGGCCGCTCGCGCCGGAACGCCGTCAAACATCACAAAGATCAAAATTCAGGATTTGAACAATGGCCACAGAAATCCGCGTTCCAACTCTCGGTGAATCCGTCAGCGAGGCAACCGTCGGCACCTGGTTCAAGAAGGTCGGCGATGTCATCAAGGCCGACGAGCCGCTGGTGGAGCTTGAAACCGACAAGGTGACCATCGAAGTTCCGGCACCGGCTGCCGGCGTACTCTCCGAAATCGTCGCGCAGGCCGGCGAAACCGTCGGTCTCGACGCGCTGCTCGGCCAGATCGCCGCAAGCGCCGGTGCCGCCGCCGCTGCTCCGGCCGCCGCTGCCGCTCCCGCCAAGGCCGCCGAGCCGGCTCCTGCCGCTGCCGCACCGGTTGCCGCTGCCGCTTCCGCATCGGCTGCCGCTTCCTCGATGCCGCCGGCACCGGCTGCTTCGAAGATGCTCGCTGAAAACAACCTCTCGGCCGATCAGGTCGATGGCTCCGGCAAGCGTGGTCAGGTTCTGAAGGGCGACGTGATCGCCGCCGTCGCCAAGGGCATCGCGGCTCCTGCCGCTGCTGCTCCGGCAGCCCCTGCCGCCGCACGCGGCCCGTCGACGGTCGAGGATGCCGGCCGCGAAGAGCGCGTGAAGATGACGCGCCTGCGCCAGACGATCGCCAAGCGCCTGAAGGACGCCCAGAACACCGCCGCCATGCTCACCACCTATAACGAGGTGGACATGAGCGCCGTGATGGCACTGCGCGCCAAGTACAAGGACGTGTTTGAAAAGAAGCACGGCGTGAAGCTCGGCTTCATGGGCTTCTTCACCAAGGCCGTCACGCACGCGCTGAAGGAACTGCCCGCTGTCAACGCCGAAATCGACGGCACCGACATCATCTACAAGAACTACTGCCACGTCGGCATGGCCGTCGGCACCGACAAGGGCCTGGTCGTTCCGATCATCCGCGATGCCGACCAGATGTCGATCGCCGAGATCGAAAAGGACCTCGGCCGTCTTGCCAAGTCGGCTCGTGACGGTTCGCTGTCTATGGCTGACATGCAGGGCGGCACCTTCACCATCACCAATGGTGGCGTCTACGGTTCGCTGATGTCCTCGCCGATCCTGAACGCGCCGCAGTCGGGCATTCTCGGCATGCACAAGATCCAGGATCGTCCCGTCGTCGTCGGCGGCCAGATCGTCATCCGTCCGATGATGTATCTCGCGCTCTCCTATGACCACCGCATCGTCGACGGCAAGGAAGCGGTTACCTTCCTCGTGCGCGTCAAGGAAAGCCTGGAAGATCCGGAACGCCTCGTTCTCGATCTCTAAGAGACCGACAGGGCCGCGCGAGCGGCCCTTTTCGCCTCAGCACCGGAACACCTGATGTCGCTGAAACCCGCCTTCCGCTCATCGAATGCTACGTCCGCTTCCGGCCGCTCCGTGGCGCGTGCGGTTGCGCTCCTGCTCGCCGCCACTCTTTGCGGCCAGCCGCTGATGGCGGCGGAGTGCAAGCAGGCCAATGCCGTTTATGCCGATCGCGACGGCGCCTACGAGCTGCGCTTCACGCCGATCGCGTCAGCTGCTGCCGCCGCCAGCAATCGCTTCACGGTCAAGGTTCTGAAGACGCCGCTTACGCTCGACGGCTATGTCATGCCGTCTGAAGATCCGGCGCGGTCGCTCGCGATGGTCATGTTCAAATGCCCTGATGGCGACGCGACGGGGGCCGATCTCGAGGCCTGCACGATCTGGCAGGGCATGGTCTACGGCATCGACGCCAAGGGCGCGCTCGACAACCTGCAGCCCGAAGCCGGACAGGCGGCCGACAAGATCCTGTTCCCCGGCATCGGCCCGGCCATTCGCGCCTCGTCGATCTGGGGCAAGGGCAAGGCATCGGTGGCGCCCTGGGATGTACTCGACTTCAAGGAATGTGCGTCATGAGTGACCAACCCGTTCTTCTCGTGACCGGCGGCAGCCGCGGCATCGGCGCTGCGATCAGCCTATCGGCCGCCGCCAAGGGCTGGCGTGTGGCGGTGAACTATGCCGCCAACAAGGCTGCGGCCGATGAGGTCGTGGCCAAGATCAAGGCCGGCGGCGGGGATGCAATCGCGATCAAGGGCGATGTCGGCGAGGCCTCCGATATCACGCAGATGTTCGAAGCGATCGACCGCCACTTCGGCCGGCTGGACGGGCTTGCCAACAATGCCGGCATCGTCGATGCGCCTGCTCGTATCGACGAGATGTCGGTGGCGCGCATCGAGCGGATGATGCGCATCAACATTACCGGTTCCATTCTCTGCGCGGCCGAGGCCGTGCGCCGCATGTCGACCAGGCATGGCGGCAAGGGCGGGGCGATCGTCAATATCTCCTCGATGGCGGCGATCATCGGCTCACCCTCGCAATATGTCGACTACGCCGCCTCCAAGGCCGCGATCGACACTTTCACCATCGGCCTTGCCCGCGAAGTGGCGACCGAGGGTGTGCGCGTCAACGCGGTACGCCCCGGGGTCATCGACACCGAAATCCACGCTTCCGGCGGCCTGCCTGACAGAGCGCGCGACATGGCGCCGAGTATTCCGATGCAGCGCGCCGGCACGGCGGAAGAGATCGCCGACGCGGTGCTTTATCTGCTATCCAGGGACGCATCCTATGTCACCGGCGCGATCCTCAATGTCAGCGGCGGCCGATGATCGGGTTTATCATTTCAAGGGCGGTATGAGCATGCAATATGTTCTCGAATTTCTCGGCCTGATGGCCGTCTTCTCGATCTTCATCGTCGTGCCGGGCGCCGACTTCGCGGTGATCCTGCGCCAGAGCATCGTGCACGGTCGCCGCGCCGCCATCATGACCGGCATCGGCATGGGCTTCTCGCTGCTCTTCCACATCAGCTACACGATCCTCGGCCTCGGGCTGATCGTGTCGCAGTCGCTGATGCTGTTTGCGATGATCAAGTGGGCCGGCGTCGCCTACCTCGTCTATCTCGGCATCAAGTCGTTTCGTGCGCCGGGCTTCAACGTGGCCGACATCAAAGTCAGCGAAGAGGATCGCAAGCCGATCTCGGCGCTGCGCTGCCTCGGCATGGGCTTCATCACCAACGCGCTGAACCCGAAGCCGGTGCTGTTCTTCCTGTCGCTGTTTTCGACGCTCGTTCATCACGACACGCCCGGCCTCATCCAGTTCAGCTACGGCATCGGCATGGCGACCGCGCTGGTCGCCTGGTTTGCTGCCGTCTCCACCTTCTTCACCGTCAAGGCCGTGCGCGATCGTTTCATCGCCAGCGGCAAATGGTTCAACCGCATTACCGGCGCCGCTCTGGTCGGCTTCGGCTTCCGCCTCGCGCTCGCCCGCGCGGCGGACTAAATAAATAACGAAAAGGAAAAGCAACAATGTCCTATGATGTGATCGTTATCGGAACCGGCCCCGGCGGCTATGTCGCTGCCATCAAGGCGGCCCAGCTCGGCCTCAAGGTCGCCGTCGTCGAAAAGCGCGCGACCTTCGGCGGCACCTGCCTGAATGTCGGCTGCATCCCCTCCAAGGCGCTGCTGCACGCGTCGGAAATGTTCCATCAGGCCGGCCACGGCATGGACGCGCTCGGCATCGAGGTCGCAGCACCCAAGCTGAACCTCGACAAGATGATGGCCCACAAGGACGCCACGGTGAAGTCGAACGTCGACGGCGTCGCCTTCCTGTTCAAGAAGAACAAGATCGACAGCTTCATCGGCACCGGCAAGATCGTCTCTGCCGGTAAGGTCTCGGTTACGGCCGAGGACGGCAAGGTCCAGGAGATCGAAGGCAAGAACATCGTCATCGCCACCGGCTCCGACGTTGCCGGCATCCCCGGCGTGAAGGTCGACATCGACGAGAAGGTGATCGTTTCCTCCACCGGTGCGATCGCGCTCGACAAGGTGCCTGAGACGATGATCGTCGTCGGCGGCGGCGTCATCGGCCTCGAGCTCGGCTCGGTCTGGTCGCGCCTCGGCGCCAAGGTCACCGTCATCGAATATCTCGACAAGATCCTCGGCGCGATGGATGGCGATGTCTCCAAGCAGTTCCAGCGTATGCTCGCCAAGCAGGGCGTCGACATCAACCTGAGCTCCAAGGTGACGGGCGTCGAAAAGGGCGGCAAGGGCGCGAAGGTGACCTTCGAGCCGGTCGCCGGCGGCGCTGCTGTCACCGTCGAAGCCGATGTCGTGCTGATCTCCACCGGCCGCATTCCCTACACGGCTGGCCTTGATCTCGAAGAAGCAGGCGTTGCGCTCGACAATCGCGGCCGCGTCGAGATCGACGGTCATTTCCGCACCAACGTTGCCGGTATCTATGCGATCGGCGACGTGGTGAAGGGCCCGATGCTGGCGCACAAGGCTGAAGACGAGGGCGTGGCACTCGCCGAAATCCTCGCCGGCCAGCATGGCCACGTGAACTACGACGTCATCCCGAGCGTCGTCTACACGCAGCCCGAAGTCGCCTCCGTCGGCAAGACCGAGGAAGAGCTGAAGGCGGCTGGCGTCGCCTACAAGGTCGGCAAGTTCCCGTTCACGGCCAACGGCCGCGCGCGCGCCATGCTGGCAACGGATGGTTTCGTGAAGATCCTCTCGGACAAGACCACCGACCGCGTCCTCGGCGGCCACATCGTCGGCTTCGGCGCCGGCGAAATGATCCACGAGATCGCCGTGCTGATGGAATTCGGCGGCTCCGCCGAAGACCTCGGCCGCACCTGCCATGCCCACCCGACCATGTCGGAAGCGGTAAAGGAAGCGGCGCTGGCGGCGTTCTTCAAGCCGATCCATATGTAAGGCTTTGACATAAGGTGCGAAGAGGCCGCGGTTCGAGAGGACCGCGGCCTTTTTCGTTCGGCTAACAATAATTGTTAGGCCTTGTTGGGTGTGTTATTCTTTCATCATGAAAGCCACGAACATGCGCACCCTTACCATTTCGCTCACACCGCATCAGGCTGCCAAAATGCAGGATGCAGTCGATAGCGGCGGCTATGCGTCCAACAGCGAGATCGTTCGTGATGCCCTGCGGCTTTGGGAACAGCGCGAGGAAATCCGGCAGTTGGAAATCGCGCGCCTGAAACGGGCATATGACGAGGGGATTGCCAGCGGCGAAGGGCGTGAAGTCGACGCCGATGTTCTGCTTGCCGAGCTGAAGGCGGAAAAGCGATCACGTGGGTAAGTACACGCTCAGCCCTCGCGCGGAAGACGATCTGCGGGAGATCTGGCGTTCGATCGCGTATGACAATGAGCGGGCAGCCGACAACCTGTTGCGCCGTTTTTTGGAAAAGTTCGCGCTGGCGGCCGGGCATGTCGAGATGGGACCTCGCAGACCGGAGCTGAGCGCCACGGCGCGTATCCTGATCGAGGGGCGCTATGTCGCCGTCTATGAGCCGAGGCCCCACGGTATTCTGGTCGTCACCATCGTCCACGGGTCGCGTGAAATAGGAACGTGGCTAGGCTAAAGCTGTCGATAGGCGCGGATCGACGCGTATTGCCGCAGGGCGATGCAGAGGGCGGTTCGGTGTCGCGGGATATGCTATGTGTTGCCGGAGGATATTGCCGGAGACGCGTGATCAATGTCGTTGATGCCTGCTAAACCTTCGAAGATCCTGCCACGCCTGCCGCATCCGGCGTTACCGCTGGCTGACTGGGCCGACTGCTATCAGCTCTCCGTACCGGCTGCGTCATTCGATGCGATCGAGGCTGCACGGCTGATGCTGGGCTACGCGCCGTTCTGGATCAGCAGTTTGATGCGGTTGCGTAACCTGATCGTTGGTCCGCTTTTCGGGTTGCGGACGGATGCGCACGATCTGCCGGAAGCAATAGAGAAGGTCGGGATATTTCCGGTGCTCTCAAAGACCGAGCGGCAGGTCGTCGTCGGTTTCGATGACAAGCATCTCGACTTTCGTATCGTCGTCGACGTCGAGGATTCCGTCGGTGGTGAGATGAAACGGGTGAATGCGACGACTTTGGTCCATCGCAAGATCCTGATCGGACGAATCTATATCGCCGTGATCACGCCGTTCCACAATGTCATCGTGAAGGCGATGATCGCCCACATGGGCAGGCGCCTCAGCGCCCTCAATTCACCGCCGTCACCGTAAAGCCCTGCTTGCGCAGCAGTTCGATCACACCGCCTTCGCCCGGCAGATGCAGGGCGCCGACGGCCATGAAGACGTTGCCGGTGGCCAGGATCGGGGCGGCGCGTTCGGCCATGATTTTGTTGCGGTCGAGGATGATGCGCTGTTCGAAGGCGGCGTAGTCGCTGCTGTCGTCGGCGCCCTCGGGTGTTACCGTCTTCAGCATCGGCATGGTCATGCCGATGTCGCCGGAGAGGTAGAGATCGGTCATGGTTTCCACGACATCGTTCATCTTCGAGCCGAGTTCCAGGGTTTCGATCAGCGACTTCATGTGGAATTCAGTGGGGAGTTCGGCCATGGCCTGCAGCTGCTCGGCGAGCGTCTCGAGGCCCTTGACCTGCTTGCCCTGAGCGGCCGCATCGGTGGCGATCTTCTGGTCGAGGAACTGGACGCCCTTGGCCTTGCGGGCCATTTCGCAGGCGGGCAGCGCTACGACGCTCGAGATCATCCACGGGCGCATGCGCGAGACGGCTGCGAGCGGAATGCCGCGCGTCTTTAGGCCGGCCTCGAGGCGGGTGTAATCCTCGGGCGACAAGAGCTTGTCGATGGTCGTGCCGTCGGTGAACATCATCAGGTCGGGCTTCATCAACAGCGCCGCCGAGGCCTTCTTCTCGTCGAGAATCTCGTCGGATTCGATCACGATGGTATCGGCTGCATCGTGGGCGGCCTTGGTGCGCGGCGGCAGGTCGAGGACGCGCGGATCGGTGACGTGCATGCTGCCCAAGAGCCAGGACGGCTTGATGCCCGGCTTTTCGATCTTCCAGAAGATGCCCTTGCCGTTCGGCACGGCGTCGGCTTCCTTCACCGCCTGCTCGTAGCGCGCGGGGTTGCTCACCTTGAGGTCGTCGAGGATGTTGCGGCCGGTGCAGCTTGCGTCGTCCGCGGCTGACGCCGGCGAGATGGAAACGAGGGTGGCGATCAGGAGTGCTGCGGCCAGCACGTGGACGGCAGCGATCAGCCAGAGCACGATGTTGCCGACACGAGCCGGCAAGGCGGTGGAAAGGCTGCGGTGGCCGAGGGAGATCGTCATGATGGTGTTCCGGTCACAAAGGATTTGCCACAAGCTTTACGCGCGGGGCTCATCATATTCCTTTAAGGGAACAGGTTAACAAAGGATTACGCCCGGGGATGGGCGCGGTCGTAAACGTCGAGAAGGCGCGAGGCATCCACACCCGTGTAGACCTGCGTGGTCGACAGGCTGGCATGGCCGAGCAGTTCCTGAATGGTGCGGAGATCGCCGCCGCCGGCGAGAAGATGGGTGGCGAAGGAGTGGCGTAGCGCGTGCGGGGTGGCAGTCTCCGGCAGACCGAAGGCGCTGCGCATCGTGCGCATGGTGCGCTGGATAATCGCCTGCTGCAGCTTGCCGCCGCGCGCACCGCGAAACAGCGGCTGATCAGCAGTGAGATGATAGGGGCAGAGCTTTCGGTATTTGTCGATCGCCTCGAAGACGACAGAGAGCAGCGGCACTAGGCGGGTCTTGTTGCCCTTGCCTGTTATGCGCAGCGTCCTGGCGCCAGGCGTGATGTCGCCGGGCAGGAGGTCGAGCGCTTCGGAGATGCGCAGGCCGCAGCCGTAGAGCAGGGTCATGACGGCGGCGTCGCGGGCGGCGATCCAGGGCGTGTCGTGCAGTTGCGCGTCATCGCTGACGACGGTGACGGCCTGGGTGTCGGAGAGCGGCTTGGGGAGCGATTTCGGCTGCTTCGGCGAGCGGATGGCGCCGGCGCCGGCGGCATTCACCAGCCCCTTCTTTTCGAGATAGCGCAGCAGCGAGCGCAGGCCGGCGAGATTGCGGCCGAGCGAGCGGGCGCCTGTGCCGTCGCGGCGGCGGGCGGCGAGGAAGGCGCGGAAATCGGCGGGCCGCAGCGCCTCGATATCCTTGAGCGTCGTCGGGCCGGCGAGATGGCCGGTCATGAAGGTCAGGAACTGGCGGGTGTCGCGCTCATAGGCGTCGAGCGTATGCTGCGAGAGGCGTCGTTCGCCGGCTAGGCTTTGCAGCCAGGTGGCGCGTTCCGCCATCAGCCGCGCATCGGCCATGATCAGGAGTTCATTCACGTTTCCGCCTCTTGAATTTGCCAGCCAGACCGCCAATTTTGCCTGAGGGACGGTTATGGAATCGCTAACATCGGCCAAGTGCCTGTCATGCTTCGATCATAATAATCGCGATAACTGGTTTCCCAACGAGGCAGGATCTTGCATGGCACGGCGCCAACCCACGACGGCATTCGGACAATTCGCAGAAACGATCGCGCTCGTTTCCCAAGGCAGACCCGGACATATCGTCGACACGCTGATCGCCGAACGCGGACAACGCATCGTCGGCCACCCGCTGTGGCCCGTCATGCGGCCGTTTCTCTATACGCTGCTGCGCTACAACAAGGCGATGACCTTCGCCAACGACATCGCCAACATGCCTGGTTTCCAGTGCTTCGAGTATATGAGTGATCTGCTCAATCTCGATATCGGCGTGACCAATGCCGAGCGGATTCCCGATAAGGGCGGCTTCATTCTGGTCAGCAACCATCCGACGGGGATTGCCGACGGCGTCGCGGTGTTCGATCTCCTGAAGACGCGGCGGCCCGACATGATGGTATTCGCCAACCGTGATGCGGTGCGCGTCAATCCGCGCTTTGCCGAGATGATCATTCCGGTGGAATGGCGCGACGAGCACAAGAGCAAGCTGAAAGCGCGCGAGACGCTGCAGCTGACGAACCATGCGGTGCGCGAGGGCAAGGCGACGGTGCTGTTTCCCTCCGGGCGCATCGCCTACTGGGCGAATGGCCGGCTCAACGAACGGCCGTGGAAGACCTCGGCCGTCGGGCTGGCACGCAAGTACAATCTGCCGATCCTGCCTGTCCATATGACGGCACGCAATTCCGGACTGTTCTACTGGTTCGCCAAGTGGTCGACGGAGTTGCGCGACATGACGGTGTTCCATGAACTCCTCAACAAGCGCGGCGACCGCTTCGATTTCATCATCGGCGACATGATCCCGGTCGAGCATCTTGATGGCGATATTAACGACGTCACAAGGGCGCTAGAGACGCACACCGTCGAGGCGCTGAAGCGCGATGGCGATGCGCGGTTCCAGCCGCTCGTCGAGCCGAGCCTGCCCGAGATGGCCGATGCCCATTCATTTCGCTGAGCGGATGGGGTAAAGCGGGGCATGCAACTCCGCTCCATGTTCGCCCAGAATTACCGGTCGCTCCGCTCGATCCGCATGGATCTGTCGGAGACCTCGCTGTTTCTCGGCGAGAACGGCGTCGGCAAATCCAATCTCTATCGCGCGCTGCAGCTGGTGCAGGCGGCGGTCACCGGGCGGCTGGTGCGCGAGCTTGCGGCCGAGGGCGGGATGTTCTCGGTGCTCTGGTCCGGCACGCGCAAGCAGAATGAAGGGCCGGCGCGGGTGCGGCTCGAGGTCGAGCTTCTGGACGAGGAGCGCGCCGT
Source organism: Rhizobium sp. FG113 (assembly GCF_057809895.1). Classification (NCBI taxonomy): domain Bacteria; kingdom Pseudomonadati; phylum Pseudomonadota; class Alphaproteobacteria; order Hyphomicrobiales; family Rhizobiaceae; genus Rhizobium; species Rhizobium sp. FG113. The sequence continues at coordinate 134,121 of NZ_JBMDKV010000014.1, read as the reverse complement.
CACGTTTCGCTACAGGGTCGAGGTCGGCCTGCGTCCGCCGGAGGCGGCTGCCGGATTTCCGCTGGAGCCGCAGGTCAAGGCCGAGGAGCTGATCGTCGATCATGGCCGGCCGGTCACGATGATGAGGCGGGCGGGGCCTTCCATCCAGGTGCGCGATGGCTCCGGGCGGATGCAGGACTATCCGGATCAGGCGCTGACATCGGAGACGGCGATGGCGCTGCTTGGCGATGCCGGGCACTTTCCCGAGATCGCCGCCTTTCGTCGGGTGGTGGCCAATTGGCGCTTCTTTCATGGCTTCCGCACCGACCGCGCCTCGCCGCTGCGCCAGCCATGCCTTGCCGTGACCGGGCCGATGCTGGATGAGGACGGCGCCAATCTGGCGGCTGTCTTCGCGACGCTCAGGCATACGCGACAGGATACTGTTGATCTCGACCGCGTCGTTGCCTCGGCCTTCGGCGGTGCGCGGCTCGTGGTGCCGGAGCCGGAGGAGACGGCATCGTTCGGGCTCGCCTTTCCCGATTTTCCACACCGGGTGTTCCAGCCGCGTGAATTGTCCGACGGGCAGATCCGCTTCCTCGGGCTGGCGGCGGCGCTGCTGTCTTATCGCCTGCCGCCGCTGATCGCGCTCAACGAGCCGGAGGCGAGCCTGCATCCTGACATGCTGGAGCCGCTGGCGGATATGATCGCGACGGCATCGAAGAGCAGCCAGGTGTGGATCGTCACCCATTCGGCGCAGCTGGCGGAAGCCGTGCGCGAGCGCTGCGGCGTCCGGCCGCGCAAGGTGATCCGCGAAAACGGCGCCACCTGGATCGAGGGCATGCGGCTTACCGGCACCATTGCCGGCGAGGACGACGATGACGATTGATAGCGCGATGTCGCGGGTTTCATTTTGGTCTCGTTGCGGGCATGGTCGCGCCCGATGAGCATAGATTCGTCCGACCTCTTTGGCCCGATCGAGCCGCCGCCCGCCGTGCGCACGGTGTCGGTGCTCGTACCCATGCCGGCGCCCAGGCCCTATTCCTATTCGGTGCCCGAGGGCATGGCGGTGGAGCCCGGCTCCGTGGTGCAGGTGCCGCTTGGGCCGCGCCAGGTGATGGGCGCCGTCTGGGAAGGGGGCGACGAGGGCGTCGATCCGAAGAAGCTTCGGCCGATCACCAAGGTGTTCGATTGCCCGCCGCTCTCAAAGGACATGCGCGATTTCGTCGACTGGGTGGCGAGCTATACGCTGTCGCCGCCGGGGCTGGTGGCGCGGATGGCGCTGCGCGTGCCGAACGCGTTCGATCCGGAACCGATGGTCGAGGGGCTGCGCTTCGTGGGCGGCGAGCCGGAGCGGATGACGCCGGCGCGTGCCCGCGTGCTCGATGCCGCCGGCGACGGGCTGTCGTGGACGCGTATCGGCCTGGCGCATGCGGCCGGGGTTTCGACCAGCGTCGTCGACGGGTTGATCGCGCAGGGGATCTTCGAGACGATCTTCCTGCCGCCGCCGCCGATCGTGGCGAAGCCGGATCCGGATTTCGCGCCGTCGCGGCTCGCCGGTCCGCAGAAGGAGGCGGCCGACGAGATCCTCGAAGAGGTCCGCAACGGCCAGTTCGCGGTGTCGCTGATCGATGGCGTCACGGGGTCGGGCAAGACCGAGGTCTATTTCGAGGCGATCGCCGAGACGCTGAAGCGCGGCAAGCAGGTGCTGATCCTGTTGCCGGAGATCGCACTGACGGCCAGTTTCCTCGAGCGCTTCCAGGATCGCTTCGGGGCGAAGCCCGCCGAGTGGCATTCCGATCTGGCGCCGAAGACGCGCGAGAAGGTCTGGCGGCAGGCGGTGACGGGGGAGGTCCGGGTCGTGGCGGGGGCGCGTTCGGCGCTGTTCCTGCCGTTCGAGGATCTCGGGCTGATCATCGTCGATGAAGAGCACGATCCCGCCTACAAGCAGGAAGATCGCGTCTATTACAATGCCCGCGACATGGCTGTGGTGCGCGCCCGGATCGGCGATTTCCCGCTCGTGCTGGTCTCGGCCACGCCGTCGGTGGAGAGCCAGGTCAACGGCCAGAGCGGGCGCTATACGACCATCCATCTGCCGACCCGTTTCGGCGACGCGGCGCTGCCGGATCTGCATCTGGTCGATATGCGCCGACATGCGCCGGAGCGCGGGGGGTTCCTGTCGCCGGTGCTCTTGAGGGCGATCGGCAAGACGGTGGAGAAGAAGCAGCAGGCGCTGTTGTTCCTGAACCGACGCGGCTATGCGCCGTTGACGCTTTGCCGGGTCTGCGGCCATCGCTTTCAGTGCCCGCAATGCTCCAGCTGGCTGGTCGAGCACCGGTTCAAGCGGCAGCTGCAGTGCCACCAGTGCGGCTATCACCAGCATACGCCCGAGGCCTGCCCGGAATGCGGCACGTTCGACCATCTCGTTGCCTGCGGGCCGGGGGTGGAGCGGATCGCGGAAGAGGTGGAGCGGCATTTTCCCGAGGCGCGGACCATCGTGCTCTCCTCCGACATCATGGGCGGGGTGAAGCGGCTCAGGCTGGAGCTCGACGCCATCGCCAAGGGCGAGGCGGATATCGTCATCGGCACGCAGCTGGTGGCCAAGGGGCATAACTTCCCCCTGATGACGCTGGTCGGCATCATCGACGCGGATCTCGGCCTGGCGAACGGCGATCCGCGCGCGGCCGAACGGACCTTCCAGCTGTTGTCGCAGGTGACGGGCCGCGCCGGGCGTACGGGTCTGAAGAGCCACGGCCTGCTGCAGACCTACCAGCCGCAGCACCCCGTGATGCAGGCGATTGTCTCGGGCGACGCGGGTGCCTTCTACGAGCGCGAGATCGCCGAGCGCGAGCGGGCGATCCTGCCGCCGTTCGGGCGGCTGGCATCGATCATCGTCTCGGCGGAAACAAGGCAGGATGCGGAGGGCCATGCGCGCAGCATGCGCAACGCAGCACCCCAGGTGACGGGCATTTCCGTGCTCGGGCCGGCCGAGGCGCCGCTGGCGCTGGTGCGCGGACGCCATCGCTTCCGGCTCCTCGTGCATGGTCGCCGGAACTCCGACATGCAGGCCTACCTGCGCACGATGCTGGCGCAATCGCCGAAAGAGCGCGGCTCCATTCACGTGCAGCTCGATATCGATCCGCAGAGCTTCCTTTAGAGCCCGCTGATCTCGGGCGTTTGCGGCCTGCCGATATCATGGCATAAGGGCTGCAAATCACAGTGATTTGGGGTCACATCATGGAATTCTACTTTCCGACGGAGCTGGGCGAGCAGCTTGCCTTCGGTGCCGCCGCATTTACCGCGCTTGCGGGCTTCATCATCATGTTCGCGCCGGGCTATGCGATGCGTCTCTTCGGGATGCAGGTGCGCGAGGGGCGCCGCGACGGTTATGCCGAGCTGCGCTCGATGGGCGGCTTCTATCTCGGCACCGGGCTGGCGGCGATCATGCTGGCGCAGAACTTCACCTATCTGGCGCTCGGCGCAGCCTTTGCGATGGCCGCATTCGCCCGCATCATCTCGCTGCTTTCCGACCGGGGAGGCACTATCATGAATTATGTACTTCTGGTTGTGCAGGTGATTTTGGCGGCGCTTCCGCTCGGTTATGTCTTCGGTTTCTTTTCCGCCTGAAACACGCCGATTTTGGAGTGGCGGTCTCTGGACCGTGAACGGTTTCGGCATTTTTGCGGCAGAAATCGATGCTAAAATAGGATTACGGCGTTACGCGTGTTGCGAGTCCCGATATCCTATGTTAGACGGACCCCGAATTTCGGAAGAAGCAAGAGGCTTCTCTTGCGATTTCTGGGGGAAATCATAACGAATTCAAGAATTTAAATCAGGCGCCCGCCGGAGGCCGGATTCTTGGGTTGAAATCAGGGAAATTTGTGCCCGTGGCAGACACGTCCCAGCTTACATCTGGTGTTGCAGAGCGATATGCCTCGTCGCTGTTCGAACTGGCGCTCGAGGAGGGTGCAGTCGCGAACGTGACCGCCGATCTCGACCGTTTTCAGGCGATGTTGGACGAGAGCGACGATCTGAAGCGCTTCATCTCCAGCCCGGTTTTCTCGGCTGAAGATCAGCTGAAGACGATCATCGCGATCAGCGAAAAGGCTGGCATCAGCGGGTTCGTTGCAAACTTCCTGAAGGTCGTGGCGCGCAATCGCCGCCTGTTTGCTCTCCCGGGCATGATCAAGGCCTTCCGTGTCATCGCTGCCAAGCAGCGTGGCGAAATTACCGCCGAGGTTACCTCGGCCCATGCGCTCGACGCAGCGCAGGAAACTGAATTGAAGGCGGCGCTGAAGGGCGTCACCGGCAAAGACGTGGCGGTCAACGTCACGGTTGATCCGTCAATTCTTGGTGGTCTGATCGTGAAGGTCGGGTCCCGTCAGATTGATACGTCTCTTCGTACCAAACTCTCTACCCTTAAGCTTGCATTGAAAGAGGTTGGCTGATGGATATCCGCGCCGCGGAAATTTCCGCAATTCTCAAAGATCAGATTAAAAACTTCGGCAAAGAGGCGCAGGTCTCGGAAGTCGGTCAGGTGCTCTCCGTCGGTGACGGTATCGCTCGCGTATACGGTCTGGACAACGTCCAGGCCGGCGAGATGGTCGAGTTCCCGGGCGGCATCCGCGGCATGGCGCTGAACCTTGAAGCCGACAACGTTGGTGTCGTTATTTTCGGTTCCGACCGTGCCATCAAGGAAGGCGATACCGTCAAGCGTACGGGCGCCATCGTTGACGTTCCGGTTGGTCCGGAACTGCTCGGCCGCGTTGTCGACGCTCTCGGCAACCCGATCGACGGCAAGGGCCCGATCAACGCGACCCGCCGTGCGCGCGTCGACGTCAAGGCTCCCGGCATCATTCCGCGTAAGTCGGTTCATGAGCCGATGTCGACCGGCCTCAAGGCCATCGACGCGCTCATCCCGGTTGGCCGTGGCCAGCGCGAACTCGTCATCGGCGACCGCCAGACCGGCAAGACCGCGATCATTCTCGACGCGATCCTGAACCAGAAGGCCATCCACGACAACGGCCCGGACAGCGAAAAGCTGTACTGCGTCTACGTCGCTATCGGCCAGAAGCGTTCGACCGTTGCCCAGTTCGTCAAGGTTCTCGAAGAACGCGGCGCAATGAAGTACTCGATCGTCGTCGCCGCGACCGCTTCGGACGCCGCTCCGATGCAGTACCTGGCACCGTTCGCCGGTTGCGCCATGGGCGAATACTTCCGCGACAACGGCCAGCACGCTCTGATCGGTTACGACGACCTTTCGAAGCAGGCTGTCGCCTATCGCCAGATGTCGCTTCTGCTGCGCCGCCCGCCGGGCCGCGAAGCTTACCCGGGCGACGTTTTCTACCTGCATTCGCGTCTCCTCGAGCGCGCTGCAAAGCTCTCCGACGAAATGGGCGCTGGCTCGCTGACGGCTCTGCCTGTCATCGAAACCCAGGGTAACGACGTTTCGGCGTTCATTCCGACCAACGTGATCTCGATCACCGACGGCCAGATCTTCCTTGAAACCGACCTGTTCTACCAGGGCATTCGTCCGGCCGTTAACGTCGGTCTGTCGGTTTCGCGCGTTGGTTCTGCCGCTCAGATCAAGGCCATGAAGCAGGTTGCCGGCTCGATCAAGGGCGAACTCGCCCAGTATCGCGAAATGGCCGCCTTCGCCCAGTTCGGCTCCGACCTCGACGCATCGACGCAGCGCCTGCTGAACCGCGGCGCCCGCCTGACCGAACTCCTGAAGCAGCCGCAGTTCTCGCCGCTGAAGACGGAAGAACAGGTCGCGGTGATCTTCGCCGGCGTCAACGGTTACCTCGACAAGGTCGCGGTCAATCAGGTCGGCAAGTTCGAGCAGGGCCTGCTGTCGTACCTCCGTTCCGAAGGTTCGGCGATCCTCGACACGATCCGTAGCGAAAAGGCCATCAGCGACGATACGAAGGGCAAGCTCACCGCTGCCATCGACAGCTTCGCGAAGTCTTTCTCGTAATCGGACCCAGTTAGGACGGATCACGGATGCCTTCACTTAAGGATCTGAAAAACCGGATCGCCTCCGTCAAGGCGACGCAGAAGATCACCAAGGCGATGAAAATGGTCGCCGCGGCGAAGCTTCGGCGTGCGCAGGAGGCGGCCGAGGCCGCCCGGCCCTATTCGCAGCGGATGAGTGCGGTCTTGGCGAACATCGCCAATGCCGTCACCGATGCCGATGGTGCGCCGGCTCTCATGACCGGTACAGGCAAGGATCAGGTTCACCTGCTCGTTGTCTGCACGGCTGATCGCGGCCTCTGCGGCGGTTTCAACTCGCAGATTTCCCGTTTTGCCCGCGATCATGCCCGCAAGCTGACCGCAGAAGGCAAGACGGTAAAGATCTTCACTGTCGGCAAGAAGGGCTACGACAGCCTGCGCCGCGAATTCCTGCCGCTCATCGTCGAGCGCAAGGAACTCCGCGACGTCAAGCGTGTCGCCTTCGAAAACGCCGACAGCATCGGCAAGCGCATCATCGAGATGTACGAAGCCGGTGAATTCGACGTCTGCACGCTCTTCTATTCCGAGTTCAAGTCGGTGATCTCGCAGGTTCCGACGGCACAGCAGCTCATCCCGGCTTCGGCTGGCGAGGCGGTTGCCGAGGACGCGGCACATGCGGGCGCGGTCTACGAATACGAGCCAGATCCGGCATCGATCCTCGAGGATCTGATTCCACGCAACATCTCGGTCCAGATTTTCCGCGCGCTCCTTGAGAACGTCGCCGGCGAAATGGGCGCCAAGATGAGCGCGATGGACAATGCGACGCGTAACGCTGGTGAAATGATCAACAAGCTGACGCTTTCCTACAACCGTCAGCGCCAGGCTCAGATCACCAAGGAACTCATTGAAATCATTTCGGGCGCGGAAGCGCTCTGAGGTAAGGGAAAGAGGGTAAGAAGATGGCTAAGGCAGCTACCCCCAAGAAGGCCGCGGCAGGCTCCGCCGGCAAGGTTACGCAGGTTATCGGCGCCGTCGTGGACGTTGCCTTCGAAGGCGAACTGCCGGCGATCCTGAACGCACTCGAAACCACGAACGGCGGCAACCGCCTCGTGCTCGAAGTCGCTCAGCACCTGGGTGAAAACGAAGTTCGTACGATCGCCATGGACTCGACCGAAGGTCTGGTTCGCGGTCAGCCGGTCTCCGACACGGGTGAGCCGATCACGGTTCCGGTCGGTCCGGAAACGCTCGGCCGTATCATGAACGTCATCGGCGAACCGGTTGACGAAGCCGGCCCGCTGGTCACTTCGGGCAAGCGCGCCATCCACCAGGACGCTCCTTCCTACGTCGACCAGTCGACCGAAGGCCAGATCCTTGTCACCGGCATCAAGGTCGTCGACCTGCTCGCTCCTTACGCAAAGGGCGGCAAGATCGGCCTGTTCGGCGGCGCCGGCGTCGGCAAGACCGTTCTGATCATGGAACTGATCAACAACGTCGCCAAGGCGCACGGTGGTTACTCGGTATTCGCAGGCGTGGGTGAACGTACCCGCGAAGGCAACGACCTCTACCACGAAATGATCGAATCGGGCGTCAACAAGCACGGCGGCGGCGAAGGCTCCAAGGCTGCGCTGGTTTACGGCCAGATGAACGAACCGCCGGGCGCACGTGCTCGCGTTGCTCTCACCGGTCTGACGATCGCTGAAGACTTCCGCGACAAGGGCCAGGACGTTCTGTTCTTCGTCGACAACATCTTCCGCTTCACGCAGGCAGGTTCCGAAGTGTCGGCTCTGCTCGGCCGTATTCCTTCGGCCGTTGGCTATCAGCCGACGCTGGCCACGGACATGGGCGCGATGCAGGAACGCATCACCACCACGACCAAGGGTTCGATCACCTCGGTTCAGGCGATTTACGTCCCCGCCGACGACTTGACCGACCCGGCTCCGGCCACCTCGTTCGCCCACTTGGACGCAACGACCGTTCTGTCGCGCTCGATCGCTGAAAAGGGTATCTACCCGGCCGTTGACCCGCTCGACTCCACGTCGCGCATGCTCGACCCGATGGTTGTCGGCGAAGAGCACTACGAAGTGGCTCGTAAGGTTCAGACGACGCTGCAGCGCTACAAGGCCCTGCAGGACATCATCGCCATCCTTGGCATGGACGAACTGTCGGAAGAAGACCGTCTGGCTGTTGCCCGCGCCCGCAAGATCGAGCGCTTCCTGTCGCAGCCGTTCTTCGTTGCCGAAGTCTTCACCGGTTCGCCGGGCAAGCTCGTCGCGCTCGAAGACACGATCAAGGGCTTCAAGGGCCTCGTCAACGGCGAATACGATCACCTGCCGGAAGCAGCCTTCTACATGGTCGGCTCGATGGAAGAAGCCATCGAAAAGGCCAAGAAGCTCTCCGCAGCCGCTTGATGCATTCACTTACGGCGCGCAGGGACCGTCCCCGCGCGCCGTCTCTCGTTTCAAAGACAATCAAGAAGTGAAACGTCATGGCTGACAATTTCAATTTTGAACTCGTATCTCCGGAGCGCCTGCTCTTGTCCGAGATGGTGACCGAAGTTGTCATTCCGGCAACCGAGGGCGAGATGACCGTCATGGCGAACCACGCGCCGACGATGACAACAATCAAGCCGGGCGTCGTGAGCGTTCGCTCCGCCAGCGGTGTCAAGAAGGACTTCGTGGTGTTCGGCGGCTTCGCCGACATCCTGCCGACCGGCTGCACGCTGCTCGCGGAATCCGCGATCCCTGTCGAAGACGTCTCCAAGGACGAACTCGACCGTCGCATCGACGCCGCCAAGTCTGAGCTCGAGGATGCCCAGCATCACGAGCACAAGTCCAAGCTGGAACACTTCATCATGGAAATGACGCACCTCCAGGGTGTCGTCAACAAGGACTGAGCCTTCCAGCTCTGACTGTCATCGAAGCGGCCGCAAGGCCGCTTTTTTGTTGCGCGGTCGAGGCTCTTCTCCGCCATTTAGAGCCTTTCCTGGTTAGCTTGAAGCATTCTGCCGGAGCAGGTTTTCGTCAGGGCAAAGGCGATTGGCGAAGGGCATACCCCGGGTACGGTCGAGCCGATCGCCTTTGATCCTGGTGGAAAGATGCCCGGCCCTTCGGGTTGGCTGAAACGGGCCGCCTGATCGTCCGGCCGGCTTGGCCGTATGCGTTGGCTACGACGCGCGCCGGCCGGACGACCATCCGACTCCGTTTGAGCCAACAGAATGCTTCAATCTAACCAGGAAAGGCTCTAAGACCGGTAGCGGTTGATCATTGGCGGATGCAGAGGCTATCCTTTGACCATGTCGGATCCGGATCGGTTCGGCCGCTGATGGGGAGGGTTTGATGTTTCATCCGAAGTTGTTCGAAAACCGCAACGTGGTGGTCACAGGTGCCGGCCGCGGGATCGGGCTCGAGGTCGCGAGACAATTTCTCGATTGCGGTGCGCGCGTTCTGGTTCACACCGGCCGGGACGGCGAGCGCACGTTGCCGGATTTCCTGCTGACAGCGGAAGAAGATCGCCGCGCCATCCTGATCGCCGGCGATTTTTCGTCGGGCGAGGGGTGCCAGGTTTTCGCCAATCAGGTGCTCGGCCATTTCAAGACGATCCACGCGCTCGTCAACAATGCGGGAACGATGTTCGGCCGGTTTCCGGCAGGCACGCTTACCGACGAGCAGTATGGCCAGGTGGTGCAGCTGAACCAGACGTCGGTCGTCGAGGTCACACGCGCGCTGCTGCCGGCGCTGAGGGCCGCTGGCGAGGCTGCGATCGTCAACACGGTTTCGATCTCGGCACTGACGGGCGGCAGCCCGGGCTCGGCGATCTACTCGGCCTCGAAAGCGTTCGTCTCGACCTATTCGAAGGCGCTCGCGCGCGAACTCGCGCCGGATGGCATTCGCGTCAACTGCATTTCGCCTGGAACGATCGAGACCGATTTCCACCAGCGCTATTCGTCCGCCGAGAAGCTGGAGCAGACCCGCAAGGGCATACCGCTGCAGCGGCTGGGGACGGCCGAGGATTGCGCGCCGGCCTATCTCTTCATGGCGGCGCCGTCGCTCTCTGGCTATGTGACCGGTCAGGTGCTGGAGATAAACGGCGGCCAGCTTATCTGCTGATTACGTGACTTTTTTTGGCACTTTAGGAGATCCAAATTATCCGGCCTTGCGTACGTGTTATGAGCACTTGTCATTTTTGATATATATGCAAGCAGAGACATAACATGCACTTGCCGACACCTCGATCGGGTATGGCCGATCACGAATTGCAGGGGTTTTCGACCAAAGCTCGGGCAGCAAGTGAACTTCTGAAAGCGCTGGCTCATCATACGCGGTTGCTCATCCTGTGCATTCTCGCGGAAGAGGAGAAGACCGTCAGCGAGATCGAGGACATTCTCGGCATGCAGCAGGCCATGGTCTCGCAACAGCTCGCCCGCCTGCGTCTCGAGGGCCTGGTCAATACCCGCCGCGAGGGACGCATGATCTACTACAGCGTCGGCCACTCCGGCACGGTGTCGCTGCTCAAGTCACTGTTCGTGATGCTGCCCGAGGTGGTCGAGCAGCAGGGGTAAGGCGCTTTCAGGTGTCCGGCGACCAGTCGGGCGGGGCCATCTCGAAGCTCGAAAATTCGAAGCCGGGCGAAACCGTGCATCCGACCAGCGTGTAGTCGCCCAGCGTCTCGGCCGATTGCCACCAGTTGGCGGGGATGATCGCCTGCGGGCGCTGACCGCCGAGGATATCCGTCCCAAGCATCAGCGTCTCGCTTCGTCCGCCATCTTTCGCGCGATGCAGCGCCAATGGGGCGCCGGCATAATAGTGCCAGACCTCGGCCGCGTCGTGGACGCGGTGCCAGTGCGAGCGCTGGCCGGATTTCAGCAGATAATAGATCGCCGTCGAGTGCCCGCGCCCGTCACCTTCGCTGTCGCGGTAGGTCTGGATGTAGAAGCCGCCCTCGGGGTGCGGCTCCAAATTCAGTTCGCGGATGATGTCGTCGGCTGACATCGGCGCCGGCGCCATCAGAAATTATCCTTGCGCTTGCGGATCTCGGCGAAGACCTCTTCGTTGGTCTTGGTTTCCATCAACAGGTTGCGGCGGATGGCGGGGTCGCCGGCGCGGAGGAACGGGTTGGTTTCCTTTTCGAGCGCGAGCGTTGTCGGGATGGTGAACCTGCCCTCGGCGCGCAAGGCCTCGATCTCGGCAGCGCGGGCCTTCAGCCGCTCGTTATCCGGGTCGATGGTCAGCGCGAAGCGGGCGTTGGAGAGTGTATATTCGTGGCCGAAATAGATCGCGGTCTCATCGGGCAGCACGGCGAGCTTCTGCAGCGAGTGCCACATATCGGCCGGCGGGCGTTCGAACAGCCGGCCACAGCCGAGCGCGAACAGCGTGTCGGCGGCAAAGAGCAGCTTGTCGTCTGTGAAGTGGTAGCAGATGTGGCCGGCGGTGTGGCCGGGGGTCTCGATGACGCGGACGGGGTGTTCGCCGAACAGGAAGGTGTCGTCGTCGGACATCGTCATGTCGAGGCCGGGGATCGCCACCGCCTCGTTGATCGGGCCGATGATCTCGCAGCCGTACTTCTCCTTCAGCGCCAGATTGCCCTCGACGTGGTCGGTGTGGTGGTGGGTGGTGAAGATGTGGCTGATCGTCCAGCCGCGACGGTCGGCAGCGGCGATGACGGCATCGGCATCGGGGGCGTCGATGGAGGCGGTGAGGCCGGTCTCGGGATCATGAACAAGCACGCCGAAATTATCGGTGCGGCAGAGAAAAACGTCTAAATCCAAAGGTTTCATAATCTAAAGTGCCTCTTTATCTCGGACTGAACCCGAATGTAGAGGCTGCGGCCTTGAAGTCCAACCGCTCACTGATAACATTTATCGCAATGCACGCAGATATCGTCGACCTACGCCAGTTCTATCATTCCGACCTCGGCCGCATCGCCGAGCAGTCGATCGCCATGGCGCTCTCCTCGCTCTGGGTGCGGCTGCCACAGGAGCGGCTGGTGGGCATCGGCTATGCCGTGCCGTTCCTCGATCGCTTCCAGGCCGATACCGAACGCACCTTCGCCTTCATGCCGGCGGGGCAGGGCGCCGTGAACTGGCCGATGGGCTCGCTGTCGTCGACGGCGTTGATCTTCGACGAGGAGCTGCCGCTGCCGGATTCGTCGATCGACCGGGTGCTGATGGTGCATTCGCTGGAGTTCGCGGAGAACCCGCGCGAGACGCTGAAGGAGCTTTGGCGGGTGCTGGCGCCGGGCGGGCGGCTGGTGATCGTGGTGCCGAACCGGCGCGGCGTCTGGGCGCGGCTGGAGCACACGCCTTTCGGCTCTGGGCGGCCGTATTCGCGGGGTCAGCTGACGCATCTGTTGCGCGAGACGAATTTTACGCCCGGCGCCTCGGCAGAAGCGCTTTTGTTTCCGCCGTCGAAGCTGCGGACGATGATGCGGCTGCGCGGCGCATTCGAATATGTCGGGCGGGCGCTCTGGCCGGCCTTTTCCGGGGTTATCGTCGTCGAGGCGCAGAAGCGGCTCTATCAGGGCCTGCCGGTGGCGGTGCGGGCGTCGCGGCGTGTGTTCGTGCCGGTGCTGTCGCCGCATGGCGTGCCGACGACGCGGACGCGGTAGGGTGAGGTTTTCCCTTCTCCCCCACGGGGAGAAGGTGGCCCAAAGGGCCGGATGAGGGGGGCTTCGGGCTCGGAGCCCACCTCGTCGTTTTGTTGTCGGCAATTAGTGAAGGTTGTGCCGTTGGCCCCCTCATCCGCCTGCCGGCACCTTCCCCCCGCTGGGGGAAGAGACTCGTGGCGTGGCGCTCGCCCTACTTTCTTCCCTACCCTCCGAAGGGGGAGAGGAACCACTGATCACTCCCCGCACCACTCGACAACGCCCCATTTCCGTTCTATTGCCTCAAGGCAATTTCCAGCCGGACACTCCGGCCTTTTCCAAGGTTGATCCCATGAGCGTAGAGACGAGCAAGCCTGTTCCCCGTGCCGGTATTCTTGATATCGCGGCCTATGTGCCCGGCAAGGAACATGCGCCGGGTGTCTCGCGCGTCTACAAGCTCTCGTCGAACGAAACGCCACTCGGCGCCAGCCCGAAGGCGATTGCCGCCTATCGGGCGGCGGCCGACAATCTCGAGCGTTATCCGGATGGGCAGGCCGTCGAGCTGCGCGAGGCGATCGCGGCGGTGCATGGGCTTAACCCGGCTAACATTCTCTGCGGCAACGGCTCGGATGAGCTGCTCGGCCTGCTCTGCCACGTCTATCTGGCGCCGGGCGACGAGGCGATCATCACCGAGCATGGCTTCCTGGTCTACAAGATCCAGATCATGGGCGCCGGCGCTACCGTCGTCACGGTCAAGGAGAAGGAAGCGACCGTCGATGTCGACGCGATCATCGCCGCCGTGACCGAGAAGACCAAGATGGTGTTCATCGCCAACCCCGGCAATCCGACCGGCACCTATGTTCCCGTCAGCGAGATCCGCCGCCTGCATGCAGCATTGCCGAAGAATGTCGTGCTGGTGCTGGATGCCGCCTATGCCGAATATGTGCGCCGCAACGACTATGAATCCGGTATCGAGATCGTGTCGTCGAACCCGAACGTGGTCATGACCCGGACCTTCTCGAAGGTCTACGGCCTGGCGGCGCTGCGCGTCGGCTGGATGTATGCGCCCGCCGATATCGTCGATGCGCTGAACCGCGTGCGTGGACCGTTCAACATGAACATGGCGGCGATCTCGGCCGGTGCGGCGGCCATCCGCGACCAGTCCTTCATGCAGGAAGCCGTCGCCTTCAACCAGATGTGGATCGACAAGCTGACCGGCGCCTTCGAGGCGATCGGGCTCAAGGTCACGCCGTCGGTCACCAATTTCGTGCTGATCCATTTCCCCGATGTGGACGGCAAGCGCGCCGACGAGGCCGATGAGTTCCTCACCAGCCGCGGCTATATCCTGCGCGCGGTGAAGGGCTACGGCTTCAAGAATTCGCTGCGCATGAGCGTCGGTCCCGAAGAGGCCAACCGCGGCGTCATCGAGGCGCTCGGCGAGTTTATGGGACGGAAAGCATGACGGTCCAGTTCGATCGCATCGCGCTCATCGGCATCGGCCTGATCGGCTCGTCGCTGGCGCATGACATCAAGCGGTTGGGGCTGGCGAAGGAGGTGGTCATCGCCACCCGCAGCGCCGAGACGCTGAAGCGGGCGGAAGAGCTTGAGCTCGGTGACCGCTACACGACGTCTTCGGCCGAAGCGGTCAAGGATGCTGATCTCGTCATCGTATCGGTGCCCGTGGGCGCGTCGGAGGCGGTTGCCAAGGAGATTGCCGGTAGCCTGAAGCCGGGCGCCATCGTCACCGATGTCGGCTCGACCAAGGCGTCCGTCATCGCGCAGATGCAGCCGCATATGCCTGGCAACGTCCATTTCATTCCCGGCCACCCGCTGGCGGGCACGGAAAAGTCGGGGCCGGATGCCGGCTTCCCCGGCCTCTTTGCTGGCCGCTGGTGCATCTTCACGCCGCTCGAGGGGACGGATGAGACGGCGCTCAAGGCACTCAGCCGGTTCTGGGAGACGCTGGGCTCGAAGATCGATGTGATGGACCCCGAGCATCACGACAAGGTGCTCGCCATCGTCTCGCACCTGCCGCATCTGATCGCCTTCAATATCGTTGGCACGGCCGATGATTTGGGCACGGTGACGGAATCGGAAGTGATCAAGTATTCCGCCTCCGGCTTCCGCGATTTTACGCGTCTGGCGGCCTCCGACCCCACCATGTGGCGGGATGTGTGCCTGCACAACAAGGATGCGATCCTTGAGATGCTGGCGCGGTTTTCCGAAGATCTCGCCTATCTGCAGCGGGCGATCCGCTGGGGCGAGGGCGACAAGATCTTCGACCTCTTCACCCGCACCCGCGCCATCCGCCGCTCGATCATCGAGGCCGGCCAGGATGTCGACGCGCCGGACTTCGGGCGGCCGCATACGCTTGATAAGAAGGGGTAAGGTCCGAGGCGGACCGCCATCTCCCCTTCAACAGAGATGAGGGAGGCGTCGGCGTCACGTTATGACGCGTGGCGTGTTCCTAGCCCCAGCATAAACCTCAAATCGGCGGGATCTGGCCGAGCGGGATGAAGCCGCTGACGGTGGCGTTGCCGCGCTGGACGACGAGGTCGACGGAGACGTTTCCGCCGCCGCCGGCCATGGCCTTCAGGAGCTTGGCGGCGGTATCGACGGTCTTGGCGATATCGGGGAAGCCCTGCTTGATGCTGTCGCGCCAGGCGTTGACGTCCTCGATCTGCAGCTTGAACTGGGCGGTCAGATAGCCCTCCTCGTCGAAGGAGAAGGGGCCTGATAGCGTCATCACCTTGCCGTCGCCCATATCGGCCACCGCCTTGCGAAGCTCGCCGCTGGCACCATAGAGGCCCTTCTCGTCGCTGCCGTCGATCATGCCGGCCTTGCCCGCCAGTGTAACATCCGCGCTGGTCGAGAGCTTGGGCAGGACCTGCGGCCAATCCTTGATCACCGTCTGCGCGTCGGTCAGCGAGATCGCGCCGTCGAGATCGGCGCCGTTCTGGCGCAGGTGCAGCTCGGTGTGGGCGGCGTCGAAGTTGATCGTCTGGCCAGTGGCAGAGGAGACGGCGGTGGCCTTCAGGCCGTCGATAATGGTCGAGGAGTGGTCGATGCCCTTCAGCTTGGTGACGAGGCTCGACTGCAGGTTCGTCCACTCGGCGTTGACCGACAGGCCGCGCGCGGTGCGGATTTCGGCGGGCGAATCAAGTTCCCAGACGATATGGCCGGGGGCGTAGACCTGGGCTGCCGAGCGCAGGGCGCCGAAGCTAGCCGATACGCCGTTGACGTTGTCGTCGACATCCACCTTCGAGCAGAAGAGGCCGATGCGGAAGGGGAAGCCGCGGAAGTCGATATCGGCGCATTCGCCTGATACGCCGGCCTTGTTACCGGGGCCGATCGCCGTCAGAACCGTGCTCTTCAGCGTCGAGGCGGCATAGAACCAGCCGCCGGTATAGAGTGCGACCACGAGAACGATGCCTGCCCCCAGCAACCAGAATTTCTTGCCGCTACGAGATTGGCTTGACGCTGCCATGATGTTCTCCAATGGTTGTCCGCAAATTAGAATCTCGGTCTGGCTTGGGATATGGACGAATTTTGGGTGTTTGGCTACGGATCGCTGATGTGGAATCCGGGCTTCGCGTTTGTTGAACGGTCACAAGCGCTTATTCATGGCTATCGGCGATCTCTCTGCGTTCGCTCGTGGGTGCATCGGGGCACCGAGCAGAATCCGGGGCTGGTGCTGGGGCTCGATCGCGGGGGATCGTGCCGCGGCATGGCGTTTCGCGTCGCGGGCGAGGATTGGGACGAGGTCATTGGCTATCTCAGAGAACGCGAACTGGTGACCAACGTTTATCTGGAGCGTCAGGTTCCGCTGCAGCTTGCAGGCGGGCGCGGGGTCAAGGGCGTCGCCTATGTCGTCGACCGCGACCACACGCAATATGCCGGTTCGCTGGATACGATGGCGGCGGCGCGTATCGTGCATCAGGCGCAGGGGAAATCCGGGCCGAACGACGCCTATGTCTTCAACACGCTGGCGCATCTCAAAGAGATGGGCATTCGCGACCACTGGCTGGAAGACGTGGTCGACGAGGTGGAGCGGTTGCGGGCGGCTTGAGGGGCGTAGGCCAAGGCGCTGTGCGCCTCAGCCGGGCCAAGCCGCTGCACGCCTTAGCCGGTCGTTGCGGCGTTCTGCTTGCGCAGTTCTTCCAGGCGCTGGAGTGCCGTGGGCGGCAGCGGCAGGTTTGGGTTGCGCGCGGCGTCGCCCATCAGGATCTCGTCGCTGGCGCGTTCGGTCACCTCGATCAGGTGCGCGAAGAAGGCATCCGGGTCCATGCCGGGTTCGATCGGCTTCAGGATGCGCACCTTGTAGTGGCCGGGATAGCGCATGGTCGAGCGGCGCGGCCAGAAGAGGCCGGGCTGCATGGCGACAGGGACAACAGGCAGCTGCAGGTCGCGATACATGCGGGCGATACCGTATTTGTAGACCGGCTCGGCGCCCGGCGGGCGGCGGGTGCCCTCGGGATAGATGATCAACTGGCGGCCGGTGGCGAGTTCTTCCTTGGTGCGGCGCAGCGCCTCGACCATGACCTTGCCGCGCGCGCCGCGATTGATCGGGATCATCCGCTGCTTCTTGGCGTACCAGCCGAAGAGCGGGATCCACATGAGTTCGCGCTTCAGGATATAGACCGGATCCTTGAGCCAGGGGAGGAGCGCGTAGGTGTCCCAGAAGGACTGGTGCTTGGGCGCGAGGATATAGCCGCCCTCGGGCAGGTTCTCCAGGCCCTCGATCTCGAAGGTGGTGCCGACGATCTTTTCCATCAGCCAGTGATTGGAAAGCGCCCAGTTCTTCGGGATGCGATAGGCGCTCCGGCGCGGCGCCAGGAAGTAATAGGGCGAGAACACGATCATTTGCAGAATGAGATTGGCGTAGAAGATCGTGTTGAAGAGAACGGAACGCAGGGCGATCATGAAGTTTCCCGAGGCCTAAATCCGCCAGACGGGCGGCACAGCCGTCCTACACGATATTCTCCGGCAGAAAAAGCGCTGATCGGCTCAGGTATCGCCTTCGGCGGAGCGCAGGCCCGGGTGGCGGAAGAGGCCGGTCAGGTTGCGGGCGCCGGCAAAGAGCAGCTTGCCGTATTCGGCCAGCATGACGCGCATGGCGTTGGGATCGGTGAACCAGTTGCTGTTCTTCAGATCGGTGTTGACCACGGGATAGGGCACGAACTGGGTTTCGGGATCGACATAGGCGAGTTCGGCCAGGCTGCGCGGCATGTGGTAGTTGTTGGTGACGATCAACACGCTCTTGTAGCCCTTGGCGTGGATCCAGTTGGTCGCTTCCTCGGCATTGCCGATCGTGTCGAGCGCGTCGTAGCCGATGTCGACGCAGCAATCGAAGAGATCGGGCGCTGCCTGCGTCATCTTGCGGATCTGGTTGCGGGTGGTGGTCGGGTGCACGCCCGAGATCAACAGGCGCTTGCCGGCGCCCTTCTGCAGGAGTTCCACGGCCTGGTCGATGCGCTGGTAGCCGCCTGTCAGTACGACGATGGCGTCGGCATGCGGATCGAGCGGCGGCTTCAGGGTCGTGACCGAATCCGCGAAGAACAGAAAGCCACCGAAAACCAGGGCGATCGCGAGCACGAAGGTGACGCCACCCCAGCGCAGCATGCGGCGAACGGGACCACGGCGCGCGGGCTCGCTCTCGGAGCGGGAAAGCTCCGTTTTCGGGCGAATCGGGTCGTGCGACATGCGGCTCATGCTCATGAATCGAAAAATATACGCAGATTAGGGCGGCGAACAGACGCTTTCATGGCAAAATGCAGCCCGTAATCTTAATTCGGAAGGCCGTCGGCGCGGGTGGGATCGGAGCGCAGCGTGTCGATTTCGTAGATGGTGCGCATGACCGTTAGCCGGGCAGTGAAGGTGGTCAGGAGGGCGATGACGATCATCGTCGCAAAGATGCCGGCATAGCCGAGCGCGCCCACCGAGAAGGTGCCGAAGAGCGCTGTCGCCTGGTCGGTCTGCGGCGTCGCCAGCGTGCGGCTCTGCAAAAAGCCGGCGCTCATGAAGAAGAGGGCGGCAAGTGCTGAGCCGACGGCGGAGCCTTTGAGGCTGATCTTCAGGAAATGCTTCTGGAACTCGTTGGCGACGAAGGAACTCTCGGCGCCGACGAAATGCAGGACTTCGACGATGTGCCTGTTGCCGGACAATGCGCCACGGGTGGCGAAGACCACGGTCAGGACCATGGCGGAGAAGACCAGCAGCAGCACGCCGGTGCCGATCATGACTGTCGTATGCGCCATCGAGACCAGGCGATCGACCCAGGTGCGGTGATCGTCGAGCGAGGATTGCGGAATGCTCTCCTTCAGCATGGCGCGCATCGCGTCGAAATCGGGCGGATTGCTCTCGTCGATGGTGATGATGACGAGGCGGGGAACGGGCAGTTCCTTGATATCGAGGCCGGTGCCGAGCCAGGGTTCAAGCAGGCGCGCGGTGGCGGCCTCGTCGACGATCTGGCCGTCCTTGGTGCCGACGAAGGTAAGCGCGATGCGGCGGGCGTCATTCAGCGCCTTGTCTATGTCCAGCCCGTCGTCCGGCTTGATCTGTATGGTAATCTCGCGGGAAATCTGGCTTTCCCAGCTTGCGGCCGTCGAGCGCACCATGGAGACGCCGCCGAGCGTCAGGCAGGCGAGAAAGGCCATGATCGCGATCACGACCATCAGCGCATTGCCCTGGATATTGGCGGACGGCAGGATCGGCGCGGTCGGGCGCACCTTCATCTCGGGGCGTTTCTGACCCTTGGAGGCTGCTGGCGCTGCGGGGCGGGCGGTTGGCTCAGTCATGGATGTCGAGGTGCCCTTCCGAGAGGATCATCCGGCGGGCGTCCACCTGGTCCATCAGCGTCAGATCGTGGGTGGCGATCACGACGGCGGTTCCCAGGCGATTGAGTTCGAGGAAGAGGTTCAGGAGGCGGCGCGCCATCGGCGGATCGACGTTGGCGGTCGGCTCGTCGGCGAGCAGGATCTCGGGGCGGTCGATGAGGGCGCGGGCGATCGCGGCGCGCTGCTTCTCGCCGCCGGAGAGCACCGGGGGCAGCACGTTGATGCGCTCGCCGAGGCCGACCCATTTCAGGAGTTCCAGCACGTCGGTCTTGTAGGAGCTCTCATCCTTGCCGCGCACGCGCAACGGCAGCGCCACGTTCTCATAGGTGGTGAGATGGTCGAGCAGGCGGAATTCCTGGAAGATGATGCCGACGCGGCGGCGCAGAAGCGGTAGCTCGGTGCGGGGTATATCGGTGATGTCGCGCCCGAACATGCGGATCAGCCCGCGTGTCGGCTGCAGCGAAAGAAACAGAAGCCGAAGCAGCGTGGTCTTGCCGGCGCCGGAGGGGCCGGTCAGGAACTGGAAGGATTTCTTCGGGATGTCGAAGGTCAGGTCCCGGAGGATTTCCGGTCCCATTCCATAGCGCAAACCGACATTCTCGAAGTGGATCAACGGGCCGCTCAGTTTCTTGTTGTTTCACCGCATGACTTGTTAACCAGATCCGTTAACAACGGGTAAATTTCGCCGGAAAGACGCCTGTTTGATGGCGGCATTTGCGAAGCATTAACCAATAAAATTTACGAGTAGAGAGGATTCGTTTCAATGCCCGCCTCCAAGGTTGGGCGTGAAAGCAGTGGATACCGGAAAGGCGGTCGTCATGACATCCTCCTCGTTCAAGCGCCAGGCACCCGGGCGGGCCTACGATTTCCTGCCGCCGGAGGCCGTGAAGCGCGAGCACCGGCAAAGCCGTCCCGCCGATATCGCCGACGCCGAGTTCGTCGTCATCGGCAAGCAACGCGGGCCTGATTTCAACGATCGCAGTTTCAAGGGCCGCAGCTTCAACGACAACAGCCGCAGCGCCGGTGCTCGGCCGTCGCCACGTGCAGCGCAAGCAGCGCCGGTTCAGGCACCATCCTTCGTACAAGCCGCCGAGGCCTGGCTGCAGCAGGCCTCGCTCAAGCATTTCTCCGTGCTTGTGGTGGCACTCTGCGTGCTCGTCTTCGGTCTCTCCGGCGGGTTCTCCGGTCTGTCTGCTTCCAACGCTGCCGTCGATACCGATCCGCTGCACTTCACCCATGTGACGGCGACGCCGCGCGATGCCAATGGCATGCGTGTGCTGCTTATCAACGGCATCATCGACAATGTCAGCGGCACGACGCAGATGGTGCGGCCGATCCGCGCCAATCTCTACGCCGACGAAAAACTGGTCGCCAGCGTGGTGATCAATGCGCCCGCCGACGTGATCTATGGCGGCCAGAGCCGCGGGTTCTCCTCCAGGATACAGTATCCCGGTGGAAAAACGCCCGAGGTTCGGCTCGCTTTCATGCCCTAAAGCGCACCGCGATCCTGTGCGCGACATGCTTTATGGGGTGTTTCGCCGCGCGGTTTGTGCTAACGGCTTGTGCTTGTTTTCAGGGAGCAAGCCTTCATGCCTGTGGTGCGCGGTAAGAATATCGATCCTCTTTTCACGGCCGAGATGATTGCCGAGCGCAATCATGCCATCGCCCGGGAGATCGCGAAGGGACCGACCAAGGACCTGCTCGTCATCGCCGTCCTCAAGGGCTCGTTCATTTTCGCGGCCGACCTTATCCGCGCGCTGCATGACAGCGGGCTTGCGCCCGAGGTCGAGTTCATCACGCTGTCGAGCTACGGCACCGGCACGGTTTCGCAGGGTGTCAGGATCGTCAAGGATATCGACAGCGAGGTGAAGGATCGCGACGTTCTCCTGATCGACGACATTCTCGAATCCGGCCGTACGCTGAAATTCGCCAAGGAACTGCTCTATGAGCGCGGCGCCCGCAACGTCACCATCGCCGTGCTGCTCGACAAGAGCGTCAAGCGCAAGGAAAAGCTGGAAGCGGATTATGTCGGCTTCGAATGCCCCGACTATTTCGTCGTCGGCTACGGCATGGACGTGGCCTATGCCTTCCGCGAACTTCCCTTCGTGGGCGTCGTCACCGGCGACGCGTAAACGTGCCATTTCAAGACGGGTTGTTAACCATCCCGTCCATCGCCCGGTTCATTGCCTTCGGCCGTTTACCACTCGCAAAGGAAAGTCGTGTGATTTGCGGGTAGGGCATGAAACGGAGCAATGCACACCATGGCAAGAATTCTGATTACGGAAGACGAAGATTCCCTGCGTTCTTTCGTAGCCCGCGCTTTGCGCCTCGACGGTCATGAGACCGAAGAAGCGGCTGACGGTGCGGAAGGGCTGGAGAAGCTCAACATCGGCGGTTACGACCTGCTGCTGTCGGATATCCGCATGCCCGTGATGGATGGCATCGAACTCGCACACCAGGCGAAGTCGGCCTTTCCGGCGCTGAAGATCCTTTTGATGACCGGCTATGCCGAACAGCGCGAACGCGCCGATGACCTCGCCGAGAAGATCGTCGATGTCGTGTCGAAGCCATTCGCGCTTCCCGATATCCGCAAGGCGGTCGCGCGCGCTCTGGCTGCCTGAGATAGCTCGGTAATGCCATTCAAGGCCGGCGCTCTCGCCGGCTTTTTCAGTTTTGCGGCTGAATGAACTTGCCCTCGAAGCGCACGCGAAAATTCCGGCGCTGCGGGTCTTCCTTGAAGCAGACGAAGATCAGTTCGATGTCCTCGGCATGGTCGCGCTTGTCGAGCAGGCTGAGGGTGACGACGAGCACGCCGTCATAGGCGCGCGTTAGCCTGAAGGCGGCGTTGCGGATGTCGTTTGCGTCGGGATCCTTGCGGTCGTCGCGGCGCTCATAGACCACCCAGAAAGGGCAGATGTCCCAGGTGGCGCGGAAGATCTCCGTCATTTCGGCCTGGAACTGCTCGGCATGCATGTTCGGGCCCCAGGTCAGCGTCTGCTCACCTTCGTCGGCGACGACGTTCAGATAGCCGTCATAGTCATTGCCGTGCTCGGACAGGGCATTGCCGATCATCTCGAATGCCGTGTTTTCGTCGATTACCGTCTTGAAGAGAATTGCCATCGAATCGCTATCGTTCGTCGCCTGCCGCCGCGACATTACGAAGCTTCCGCGGTTTTGGAATAGCCCCATACGGGTGAAAAGCCGCTGTTCGGGGCAGGTTTGAAATCAAGAATATATCCTGCGTCTTATTGAATATCGAGCAGGCGTTCAAGATAGCGCCGTTCCATCTCCTGTGAAGGGTTGTTGCCCAGCTTTTCTCTGATGGCATCGAGGATTTCGCGGGCGCGCTGCACGTCGATCTCGTCGGGCACCTTCACCTGATCGCCGAAGTCTGGACCGTCGGCGCGGCGCGGACGGCCGAGCGGATCGCGGCCGTTCTGGTTGCCCTGGCCGACCTGACCCTGCGGCCCCTGACCCTGGCCTTGCTGGCCCTGCTGCGCCTGCATCATCTGGTTCATCATGTCGCGGGCGCCCTGGCGCAATGCTTCCAGCGCGCGGCCCTGACCCTGGATGGCCGGCTCGCCGCGGCCCTGGCCAAGCTCGCGGCCGGCGCCTTCCATCTCGCGCTGCGCCTGACCGAAGCCCTGGCCGGGCTTCATGCCCATGTCGCCGAGGCTCTTCTGCATTTCGCCGAGCTGCTTGCCGAGCTGGTCCTGGCGCTCGCGCAGTTGCTTCAGCGCCTCGCGCAGCTGTTCGGCCGTCATCTCGTCCGATGGGTTCTGGCCCTGCTGGCCTTGCTGGCCCTGTTGCTGCTGGCCCTGCTGGTTCTGGCCTTGCTGGCCCTGTTGTTGCTGCTGATCCTGCGGCATGCCGTCATTGTCCATCGGCATGTCGTTCAGAAGCGGGTCGTTCATCCCCAGGTCGGGGTTCATGTTGTTGGGGTCGCCGCGCTGCATGCGGTCCTTCAGCTGCTGGTCGAGCTTGAAGGTCTCTTCCATCAGCTTCTGCTGGTCGCGCAGGATCTGGCCGAGCTTGTCCATCTGCTGGCGCATCTGGCTGTTGTCCTGGCCCTGTTGCTGCTGGCCGCGCTGCGGGCGACCGGCCTGCATGTTGTTCATCATCCGCTGCAGCTCCGACAGCATCTGCTGGGCGGCGTCGCGGTTGCCGGAGCGGGCCAGATTTTCGATCTGGTCCATCATCCGCTCCAGATCCTGCTGGCGAATGACGTTCTGGGCGTTCTGGTTGGGCTGCATCGGCGCATTCTGCATGCGCTGTGCCAGCTCCTTCATGTAGTCCTGCATCGCCTTGCGCAGCTCGTCCATGAGCTTCTTGACCTCGGCGTCGGGCGCATTGCGCTGCAGGGCGTCGGCAAGGTTCTGCTGGGCGTTGCGCAGGTTGCGCTCGGCTTCAGAGAGATTGCCGTCCTCCATGCCGATGGCGATGTCCCAGAGATAGTCGGCGGTATCCTTCAGCGCCTCGTCGCCCTTGGCGAGCTTCATGCGCTGGCGGGCGGATTCGATCAGCAGGTAATTTGTGAGGTTGGGGATCGTCTCTTCCGGGCGCAGCGTCAGTGCCTCGTTGAGCGCAATCGCCTCGGGCATCTTGCGGGTGTCGAGCGCGAAGGTCTGGCGCTGCTCGGCGACGGCGGCGGCAAGCGGCTCGCTGAAGGGTCGGGCGGGCAGCGTCATCTCGTGCGGCGGGCTGCGGCCCGTCTGGCCGGCGGCGTCCTTGGCGATCAGCGTGATGCGCACGCGCTTGCCCGCGAGCGGATGCTCGGTGAGGTTCTTGCTGGCCACACCCTTGGCGTCGCGGGCGTTGCGGCGCGGAATGTCGAGCTTGTATTCGGGCAGCGGATAGAGGGGCGTGGCGCTCGTGTCCGTCTCGACAGGCACGATTTCGGCCGTGGCTTCCTGGACGCCGTAATCGTCCTTGATCGTGTAGCCGATCTCCAGCGCGCCGTTGACTGTCGGTTTCGGCAAGCCGTTGAAGGCGATCTCGGGCGCCTTGTCCGGGATAACGTCGAAGGCCCATTTGCGGCCGTTGACCTCGAGCGTGCCGTTTTCCTCGAGCTTCATCAGATGCGTGGAGGCGGTCTGCTGCTGGGGCGTTGCCGCTGCAGGCTGCTGACCCTCGGCCGTTGCCGGAGCAGGTGTCGCGGGTGTTCCCGAAGCGGGTGCGTTCGGCGTGGCGGCGGGGTTTTCAGCGGCGGCGATCTCTATGCGCTGGCCGTCCTCGCGGGCGAAGACAACCTTCTCGTCGGCCTTGCCGCCGGAGACGCGCACGGTGAGGTTGGACGATTGCGGGATCTTGATCGCGCCCTGCTCGCTGCCGGTCGCGGTGAGATAGACGGGGGCGCGGCCGGTATAGGTGGGCGGGGTGATCCAGGCGTCGATGCGCACGGCCGGGTCGGTCGCCTGGGCCTGCGGGCGCGGCTGCAGCGCGTCGCTGATCGAGCCGCCGTTCGTCGAGAGCGAATAGCCGAAGGCGACGACGATCAGAAGGGCCGGGATGGCGCGCAGCGCCCAGCGGTCATGCGAGGCGATATCGGGCTGCGGGAAGCCGGCATCCAGCGAGGCGATCTTCTCGGCCATGCGGGTCTGGTGCTCGCGCCACAGCGCACGGGCGAAGGGCGTGTCGAAGGCCGGCTCGTCTTCCTGCACGGCGACCGGCTGATGCGGCAAGCCGTTGCGCTCTTCCAGCAGCCGGTCGGCGGCGGCCGAACCCGGCCAGTGCAGCTTGCGGAAGGGATAGAGCGTCGCCAGCAGCCCGAGGCCGAAGCCGAATAGCAGCACGATGCGCAGCCAATCGGGAACGATGCGGAAGACGCCGAACCAGGATGCGGCGAGATACAGCGCTGCGAGCGACAGGATGGGCAGGGTGAGAGGCAGCACCTGCTCGAACAGC
This sequence comes from Rhizobium sp. FG113, assembly GCF_057809895.1. Classification (NCBI taxonomy): domain Bacteria; kingdom Pseudomonadati; phylum Pseudomonadota; class Alphaproteobacteria; order Hyphomicrobiales; family Rhizobiaceae; genus Rhizobium; species Rhizobium sp. FG113. The sequence goes on along the minus strand of NZ_JBMDKV010000014.1, from coordinate 108,874 downwards.
AACACGCATTGGGCGGTCAGGCGCTTTGCCGCCACCAGTCGCGCGAGCGACGGCTTCAGGGCAAAGGCACCTTTCTTTTCGCTCTTGGTGCTGTTCTTCAATCCGGTCTCCGCGATCTGGCGTTAGGGGCCTGGCGTTAAAGGGCAGAGAGGGCTTGCGCGGCGGCGACCGGGCAAGACGGTATGCGGAAAGGATAACACTCTTTGTGGCGAAGACGAGGGCAGGGGCCGGTCAATGCCGGTTTTTCCCGCGTCTTCGCCAAAAAGTGATTGCCGTTGATCAGTCGAGCCAGGCGGGGACGCTGTCGAGCGCGATCAGCTCTTCATAGGTCCGGCGCGGGCGGATGACGTGGAAATCGCTGCCCTTGACCAGCACTTCGGGCACCAGCAGGCGGCTATTGTATGTGCCGGCCTGTACCGCGCCATAGGCTCCGGCGGAGCTGACGGCGAAGAGGTCACCCGATTTCGGCATCGCCATTTCGCGATCGAGCGCCAGGTAGTCGCCGGTCTCGCAAACGGGGCCGACGACATCGGCCTTGATGCGCGGCGCGTTGGCGGCCGAGATCACCACGGGGCGGATCTCGTGATAGGCCTCATAAAGCGTCGGGCGGATGAGGTCGTTCATGGCGCCATCGACGATGACGAAGGTCTTTTCGCCGCCGTCCTTCACGTAGAGCACTTCGGTGACCAGAATGCCGGCATTGCCGACGATCAGGCGGCCGGGCTCCATGACGATCTTGCAGCCGAGCTCACGCAGCTGGTTCTTGACGATCGCGGCATAGGCGTCGGGCAGCGGCGGCGGGTTGTTGTCGTCCTTGTAGGGAATGCCGAGGCCACCGCCGATATCGACATGGTGGATATCGTGGCCGTCGGCGCGCAGCGTGCTGACCAGCTCGCGCAGCAGCTTGAAGGCGTCGTCGAAGGGCTGCAGCTCGGTGATCTGGCTGCCGATATGCATGTCGATGCCGGTGGCTTCGATACCGGGCAAGGTGGCGGCACGGGCGTAGACGGCGCGGGCGCGTTCCCAGGAGATGCCGAACTTGTTTTCCTTCTTGCCGGTCGAGATCTTGGCGTGCGTGCGGGCGTCGACATCGGGATTGATGCGGAAGGAGACGGGCGCCTTCTTGCCGGCCTTGACGGCGCGCTGGTTGAGGATCTCGAGCTCAGGCTCGGATTCGACGTTGAAGCAGTAGATGCCGGCTTCGAGCGCATAGTCCATCTCGTGCGCGGTCTTGCCGACGCCGGAGAACATGATGCGGTTGGCCGGGATGCCGGCTGCCAGCGCGCGGCGCAGCTCGCCCTCGGAGACGACATCGATGCCGGCGCCGAGATTGCCGAGCGTCTTCAGGACGGCCTGGTTCGAATTGGCCTTCATGGCGTAGCAGACCATCGAATCGACGTCGCTGAAGGCCTGCGAGAAGACCTTGTAGTGGCGCTCGAGCGTTGCCGTGGAATAGACGTAGAAGGGCGTGCCGACGGCCTTGGCAATCTCGGGAACGGGAACGTTCTCGGCGTAGAGGATGCCGTCGCGATACTCGAAATGGTTCACTTTAGTCGCCTGTTACAGAAGAGGATCGAGGAAGAAGTGCTTGTCCTTGACACCGGGCTGCTGCGTCGGTTTGGACGAGTCGCCCTCCTTCGTTGCCTGCACGCTCGGCGGATCGAGGTCGCCCTTGCGCCCGCATCCGGCGACGGCAAGGCCGATCACGGCGAAAACGACCGTCAGGCGGATGATCTGCGGGAAGCTGGTCTGCATGGAATTCCTCTTGGGAAGCGGCACGGATGGACACCTTCATAGCGAAGTTTATCCGCCTTGTGCACCCTGATTGTTGCGGTCTCGCGCTTTGCGAAATCGAAGGGGCGAAGCGGGTTGCGCTCCGCCCTTTTCGGGATCAGTTGCGGGCGCGCCAGTAGGCGATCTGCTTCCTGACTTCCGACGGCGCAGTGCCGCCGAAGCTCTTGCGGCTGGCGACCGAGGCCTCGACGGTCAACACGTCATAGACCTTGTCGGTAATGGCGGCGTTGATTGCCTGCAGATCGGCGAGCGACAGGTCGGAAAGATCGCAGCCCTTGCTTTCTGCCAGCGCCACGGCGCGGCCGGTCACATGGTGGGCGTCGCGGAAGGGCAGGCCCGCCTCGCGCACCAGCCAGTCGGCGAGATCGGTCGCGGTCGAATAACCGGTGCCAGCGGCCGCCTTCATGCGCTCGGTGTTGATGGTCAGGTCGCGGACCATGCCGGTCATCGCCGCGATTGCCAGTTCCAGGCTCTCGGCGGCATCGAAGACCTGTTCCTTGTCTTCCTGCATGTCCTTGGAATAGGCGAGCGGCAGGCCCTTCATGATCGTCAGCAGCGCGATCAGCGAGCCGTTGATGCGGCCGGTCTTGGCGCGCACCAGCTCGGCGGCGTCCGGGTTCTTCTTCTGCGGCATGATCGAGGAGCCGGTGGAGAAGGCATCCGACAGGCGCACGAAGCCGAACTGCGGCGTCGACCAGATGACGATCTCTTCGGCCAGACGCGACAAGTGCATGGCGCAGATCGCGGCCAGCGCCAGGAACTCGATCGCGAAGTCGCGGTCGGAAACGGTGTCGATCGAATTGCGGGTCGGCTCGCGGAAGCCGAGCGCCTTGGCCGTCATGTGGCGGTCGATCGGATAGCCGGTGCCGGCCAGCGCCGCCGAGCCGATAGGGCTCTCGTCCAGATGCTCGATGGCGTGGCGCACGCGCGAGCGGTCGCGGCCGAACATTTCGACATAGGCCATGCAGTGATGGCCGAAGGTGACGGGCTGGGCGGTCTGCAGATGCGTGAAGCCGGGCATGACGGTATCGGCATGCTCTTCGGCGCGGTCGAGGAAGGCCGCGATCAGGCTGGTCAGCAGCTGTTCGGTCTTCTGCAGCTCTTCCTTCACCCAGAGGCGGAAATCGAGCGCCACCTGGTCGTTGCGCGAACGGGCCGTGTGCAGGCGGCCGGCGGCCGGGCCGATCAGCGTCGCAAGGCGTGCCTCGACATTCATGTGAATGTCTTCGAGCTTGCGGGAGAATTCGAAATTGCCGCTCTCGATCTCTGACAGGATCGTGTTTAGCCCTTCGACGATCTTGTCCTTATCATCGGCCGAAATGATAGCCTGGTGGGCGAGCATGGTGGCGTGGGCGATCGATCCGCGAATATCCTGCGCAAACAGCTTCTTGTCGAAACCGATCGAGGCATTTATCTCCTCCATGATCGCATCTGGGCCGGAAGCGAAACGTCCGCCCCACATCTGGTTGGAGGATTTGGTGTCCGTGCTGTCGGCCATGAAAGATGCCTGCCTTGAAGAACGCGTGTCCGGGAGAATGAAATGACAACAAGAACGCCCTTGCGCCTGCCATCCCTGAAACTGATCGGGATCGCGGTCGTCGCAGGCATCATTGCCGGTGCGGCAGCGGTTTACATTAAGGAGACGGGGTCTGGCAATGGCGGCGCCGATATGGCGGCGGGCGAATGCAAGGCCACGAAGGACATCGCGACCCGCATCAAGCCGTTCCTGAAGGGCGAGGTGGCCGCCATGGTCGCGCCCGAACAGCCGGTCCGGATGACATCGATCGCCTTCAAGGACGCCGACGGCAAGCCGATGACGCTTGACCACTTCGCCGGCAAGACGGTGCTCTTCAATCTCTGGGCGACATGGTGCGTGCCCTGCCGCGAGGAAATGCCGGCCTTGAACGCGCTGGAGAAGGAACTCGGCAGCGACAAGTTCCAGGTGGTGCCCGTCAACATCGACACCGGCGACGACGAGAAGCCGAAGACGTTTCTGTCGGAGACGGGCGTCGATGCGCTGAAACTCTACCGCGACGACACGATCGCCGTGTTCAACGGGCTGAAGAAGCAGGGCTTGGCGTTCGGTCTGCCGGTGACGCTGCTGATCGACGACAAGGGGTGCCTGATCTCGGCGATGAACGGCCCGGCGGCCTGGGACAGCGGGGATGCCAAGGCGCTGATCAAGGGGGCTGTGGGGATTTAGTTTTTTGGGGGAGTTGCGGTCGGTCGTCGCGGCGTTTGCGCCTGTGGCCCCCTCATCGCCTCGCTGGCGCTCCGGCACTTCTCCCCGTTGGGGAGAAGGGGCAGGTGGTGGGCGCTCTGCCCTTCTTCAAGCCTTGGATAAGAATTTTCTCTAGCTAAGTTGCGAGGCGAGCGGCCCGCCCCAAAGTCTCTTCTCCCCAACGGGGAGAAGGTGCCGGCAGGCGGATGAGGGGGCTCCGGGTTCTGCGATTGCCTCTGCTTTCCGCAGACGTCTACGCAAAAAAACCTACCGCGTCGGAACCGGAACCTCACCACGATAATCATAGAACCCACGGCCGGACTTCCGCCCAAGCCAGCCGGCTTCAACATATTTCACCAATAACGGGCAGGGGCGGTACTTGCTGTCGGCCAGGCCGTCATGCAGCACCTGCATGATCGACAGGCAGGTGTCGAGGCCGATGAAGTCGGCGAGTTGCAGCGGGCCCATGGGGTGGTTGGCGCCCAGCTTCATGGCGGTGTCGATGGCATCGACGGTGCCGACGCCTTCGTACAGCGTATAGATCGCCTCGTTGATCATCGGCAGCAGGATGCGGTTGACGATGAAGGCGGGGAAGTCCTCGGCGACGGTGACGGTCTTTTCGAGCGAGGCGACGAATTCGCGGGCCTTCTTGAAGGTGGTCTCTTCGGTGGCGATCCCGCGCACGAGTTCGACCAGCTTCATGACAGGCACCGGGTTCATGAAGTGGATCCCCATGAAGCGCTCGGGGCGGTCGGTAGCTGAGGCCAGGCGGGTGATCGAAAGGGAAGAGGTGTTGGTGGCGATAATTGCTTCCGGCTTCAGGACCGGACAGACCGTGGCGTAGATCTTGCGCTTGACGCTTTCATCCTCGGTCGCTGCCTCGATGACGAGGTCGGAGGAGGCCAGGTCGTTGATGTCGGCGGAGCCCGATATCAAGGAGAGCGTGCTCGAGCGCTCCTCGTCGGTCATCTTGCCGCTGGTGACGTGGCGGGCAAGGTTGCCGTTGATGGTGGCGAGGCCGCGCTCGATGCGATCCTGGGTGAGATCGTAGATGTGGACCTTGTAGCCTGCGCTAGCCGAAACCTGCGCGATGCCGCAACCCATCTGGCCCGCGCCGATAATTCCGATTGTCTTGAACACCGCAGTCATCTCCACACCCCTGCTCGGCCTTCGCCCCCGCGATTGCCGTACCTATTCAACAAAACTGCCGGACGAATGATCGCCCGGCAGCAGTAGTAGCCCCTAAAAAGATAATTTTCCAGTCGCTCGCACGTGCGAAAGATGACGCGCGATCATGGAAGCCCGGAGCCGCATGCGAAACCGGGCGTCCACCGACTTAGAGAGCCTTCTGCAGCTCGGGCAGGGCGTCGAAGAGATCGGCGACGAGGCCGAAATCGGCGACCTGGAAGATCGGCGCTTCCTCGTCCTTGTTGATCGCGACGATGACCTTCGAATCCTTCATGCCGGCCAGATGCTGGATGGCGCCGGAGATGCCGCAGGCGATGTAGAGATCGGGTGCGACCACCTTGCCGGTCTGGCCGACCTGCCAGTCGTTCGGCGCGTAGCCGGCATCGACGGCGGCGCGCGAGGCACCGACGGCGGCACCGAGCTTGTCGGCAACCGGCAGGATGACTTCCTGGAACTTCTCCGAGGAACCGAGCGCGCGGCCGCCGGAGATGATGATCTTGGCGGATGTCAGTTCCGGACGGTCGGAGGTCGACAGCGCGTCCTTGACGAAGGTGGAGAGACCCGGATCGGAGACGGCGGGGATCGCCTCGACCGAAGCCGAACCGCCCTCAGGGGCAGCGGCGAAGGACGCCGTACGCACGGTGATGACCTTCTTGGCGTCTGTCGACTGCACCGTCTGGATGGCGTTGCCGGCATAGATCGGGCGCTTGAAGGTGTCGGCCGAGACGACTTCGATGATTTCCGAGACCTGGGCGACGTCGAGCAGGGCTGCGACGCGCGGCAGCACGTTCTTGCCGACCGAGGTGGCGGCCGAGATAACGGTGTCGTAGCCGGCGGCCAGCGAAACGATCAGGTCGGCCAGCGGCTCGGCCAGATTGTTGGCGAGCTCGTCGCTTTCGGCGAGCAGGACCTTGGAGACGCCCGACAGCTTGGCGGCGGCGTCAGCTGCAGGCTTGGCGCCCTTGCCGGCGACCAGCACGGTGACGTCGCCACCGATCTTGGCGGCTGCCGTCAGCGCCTTTGCGGTCTGGTCGGAAAGGCTTGCATTGTCGTGGTCAGCCAGAAGAAGAATGGCCATAATGAAATCTCCCTTTCTCGAACCTTAGAGGACGCCGGCGGACTTGAGCTTTTCGACGAGCTCGGCGACCGATGCAACCTTGACGCCTGCCTTGCGGCCACTTGGCTCCTCGGTCTTCAGCACCTTTAGCTTCGGCGCGGTGGAGACGCCGAGATCAGCCGGGCTCTTTTTGTCGAGCGGCTTCTTCTTCGCCTTCATGATGTTGGGCAGCGAAGCGTAGCGCGGCTCGTTGAGGCGGAGATCTGTGGTGACAACCGCGGGGAGCTTGACGTCGATGGTCTGCAGGCCGCCGTCGACTTCGCGGGTCACGGTTGCCTTGCCATCGCCGATCTCGATCTTCGAGGCGAAGGTGGCCTGCGCGGTGCCCAGCAATGCCGCCAGCATCTGGCCAGTCTGATTGCTGTCGTCATCGATCGCCTGCTTGCCGACGATAATCAGACCAGGCTGTTCGGCGTCGGCGACGCCCTTCAGGATCTTGGCGACGGCGAGCGGCTCGACGGCATCGTCGGTCTCGACGAGGATGGCGCGGTCAGCACCCATGGCGAGCGCGGTGCGCAGCGTCTCTTCGGCCTTCGCGGGACCGATCGAGACCACGATCACTTCCTCGGCCTTGCCGGCCTCCTTCAGGCGAAGCGCCTCTTCCACCGAGATTTCGTCGAAGGGGTTCATCGACATCTTGATGTTGGCCAGTTCGACGCCCGTGCCATCCGGCTTCACGCGGATCTTCACGTTGTAATCAACCACCCGCTTTACTGGGACGAGAATCTTCATGTGGTCCTTCCTTCAACTCTTTCGCCAAGAAAATGCGCGTTTCCGCGCTGCTCCGATTGTCGAATGGCGACATGGATACGCGTTTTTCCTCCAAAGACAACGCTTCCATGACGCAGACAGGCAAATTCCATGGGGATTATATTACCTTTACGTTCACGTCAATATTTTCGGCTTGATTTGTCCCAGGGCAAGCGCGGGCGCGGTGGCTGGCCGGGGACGGTGATCATGGCGGGATTGGGGGTCGGGCGGTCGCGCACGGCCTTGGGCGTCACCACCTCGCTGTCGAAGAGCAGCACCCCGCGCCGGCGCATGACGAGGACGAGAAGAGCACCTGCGATAATGCCACCGACATGGGCGCCCCAGGAGACGTTGCCGTCAGGCTCGAGCGCCAGCATGACGAATTGCTGGCCGGTCCAGAGGATCAGCGGCACGAAGGCTGGAAGCGGCAGCGGCACGCGCATGAAGACCAGCACCCAGACCTTCACGCGCGGGTGCAGCATCAGATAGGCGGCGACGACACCGGATATGGCGCCGGACGCGCCGATCAGCGGCGCCTGCGAGGTCATGCCGATCAGCCCGTGGACGAGCGCGCCCGATATGGCGCAAAGGAGATAGAAGACGAGGAAGCGCAAATGGCCCATCGCATCCTCGACATTGTCGCCGAAGACCCAGAGGAACAGCATGTTGGAGGCGAGGTGCCAGAAGCCGGAATGGACGAAGGAGTAGCTGATATAGGTCAGCGGCTCGGGCGTGATCGCGAGCGCCGGTTCGAGGTGAGCGTAGTGGAAGGCGACGGCCGGGATGTAGCCGAGGCCGACAAAGGCCGCCTGCGCGACCGATTCCGTGGCGATGACACCGGTAAACAGCCAGACGACGATGTTGACCGCAATCAGCCCCATCGTCACCCATTGCAGCTTGATATGCTTCAGCGTGTTGGCATCGTGCAGCGGTATGAACATGTGGGCCGGCGGTCCAGTTGCTTGATGTCGATCAGCTCAAGCCTAGCGGTTTTTTCCGGGAACCCAAAGCACATCCGCGTGGCCGCGATCATTGGCGTGGCGGGCAGCGACGAAGAGGAAATCGGAGAGGCGATTGACGTATTTCAACGCTGCGGCGCTGACGATCTCGCCTTCGCTGCGCGATAGCGTCACCATCAGCCGTTCGGCGCGGCGGGTGATGGTGCGGGCCAGATGCAGGTGGGCTGCGGCGGAGTGGCCGCCCGGCAGCACGAAGGATTTGAGCGGCTGCAGATCGGCGTTCAGCTTGTCGATGTCGTTTTCGATGCGCGTCACCTGGCTTTCGACGATGCGCAGCGGCTCGTATTCCGGCGGCGTGCCGGTATCGGGCGTGGCGAGGTCGGCGCCGAGATCGAAAAGGTCGTTCTGGATCGACATCAGCATGGCATCGAGCTCGGGCATGCCCTGCATGTGCAATCTCGCGATGCCGATCGCCGAATTGGCCTCGTCGATGGTGCCGAAGGCCTCGACGCGCAGATCGTCCTTCAGCCGGCGCGGGCCGGCGACCAGCCCGGTCGTGCCGTCGTCGCCCGTCTTGGTGTAGATCTTGTTGAGCTTGACCATGCTCTATCTCCTCCTCGGTGGGGTGATCAGCTGGGGCGACCGCCGCCGGTCAGCCACAGCGTCAGCATGATCAGGAGCACGGCGACGGCCTGCAGCAACACGCGCAGCTGCATCAGCTTGTTGGACAGGTTGGCGTCGCCGCCCTTCATCATGTTGAACAGGCCACGGATCAGAACGATGGCGACAAGGCCCATCACGATGATGGCGAGAACGTAGACGACAGTAGACATTGGGTTTCCTCCTCCTCAATCGAACCTGCGCAGCAGCCGGTAGAAGAGGTCCGCGGGCAAGAGCTTTTTCAAGAACATGCCCTGCTTGGCCGGCCGCGTCACTGGGTAATGTGGTCGCGGGCGCGGGGCGTTCAATGCGTGCTTCAGGACATCATAGACGGCCTCGGGGCCGAGCTTGTGGCGGTTGGCCGGGCCGGAGCCATCGAGCCTTGCCAGCTGGCGGCGGTAATCCACGGCATGCGCCGAGCCCCTGACGTCGATGTGCTCATTGATCTTCAAAAGCGAATTGGCGACGAAACGCGAGGCGATCGGGCCGGGCTCGATCAGGCTGACATGAATGCCGCTGCCTTCGAGCTCCATGCGGAGCGTGATGCTCAAGCCTTCGAGCGCGAACTTCGAAGCGGTATAGGCGCCGCGATAACGGTAGGGCACGACGCCCAAGATCGAGGAGCACTGGACGATACGGCCGCGGCCGCGCTTGCGCATCAGCGGAATGATCTGTCGCGTCAGCTCGTGCCAGCCGAAGAAGTTGGTCTCGAACTGCTCGCGCAACACGTCGGTCGTCAGGTCCTCGACAGCGCCCGGCTGGCCATAGGCGCCGTTGTTGAAGAGCGCGTCGATGCGTCCGCCGCTGAGCTCCGTGATCTCGCGGACGAAGTCGGCGATCGAATCGCGGCTGGTGTAATCCATGCGGAAGGCTTCGATGCCGTCGGCCTGAAGCGGCGCCAGATCGTCGAACTTTCTGACGGTCGCAAGGACGCGCCAGCCGTCGGCCTTCAACGCACGGGCACAATAAGCACCGATCCCGGACGAACATCCGGTAATGATGATAGTGCGTTGATCCGACATGGAATGATTCCTGTACAAACTAGGACTCGTTTCCCATATTCGATCGGGCGACACAATGAGGAATGCCGGGAGCCGGAATGCTGAAACTTTTTCGCATCTTGTATGATGTGCTTTACGATGCGATCTGGCATTTCCTTGAAGATGACGGCTTCGCCATGGCAAGCCATGTGGCACTTTCCACGCTTCTCGCCGTCTTTCCCTTCCTGATTTTCGGCACCGCGCTTGCCAATTTCCTCGGCGCAGACCAGTTCTCGATGACCGCCGTGCACCTCGTCTTCGACACGTGGCCGGAGGCGATCGCCAAGCCGCTCGCCGACCAGGTTCTCCTGGTCCTGACCGTGCCGCGCGGCGGGCTGTTGACGATCTCGGTGCTGGCGGCCGCCTACTTCGCCTCAAACGGCGTCGAGGCGCTGCGCATATCCCTTAACCGCGCCTACCGCGTGCAGGAAACGCGGCCGTGGTATTTTACCCGTCTCGCCAGCCTCGGCTTCGTGATGATCGCGGTGACGATCTTCGCGGCGATCAGCATCCTGCTTGTGGCGGTGCCGCTGGCGCTCGATTACGCCCGGCAGTGGTTTCCGCTGTTTGCCGATACGCTCGACATTGTCTTCAACTGGCGTATCTACGGCACGCTGTTCGTGCTGACGGTCGGTCTGCTGGTCGTGCATCTGTGGCTTCCGGCCGGACGTAGGCGGGTGTTCGATGTCGTTCCGGGCGTGCTTCTGACGCTGATCCTGTGGTTTATCGGCGCACTGATCTTCGCCTATTATCTCGCGACCTTCGCCAACTACGCCGCCACCTATGCGGGCCTCGCATCGGTGATGATCGTGCTGATCTTTCTCTACATGATAGGGGTGATCTTCATCATCGGCGCCGAGCTTAACGCGGCACTGCTGAAATTCCGGGTGCGGGCGATCTTCTCGCACAATTTCCTGAGCGGCCAGGGCCAGAAGCCATCAAAGCCCGACGAGGTGGCGAATATCGTGCGCCGGGATGCCTCGGGCTCGTAGGTCCGAGAGGCCGGTATCACCGCTGCTTTTCGAGAGCTTGCGGCCGGCCGCGTCGGTGACGAGGCGATGGTGGTGGTAGGTCGGTGCCGGTAGATCGAGCAGCGTCTGCAGGACGCGGTGCACCGAGGTCGCATGGAAGAGATCGAGACCGCGCACGACATGGGTGACGCCCTGCAGCGCGTCATCGACCACCACGGAAAGATGATAGCTCGACGGCGCGTCCGAGCGCGACAGCACGACATCGCCCCAGGATGAGGGGTCGGCGGCGATCACGCCCCGGTCGCCGTCTCCGGTCTCCTGCCAGGAGAGCGGCTCGCCGATCTGCTCAAGCGCCCTTGCCATGTCCAGCCGCCAGGCATGTTTCAGGCCAGAGGACAGCATCGCCTGCCGCTCGCCTGAGGGGCGGTCGCGATCGTCAGTGGGGTAGAGCGGCGAGCCATCGGGATCGCGCGGCCACGCGCTGCCTTGTGCCTCGGATGCCGCGACCCTGGTCTTGACCTCGCCGCGGGTGAGGAAGGCGGGGTAGGCGAGGCCGCGGTCGATCAGGTCAGCCAGGGACGCCTGATAGGCATCGAAATGCTCCGACTGCCGTCGCACCGGTTCTTCCCAATTTATATCGAGCCACTTCAGGTCCGCGTAGATGCCCGCTTCGAATTCGGGTGTGCAGCGGGTGAGATCTATGTCTTCGATGCGCAGCAGGAAGCGGCCATCGGTGATGTCGGCCATGTCGCGGTTCAGGAAGGCTGAAAGCGCATGGCCGAGATGCAGCGGGCCGTTGGGGCTCGGAGCAAAACGGAAGACGGGCTTTTGACGGGGAATCGCGATCATGCTTTCTTCTGCCACGGATTTTAGAGCGCGTCGCGATCTTTCAGATTCGCTCGTCGCGCTCTAGGTCTTTGTTTTTCCGCATGTCTTGATCCCGAAACCGGCGGCCACTTTCGGGAGACATGCTCTAAGATCGCGAGGAAGCGTGCATATCATTCGCAACGACGGGGACGTGGCCCAGGGGTTGGCCGAACTCATCATCATCGACCCGCGTCTCGTCTCGATCGCCGCCGACGCCGGTCCACTTCCCTTGCGGCTCAGGCAACCCGGCTTCGAGGGGCTGGCGCATATCATCGTGTCGCAGATGGTGTCGCGGGCGAGTGCCGAGGCGATCTGGCGGCGGATGCGGCCTGATGATGTCGTGCTGACGGCCGAGGCCTATGCCGGTCTTCATCCGGAGGCATGGCGCGAGGTCGGCCTGTCGCGCGCCAAGGCGGAGACGCTGACACGGATCGCCGAGGCTGTCGCCTCCGGCGGGCTCGACCTTCAGGCTCTGTCAGGCCTGCCGCCAGAGGAGGCGTTGGCGGCGCTGACGGCGCTGAAGGGCGTCGGGCCATGGACGGCGGAGGTTTATCTGATGTTTTGCGGCGGTCACGCCGACGTCTTTCCATCCGGCGACGTGGCGCTGCAGAACGCGGTGGCGGCCGCCTTCGGCCTGGATGCGCGGCCCGGCGCGCGACAGCTGGCTCGACTGGCGGCGGACTGGGCACCGTGGAGATCGGTGGCGGCGCGGCTTTTCTGGGCGTATTATGCAGCGAAACTGGGCCGCGGCCTGGTTCCGGTCGGCTGAACGGCAACACATAGAAATGCCATTGTGTGGCTTGAATTTATTGGACTTCACAATGCCGTCACAACCGGCCTAATATAAGAGTGCAGATGCCGAATCGATCAGGAGAGTGCCTTGACGATCGCTGTTTCACCTCAGGCCCTGCCAGCGCTCGTTCTGAACGCTGACTATCGGCCGCTGAGTTATTATCCCTTGTCGCTCTGGTCCTGGCAGGACGCGATCAAGGCGGTCTTTCTTGACCGTGTGAATATCATCGCGGAATACGAACATTCGGTCTCCTCGCCGAGCTATTCGATGCGGCTTCCGAGCGTCGTGTGCCTGAAAACCTATGTGCAGCCTTCGCGCAATCCGGCTTTCACGCGCTTCAACGTGTTCCTTCGCGACAAGTTCGAGTGCCAGTATTGCGGCGATCATAACGACCTGACCTTCGATCACGTCATTCCGCGCGCCCATGGCGGCGAGACGACGTGGCAGAATGTCGTGGCGGCCTGCTCTCCCTGCAATCTCAGGAAGGGCAGCAAGCTCCCGAAGCAGGCAGGCATGTTCCCGCACCAGAAGCCCTACCAGCCGACCGTGCAGGACCTGCACAACAATGGCCGGCTCTTCCCGCCGAACTATCTGCACGATAGCTGGCTCGACTATCTCTACTGGGATAGCGAACTGCAGCCCTGATCCCCAGTCCGGCCCGTTTCCGGGCAGGACTGCTCCACGCTTCGATGGATCAGCCCGGCTTGGTCAGGCCGACTTTGTTGGTCAGGCAGACTTGCGCACGCCGATAAAGGCGAAGGCGGCGAGGATCAGGCTTGCGATCACGTTCCAGCCAGCCATGGACAGGCCAGCGACGCGCAGTGCCGCTTCCGTGCAGGAGGGGCCCTTGATTGTGTTGAGTTCCGTCAGGAGATCGCCGGCGTTCTGCGTCATGCTGCTGGCGCTGGTCGAGCAGGCCGTGGGGCCGGCCCAGAAGTGCCATTCGACACCGGCGTGATAGACGCCCATGCCGGCGCCGACGACCATCAGCAGTCCACCAGCGAGCAGGAAGGTGCGGCCGATCCAGTTGGGCAGGCCGAGCGCCGATGTGATGGCGCCGATGATGACCAGCGGGATGCCGTAATAATAGGGCTGGCGCTGCATCAGGCAGAGCTCGCAGGGAATATAGCCGCCGATATACTGGAAGCCGAGCGCGGAGCCGATGACCACGGCCATGCCGATCGCCAGCACGATGGAATAGATGAAGGTGGGACGGCGGACAGAGAAGGTCATGCGGGGGCTCCGGGCAAATGGCGCATGGGGATTATGGTGTTAGCGGATAATCAGTGGGCAAGCAGCTTGTAGCCGACACCTGCCACGATCAGCACGCCGGCAACGATCGCGGTGATCTGGCCGAGGCGTTTTTCGATGAAGTGGCGGATCGGTTCGCCATAGCGGCGCAGCAGCCAGGCGAGGAACAGGAAGCGCGCGCCACGGGCGATGATCGCCGAGATGATGAAGAAGCCGAGGTTCATGTGAATGACGCCGGCGAGAATGGTGACGATCTTGATCGGCGGCAGATGCGCGAGACCTGACGTCACCAGCAACAGCAGCAGGATTTCCCATTCGTCGTGGATGTAGGTTCGCATCTGCTCGAAGGCATCGAGCTTGCCGTAGAATTCGAGCACTGGGCGGGCGATCGTGTCATAAGCGTAATAGCCGAGCGCCCAGCCGGCGATGCCGCCGAGAACGGAGGCGACGGTCGCCACCAGCGCGTAGCGATAGGCGCGCTCGGGCTTGGCAAGCGCCATGGGAAGATAAAGGACATCGGCCGGAACGAGAAAGACGGAGCTTTCGACGAAGGCGATAACGGCAAGCCAGACTTCGGCCGATTTGCGGGATGCCAGCGACATGGTCCAGTCGTACAATCTGCGAAGCATTCCGGTCCTTTCAGGTTGCGTGCATGAGCTTTATGGGCCTGATATCGGCCTGTAAATGGCTGCTGTGTCAGTCATGCGGCAGTGCGATAAAAAACTCTTCGTGATCGTGCGAGGGAATTGTGCCGTGATCGCGCGGGGGTCAGGACGCGACACCAGGAGACGGGACGCGCTTCTGGCGCATGACATTCATCTCGGTGCGTTCGCGCGCCATCTCGCTGACCATCTGGCGCAGCGCCGGATGTTTGGCCGTGAACATGTTGAAATCGCGTCGCTCGAGCACGAAGAAATGGCAGAAATCGACAGCGACCACATCTGCGTTACGGCGCCCGCCGCTCAAAAGCGCCATCTCGCCGAAGAAGGCGCCGGGCTCCAGCCTTATCGCATCATCAGGCAGCTGCACTTCGACGGCGCCCGCCGAGAGGAAATACATGCCGCCGCCGCGATCGCCCTTGCGCATGACGCGCTCGCCGGGAAGCGCCGATTTCGGGCGGAACAGCAGAAGCAGCTCCTCCTGCGAGTTCTCGTCGACATTGGCGAATAGCGGGAAGGTTTCGCTGAGCTCGCGCATTTCCAGCTGGTGCTGGTGTTCGCGCGCTTCGGTGATGGCGCGGATCTTGTCGAGTTCATCGTTGAGGATGTCGAAATTGGCGTGGCCATAGCGCGCACTTTGCGGCCAGCGGCGTTGGATATAGCCATGCAGCGCTTCGGCCCCGGCGCAGACGATGGGATTGAGCGTGATCGAGATGATGGCGCTGGCGAGGATGATGTCCTGGCCGTCGGTCGGCAGCAGGCCGAGCGTGACGCCAAGGCCGGCCAGGATAAACGAGAACTCGCCGATCTGCGCCAGCCCGCCCGCAACCGTCAGGCCCATGCCGATCGGATAGCGCAAGAGCGTCACGACGACGAAGGAGATGATCCCCTTGCCGACGATGATCAAGAGCAGCGCGGAGAGAACGCCGAGCGGCTGACGCACGATGATCGATGGATCGAACAGCATGCCGACAGACACGAAGAACAGCACCGAAAACGCGTTCTGCAATGGTAGGGAATCGGCGGCCGCGCGATGGCTGAGGCTGGATTCGCTCATGACCACGCCGGCGAAGAAGGCGCCGAGCGCGAAGGACACGCCGAAGATCTGCGCCGAACCGAAGGCGATCCCGAGCGCCAATGCCAGGACCGTCAGCGTGAAGAGTTCGCGCGAGCCGGTGCGGGCGACGCGGATCAGCAGCCAGGGCACGACCTTGGGGCCGAGGAAGATCGCCATCGCGGCGAAGGCGCCGACCTGCAGAAGCGTCAGTGCGATGGTCAGCGGCAGCGGCATGGCGGCGCCATGCGCGCCCGAAGGCGCGTGGCCGCCGAGCAGCTCGGCCAAAGCAGGCAGCAGCACCAGCGCCAGCACCATGGCCAGATCCTCGACGATCAGCCAGCCGACGGCGACGCGGCCGCTGGCGGCATTGACCAGATTTCGTTCCTCCAGCGCCTTCAGGAGCACCACGGTGCTGGCGACCGAGAGGCTCAGCCCGAAGACGATGCCGGCGCCGAGGCTCCAGCCCCACCACTCCGCCAACCCGACGCCGAGCAGCGTCGCGATCAGGATCTGCGCGATCGCGCCGGGAATGGCGACGCCGCGCACCGCAAGCAGGTCACGCGCCGAGAAATGCAACCCGACGCCGAACATCAGCAAGATCACCCCGATTTCGGCCAGCTGGCTCGCAAGCCCCGTATCGGCCACAAAACCCGGCGTGATCGGCCCCATCAATATCCCGGCCAGCAGATAGCCCACCAGCGGCGGCAGCTGCAGGCGATCGGCAAGATAGCCAAGGATCGCCGCGAACCCGAAACTGACGGCAATGGTGGCGATGAGGGGGACGTCGTGATGCACGCTTGTGTGTTCTCCTTTTGGGAGCCGGCACTTTGACCGATGTGCGGGGGAAATTAAACTGCTGATTTAAATTGAGCTATGTATGGGCGGGCGGAAAGCTGGAGAGAACCGTTTTTGCGCCTGCTTCTCTATAAACGAGCCGTAAGTCGGCGGCGTGGCTTCGGGAGCGCCCCGCGTAACAGGGCGATGACCGCTTTCAACTTCAGATGATAGTAAGACGCAAAGGCCAAGCGGTAGTGGGTAGTCCAGTGGTGCCCCATGCCGGAGTCGAACCAGCACTTCTTTCGAAACTCGATTTTGAGTCGAGCGCGTCTACCAATTCCGCCAATGGGGCAACGGATACCGACGAGGCGGGTGTCTAGCATGCGTTTGACTGATGGCGCAAGACGGGGATGCGGGTATCGGGCTGATTTCGTGGGGCTTCCGGCCGAATGGCTTCGGCCGGAAGGATCTCTTCAGTGGGCGACGGAGGCGGCCGGGGTGGTGAGGCCGGATTTCTTGATCGTGATCGCCAGGATGGAGGCGAGCAGGCAGAAGGCGCCGGCGATGAAGAAGGCGGGGAGATAGCTCTGCAGCTCAGTGCGCGACAGGCCGGCGCCGTAGGCGGCCGTGGCGGCGCCCAGCTGGTGGCCGGTGAAGACCCAGCCGAAGACGATGCCGACCTTCTCCTTGCCGAAGCGCTCGGCGGCAAGCTTCACCGTCGGCGGCACGGTGGCGATCCAGTCCAGCCCGTAGAAGACGGCGAAGATCGACAGGCCGTAGAAGGAGAAATCGCTGAAGGGCAGGAAGAGCAGGGAGAGGCCGCGCAGGCCGTAATACCAGAATAGCAGCCAGCGATTGTCGAAACGGTCCGACAGCCAGCCGGAGCCGATCGTGCCGAAGAAATCGAAGATGCCCATGACGGCAAGCACGCTGGCGGCCGCCACCGGCAGGATGCCGAAATCGCCGCAGAGCGTGACGAAATGCGTCTGGATCAGGCCGTTGGTGCTCAGGCCGCAGATGAAGAAGGTGGCAAACAGGATCCAGAAGGTCGAGGTCTTCGAGACCTCCTTGAGAACGACGATCGGGGCCGCGAGCATGGTCAAGAGACCGCCGGTCTGTACGGGCGGCGGGGTGATGCGGTCCTCGCCGAAGGAGGGGAGGTTGAGATCCGACGGGCGGTCGCGCATGAAGGCAAGCACGACGAGCGCCGCGAAAAGGATCATGCCGCAGACGAAGAAGACGGTGGCGCGCCAGCCGTAGCTCTCCGTCAGCTGTGCCATCAGGGGCAGGAAGACCAGCTGGCCGGTGGCGGAGCTTGCAGACAGCATGCCGACGACCAGGCCGCGATGCTTAGTGAACCAGCGGGCCGAGACGGTGGCGGCGAGCACCATGGCGGTCAGCCCGGTGCCGAGGCCGACGACGATGCCCCAGAGCAGCAGCAACTGCCAGATCTCGGTCATGAACAGCGAGCCGACGAAGCCGCTTGATATCAGGATCATGGCGAAGACGATGACCTTGCGGACGCCGAAATAATTCATGAAGGCGGCCGAGAAGGGCCCCATCAGGCCGAAGAGCAGCAGGCGGACGGCGAGCGCCGACGAGATTTGCGACGTCTCCCAGCCGAACTCGTCCTGCAGCGGCTTGATCAGTACGCCCGGCGCGCCCATCGCGCCTGCCGTGACCAGCATGGTGAGAAAGGTGGCGGCGACGACGACCCATCCGTAGTGGATGTTGCGCCGCGCCAGCGTGGAGGCAAGTGCAGTGGAGACCATGGGGGCTGTTCCGTATGATGTTGCCGGAGGCTAGTACTAATTTTTAGATGATGGTCATCATCATTGTTGATTATTGATGATGCGCGTCATATAAATTGTCAAGCGGTGTTTTTTAGGAGCCTTGCTATGCGTGTCAGCCGGGAGAAATTCGCGGAAAACCGGGAGAAGATTCTCGGTGTCGCGGGCGTGCTGTTTCGCGAGAAGGGGTTCGAATCGACAGGCGTGGCCGAGATCATGAAGGCCGCGGGGCTGACGCATGGCGGCTTCTACGGGCATTTCCAGTCGAAGGAAGATCTGGCGCTCGAAGTCAGCCGGGCGCTGATCGAGCGGGTGAAAATCCGCTGGAACGAGATTATAACAAGTGCGCCGGACGCGCCGCTCGATGCGCTCCTCAATCATTATCTCTCGCGTTGCAGCGTCGACGATCCCGGCGGCAGCTGCGTTTTCGCCTCGCTGGTGCAGGAGGTGAGCCGCAGCCAAGGCGCCGTGCGCTCGACCTTCAATGACGGGCTCTCGGCGCTGGTCGATATACTCTCCGAGATCGTGCCCGGCGACAGCGCGGACGAGCGCCGCGCCAAGGGCTTCACGACGCTGTCAGCGATGATGGGCGCGGTGATCCTGGCACGCGCGGTGGAGAGCCGGGAGCTGTCCGACAATTTCCTGTTCACGACGCGTGATGCTCTTTCGCCGGCTAACGGCTAGCCGCGACGGGCGATCAGGCCGCTAATCTCGACCGTCTCGGCGAAGCGGCCATCGGGCGAAAGCCTTGCCAGCGCATCACGCAGCTCGCTTTCGAAGGCTTCGGCCTTGTCTCCCAGCGCTTCCGTTGACGTCACCGAGGTCGAGAAGGCGCGGCCGATGATGTCGTTCGCGGTCAGCTGGCGCTCGCTGACGATGCCGATCCGCTCGAGGTGTTTGAAGGGCGATTGCAGCAGGATCGTTTCGTGGGCGACCCAATCCGGGCCCTTGCGGCGCTCGCGGTCGGCGTTGCGGTCCGGCGCGAAGGTTTCCGCCAGCGCGTTGACGGCTGTGCGCCAATCCGGCGTGGAGGCTATGTGGCGATCGCCGAAGAGCACGACGCAACCGTCTTTGACGGTGATGGCGTCGAGCGCCTTGAGCGTCGCCGAGCGGTCCATCCAGTGGAAGGAGCGGCCCATGACCGTCATCTTCAGCGGCGCAAGCGACGGGCCGAGATCGTAGGACGAGCCGTGGATGAAATCGACGGTTACACCGGCTATCTCGGCATCGGCGCGGGCCGTCTCCAGCATCTCCGGTTCGGGATCGATGCCGGTGACCTTTGCGCCTGTCATGCGGGCGAAGGCGATGCCGAGTTGGCCGGGGCCGCAGCCGAGGTCGAGCAGGCGCTCGCCTGTCTGCAGGCCGGCGCGCTCGGCGACGCGGGCAATCAGTTCGTCGGGATAGGGGACGCGGTAGCGGGTGTAATAGGCGGCCGTCGAGCGGAAGCGGCGGGCCTCGAAGGGGATGACGGTCATGGGGATATCCTCAAGCGGCGATATCTTGAAGTGGATCGTGGGCCTGCCCGTTTCGGGGGCAGGCCTGTGTCCGGTGACCTTACTTGAATCCCTCGACGCGGTGCGGCACGTAGGGCTCTTCCAGCGCCGCGACATCCTCGGCCGAGAGCTTGACCGAGAGAGCACCGACGGCGTCGTCGATATGACCGGATTTCGAGGCGCCGATGATCGGCGCGGTGACGGCGCTCTTTTGCAGGATCCAGGCCGTGGCGATCTGGGCGCGGGAGACGCCGTGCTTCTTGGCGAGATCGCCGACCTTGCCGATGATGGCGCGGTCCGCATCCTCGGCCTGCTTATAGAGCGTCTTGCCGAATTCGTCGGTCTCGCTGCGGGCGGTCTTTTCGTCATAGTCGCGGGTCAGGCGGCCGCGCGCCAGCGGGCTCCAGGGAATGACGGCGATCTTCTGGTCCTGGCAGAAGGGCAGCATCTCGCGCTCTTCCTCGCGGTAGAGCAGGTTCAGGTGGTCCTGCATGCTGACGAAGGGGGTCCAGCCATTGGCCCTTGAGGTGTAGATCATCTTGGCGAACTGCCAGGCATGCATGGAGGACGCACCGATATAGCGCGCCTTGCCCGATTTCACGACATCATGCAGCGCCTCCAGCGTCTCCTCGATCGGCGTCGTCGGGTCGAAGCGGTGGATCTGGTAGAGGTCGACATAATCGGTGCCGAGGCGCTTCAGGCTATTGTCGATCTCGTCGAAGATCGCCTTGCGCGACAGGCCGGCGCCGTTCGGTCCGGGGCGCATGCGGTTGAAGACCTTGGTGGCGAGCACGATCTCGTCGCGGCGCGAAAAATCCCTTATCGCGCGGCCGACGATTTCCTCGGACGAGCCGTCGGAATAGGTGTTGGCGGTGTCGAGGAAGTTGATGCCGGCTTCGAGCGCCTGCCTGATCAGCGCGCGGCTCGGCTCCTCGGCCTGCGTCCAGCTGTGATTGCCGCGGCCGGGCTCGCCGAAGGTCATGCAACCCAGGCAGATTTTCGACACTTCGAGGCCGGTGCCGCCGAATTTGACGTATTCCATGAAATCGCTCCGTGATGAGAAAAGAAACCCTGGCGCTACCCCTATCTAGGGCACTCCCCGCCAGATTGGCAGCGGTTGCAGCAAACAACCATGCGTTCCCCGGGGCGGGAAGGGCGATCCGGGCTTCACGCTTGCGTGAGCCGCGCCCAGGGTGTTAGCTGCTGCAGCATAAACGGACTTTTGCCCCGAGACCGAGACCCCATCGATGATCCTGCGCCCATGAAGCTGCCGCCGCGCGCTCGCTATGACGATCTCTACCGCGATTTCGCCTGGACGATCCCCGAGGATTTCAACATCGGCCGCGTGTGCTCGGACGATTGGGCGGCGCGCGAGCCGGAGCGGGTCTGTCTCCAGCATTTCAGCCCGGATGGCGATCATCTTTCGCTGAGCTATGGCGTGCTTGCGGCGCGCTCGGCCTCGCTTGCCAATGGGCTCGTCGCGCTCGGTCTCAAGAAAGGCGACCGAGTGGCGCTGCTTCTGCCGCAGTCCTTCGAGACGGTGATCGCCCATATGGCGATCTACAAGATGGGCGCGATCGCGGTACCGCTGGCGCTGCTCTTCGGCGTCGAAGCGCTGGAATATCGGCTAAAGACCTCGGGCGCGGCCGCGGTCGTGACCAATGGTTTCGGCCTCGAGCGTATCCATGAAATCCGCGACCGGCTGCCGGACCTCAAGACGGTGATCAGCGTCGGCGCTTTTGACGACAGCGCCGACGTCGTCTCCTTCAGCGATTTGGTGGAACGTCATGCGCCGAGCTTCGACGTGCCGCCGACCGGGCCGGACGAGCCGGCGTTGATGATCTTCACCTCGGGCACAACGGGCGCGCCGAAGGGGGCGCTGCACGGGCACAGGGTGCTGGCCGGGCATATTCCGGGCATCCAGTTCGCGCATGAGAATTTTCCGCAACCGGGTGACCGGATGTGGACGCCGTCGGACTGGGCATGGGCGGGCGGGCTGCTCAACGCGCTGCTGCCGAGCCTGATGCTCGGCGTGCCTGTCGTCTCGTCGCCGGCGCAGAAATTCGATGCCGACATGGCCTACAGGATCATGGCCGAGATGAAGGTGCGCAACGGCTTCATTCCGCCGACGGCCTTGCGACTGATGAAATCGGTGCCCGATCCGCGTCAGCGATACGATCTCAAGCTGCGCACCATCGGTGCTGCCGGCGAGGCGCTGGGCGCGGAGACGCATGATTGGGCGAGCCGCACGCTCGGGATCGAGGTCAACGAATTCTACGGGCAGACGGAGTGCAATTTCGTGCTGTCCTCGAACGCCGCGCTTGGCGTGAGCAAGCCGGGGGCGATCGGCAAGGCGGTGCCGGGGCATCGGGTGGCGATCGTCGATGAGGCCGGCGCAGTGCTGCCGCCGGGTGCGGTCGGCCAGATCGCCATCGCGCGGCCTGATCCGGTGATGTTTCTCGGCTATTGGAACGACGCGGAGGCGACCGCGCGCAAATTCGCCGGCGACTGGCTGCTGACCGGCGATCTCGGCCGGCAGGACGAAGACGGCTACATCACCTTCCTCGGCCGCGACGACGACGTCATCACCTCATCCGGCTACCGCATCGGCCCGGCCGAGATCGAGGACTGCCTGACCGGCCACCCGGCCGTGCAGATGGCAGCGGCGGTGGGGAAGCCCGACGCGCTGCGCACCGAGATCGTCAAGGCTTACGTGGTACTGGCGCCGGGGTTTGCGGCAAGCGACACGCTGGCGGCGGAGATCCGCGACTGGGTGAAGATGCGGCTGTCGATGCACGAATATCCGCGCGAGGTGGCGTTCGTCGATGCGCTGCCGCTGACGACGTCGGGCAAGGTGATCCGGCGGATGCTGCGGGAGCGGGCGGTGGGTGAGGGGTAGGCTTGTGTGGCGCCCGATATTTCCCTTAGATTAAACAGAAAAGACGCCCCGAGGAGCGCCTTTTCAATTTGGGAAGTCGAGGATTCGTAATGCTCGAAAGCAAACTGCCAATCTGATCTCGACTTTTCGAGGTTGAATATATGTCAGAGTGACGGGAGCGTCAACTTGCCGATAGAGGATGCAGATTTAGCGGAGATCACGAAGCTGCTGTCGCCCGAGAGGTTGGGTAAGCTTTACCAACTCACCGGCAACGCTCGGGCTGCAATCGAATTCCATCAGAAGACACTGCGCCTCGGCGCCGATTTGATGAATATCATCGCGGTCATCGAGATTTCCTTGCGGAACTCTATCTGTGAAAATCTCGGGCAGCATTTCGGCCAGGCGGGCTGGCTTCTGAGCCCACCGGCACCCTTCCATTGGAAAGAAAGCGAGAAGGCCAAGATCGTGCAGGCGCTAGATAGCGCGCGTCGGGCCGAATACGCCAAACTTGCGCAGGCTACCAAGCATGGGCTTGACGCGCTGGCATTCCCGAATGGCCGCCCGGCGAACTTGTCCCATACGCAGAGGTCCAAGCTCCGTCGAACGCATATCCAGGTCACCGATGGCAAGATCATTGCCGAGCTGACTTTCTACATCTGGAAGCGTTTATGCGGTCCCGATTATGAGCACACGCTTTGGCGGCCGGCACTCAAGAAGGTGTTCCCGAACAAGCGAATAAAGCGCGCTGACGTGGCCGACAGTCTTGAGATCATCTACCAGTCACGTAACCGGCTCGCGCATCATGAGCCCGTTCTCCACGACAGGTTTGCCGCGACCGTTGCCGCAATCAAGTATATCGCGCAGCATCTTGGAGCGCGCACGCCTGGCGATCAGACACCGCTTTATCGGTTGATCGCTGACGACATTACGGCGATCGAGGCACGTGCCGCTGTACTGCACGCGGAGTTGGAAGCTTACAGGACTTAGAGATGATCTTTTGATCCGATCGCGGGGGTAATTTTGTTGCGCGGTGAAAAATACTGCGGCGATGCCAACCGCTTACGAATTTCGTCGTCCCCATCCATCCTCGCCGCAATCGTCGCTCCCATACTGATGGCGTCATTGGACAGGGAGCCGGGTCGCGAACCGGATCTGACACATCTGGGCGCAAGCCCGGCGTCCGGTGATGGTTGTTGAGGGGTGGGTGTTGAGATCGTCAGGACCTCGCATCCATCTGGAAGCGAAAGGCCGAGAGACGCTCCTGTTGGCCTGGATATCCGGAAGCCTTGATATGATCGGGCAGGCGATATTGCCTGACACTTCTATCTTATACCGAACGTTGCCTGCCCATTCCCATCCTGCCATGCCGTCGCGGAGAGGTCTCCGGCGCGGGGTTTTGTGGTGTGTGGTTGGCACTCCGTCGTTGCCGTCGCCTTTCATTCAGGTTTTACCGTGAGATACCCCCCTCTGCCCTGCCGGGCATCTCCCCCACAGGTGGGGAGATTGGCTGGGCGCGGCCGCTCGCTCCTACCTCGATGTTTGGATGGAGAGCGGCCACGGATCGATCTCCCCCCTTGTGGGGGAGATGTCCGGCAGGGCAGAGGGGGGTATCTCACGGCACGACATCAACGACGGCTTACTGTCGGCATCAGATGGGCCGCTCTCAAGGCCCGCCCACTCACCCCCGCCCAGCCAGCGACATGATCTTCTGCCGCAGCATCTTCGCGACATTGCGGGTGCTGCTGTAGAGATGCAGCTGGGTGGCGACCTGGCGGACGTCGCGGTCGGCGTTTTGGTTGAGGCCGATGACGACGGTGCCCATTTCCTCGCGTTCCTGCCAGAAGCGGCTCATGATCGGATGGTCGGGGACGGCGCAGCTGTCGGAGCGGACGATGTTGGCGTCGTCGAGGTGCCATTCGGTGAGTTCGCCCATCAGGAGCTTGCCCGGCGAATAGCGGGCATAGGCCTCGTCATAGGCGGTCTTCCAGGTGTAGGCCTCGCCGCCCATCATCAGGACGACGGTGGAGGCGATGGACTTGCCGTTGAAGTCGATCGAGTGGATACGCACGGCGTCGACGGCGGCCAGGTTGGAGATCGCCTCGCGGGCAAAGGCCATGTGCAGGCGGTCGGTGACCAGCGCGCTGCGCTTCTTGCCCTTCCAGCCGCCGGCTTCGAGCGCCAGGAATTCCTCGAAGCGCATATGGATGTCGCGCGGCTGGCGGGCGACGTTGTAGACGACCGTGCCCTTTTCCTCAAGCAGGCGCCATTGCCGGCGCATTTCGCGCATGTGGGAGGAGGAGACCGACTGGCGCAGATAGGCGACGGCGTCCTCGTCGCTCTGCAGCATCGGGCGCAGATAGGGGTTGGTGGTCGTGATCGGCAGGTTGCGGCCGATGGCGACGGCGCGGATCATGCGGGCGAAGATGCCGTTCAGGCGCAGATCGGGCAGCACCAGGATGCCGGGCATGCGCAGGTCGCGGGCGGTCAGGCCCTCGAGGAAATTGTCGAGCGTTTCGGCGGCATCCTCGCCGTCGAGCAGCGGCGTGCCCAGCGGCGCGAAGCTGTTGGCCCAGACGCGGATGATCGAGGGGCCGACGGCAAAGCCCGGCTTTTCGACCGAAAACGGCATCAGCACGCGCAGGCGGCTGCGGGTCTCGTTCTGGTCGCGCAGCAGCGCGAAGTTGACCTCGCGGTCGTCGAGACGCGGCATGGCGGGCGCCAGGAAGCGGCCGGTGAAGAAGACATTGGGCTCCAGCGCGCGGTTGGAGAGGAAATCCAGCTCGTCCTGCAGGTCGTAGCCGAGCTTGCCGGAATAGACGCAGAGCTCGCGGCCAGCGCGGCCGATCTCGACGCGGGCTTCGGCCTGCGGTGCATCGAATTCCAGCGATGCCAGCTCGTGGACCATGCGGTTGGCGGTCGAGTCTGTGGTCTGGGTTCCGGGAGGATTGCGCACCATACTGTCAGGCTTCCATATCGTTGCCGGCGCTGGCCGGTCTGGCGAAGGCGAAGAGGGCGATGCCGAGCGTGCGGCGGACTGCAAGATGCAAGAGCACCGCCTCGACGCCCATGGCGGAGGCCGTGGCGATTGCCGCGCCCTCGATGCCGAAATGGGGGATGAGGAGAATGTTGAGGGTGACGTTTGCCGTCAACGCACCGGCATAGAGCGCGACGCAGATATTCTGCTTTCCGGCCATCATCAGCAGCGTTTCGGCAGGCCCCACCAGCGCCTTGGCGAGAATGCCGGCAAGCAGGATCGCCATCAGCACATAACCCGCCGTAAAGGCGCCGCCAAAGAGCGACAGCAGCAGGTGCCCGGCCGCGAGCACCACGAGGCCGACGGCCAGCGCCGGCCAGAAGGTCCATCTGGCGGCATCGAAGGCGGCGGCGGCGAGCTCGGCGCGGGTGCCTTCGGCGATGATGCTGGAAAAGCGCGGGCCGGAGGCGGCCTTGACCGAGAAATTGATGAAGTGGACGAGTGCCATAGTCTTTGCGGCGGCGAAATAGATGGCGACCTCGTGCGGCTCCAGGAAAATGCCGACGACGACGACATCGGAATTGGTGAGCAGGAAGCTGACGCCCTCGATCAGGAAGATCGGAAAGGCGACGCTTAGCCAGCTCAGGAAATCGATCTTGCTCGGACCCTGGTGATAATGTCGGCGCAGGCGGATGAGGGTCGCCACATACTGGCCGAGCGCGGTGAGGTAGGTTGCAACCAGCGCTGCCTGCATGGCGGTGACGGCCGTGTGCGGCGCGCCGAGGCCGATCGCCACCAGCATGCAGGTGATGATCAGGATCGGGCGGATGATGTAGACGGGGCTCAGCGCCATGACGGGCCAATGATTGGCGCGCGAGGTGCCTTCCAATATGTCGCCGAGCGCGATCATCGGCATGGCGAGCAGGCCGAGGAAAATCGGCACGACGTAATAGCTCTGGACGCGATCGCCAAAGAGGTGCAGGCCGATCATGCCGATGGCGAGCACCGCGGTGCCCGACAGCAGGCCGAAGATCCTGGCGGTGCCGGTCAGTCCACGAATTTCCTCGAAGGCGCCCGATGCCTTGTACTGTGGGAGGAAGCGGACGATGGCGGTGTGGAAGCCGAGGCAGGAGAGGTCACCGAAGAGAACGATCAGCACCCAGACGAAGACGAAGATGCCGTATTCATACTCGCCCATCAGGCGCGCCAGAATGATCTGGGAGAGAAAGGCAAGCGCGGCGCTGATGACGCGGATCGCAAATGCGGTGAGCGCCATGCGCTGTGCGGCGGCCTTTTCGCCGCGCTTCGTCATGATATCGCCGAGCATGCGAAGAAGGCGACCGCCTGCAGGACGCAGGCTCGCCGGTAGCATCTTCTCCGCCGTCTCGATGACCGCCATAATGGACACGCAAAACTCTCTGGCAAATCGTGCCTAGAGTAGTGGCATGACACGGTTAAGAAACGGTTGTGACGAGGCCCTCAGGCTTAACCTGTCCCCAACTCAGAGCGTCAGCCGCCACCGCGCGCCAACGCCCTGTCTATCAGGACATCCAGCACCTCGGCGTAGCTGACGCCCGATGCGGCCATCGCCTTGGCGTACATGCTGATATTGGTGAAGCCGGGGATGGTGTTGAGCTCGTTGACCACGAAGGACATGTCCTGCATCAGGAAGAAATCGACGCGGGCCATGCCGTCGCAGCCGAGCGCCTTGAAGGCCTGGCGCGCGGTCTTGCGCAGCTCGTCCTCGGTCTCCTTCGGCAGCTGCGCGGGCACGCGGAGTGCTGCACCTGCTTCATCGATGTATTTCGCTTCGTAGCTGTAAAAACCGTGGCTTTCGGCCGGCGCGATCTCGCCCGGCAGAGAGACGGTGATCTCGCCATTCGCATGTTCGAGCACGCTGAACTCGATCTCGCGGCCGGCGATGAATTCCTCGGCGAGCAATTTGCTGTCGTGCTTGAAGCCTTCCGCAAGCGCGGCGGCGAAATCTTCTTGTGTCCTGACCTTGCTGACGCCGACCGAGGAGCCCTGGCGGGCGGGCTTGATGAAGAGCGGGAGGCCGAGTTCGCGCGCCGCGGTTTCGAAGGAGGGCTCGCTGTCTTCTTCGATGCACAGCGCTTTCGCCACCGGCAGGCTGGCTTCCCGAAGCAGGCGCTTGGCGATGTCCTTGTCGATGGCGGTCACCGATCCGAGCAGGCCGCAGCCGGCGAGCGGCACGCGGGCAACGGATGCCAGCCCCTGGATCGAGCCGTCCTCGCCATGCATTCCATGCAGAACGGGGAAGAGGACGTCGATCGCGGGGACTTCATAGGGCTGCGCGCCTTGCGGGATGGCGAGCATGCGGCCCTGGCCGCCCGGCAGAAGGCTGACCTCGACGGCTTCCTCGGCCTTGGCGGCAGCCGACAGCGTGGTGCCCTTCGGCAGAAGCCGCCATTGTCCTTCCCTGGTTACGAAGATCGGCAGGACGTCGTAGCGCTCGGCGTCAAGCGCTGCGACGACATTGGTGGCGGAGAGGATGGAGACATCGTGCTCCGGCGAGCGGCCGCCGAACAGGATGGCGATGCGCGGGCGCTGCGATGTCGGGCGGGCGGGCTGTGTCGGCATGGTGGATGGGTCCCCTTGGATCGTTGTTATCGGTCGAGCCTGATGGCGACGCCGCGATTGGCGAAGAAGCGGTCGAAGGTCTCGATCGGCAGCTCGACGTTGGCCTGGCTGGCTTTGTCGTGGCCGGATGGGTTGTGGAAGCGGATGGTGTCGGCGCCTGCCGCCGTCACCAGCACGAGGTGGCCGCCTTTTGTGGGCGGCTGGCGGTCCGGCCAGCGGATCTGGCTGTTGACCGAGGCGATGAAGAAGGCGTTGTCCTTCAGGATATCGGCGATACCAGGTGTCGGCAGGCCGGTGATGGTTTTCGCGTCGAGGCCGAAGGTTTCGCCGACATAGGTGATGAAGGGCGCGTAGATCAGCCCCTTGATCGACTGGTCTTCCTCGTTGACGACATAGCCGCCGAAGGTGGTGCAGCCGCGCGCGAGATCGATGATGCGGTGGTCTTCGCCCCTGGCAGCAAGGATCATCTTCAGGCAGGCCATGCCGCAGATGTTGACGGCCCAGCGCGCATATTCCTCGACCGTGTCGGCGCCGGATCGCTGCCAAAGCGGATCATCGAGCAAGGCGGAAGCGCCGCGCTCCAGCACGGAGAGCGTCATCGACGCCGTTTCCCACTGGCTGAAATAGGGGGCCTTGCAAGCGGTGCGGTTCATCGCGTGTCCCTGAAATCAATTCTGATATCGGCGCAAGCTCGGCGAACAAAGCGACTGTTTTGCGGCTGAATTTCGGGCGGATTATGAAATTGGAAGTTGTGGGCGGGTTCCGCTCATTTGCGGGTCGCACGCATGAAAAAGCCCTCGCGACGTCCAGGTCGCGAGGGCTTCGATCTCAGGTCTCGATCAGGTCTCAGGCCTGCTCGAAGGCACCGTGGCAGTGCTTGTACTTCTTGCCCGAACCGCAGGGGCAGACCTCGTTGCGGCCGACCTTGCCCCAGGTGGCGGGGTCGTCGGGGTTGCGGTTTTCGGGCGCAACGATGACTTCCGATGCCTGGTAGACCGAGCCGAACTCGTCTTCACCGGTATTGGGGTCGATGTGGTGCGCCTGCATGGCCGGCGGTTCCGGCTGCTCCTGCTGCACCAGTTCGACACGCATCAGTTGGGCGGTGACGGCCTGGCGGAGGCTGTTGAGCAACGTGTTGAAGAGCTCGAAGGCTTCCGACTTGTATTCCTGCAGCGGGTCGCGCTGGGCGTAGCCACGGAAACCGACGACGGAACGCAGATGGTCGAGGTTGACGATGTGCTCGCGCCACAGCGCGTCCAGCGTCTGCATGACGATCGAACGCTCGACGTAATGCATGATGTCGTCGCCGAAGCGCTCGGCCTTTTCGGTGAAGACGGCGTTGGCCGCTTCCGTCAGGCGTTCGCGGATATCGTCTTCGCCGATGCCCTCTTCCTTGACCCAGTCCTCGATCGGCAGATCGAGATTGAGGAGCGCGTTGGCCTGCTCCTTGAGGCCGACGGCATCCCACTGTTCGGCATAGGCGCGCTCGGGAATGTGCTTCTGAACCAGATCCTCGATCACTTCACGACGCATGTCGGAAACGGTCTCGGAGATGTTGGTTGCTTCCATCAGCTCGAGGCGCTGTTCGAAGACCACCTTGCGCTGGTCGTTCAGAACGTCGTCGTACTTCAAGAGGTTCTTGCGGATATCGAAGTTGCGGGCTTCGACCTTCTTCTGCGCGCGTTCCAGAGCCTTGTTGATCCAGGGATGGACGATCGCTTCGCCTTCCTTGAGACCGAGCTTGGTCAGCATCGAATCCATGCGGTCAGAGCCGAAGATGCGCATCAGGTCGTCCTGAAGCGAGAGATAGAACTTCGAGCGGCCCGGGTCGCCCTGACGGCCGGAACGGCCGCGCAGCTGGTTGTCGATACGGCGGCTTTCGTGGCGTTCGGTGGCGATGACGTAGAGGCCGCCGGCGGCCAGCGCCTTTTCCTTGAGCTGCTTGATCTCTTCGCGGATCGCCTCGATCTTGGCGTCGCGCTCCGGACCTTCCTCGACTTCGCCGAGCTCACGCTCGACACGCATGTCGAGGTTGCCGCCGAGCTGAATGTCGGTACCGCGACCCGCCATGTTGGTGGCGATGGTGACAGCGCCGGGCACGCCGGCCTGGGCGACGATATAGGCTTCCTGCTCGTGGTAGCGGGCGTTCAGAACCTGGAAGTTGTTGAAGCCCTGCTTGCGCATGAGGTCGGCGAGCAGTTCGGACTTTTCGATCGAGGTCGTACCGACGAGAACCGGCTGGCCGCGCTTTTGCGCATCCGCGATCTCGGCGATGATCGCCTTGTACTTCTCTTCGAAGGTCCGGTAGACCTCGTCGTCCTCATCGATACGCTGGATCGGCAGGTTGGTCGGTACTTCGACGACGTCGAGACCGTAGATGTTGCCGAATTCTTCCGCTTCCGTCTGCGCCGTACCGGTCATGCCGCCGAGCTTGTCGTACATGCGGAAGTAGTTCTGGAAGGTGATCTGCGCCAGCGTCTGGTTCTCAGGCTGGATCTTCACATGTTCCTTGGCTTCCAGCGCCTGGTGCTGGCCTTCCGAATAACGGCGGCCCGGCATCATGCGGCCGGTGAATTCGTCGATGATGACGATCTCGTCGTTGCGGACGATGTAGTCCTTGTCGCGGGTGAAGAGCTTGTGGGCCTTCAGCGCGTTGTTGACGTGGTGGACGATCGCGACGTTCTCGATGTCGTAGAGGCTGGCGCCCTTGAGCAGGCCGGCTTCACGCAGGAGATTTTCGAGCTTCTCGGTGCCTTCTTCGGAGAAGTTGGCCGAACGCTGCTTTTCGTCAATCTCGTAATCGCTTTCGACGAGCAGCGGGATGAAGGTGTCGATCGTGTTGTAGAGATCGGAGCGGTCGTCGAGCGGACCGGAGATGATCAGCGGCGTGCGCGCTTCGTCGACGAGGATCGAGTCCACTTCGTCGACGATGGCGTAGTTGTGGCCGCGCTGAACCATCTGGCCCTTCTCGTACTTCATGTTATCGCGCAGATAATCGAAGCCGAGTTCGTTGTTGGTCGCGTAGGTGATGTCGCAGCCATAGGCAGC
Organism: Rhizobium sp. FG113; assembly: GCF_057809895.1. Lineage (NCBI taxonomy): Bacteria > Pseudomonadati > Pseudomonadota > Alphaproteobacteria > Hyphomicrobiales > Rhizobiaceae > Rhizobium > Rhizobium sp. FG113. The sequence continues at coordinate 77,986 of NZ_JBMDKV010000014.1, read as the reverse complement.
CGCGCGTTCCTCGTCCGACAGGCCGTGAACGATGACGCCGGTGGTCAGGCCGAGGAAGCTGTAAAGGCGCGACATGGTGGCCGCGTCGCGCTGGGCGAGGTAGTCGTTGACGGTAACGACGTGGACGCCCTTGCCCGACAGCGCGTTCAGATAGACGGGAAGCGTTCCGACCAGCGTCTTGCCTTCACCCGTCTTCATTTCCGCGATCGCGTTGGAATGAAGGATCATGCCGCCGATCAGCTGGACGTCGAAGGGGCGCATGCCGAGCACGCGGCGCGATGCTTCGCGGACAACAGCAAAGGCCGGGACGAGGATATCGTCGAGCGTCTTGCCTTCGGCCAAGAGCTTGCGGAACTCCACCGTCTGTGCGGCGAGCTGTTCGTCGGACAGCGCCTTGGTCTTTTCCTCAATCGCATTGATTGCGGCGACGTTCGGCTGGAAGGACCGCACGCGGCGATCATTGGCGGAGCCAAATAGTTTGCGGGCGATGCCGCCAAAGCTGACCATACGACTGGTCCTTTCTGAATATTCATCCCGGGCTTCTCGTAAGGGCGGCCCGGCCGAATTTCGGGCGCACGTATCGAAACGCCAGGAAACTTTTCTGGACGCGAGGTTGCGTGACAGATAAGAGGGGGGTCGAATGATGTCAACGGATTTGGCTGATATAGAAAGGCCACATTCCAGTGTTGATGCCTGTTTCAGGGCAGGATTCAAGAAGTTGAAGCCGGTGGGTTAACTGTGAAGGAATGTTTGATGTTGAACTACAACAGAATCGCCGTGATGGCACTCGCCACGTTCGTCGCCTTCCAGGCGCCGGTGCGGGCACAGGACGGCGCTGACGCCGTCGTTGCCAAGGTCGGCGATGTCGAAATCCACCAGTCGGAACTCGACCTGGCGATCGCCAACCTCGATCCGCAGCTGGCGCAGCTGCCTGACGACCAGAAGAAGGTCGCAGCTCTTTCCGCCGCTATCGACGTGAAGCTGCTCGCCAAGGACGCGGCCGCTGAAAAGCTCGACCAGTCGGCTGAGTTCAAGAAGCGCATGCAGTACCTCGCCGATCGCGAACTGCACAACGCCTACTTCAAGAAGCACGTCGTCGACACCGTGACCGACGCTGAAGTCAAGGCACGCTACGACAAGGAAGTCGCAGCCCTTCCGAAGCAGGAAGAAGTTCACGCCCGCCACATCCTGGTGAAGACGGAAGACGAAGCCAAGGACGTCATCAAGCAGCTCGACGCCGGCAAGAACTTCGCCGACCTCGCCAAGGAAAAGTCCACCGACCCGAACAAGGCTGACGGCGGCGATCTCGGCTATTTCACCAAGGGCCGCATGGTCAAGGAATTCGAAGACGCGGCTTTCGCGCTCGACAAGGGTGCCTACACCAAGACCCCTGTTAAGACCGATTTCGGCTACCACGTCATCCTTGTCGAGGATAAGCGCGACGCCGCTCCTCCGGCTTACGACCAGGTCAAGGATCAGGTTCGTCAGCTCGTCATGCGCGACAAGTATCTTGCGCTTCTCGCCTCCGCCAAGGAAAAGTCCAAGATCGACATCACGGACGAAGCCCTGCGCAAGGGCTATGACGACGCCAACAAGCAGCCGCAGCCGGGCGACGCGCCCGCAGCAGCGCCGGCTCAGCAGTAATAGCATCCATCGAGGGCCCGGTTTTTCCGGGCCCTTCCGTATCCCCTTTCATGCCAGGTCGATGATCATGTCCGGTTCCGTCTCCCCGCTCGCTCCCAAAACCTTCGTGTCCATGCCCGCGCTTCGCGGTGTTCGCATGGCGACCGCCTCGGCGGGGATCAAGTACAAGAACCGTACCGACGTCCTGATGATGGTGTTCGACAAGCCGGCGGCCGTTGCCGGTGTCTTCACCCGTTCCAAGTGCCCGTCGGCCCCCGTCGATTTCTGCCGCGCCAACCTGCCCGGCGGCGTTGCGCGCGCCGTGGTCGTCAATTCCGGCAATGCCAACGCCTTTACCGGCGTGAAGGGCCGTGAAGCGACCGCGCTCACCGCCAAGTCGGCCGCTGCCGCCGTCGGCTGCAGCGAGAGCGAGATCTTCCTCGCCTCCACCGGCGTCATCGGCGAGCCGCTCGACGCCACCAAGTTTTCCGGCGTGCTCGACACGCTCTATTCCGACGCTACCGGCGATTTCTGGTTCGAGGCCGCCAAGGCGATCATGACCACCGACACCTATCCGAAGGTCGCGACCCGCACGGCCGAGATCGGCGGCGTTGCGGTCTCGATCAACGGTATCGCCAAGGGCGCCGGCATGATCGCCCCTGATATGGCGACGATGCTCTCCTTCGTCGTCACCGACGCCGACATCGCGCCGGCAGCGCTGCAGGCGATGCTTTCCGCCGGTGTCGATCCGACCTTCAACTCGATGACCGTCGACAGCGACACCTCGACATCCGACACGCTCATGCTGTTTGCAACGGGTGCGGCCGCCGAAGACGGCCAGGTTCGCGTCGAGACGGCTGACGATCCGCGCCTCTCGTCGTTCCGCGCCGCGCTCAACGATCTCCTCAAGGATCTGGCACTGCAGGTCGTGCGCGACGGCGAAGGCGCCACCAAGATGCTCGAGATCACCGTGACCGGTGCTGAAAGCGATGCCGCCGCCAAGACGATCGCGCTGTCGATCGCCAATTCGCCGCTGGTCAAGACCGCGGCCGCCGGCGAGGACGCCAACTGGGGTCGTATCGTCATGGCCGTCGGCAAATCAGGCGAAATGGCCGATCGCGACCGCCTCGCCATCTGGTTCGGCGACGTGCGCGTTGCCGTCAACGGCGAACGTGACGCCGGCTACTCGGAAGAGGCCGCCTCCAACGTCATGAAAAAGCAGGACATTCCGGTGAAGGTCGAAATCGGCCTCGGAAACGGTACGGCAACGGTCTGGACGTGCGACCTCACAAAGGAGTATGTCGCCATCAACGGTGACTACCGGAGCTGATTTTTCATTGACTGAAGCATTCCCCAAGAAGGCAAATCTGCCGCTCGTGCGCAGGCTGGAAGCCGTCGGTTTCCGGGCCTGGCCCGCCTCGTCGGTTGTTTACGACGGCAGCTGGCAGGTGCGGCTGACGGCGGGGCATCCGTCGAACCGGCTGAACTCGATCGTGCCGCTCGATCCGTCCGACCATCGCGACGTCGAGATCAGGCTGGCCAAGGCGAGCCGCAAGTTCGAGGCCTATGGCCGCCCGGCGGTGCTGCGACAGACGCCGCTGGCCTCGCCCGTGCTGATCGATCTGGTGAAGGCCGAGGGCTGGACGCCGTTCGACGAAACCATCGTCATGACCTGCGATCTCGCCAATGCCGATCTGCCGGACACGCTCGATCACCTGCCGACGCACGACATCAGCCGCTTCGTGGACGCCAATCTGGCGACCGACCAGGTGTCGACGAAGCTGAAGCCGGCACTCGCCGAAGTCATCAACGCGATCAAGCCGCCATCCGGCCTGTTCATGGTGGAAGATCCGGAAACGGGGCCGCTGGCGACCGTGCTCTGCGTGCAGGACAACGATCTGGCCGGCATCATGTCGCTCTCGGTCACGCCGTCGCGTCGCCGCGAGGGGCTCGGGCTCGAGATACTGACGTCCGCTCTGCGTTGGGCGCGGATGCGCAGCGCCCGCTCGGCCTGGCTGCAGGTCAAGACCGGCAATGTGCCTGCGATCACGCTTTACGAGCGCCTCGGCTTCGTCGAGGCCTATCGCTATTCCTACTGGCGGCGGGATCTTTGCCGATGAGCGCGACAAGTGTGAGCGGTACTGGCCACAGCATCCTTCTCGTCGTCGCCTGCGCCCTGATCGATGCGGATGGCCGCATCCTGTTGGCGCAGCGGCCTGAAGGCAAATCGCTCGCCGGTCTCTGGGAGTTTCCCGGCGGCAAGATGGAGCCGGGCGAGACGCCGGAGGAGACGCTGGTGCGCGAACTCCACGAAGAGCTCGGGATCACCACCAAGGTCGCGTGCCTGGCGCCGCTCACCTTTGCGAGCCACACCTACGAGAAATTCCACCTGTTGATGCCGCTTTATGTCTGCCGTCGTTTCGAGGGCATTCCCGTCGGCCGCGAAGGGCAGGCGATCAAGTGGGTGAAGCCGCAGGCGCTGCGCGACTACCCCATGCCACCGGCCGATGAGCCGCTGATCCCCATCCTGCAGGACCTACTTTAGAAATTTCTATTTTATAATTTTTTCTGTGCCAATCTGGCTGTGGATATTAATCGATCGTTTAACAGATTCTGGCAAAGATCGGCCTCAATCAAGCAACTGGCGTGTGTGTAGAAGGCTTGACGCATGGACGACGATTTCTGGAAAGCAGTTCGGGAGAAAGAGCAGGCTTCGGTTTCCTCGCGCAAGACGGGGGCGCTGAACATCGCCTTGCTGTTCGGCACGGCCGTCGTGGCCCTGACGCTGATCCTGACACCGATGCTCGCCGACAAGTCGAAGTCGAGCGTCTTCGCCAGCGCGCCGTCTGAATTCGATTCCATCACGACGGGTTCGATCCCGAAGAGCGAGAACGGCCCGAAGAGCGAAAACGGCAAGCGCTATACGATCCGTCGCAGCATTCTGCAGGATACGCCGGGCTCCGTCTGCGTGGTGCAGGGCTATGGAAGCGGTGTTGGCTGCTGAGGGCTCGAGGCCTGAGGCAACGCAAGGAAATCGACTGTGATGTCGAGCGACGAGGGACGAATGACGAGACTTCTGAAAGCATTTGTCGCCGATCGCAACGGCGCTACCGCCATCGAATACGGCCTCATCGCCGCCCTGATCGCCACCGCGCTTATCACCGGCGTCGGCGCGCTCAGCGGACAGTTGAATAACGTCTTCACCATCATCGCAAGCAAGATACCGTCGCTCACCTGAGCGAGGTTAGAGCGAAAAGCTCTATTGCTTGAGCTTGTGCTCCTCGACCTTCAGCGCGTCGGCGAGCCTGACCTTCGCCGAGCCCGGCCGCAGCGGCTTCTGCTGGCTCTCATGCGGCGCCCATCCCGAGACATAGATGATCGAGAAGGTGGCCCGGATACGGCCATCCGGATCGGAATAGCGTTCCGCGTATAGCTCGGCGGCGCGCATGAAGAAGGCGCGCGTCAAAGGCTTGCTGCTGCGCTCGGCAAGCGGGTTGGTCATGCCCATGGCGCGCAGGTCGCGCATTAGCGGAAAGATGGAATCGTAGCGGACCGTATAGGTCTCGGCATCGATGACCGGCAGCGCGAAACCGGCGCGCTGCATCAGGCCGCCGACATCGCGGACATCGGCGAAGGGAATGACGCGTGGGCTTGCGCCGCCGGTCATCTCGATCTCGGTGGCGAGCAGGACCTCGCGCAGTTCCTGCAGCGTGCCGGAGCCTGGAATGGCGGCGAGGAACAGACCGTCTGGGCGCAGCGCGCGGCGGATCTGGATGAAGACGCCCGGTGTGTCGTTGGTCAGGTGCAGGCTCAAGGGCGCGATCACCAGATTGGCCGATTGCGGCTCCAGCGGAACCATCTCCAGCGGCGCCTCGATGAAGTCATCGTCGGACGTGGCGTAGGCCTGTTCGCTTTCGACGCGGGTGAGGCTGCCGATCTTGCCGGTCGCCTTGGCGGCGCGGGCGGCCGATCCGGTCGCGCCATGCAGTTCGACGGCATGTTCGAAGGTGCGCTCGACGACGGCGAGGCGTTCGCCCAGTTCGTCGGCTGCGATGTCGAGCAGGAAGGCGGCCTTCGGATCGTTGTTGCGAAGCGCGCGATGCCGGTTCGCCGCGATCCTTGTCGTATCGAAGATGATGTCCATGCCGACGTCAATAATCCTGCCGGGCCGGGGCGGCAAGGCGATTTTCCTGTTGCGCGAAATGCGTTATCGTTTCGCCATGGGGTTGCGCGGGTGGCGAGGTTTGGCGGGAATCGACCGGGCGCTGGGGCGTCCGCTCTCGGCTATGGTCGACATGATCTATCCACCCGCCTGCGCTGTCTGTGGCGTGTCGACGGGACAGCATCGCGGCGTCTGCCCAAAATGCTGGTCGGCGCTGCGCTTCATCGAGCGACCCTATTGCGAGGTTCTCGGCATTCCCTTTTCGCATGATCTCGGCCCGGGGATATTGAGCGCCGCGGCCATCGCCGACCCGCCGCCTTTCGATCGCCTGCGCACGGCGGCCTTTCACGATGAGGCGGTGCGCAATCTCGTACACGGGCTGAAATATCGCGACCGCACCGATCTGGCGCCGATGATGGCGGCGTGGATGCTCCGGGCATCCGATGGCGCCGTCGAGCGCTGCGACGCGATCCTGCCGGTGCCGCTGCATCGCACCCGCATCCTGTCGCGCCGGTTCAACCAGGCGGCGGAGCTCGCGCGCCACATGGCGAAACAGGCAGAGCGCCCGCTGCTGTCCGCGACGCTGCTGCGCGTTCGCCGCACGCGCCAGCAGGTGGGCCTCGGTGCTAAAGCGCGGCAGGAGAATGTGCGCGGCGCCTTTGCGATCGCTAAGGGGCGTGAGGGTGACGTGTTCGGAAAACGGCTGGTGCTGGTCGACGATGTCTATACGACGGGCGCGACGGTAGCGGCCGCTGCCAGGGTGCTGCGCCGCGCGGGTGCCGCCGATATCACGGTTTTGACCTTTGCAAGGGCTATCCGAAACTATATGACAGGGAGATTACTGCCTTGTCTGGAGTTACGATGGTACCGGTTACGATCTATACGCGCGATGGCTGCGGCTTTTGCGTTCGCGCCAAGTCTCTTCTTTCCGAGAAGGGTGTCGATTTCGTCGAGCACAATGCGACGTCCACGCCGGCCTTCCGCGCCGAGATGATCGCGCGCGCCAATGGCGGCTCGACTTTCCCGCAGATTTTCATAGGCGACAAGCATGTCGGCGGGTGCGATGATCTTTATGCGCTGGAGCGTGCGGGCAAGCTCGACCCGCTGCTGGCCGCTTAGGACAAGCCGATGACCTTCAAGGCCGCCGCCATTCAGATGTGTTCGGGTATCGATCCGCAGCGCAACGCGGCCGCCATGGCGCGTTTGGTGCGCGAGGCGGCCGCCTCGGGCGCCACCTATGTGCAGACGCCGGAGATGACCGGGATGCTGCAGCGCGACCGCGCCGCCGGCAAAGTGCACCTGCGCGACGAGGCCAACGACATCATCGTTCGCACCGCGCGCGAACTCGCCGGCGAACTGCAGATTTACGTGCATGTCGGCTCGACGGCGATCGCGCTCGATGACGGCAAGCTTGCCAATCGCGGCTATCTCTTCGGTCCCGATGGCAAGATTCTCAACCGCTACGACAAGATCCACATGTTCGATGTCGATCTCGACAATGGCGAGAGCTGGCGCGAGAGCGCCGCCTACCGGCCGGGGCAGGAGGCGCGCGTCGTGTCGCTGCCGTTTGCCGAGATGGGCTTTGCGATCTGCTACGACGTTCGCTTCCCGGCGCTGTTTCGCGCCCAGGCGGTTGCCGGGGCGCAGGTTATGACGGTGCCCGCCGCCTTTACCCGCCAGACCGGCGAGGCGCATTGGGAAATCCTGCTGCGGGCGCGTGCCATCGAGAACGGCATGTTCGTGATCGCCGCCGCGCAAGCCGGCGTGCATGAGGATGGGCGCGAGACCTTCGGGCATTCGATGATCATCGATCCCTGGGGCAAAATCCTGGCGTCGGCTGGTGGCACCGGCGAGGCGATCGTGATCGCCGAGATCGATCCTGCCGCAGTGAAGGCCGCGCGCGACAAGATCCCGAATTTGAAGAATGCCCGCGAGTTCTCGATCGAGACAGTTGGCGGCGATGTGTCCGGAGGCGTGGCCGCTTGATCCGTTATTCGCTGCGTTGTGACAATGCCCATGAGTTCGAAGGCTGGTTTTCCGAAAGCGCCGATTTCGACCGCCAGGTCGCGTCCGGTTTTCTCACTTGTCCGACCTGCAATTCAGCCGCCGTCTCCAAGGTGCTGATGGCGCCGTCGGTCTCGACCGCGCGCAAGAAGGACCAGATGCAGACGGTCGCCATGGATGCCGTGCGCCGCGAGGCGTTCCAGAAGCTGAAAGAGGCGGTGACCGCGATCAAGGCCAACTCCGAGGATGTCGGCGAACGCTTCCCGGAGGAGGCGCGCAAGATCCATTACGGCGACGCCGATGCGCGCGGGATCATCGGCCAGACGACGCCGGATGAGGCGCAGGCGCTTATCGACGAGGGCATCGAGATCGCAGCGCTTCCCGTGCTTCCCGACGACGTGCACTAGAATGACTATAGAAGCGCGCCTTGCGATCTATAACTTCGGTTTGCACGTGGCGCCCTTCGAGAGCGACGCCGTCGAGGGCTTTCGCTTGCGTGAACCGGCCAATTTCGAGGCCGCGCGACGCGCTTGCGGCTTTGTCGGCCGCTCCGGCTATGCCGGCGAGCCGGGCGCGCGAAGCTGGGGGCCGCAGGTCTTTCCGCGTTTCATCGAGGGTAGCGGTTTCGATAGCGCGCCATCCTCCCTGTCGCTCTGGGCCGATATCGAATCGCTGATGGCGTTCAGCTATGACGGCGTGCATGCCGATGCGCTGAAGCATGCGCGCAACTGGAACGTCAAACCGTCATGGCCGCCGCTCGTTCTCTGGTGGGTCGGGCCGCATCATCGGCCTGATTGGGCCGAGGCCGTCGACCGCTTCGAACATCTGGCCGATCACGGGCCGAGCGCCCGGGCCTTCACGTTCAAGATGCCGTTCGGGCCTGATGGGGCGGCGATCGAGATCGATCGCGGCCGGGTCAAGGAACTGGCGGCGCGCAACGCCGAGACGCAAGCCGATCTGCTTGCGCATGTCAGGACCTTGAAGGTCTAGGCGAAATGCCGGCGGGTGCTCTTATGCCCCACGCTTGGCGAGCAGCATGTAGTTCACGTCCATATCCCGCGACAGGTTCCACTGGTTGGACAGCGGATTGAAGAACACGCCGGTGCGGTCGATGATCGTGAGGCCATCCGCAGTCACCGGCTTTTCGATCTCTTCCGGGCGCACCAGCTTCTCATACTGGTGGGTGCCGCGCGGCAGCCAGCGCAGGACGTTTTCGGCGGCGAAGATGGCGAGCGCCGCGGCCTTCATCGTGCGGTTGATGGTGGCGACGAACATCAGGCCCCCGGGGCGGACCATTTTCGCGCAGGTGGTCATGAAGAAATCGACGTCGGCGACGTGTTCCACCACTTCCATGTTCAAGACGATGTCGAAGGTCTCGCCGGCTTCGGCCAGCTGCTCTGCCGTCACCGCGCGGTAATCGACCGGCACGCCTGAGGCCTTCGCATGGGTCGAGGCGATGCCGATGTTCTTTTCGGACGGGTCGGCACCGATGACGGTTGCGCCCATGCGGGCGACCGGCTCCGACAGCAGGCCGCCGCCGCAGCCGATATCGAGCACCCGCAGGCCTTCCAGCGGGCGGGCCGAGCGGGGATCGCGGCCGAAATTCTCGGCTGCCTTGTCCCTGATATAGGCGAGGCGAACGGGGTTGAACTTGTGCAGCGGCTTGAACTTGCCGGTCGGGCTCCACCACTCGGCGGCCATGGCCGAGAAGCGGTCCACTTCGCTCTGGTCGATGGTGCTCTTCGCCGCTTCCGTCATGGTCATGCTCCTTGATTGCTCAGAAGTGAAGTCGGACGAACGGTGCGCGAAGTCAAGAGCCGGCGATAGTGTCGCGTGGTCGCGGTAGTGCCCGGCTTTGGTGCTTGGCTACTACAAGTGGATAAGGCGACATCCATCAACACATTGTGATATACTTAATATATTGTTGAGGGTAAGGGCGATGTTGCGTGTGCGTAATGCATTGGCCGCCATGCTCGGCCTGTCCATGTGTTTTCCGTTGTGTTTCCCGTTTCCGGCGTACGCGGAGGTTGCGGTCGGCGAGGCGACTCTCATCAAGACAGAGGTGGCTGGGGAAAACGGGCCTCTGGTGGTCAAGGACCCTGTTCATCGCGACGAACGCATCCGCACCTCGATCGGCGGGCTTGGTCAATTCGTCTTCCGGGATGGTACTAAGCTTGCCGTCGGCGCCGGCTCGTCGGTGGTGATCGACAGCTACGTCTATGACGATGCCAATTCGGTCAAGAAGCTGACGATCAAGGCGGCGAAGGGCACGTTTCGCTGGATCAGCGGCAACTCCTCCTCATCGGCCTATTCGATCGTGACGCCGGCGGGAACGATCGGCGTGCGCGGCACGGCGTTCGATGTCTATGTCGCGCCCAATGGCACGACGGCGATGGTGCTTCTCAACGGTTCGGCGCAATTTTGCGGTGCCGGTGGATGCAAGCAGCTGCGCGAGCAGTGCGACTGCGTGATCGCATCACGCGGCGGCGGGGTGTCGGATCCGCGCAAGGTCGATGAGACGACATTGCGGACGCTGCGAAACAATAAGGCGCTGCCGTTCCTCTCGGGAAACCAGCAACTGTCGGGGCCGCTCGGCAACATCCGCACCAGCTGCGGCCTGCGCAGCATCCGCGCCGAGCGTCAGGACCGGCCGCAAGAGAGCACGCCGGTGCCGACGCTGTTTCCACCGCAGGAGCAGGCCCCGCCGAAGGCACCGGATCGGCCGCAAAAGCCGGATAAACCGCATAAGCCGGACAAGCCGCATCATCATCGCCCCGACAAGCATCACCATGACAGGGACGACGACGATCATCACCACCATGACCGCGATGGGCATCACGACCGGGGCAACGACGGCGGTGGCTGGGGGCAGCGCAGCGGGAATCACGACGGTCGAGATGGGCATGGACCGCGCGATGGTTGGGGCAACCGGCACAAGGGGGCGCGCGATCGTGGTGGCGACGACCACGGTGCGCGGGATCATGCCGATCGAGATCGCGGAACTCGGGACAATGGCGGCCGGGATCGTGGCCGATCCGATGGCGGCAATGGCGAGCGCAATGGGCACGGCGGGCATCACGACGGGCCGCAGGGCGGTGCTTCGCCGGCGAATGGTGGTCAGGCGCAGGCCGGCGGAGCAGGGTCCGCTGCGGGCGATGGCGTCGGGGCTGGCGATGGCGCCGGCTCGGGCGGGCATCGCGGCGGCTGGCATGGCCGCAATGGCGACCAGAATGGTGGCTGGCAGGGCGGAGGCGGTCGCCATATGCGCGACCGCGGCGGCGATGGCGGTGGCGGTGGCGATGTCGGTAACGGCGACTAGGCCGAGTTCATCCTGACAATTGCGAACTTCACGACGCCTGCTCCGATAGCGGGGCGGGGTCTTCGGTCGGTGTTTCCCTGAAATGATCGGCGCGGCGGGCGAGGCGACGGTAGAATTCCGGCAGTGTCGCCGGGTAGGGCTGCGCCCGCTGCCGGACCCTTGCCAGTAGCTTGCGGCTGTCCGTTGAGCGGGTCGCGAAGGCTTCGACCAGGGCTTGATGCGCGGTCTCGAGCAGGGCGAAGGTTGCCGAGAGGCCGACGGTCTCGTCGCCCAGCGTGGCGTAGAGGCGGGTGCGGGTGCTCTTGCCCTTGAGGCCGAGCGAGCCGGCGTCGAGCAGGGCGAAGTGCGGCAGGGCAGCGGCGGTGGTCTCTGAAACCAGGATATCGAAGCCGACTTCCTTGCAGCAGCCCTCGATGCGGGCCGAGACATTCACGGCGTCGCCGACGGCGGAGTAGTTGAAGCGGCTTTCGGCGCCCATGTTGCCGACGCAGGCAAGCCCCGTGTGGATGCCAATGCCGATGCCCACCTTGTACTCATCGCCGAAGCCGAAGGCGTCGGTCGCGTTCAGCGTCGCCAGCGTCTCGCGCATGGCAAGGGCGGCGCGCACGGCCTTGGCGGGGTGGTCGGCGACATCGACCGGCGCGTTCCAGAAGGCCATGATGGAATCGCCGATGAACTTGTCGAGCGTGCCTTCATTGGCCACCACATGGCGGCTCAGCGCATCGAGCAGCGTGTTGAGGAAGCGGACGACCTCGGCCGGCTGCAGGCGCTCGCTCAGCGTCGTGAACCCCCTGACGTCGACGAACATGACCGTCAGCTCGCGATCGTCGCCGCCCAAGCGCAGCGCGTCCGGATTATGCTCGATGCGGTGGAGCAGCGAGGGGGAGAGATATTGCCCGAACGCCTTGCGTACCTCGCGCCGCTCGCGGTCGATGACCAGAATGCGGAATGAGGTGGCGGCGAAGTGGATGATCGAGGCGGCGACGATCGGGGCGAGCGGATCGAACAGCAGCCCCCAGCGCGAAAAGGCGAACCAGGAGCTCGCGAAGGCGAGCGCGGTGACAATCAGGCCCCAGGCGAGGCCGACGGCGGGGCTGACGAAAGTGGTGACGATGACGAGGCAGGTGCCGAGCACCGCGATCAGCAGGATCTCCATGCCATCGGCCCAATCCGGCCGGGAGAGGAAGTGGCCAGACAGGATCTGCTCGACGGTCTGCGCGTGAATGGAGACGCCGGGCACGTTTTCGCCGAGTGCTGTGGTGCGGATATCCTGCAGGCCGGCGGACGAGGTGCCGACGAAGAGGATGCTGCCCTGCACGGCCGCGGCGACATCCGGCGCGGGGCCGTCGGGCGCCAGCACCTTGCCGGCTGAGATATAGCGATCAGCGATATCGGGGCTGGTGTAGAGCCAGAGCTCGCCGGATGAGGTGACTGGCACCACGAAATCGCCGACCTTGATCGAGGTCAGCGTGTCGGGGATATCGGGGGCGGCCGCGACGATATAGGTCGAGGCGCCCTGGGCGACGCGCAGCGCTTCCAGCGCGAGGTTGGGATAGAGTTGCGCGCCGTCGCTGAGCAGCAGCGGCACGCGGCGGACGGTGGCGGAATAGGTGCCGGGGTTGAGGCTGATATGGCCGAGGCCGGTGGCGTTGATCTGCAATTGCGGGCGCACCGGCGTTGCCGCCGTCATGCGCGGCGGGGCGTTGAACGGGCTCTCGCCGGTGAAGGCGAAGCCCGCTTTCACCGGCGGCTTGTAGCTGCCGTCCATGGAGAGGCCGAAGCCGAGGACCACGGGCTTGTCGGCGATGGCTTGCGCGAAAAGCTGGTCGTTATCGGGTAGCCGGCTAAGAAGTGTCGGATCAATGCCGGCGACATCGCGCATGATGGAGCGCGGCGACAGGCGGTCGGCCTCGGCGAACAGCACGTCGAAGGCGATCGCCGCCGCGCCCATGTCGGACAGGCGCTGCACCAGAAGCGCCAGCCGGTCGCGCGGCCATGGCCACTGGCCGAATTCCCTGAGCGACGCCTCGTCAATATCGATGACCCGGACCGGGGTGTTCTCGAACTTGCGCGGGGTGATGCGCTGGTATTCGTCGAAGGTGATGTCGCGGATCTGGCGCAGGAGAGGCGGGTCGGTGGCGCGCAGCAGCGTGAAGCTCGCGACGAGCGCAAGGCCGAGAACCACGCCGATTTTCTGCATGCGTGTCATGATCGGCCGGCCCCCGCGCCTGCAACCGCTTCACACTCTTGCGCGACATGCTCTAGGCTGCCCGTTTCCTAGGCCTGACGCAACTGCGTCTTTCGGGCGTTCGGCGTTGCTAGAGTTCAGTGCATGTCAGTTCGACCGCGCCGGAGTTGTTCCAGTACATCCATGGAATGTCATTGGCGCAGCAGTAGAGGACGCCGTTTTTCGGCGCTGTCCACGACGGATGGGACACGCCGATCAGAAACGCCGTATCCGTGTCCTGATCGATTGACCCGATCAGGGCGAACCACTGCGCTTTGGGCATGACTCTCAATCCTGCAAACGGTCTCAGCCAAGCCCGGTCATAGCCGTTCGCGTCCTCATCGATCTTCCAATCCTGCCATCGGCCCGACGCCGTGAAGGCGTAGGTCGCGCCTTGCCTGATGGCGCAGACGCGTGTCCAGCGTTCTCTGGCCGGTATGGATTTCGTTATTGTGAATGGCATGATGACATCTCCCCACGATGCGCAGCCGCAAGCGGGAAGATTAGTTGCATTTTACAGTGTTGCAACAAATAATTGTGACGGCATTCAACTCGCCATCATTACGCGACACTCAGCCCTGCGGCATCGCGTCGTTCTTGCTTGAGGCAGCATGTGCTTCGAGTATTGCCGCCGCGATCACCTTGCGCAGTTCGTAGACCAGCGATCTGGAGCGCTTGCGATCCAGGTCCTGCGCCGCCTTCGCAAGGTTAAGTCCCTCGTTCAACACAATGTGATGGGCGCGGGCCAGTGCCCAGGTTTCGATATCAAGATTTCCCATTCGGAATCTCCGCCAAATCATTCAGCATCAAAGACATTCGCGAATCAATCTACGCCGCATACTTACGATTGAAGAAGAATCACAGTTACCTATGCTTGGAAATATACGCGACACCCGAATTTTAGTGGTGTGACAAAATTGTTGCGCCGTGGCAGCGGGTGTGCCGCGCCACGGTTGTGCCTATGCCCGATCGATATCAGTGCAGGTTGATCGCTGTCGGATCGTCAGTCGTTGGCGGCCATCATCCGGTTGCTGGGGCGTCCCGAGGACCAGCGCATCCATTGATCGGGGCTGCCGTTGAAGACGTTGAGGTCGATCCTGCCTTCTACGCCATGTGACAGGCCCGAGCCGGAATACTGCCAGAAGAGCCACTTGCGACCGGGATAGCGCTTGGACGGATGGGCGGCGACGGAGCGCAGCCAGAAGGGATAGTTCTGGAAGGCGCCCTGCAGGTTGTCGGCATAGAAGTCTGGCGCCGTGTAGATCACCGGACGCTTGCCGTAATAGCGCTCGAGCTTGTCCATGAAGACCTGCATTTTCTCGAGCACGTTTTCGGTCGAGGGGCGACGCTTGCAGGCGGATTCGCCGTTCCATTCAACGTCGATGACAGGCGGGAGCGCATCGGGATCGCGCGGCACGTTGCGGATGAACCAGTCGGCCTGTTCGCCGGCGGTGCGGCACCAGTAGAAGAAGTGATAGGCGCCGCGCTTCAGGCCGGCTTCCTTGGCCTTGCGCCAGTTGGTGCGGAACATCGGGTCGAGGTGGTCGCCGCCGTCTGTCGCCTTGATGTAGGCGAAGTTGGCGCCCTGGGTGCGCAGTCGCGGCCAGTCGATATCGCCCTGCCAGCGTGAGACGTCGACGCCGTGAACGGCGAGCTTGTGCGGCGATGAGCGGCCGAAGTTGATCGGCTTGGCGTCGCGGAACTGGCGGCTGTAGAGTTTGCTGCGCGTGCGCGGCTGCGCCGTCTCTTCCATATCGGGAAGATCGGGGCGCTCCATGATCGGGGCGACAACCGGCGTGACAACGGGCGGGCGGGCCGGCGGCGTCATCATCGCGACCTCCGTAGCTGCCATCGGGCGCTCGGCGGGAAGCGGTGCGCCGACGGCGCGGTCGGCGGACTCGAAAGCCTTCGATTCCGGGATCGGGCCGGCCCATGCCAGCACTTCCTGATGCGGAGCGGCCTGCTGGCCGGCGGCGATATCGGCCGAGGGAACGGGTGCTGATGGAACGGCGGCGGGCGGTGCCACCGAGCTTGTCGTTTCGCGTGAGGGAGCGGCTGATGCTAAGACGTCGGGGCCGGACGTCGACGTGCAACCCGCAAGGGTCAGACAGGCAAGGAAGATTGCTGGCACAGCCGAAAAACGCATTGGGAACCCGTTACTCATTACAGGCCGGACGCCGAACTCAGGTGGCGCCAGGAACATCAAAGGGTATTGCTAACGGGAAATTACCAAAAAAAGCTGAATCTAATCTTTACGCCGAAAAATGTGCGGGGACGGGGCAGCGCGCTTTGGTGGCCCAGCGCCTCGCGGGATTGTCATAGTCATGTCACATGTGGTTCGGCGCTGCCTCGCGCGGCCTGCAAATTACACGCGCAATTGAGGCCGTCATTCTCCTTTCTCCACCTTGCCACCCCCTCACAAACTCGTTAAGAGACGCCGCAACTTGGGCCCTTGGGCGCAGGGCTTTAGAAGGGTTCCAGAACCTCCCAATTCCGGCTCTTCGGCCCGTGGCTTCCAAGGCTTCGTCGTGCCGGGTCTGGCGTTCGTCTCTCCCGGCGGTTTGCTGTGGTAGAGGCTTATGGCACGCATCGTAATGAAGTTCGGCGGAACATCCGTCGCTGATCTGGACCGTATCAAGAACGTTGCCCGCCACGTCAAACGCGAGGTCGATGCCGGTCATGAAGTGGCCGTCGTCGTTTCCGCCATGTCGGGCAAGACAAACGAACTGGTCGGCTGGGTGCAGAACACGCCGAAGGTCGTCGGCGCAAGCTCGCCTTTCTATGATGCCCGCGAATATGACGCCATCGTCGCCTCCGGCGAGCAGGTCACATCCGGTCTTCTGGCGATCGCGCTGCAGGCCATGGACGTCAACGCCCGCTCCTGGCAGGGCTGGCAGATCCCGATCCGCACCGACAACGCGCATGGCGCCGCCCGTATCCTCGAGATCGACGGCTCGGAAATGATCAAGCGCATGGGCGAGGGCCAGGTGGCCGTCGTCGCCGGCTTCCAGGGTCTCGGCCCCGACAACCGCATCGCGACGCTCGGCCGTGGCGGCTCGGATACGTCGGCGGTCGCAATCGCCGCTGCGGTCAAGGCTGACCGTTGCGACATCTATACCGACGTCGACGGCGTCTACACGACCGATCCGCGCATCGTGCCGCAGGCGCGCCGCCTGAAGAAGATCGCCTTCGAGGAAATGCTCGAAATGGCATCGCTCGGCGCCAAGGTTCTGCAGGTTCGCTCCGTCGAGCTTGCCATGGTGCACAAGGTGCGCACCTTCGTGCGTTCGTCTTTTGAAGATCCCGATGCTCCGGGCATGGGTGATTTCTTGAATCCGCCCGGAACGCTGATTTGTGACGAGGAAGAAATCGTGGAACAGGAAGTAGTCACCGGCATCGCCTATGCCAAGGATGAAGCGCAGATCTCGCTTCGCCGTCTCGCCGACCGTCCGGGCGTCTCCGCCGCGATCTTCGGACCGCTGGCCGAGAACCACATCAATGTCGACATGATCGTCCAGAACATCTCGGAAGATGGCTCGAAGACCGACATGACCTTCACCGTGCCGTCGGGCGACGTGGACAAGGCCATCAAGGTGCTCGGCGAGCACAAGGACACGATCGGTTACGACGTCGTGCAGAACGAATCGGGCCTGGTGAAGGTGTCGGTCATCGGCATCGGCATGCGCAGCCACGCCGGCGTCGCGGCGACCGCTTTCAAGGCACTTGCCGATAAAGGCATCAACATCAAGGCGATCACCACCTCGGAAATCAAGATTTCCATCCTGATTGATGGTCCTTATGCGGAACTCGCTGTCAGGACTTTGCATTCCTGCTACGGTCTGGATAAGAATTGATTCCCAGCAGGGCCGCCGCGCGTACAAGTTGATTAGTGGCGCGGCGATCTGCCGGGCCACTTTGCCTTCTGTTTTTGGAGCTTGAGACGCAATGAGAGACCTTTCCGGCGGTCCGCGCGTGCTGCTCAAGCGGCTGCGCGAGTTGATGGCGGAGCCGCTGGAGCCACAAGAGCGTCTTGACCGGATCGTTCGCCAGATCGCCAGCAACATGGTGGCGGAGGTTTGCTCCGTCTACGTGCTGCGTTCCGACGGCGTGCTCGAACTCTATGCAACCGAAGGTCTGAACCGCGAAGCTGTCCACCTGGCGCAGCTGAAAATGGGGCAGGGCCTCGTCGGCACGATCGCCGCATCCGCCGCCCCTCTCAATCTCTCCGACGCGCAATCGCACCCGGCCTTCCGCTACCTGCCGGAGACGGGCGAAGAGATCTATCACTCCTTCCTCGGTGTGCCGATCCTGCGCGCCGGCCGCTCGCTCGGCGTTCTCGTCGTGCAGAACAAGGCCAGCCGCAACTATCGCGACGAAGAGCTGGAAGCGCTCGAAACGACGGCGATGGTGCTGGCCGAGATGATCGCTACCGGCGAGCTGAAGAAGCTCACCAAGCCAGGGCTCGAGCTCGATCTCACCCGCTCTGTCACCATCGATGGCGACACCTATAATGAAGGCATCGGCCTCGGCTATGTCGTGCTGCACGAGCCGCGCATCGTCGTCACCAACCTGCTCAACGACGATGCCGACAAGGAAATTCGCCGGCTTGCCGAAGCGCTGGGTTCGCTGCGCATCTCGATCGACGACCTCTTGTCGCAGCGCGACGTCTCGATGGAGGGCGAGCACCGCGAGGTGCTGGAGACCTATCGCATGTTCGCGCACGACCAGGGATGGGTGCGCAAGCTCGAGGAGGCGATCCGCAACGGTCTGACGGCGGAAGCCGCGGTCGAGAAGGTGCAGAGCGACACCAAGGCGCGGATGATGCGCCTGACGGACCCTTACCTGCGCGAGCGGATGCATGATTTCGAGGATCTGGCGAACCGCCTGCTGCGCCAGCTGACGGGCTATACCGGCCGCACCTCGGGCGATGGCTTCCCTGCAGACGCGATCATTCTGGCGCGCGCCATGGGTGCCGCCGAACTGCTCGACTATCCGCGCGCCAATGTGCGCGGCCTGGTGCTCGAAGAGGGCGCCGTGACCAGCCATGTCGTCATCGTGGCGCGCGCCATGGGCATTCCTGTCATCGGCCAGGCGGCCGGGATCGTGGCGCTGGCCGATAATGGCGACGCCGTCATCATCGACAGCGATGGCGGCCATGTGCATCTGCGGCCGCTGCCGGAGCATCAGCGCTCCTACGAGGAGAAGGTGCGCTTCCGCGCGCGCCGTCAGGAGCAGTTCCGCGCCTTGCGCGCGGTCGAGCCGCTCTCCAAGGACGGGCAGCGCGTGTCGCTGCAGATGAATGCCGGCCTGCTGGTCGACCTGCCGCAACTGTCGGAATCGGGCGCCGAGGGCATCGGGCTGTTCCGCACCGAGCTGCAGTTCATGATCGCCTCCACGCTTCCGAAGGCGGAAGAGCAGGAGCAGTTTTACCGCAACGTCTTGAAGCAGGCCGCCGGCCGGTCCGTGACCTTCCGCACGCTCGATATCGGCGGCGACAAGGTCGTGCCCTATTTCCGCGGCCACGAGGAAGAGAACCCGGCGCTTGGCTGGCGGGCGATCCGCCTGTCGCTCGACCGCCCTGGTCTTCTGCGCACGCAGCTGCGCGCCATGCTGAAGGCAGCCGCCGGTATGGAACTGAAGCTGATGGTGCCGATGGTAACCGAGGTCTCGGAAATCACCGCGGTGCGCGAATTGTTGCAGAAGGAAGTGCAGCGCCTGTCGCGCTTCGGCCACGGGCTGCCGCGCAAGCTGCAATTCGGCGCCATGCTGGAAGTGCCGGCGCTGCTGTGGCAGCTGGACGAGCTGATGGCGGCGGTCGATTTCGTGTCGGTCGGTTCCAACGATCTGTTCCAGTTCTCGATGGCCGTCGACCGTGGCAATGCCCGGGTCTCCGATCGTTTCGACACGCTGGACAAGCCCTTCCTGCGTATCCTGCGCGATATCGTGCGCGCGGGCGAGCGCAACAACACGCCGGTGACGCTCTGCGGCGAACTGGCGGGCAAGCCGATTTCGGCCATGGCGCTCTTAGGCATCGGCTTCCGCTCGGTGTCGATGTCGCCGGCCTCGATCGGTCCGGTCAAGGCGATGCTGCTCGGCCTCGACGTAGGCGCACTGTCCAAGGCGATGCACGAGGCGCTCGACGATACGACGACGCCGACATCGATGCGCGAAATGCTTGCCCATTTCGCCGAAACACACAACATCCCTCTGTAGCCAGAGACAAACAGAATTGGAGTGAGGGTGGCGAAGCTTCCCGTTGAAAAGATGCGCGAGCTGGAACGCCGCTTCGGCGAGATCGAAGCGCGCATGTCGGCCGGCCCTTCGGCCGACGTCTACGTCAAGCTTGCCTCCGAATATGCCGAGCTGCAGCCCGTCGTGACCAAGATCCGCGCCTATGAAAAAGCGCTGTCTGAGCTTGCCGATCTCGAGACGCTGCTCGACGACAAGTCCGTTGACCGCGAGATGCGGGACATGGCCGAGATGGAGCTTCCCGAGGTCAAGGAGCGGATCGAGGCGCTGGAGCAGGAAATCCAGATCCTGCTGCTGCCCAAGGACGCGGCCGACGAGAAGAGCGCCATCCTCGAAATCCGCGCCGGTACCGGCGGCTCGGAGGCTGCGCTGTTCGCGGGCGACCTGTTTCGCATGTACGAGCGCTATGCGGCGGCGCACGGCTGGAAGGTCGAGGTTCTCTCGTCCAGCGAGGGTGAGGCCGGCGGCTTCAAGGAAATCATCGCGACGATCACCGGCAAGGGCGTGTTCGCCAAGCTGAAGTTCGAATCCGGCGTCCACCGCGTTCAGCGCGTGCCGGAGACGGAAGCGGGCGGGCGTATCCATACGTCGGCGGCGACGGTTGCCGTGCTGCCCGAGGCGGAGGAGATCGATATCGAGATCCGCGCCGAAGACATCCGCATCGACACGATGCGCTCGTCGGGCGCCGGCGGCCAGCACGTCAACACGACCGACTCGGCTGTTCGTATCACCCACTTGCCGACGGGCATCGTCGTCACCAGTTCCGAGAAATCGCAGCACCAGAACCGCGCCAAGGCGATGCAGGTCCTGCGGTCGCGTCTCTACGACGCCGAACGCCAGCGCGCCGACAGCGAGCGTTCCGCCGATCGCAAGAGCCAGGTCGGCTCCGGCGACCGCTCCGAGCGTATCCGCACCTATAATTTCCCGCAGGGCCGCGTGACCGACCACCGCATCAACCTGACGCTCTACAAGCTCGACCGTATGATGGTCGGCGAAATCGACGAGATCGTCGATGCGCTGATGGCCGACTACCAGGCGAGCCAGCTGTCGCAGCTCGGCGAGCAGCAACCATGAGCGATCAAGGGAAACAGGTCGGCGCGACGGTTTCCCAGCTTCTGGCCGAGGCGCGGCGACGCTTCACCGAGGCCGGCGTGGCCGATCCGGCCGCCGACGCGCGGGTGCTGATCTCGGGGCTGCTCAAGCTGACGACGACCGAGATGCTGACACGGGGTGGCGACGTCGTCGAGGATGCGGCCGTCGTGCGTATCGAGGACGCGATCACCCGCAGGCTGGCGCATGAGCCAGTGCATCGCATTCTGGGCGAGCGCGAGTTCTACGGCCTGCCTTTGTCGCTTTCGGCGGAGACGCTGGAGCCGAGGCCGGATACGGAAATCCTCGTCGATACCATGCTTCCTTATATGAGAGACCTTGCGGGCGAGCATGGCGATCTCCATATACTGGATATGGGAACGGGAACCGGGGCGATATGCCTCGCGCTGCTCAAGGAATGTCCCGAGGCATCGGGCATCGGCAGCGACATCTCCGTTGACGCGCTGAAGACGGCGCAATCCAACGCGGAAAGAAACGGGCTGCAGCAGCGCTTCAAGGCGGTGCGATCCAGCTGGTTTCAGGCCATAGACGGGAAGTTTCACGCTATTGTCTCAAATCCGCCCTATATAGCGTCCAGTGTCGTTGACACTCTTGCTCCCGAAGTGACAAAATTTGATCCGGCCGCCGCACTGGATGGCGGCATGGATGGGCTTGACGCCTACCGTTCCATTGCCAAGGATGCCGCAAGGTTCATGCATCCAGACGGTGTTATAGGGCTCGAGATAGGCTACGATCAGCGAACGGAAGTGACCGAAGTTTTTGAGGCTGAAGGCTTCAAATGCTTGGAATCGGTGAAGGATTACGGCCACAACGACCGTGTGCTCATATTCGCGCGTAGCTGATCGGCAACAAGCGGCTGAATAGACTAGTCCATTGGTGTCATTGCGAAGAAAAGGCTTGGATTTAAACGGGAAGCAATATAGGTTGCCCCCACGTATTGGAGAGATAGGTCAGAACGATTGTTCGTTCGAAGCTAGCTCGGCCTCGGGGGTCCACTCTCTTAAACGAGAGTTTCAAAGGTTGAAGACGACCCAATGCGTGAATCAGTCAAACTGACTTGAGAACAAGCGGCAGGTTGGCGCAAAGGCGCATTATGCTTGCGGCACGAATACCCTGAGTCGGACGAACGACCACGGTTGACGGTGCCATCACTCCACACAAACAGAGAATTCAGGTGAACGATCGATGAGGCCAGGACAGCAGAACAAACGCGGTCGCGGGCGTACCAACAATAACGGCGGCGGCGGCGGAAATAACAACAACAATAACAACAATTTCAACCGCAAGGGCGGCAATCCGCTGACGCGGACCTACGACAGCTCCGGCCCAGACGTGAAGATCCGCGGCACCGCGCAGCACATCGCTGAAAAGTACTCGCAGCTCGGTCGCGACGCGCAGAGCTCCGGCGACCGTGTCATGGCTGAAAACTACCTGCAGCACGCCGAACACTACTACCGCATCATTGCCGCCGCACAGGCGCAGATGCAGGAACGCTTCCAGCGCGACGACCGCGGCGAATTCGACCGCGACGGCAGTGAGCGCGATGGCGACGAGATGGATGGCGGCGACAATGACGACGTCGTGGTCGTTCAGCCTCCGCGCCAGCAGCAGGAGCACCAGCAGCGCCGCAACAACGATGAGCAGCCGCGCCGTCAGAATGACGAGCAGCAGGGCCGCCGTTCGGACGAGCGCCGCTTCAACAACGAGCAGCGCCAGCGCCGCGACGAAGAGCAGCCGCGCCGTCAGAACGACGAGCAGCCGCGCAGCGAAGAGCAGCCCCAGCCGCAGCCGCGCGCCGAGGAGCAGCCTCGCGAAGAGCGCCCGGCTCGCCAGCCGCGCCGTCGTGAAGAGCGTCCGGCACCGGTTGCAGCAGCAGCTCAGCCCCAGCCTGAAGTGATCGACGGTACCGGCCCGCAGCCGGAGATCGAAGGCATTCCGGCCGAGGTATCGATGGACGAGGAAAGCGGTGCCGCAACGACCCGCCAGCCGCGCCGTCGCGCCGCCACCCCGCGTCCGCGTCGTCCGCGTCGCGCTGAAGGCGAAGCGGCAGCTGAAGGCGATGCTGGCGCCGGCGAAGCGCCTGCCATGGCTGATGCGGCTTCGGAATAAGCCGTTACGGCTTGAAAGAAGACATGTTCAAAAGGGCGTCCCTCGGGGCGCCCTTTTTAATTGGGCGGTCTCGAGGTCCATGAAATATAAGAAATCCACTATGAGTTTTCGTAGGGTTCCGACCTTAAATTAGATATTGGTTGTATACCCGGCGTTAACTCTCGCGGTATGATCATCGGTTGTGAGGGCTTCGGTGGATGCGATCTGAGATAGTTGTTATTTGCTGTCAGGATTTGCCCCATAGATATTCGAAGGAACGCGTTCCCGATGCCTCTCCTAACAACGCGCAACGCCAATGGCTGGCGTCGCAGGCAAGGGGATGGGAATGTTCGGTCTGGCATCTGATGCGGGATATATCCTCGGTGCGATTGCAAAATCGCAAGCAATCATCGAGTTCGATCTGAAAGGCAATGTGCTGAAGGCGAACGAGAATTTCTGCAATGCTCTCGGCTATAGCCTTTCCGACATTGTCGGCAAGCACCACGCCATGTTCTGCGAGCCGGCGCTGGCGGCATCGCAGGAGTATCGCGACTTCTGGGCCCGGCTTGGCCGCGGCGAATATGATGCCGGCGCCTACAAACGGCTGGCGAAGGGTGGCCGTGAGATCTGGATCCAGGCCTCCTACAACCCTGTTTTCAAGCACGGCAAGCCGTTCAAGGTGGTGAAGCTCGCGTCCGACATCACGGATGCCAAGAACAAGGCGGTCGAGGATGCCGGCAAGCTGGACGCGATCTCGCGTTCGCAGGCGGTCATCGAATTCAAGCCGACAGGCGAGATCATCACGGCCAACGAAAACTTCTGCAACGGCCTCGGCTATTCGCTGAATGAGATCGTCGGGAAGCATCACAGCATGTTCTGCGAGCCCTCTTATGCGCGCACCGAGGAATACGCCAACTTCTGGCGCCGGCTGGCGGCTGGCGAGTTTATCGCCAACGAGTTCGTTCGCTATGGCAAGGGCGGCAAGGAGATCTGGATCCAGGCGGCCTATAACCCGATCACGGATGCCAATGGCCGGGTCTACAAGGTGGTGAAGTTCGCCACCGACGTGACGCAACGCATGAGCGCCATCAGCCTGCTTGGGCAGGCGCTGCGCGGGCTTTCCGAGGGCGATCTGACGAAGACGGTGGAGACCGCCTTCGTGCCCTCGATGGAGCAGCTGCGGCATGACTTCAACGCGACGATCGCCCGGCTCTCGGAGACGATGAAGACCGTCGGCGAGAACGCGCATGCGATCGCCGCCGGCTCCCGCGAGATCGGCTCGACGGCCGATTCCTTCTCCAAGCGCACGGAGCAGCAGGCGGCCTCCGTCGAGGAGACGGCGGCGGCGCTGGAGGAGATCACCACGACGGTCAACGATTCCAGCCACCGCGCCGACGAGGCCGGCAAGCTGGTTTCCCAGACCAAGAAGGGGGCCGAGCAATCCGGCCAGGTCGTTCGCAGCGCCGTGGCGGCGATGGACCAGATCGAACAGTCGTCGCGCGAGATCACCAATATCATCGGCGTGATCGACGACATCGCGTTCCAGACCAATCTTCTCGCGCTGAACGCCGGTGTCGAGGCGGCGCGGGCGGGCGAGGCGGGCAAGGGCTTCGCGGTCGTGGCGCAGGAGGTGCGCGAACTGGCGCAGCGCTCCGCCAGTGCGGCCAAGGAGATCAAGTCTCTGATCACCAAATCCAGCGAGCTGGTGCGCAACGGGGTCGATCTGGTCGGGCAGACTGGCAAGGCGCTGGAGACCATCGTCAGCCAGGTCAACGACATCAATGTCAATGTCGTGGCGATCGTCGAGGGCTCGAAGGAGCAAGCGACGGGGCTGAAGGAGATCAATCAGGCGGTCAACCAGCTCGACCAATCGACGCAGCAGAATGCGGCGATGGTCGAGGAGAGCACCGCTGCAAGCCACAAGCTGGCGGCGGAGGCCGAGACGCTGCGCGGGCTGATCGCGCAGTTCAAGCTAAGCGAGGCCTATGCCATCAGGCCGCCATCCAGGGCAGCGCAGAGCTCGCCGGCCCTGCATCTGGTGTCGCGCGTGGCGAGAGCCCACGGCATGGCGGCGCCAGTAGCGGACAGCTGGGAAGAATTCTGATCGTCATATCAGAATGATCGAGACGGCCGGCATCGCTCAGAGCCTTTCCTGGTTAGATTGAAGCATTCTGTTGCCTCAAACGGAGTCGAATGGTCGTTCGGCCGGCGCGCGTCGTAGCCAACGCATACGGCCAAGCCGGCCGAACGATCAGGCGGCCCGTTTCAGCCAACCCGCAGGGCCGGGCATCTTTCCGCCAGGATCAAAGGCGATCGGCTCGACCGTACCTGGGGTATGCCCTTCGCCAATCGCCTTTGCCCTGACGAAAACCTGCTCCGGCAGAATGCTTCAATCTAACCAGGAAAGGCTCTAAACGCGGTGCCGGCCGTTTCATTTTGGCGCGCGAGGTAAACGATGGAATGCATATCATTGATTGCATAAATCGACGCTTATATTCCAGAACGGGTACACATCGCACGCCCCTGTTTCGCCTCATTCCACCTGGCCGTCTCATCCTGCTGCAATCCGTCCCATTTAAGGAGGCATATGTCTCCGGTTGTGTATGTATTTTGCATTAGCTATTCATAATATGTTATCCGTCTTGCGAGGCTTACAAAACCTATACGCGAAACACATTGAAATGTTAGAATTTACGCATATTCTTGTTTTCATGTAGAGGCGGGCTGGCTTCCACTCTCGGTTACAGACCGCCGCTTCGGGAATGCGCGCTTCCCTTCATTGGTTTCGACTGCCTGGGCATTGGGTCCGGCAGCATCTCGTGGAGGTTGGAATGAACTATAGTGCATCGAAATATGCTGTCCTGGCAGTAAGTTGCGCCGCTTTGCTGGCTCCGCTGCCCGCGAGCGCCTTTGACGTCGGCGGCAGCAATGGTCTCAGCATCGGGACCAGCAATGGGCTGAGCGTATCGCTCGGCGGCGCCAATGGCGTCAATGCGAATGTCGGCGGAAACGGCAATGTTGCAACCGCATCGGTCGGCGGCGCCAGTGGCGTCAATGCAAACGTCGGTAGCAACTCCAGTGGTGGCCTCGGCGTCTCGGCGTCGGTCGGCGGCTCCAGCGGTGTCGGCACGAACACCTCTATAGGTGGTGGCAGTGGTGGCGGCCTCGGCGTCAGCAATACCGCGAGCGTCGGCGGATCGCGCGGGCTCAACACGGGTGTCAACGCCAATGTCGGCGGCTCCAGCCTGCTGGGCGCGAAGGCCAAGGTGGCTCTCGGCACCAACACGCTGCTGAACCTCAATCTCGGTCTGCCGGGTACCGATGATCCGCAGAACCCGAACAACCCGACCAATGGTACCAACGGCACCAACGGAACCAACGGGCGCAACAGCACCAACAACATGAATAGCCGGCAGCTCCAGGCCTTCAACGACATGTCATCGGGTGACCGGGCGAAGATGAAGGTTCGCTGCAAGGATATCCTGGCCGGTGGCGGTGGCGGCTTCGATGGCAGCCTCGTCAAGCTCTGCAAGATGGTCATCGCGATGCGCTAAGCGGCGCTCGCCCGGCGATCCGGTTGCGAGATGTCTCCCAAGCAGCGAGTATCGCGCCGCCTAATCACCAACAGGCAGGCGTGCGCGATACGCCTGCTGGGTTCCGCAAGTTCGGGATCGTCGGGATCGACGCTAGAAACATGGGTGCGGCATCATTGCCGCACTTTTCATTTGTGGATCGCAGCTAATGCGGTCCAAGCCGCGCGGTCAGCTTGCGCTGTACTTCACGGCCGTGATGGTCACCGGTCCGTATTGGGTCGGGATGCGAACGAAGACAGGCGCTATGACGTTGGCCGCATCGGCCTTGGCAAACCAGATTTCCATGCGGCTGCTCTTGCTCAGATACTCGATGTCGCTGCGGCCCTTCTTGTAGCCCGAGCGCGGCACGAAGCGCACGTTGCAGACAGTGGCCTTGCCGTTGAAGCCCTGCGTGGAGAAATCTTTCGATCCGCTCGGCGACAGCACGAGGTCCATGCGCATCTCGCCGTCGTAGATCGGCAGTTTCTGCGCGCAGACATTGGTATCGGCGGGGAAGATCAGGCCGGAAATGGGATCGAGCACGGCGCGCATGTCGCTTGCGGGGACGTTGACCCAGTTCTTCGGCGGCTGGCGTGGCGGCTTCACTGTTGTCGAGGTGATGTTGCCGTTGGAATAGCGGACATCATAGGTGCGGGCGCGCTTGCCGCTCTTGTAATAGAGCAGATAATGGTCTGCCTGCATGCGGTTGCCGCGCAGCCGGCCGTCGACGCTTGTCTTGGCCGAGATGGTGGTGACGAGATCGGCGAGGCCGGCGGAGCTGATATCGCCGGAGACGCGGTAGGTCTTGTCGTCCTCGATACGCGTCATGAAGGCGGCGCGGGCGATGGTGATGATGCCGAGCGCGACCTTGTATTCGGTGTGATGCACGACTTCGGCGGCGCCTGCCGGAATGGCCATCAGGCCCGCCAAGGCGGAAATGAAAATGCGTTTGCCCCAATGAGCCATGAATTGAACCTTGTTCGGTGCGCTGGTCAGGTCGCGAGATACGGTCTATACGCCTGTCGTGGCCTTTAGAGAACAAAAGCTTTTTGACGGAATTGCGAGGCTTTTGGACTGAATCGCCGGAAAGACCAAGGTTTGGCTTGACGTGCACGGTCTGTCTGATTATAGAACCGCAACTTTCCAATCATGGCCTGATGGATTGCAAGCTCGACTTTGCGCGGGTCGGCAATCGATGGCCGAGAAAAACAAGAATAGGTGTCCCATGTCCCGCATGTGCGAATTGACCGGCAAGGCAGTCCTCGTTGGCAACAATGTCAGCCATGCCAACAACAAGACCAAGCGCCGGTTCCTCCCGAACCTGTGCCAGGTTACGCTGATCTCCGACGCGCTCGGCCAGCGTTACCGTCTTCGCGTTTCGGCTGCTGCTCTGCGTACCGTCGAGCATCGCGGTGGTCTCGATGCTTTCCTGATCAAGGCAAGCGAAAACGAACTGTCGATGCGCGCTCGTCTGCTGCGCCGCCAGATCGTCAAGAAGACCGCTGAAACGGCTGTTGCTGCCTAAGCAATAACCGACTTCAAGCTATACGGCTTCAAAAGGCTTGCACGGTAATCCCGTTCAAGCCTTTTGCTTTGCCGGAAGATCCCTCCAACTGGTGGCATACCCCAGGATAAAAAAATGCTTCAGACGCGCTATACCTTTATCTACGTCGCCCTGATGACGCTTGTCGTCGTCTCGTCGAACTTCCTCGTGCAGTTCCCGCTGAACGTCACGTTCGCAGGCGTCAATCTCGCCGATCTCTTGACCTGGGGTGCCTTCACCTATCCGGTCGCCTTCCTGATCACCGATCTCACCAACCGTCAGTTCGGGCCGCAGGCGGCGCGCAAGGTGGTGTTTGCCGGCTTCCTCGTTGGCGTGGCGCTCTCCTTCTTCACCTCGGTGCCGCGCATCGCGATCGCGTCCGGTACGGCGTATCTCGCCGGCCAGCTGCTCGATATCGCGCTGTTCAACCGGCTGCGCCGGCAGGCCTGGTGGCGCGCGCCGCTGGTCGGCTCGCTGCTGGGCTCGATGCTCGACACGGCGATCTTCTTCTCGCTGTCGTTCGCGGCCTTCTTCGTCTTCCTCGGTCCGAACGAGCCGTTCGCGCTTGAGGCGTCGCCTGTGCTCGGCGTTTTCGCCGCCGAGGCGCCGCGCTGGATTTCCTGGGCGACCGGCGATTTCTGGGTGAAGCTTCTGGTCGGTCTCGTGATGCTTCTGCCCTACGGCGCGCTGATGAGCGTGCTCAGGCCGATGCAGGGCGCACGCGCGGCCAGCTGATCCTTCATAAAGTCTAACGGCGGCGCTTCATCATGAAAGCGCCGTCGCCATTTTCGGGCGGTCGCGGACATATTGCCGGGGCGAGCAGCCCATGATCCGCTTGAATGCCGTGCTGAAGGCCGCCTCGGACTCATATCCGAGCGATGGCGCGATGACCGAGATCGGGTCGCGGGAGTTCTCCAGCCGGTTGCCTGCCAGCAGCATGCGCCATTGCGCCAGATACTCCATCGGCGAAGTGCCGACCGTTTCCCTGAATTTCTGCGCGAATGTGGAGCGCGACATGCCGGCGCGCGAGGCAAGCGCCTGCAGCGTCCAGCGTTCGGCCGGGCTGTCGTGGATCGCCGATATCGCCGCACTCATCTGTCTGTCGGCGAGCGCGAAGAGCCAGCCGACGCCGGTGTTCGAGCGATCCGCCAGATGCAGCCGCAAGGCCTGCACGAGGATCATGTGGGCGAGGTGCTCAACGATCAGGAAGCCGCCCGGCTGCGGTGCGCGCAGTTCCTGCATCATCTGCTCCACAGCAAAGCGCAAGGCCGCCTGGCTCTGCTCGTCGCGCAGGAGCACGATCGGCGGCAGCATTTTCAGCAGGATATCGGCGTGACTACCGGCAAGGCCGAAGCGGCAGCTGACGATCGAGAAGTCTCGGCCGCCGTTCAACGAGACAATGCCATCCTTGCGTGGGCCGAGGAAGATCGTGGCGGCGGGGATTGGCTCTAGCGCGAGATCGGTGGCGAGCCTGAACGGCCGGCCGCGTGGGAGCAGAAAGCTGTCGCCGGGGCGCAGATGTACTGGATCCTCAATACCCTCGACACTGAGCCAGCAGGAGCCCGACACGATGGCGCCGCACTTGATGCCGCCTTGCTGGTCTGGAAACTGGATCGCCCAATCGCCGCCTGCTTCCATGCCGGCGGAGAGGTAGTTTTGTGGCTTCAGCAGCGAAAGCACGTTTGATAGAGGATCCATTGAAAACTCCGGACGATCACGAAGATATTCCGGACAATATAGCATGGTCCGTATCGCCTCAAGGCCCTAGCTTCTCTTTGACACGTCCGCATCGGCGGGCGCGTTGCAGCAAGCAAGGAGATGACCATGCGCGTTTTCGTTACCGGTGCCACCGGCTTTGTCGGCTCGGCCGTCGTTCAGGATCTCATTCAGGCCGGCCATCAGGTGCTCGGTCTCGCCCGCTCGGATGCTTCGGCCGCGTCGCTGGAGGCTACGGGGGCTGAGGTCCATCGCGGCCATCTTGAGGATCTCGACAGTCTGCGCCGGGGGGCTGATGCCTGCGACGGCGTGATCCATACGGGTTTCATCCACGACTTCTCCAAGTTCAAGGAGAATTGCGAGATCGACGGGCGCGCCATCGAGGCGATGGGCAAGGTGCTCTCCGGCTCCGGGCGGCATATGGTCGTGACATCGGGCACGGGTCTGCTGGCGCCGGGCGCGGTCGCCACGGAAGAGATGGCGGCACCCTCGTCGGCGGCCATTCCGCGCGTCTCGGAGAAGGCGGCGCTCTCCATGGTGCCGGATGGCCTCAGCGCCTCGGTGGTCCGTCTTCCGCCCTCGGTGCATGGCGATGGCGACCATGGCTTCGTGCCGATCGTTATCGGCCTCGCGCGCGAGAAAGGCGGCTCGGCCTATATTGGCGACGGCATGAACCATTGGCCGGCGGTGCATCGCCTCGATACCGGCCGCCTCTACCGGCTGGCGCTGGAGAAGGCGCAGGCGGGCGCGCGTTACCATGGCGTGGCGGAGGAGGGGATACCGTTTCGCGAGATCGCCGCCGTCATCGGCAAGCGGCTGGGCCTGCCTGTCGTCTCAAAGTCGCCGGAAGAAGCGGCCGAGCATTTCGGCTGGTTCACGCATTTCGCGTCGATCAACAACCGGGCGTCCAGTGCCTGGACGCGTGAGACGCTCGGCTGGGAGCCGACACATCAGGGGCTGATCGCGGATCTCGACCGGCCGGCCTACTTCGGGGACTGACGCGCCCCGCTAATGAGAGGCGGCGGTGTCGGTCGAGGGATCGGGCCGCCGCTCGTCCAGCTTGAATTCCAGCATCAGATTGCGCTGGAGGATCGAGTGGTTGTCGTCGGAGACGATGATGACATGGGTGCTGCCGTCGGCGGCGGTGAAGGTGTCGAGGCCTTCCATGTTGTCGATCTGGTAGCCGAAATCGCCTTGGATGAGGATCTCGCCATCCATGACGCTGCCGGGCTTGATATCGGCCGACTTGATGCGGCGGATGCGCATGCCGATACCCTCAGCCATGTTGAAGCGGCGCTCCAGCAGCAGGAGATCGCCATTCGGCAGGAAGGCGCCGTCGGTGGCGTCGAAATCGCCGTAGTGGGCAAGCGCCAGCTTACCCTTCAGAGGTCCGTCCAGGATCGCGGCATAGGCGTTGCCGTCATCGTCAAGGCTGCGCTCGGCGACGATCAGCGTGCCGCCTTTGAGCGGGCTCGATGGCGGCGAGACGGCGATCGTTTCGAAGCCGCGGTTGGCGCGCAGTTGCTTCTTTTCGAAGGGGATGGGAAGCGTGTCGAGCGCGCGCGAGGTCTCGAAACCGGGGTCGGGATAGAGATCGACGCGGTGGAATTGCTCATATGAGACCAGAACCTTGCCGTCCTTCAGCGCGACGCCCTCCGCATCCATCAACGCCTTGCCCTCGAGGATCTTGCCGACGCGGTCGCGCATTGGGGTGATCTCGACATCGGCAAGCCCGCTCAGGCTGCCGTCCGCGCCGCGCTCGATGCGGCCGGTCATCCAGTGGCCCGTATCGAGGACGCCGACGAAATGCTTCTGGTCATCGCGGAAACGGATGGAGGACAGCGAGCCGAAGAGGCGGTTCGGGGAGACCATTTCCAGGCCGCCGATGAATTCGAAGGGCCCGAAGCGCTTCTCGTCGGAGCCGATCTTGAAGTTCGAGATGATGCTGCTTCTCACTTCCGCCGCCGGCGTTTCGGCCAAGGCGGATGTGCCGGCCGCAAGTGAGGCGGCCAGCAAGAGGGCTCCAGCGAAACAAGGTCGGAACGCCGGAGCCAGTTGCTTCATGGGCGATCAGCCTGCACGGCGGGTGCGTCCGCCTCGCGGCTGGGAAGCCTGATCCTCGAAGAGCGAGGCCAGCTGCTCGGTCATCGCGCCTGCGAGTTCATCGGCATCGACGATGGTGACGGCGCGGCGATAATAGCGCGTGACGTCGTGGCCGATACCGATGGCGAGGAGCTCCACCGGAGAGCGGGTCTCGATACGCTCGATGACCGCGCGCAGGTGGCGCTCCAGATAGTTGCCCGGATTGACCGAGAGCGTCGAATCGTCGACCGGCGCGCCGTCGGAGATCATCATCAGGATCTTGCGCTGCTCGCGCCGCGCGATCAGGCGGTTGTGCGCCCACATCAGCGCTTCGCCGTCGATGTTTTCCTTGAGCAGGCCTTCGCGCATCATCAGGCCGAGATTGGTGCGCGAGCGGCGCCACGGGGCGTCGGCGGACTTGTAGATGATGTGGCGCAGGTCGTTCAGGCGGCCCGGCGTCTGTGGCTTGCCGTTTGCCAGCCACTGTTCACGCGCCTGTCCGCCCTTCCAGGCCTTGGTGGTGAAGCCCAGGATTTCGACCTTGACGCCGCAGCGCTCCAGCGTGCGGGCCAGAATGTCGGCGCAGGTGGCGGCAACGGTGATCGGGCGGCCGCGCATGGAGCCGGAATTGTCGATCAGCAGCGTCACGACCGTATCGCGGAACTGCGTGTCGCGCTCCTTCTTGAAGGAGAGCGCCTGGGTGGGGTCGATGATCAGGCGCGTCAGGCGGGCCGGATCGAGATAGCCCTCTTCCAGGTCGAAGTCCCAGGAGCGGTTCTGCTGCGCCATCAGGCGGCGCTGCAGGCGGTTGGCAAGACGGCCGACGGCGCCCTGGAGATGGGCGAGCTGCTTGTCGAGGAAGGCGCGCAGGCGCTCCAGCTCGGCGGCGTCGCACAGTTCCTCGGCGGTGATCGTCTCGTCGAACTCCTCGGTGAAGACGTGGTAGTCGACCTTCTCGTTGAAATCGTCGAAGGGCGTGTTCGGACGGCGGGTTTCGCCCGGCGTCTCGCTGTCGTCCTCGCCCTCTTCCTGCATGTCGTCGTCGGAGATCTCGGCGCCTTCGGTCTCGCCGTCCTCCATCTGCTCGTCGGCGACTTCGCTGTCCTCGACGGGGGCGGCATCCGAACCGGCATCGTCCTCGACATCGTCGTCGTTCTGGTCTTCGCCGCTCGGCTTGTCTTCCTCGTCCTGCTGGTCGTCAGAGTCAGGATCGCTGTCGTCGTCGCCATACTCCTCGGCCATTTCCATTGCCGTGAGCATGTTGCGGATGACCTTGGAGAAGGCCTGCTGGTCGTTGATGACGCCGGTCAGGTTCTCGAGATCCTTGCCGGCCTTGTCCTCGATGAAGGAGCGCCAGAGATCGAGCACCTTGCCGGCCGATTCCGGCGGCTTTTCGCCTGTCAGCTTTTCGCGCACCATCATGGCGACGGCTTCGCCGACGGGCGCGTCTTCCTGGCGTTCGATGCCGGAGAAGTTCGCCTTGGCGTATTTTTCCGTCGTCATCGAGCGCAGATTGCTGGCGACGCCTTCCATGCGCAGCGCGCCGATCGATTCCACGCGCGCCTGCTCGACGGCGTCGAAGATGGCGCGGGCGTCGGAGCCCTGCGGCGCCATCGTCGCGTGCACCTTCTCGTCATGGCAGGCGAGACGCAGCGCCATCGAATCGCCGAGCCCGCGGGTCACCGCAAGCTCGTGCATCGTCGGGCGCTTGGACAGTTCCGGCAGGCGGATGCGCTCGGCGGTCATGCCCGGCCGCTCGTTGGCGAAGGTCACCTCGACCTCGCCGTCGCCGGCGATCGCGCGCACGCTGCCGGTTATCGCCCGGCGCAGCGGCTCCACGTCGACGGGTGCTCCGGGCTTTGCTTTCGAATTGTCACCACGCGCTGCCATGATCCGTTAGCCTCAGGCCTCCAGGACGATGTTGGCGGCGCTTTCCTTCAGCTCGACGCCGAAGGCGCGCTGATAGTGCTCGGCAACCAGCGGACGCTCCAGTTCGTCGCACTTGTTGAGGAAGGTGACGCGGAAGGCGAAGGCGAGGTCACCGAAGATCTCGGCATTCTCTGCCCAGGTGATGACGGTACGCGGGCTCATGACGGTCGAGAGATCGCCGTTCATGAAGGAGGCGCGGGTGAGATCGGCGACGCGGACCATCTTGGAGACGGTATCGCGGCCATTCTTGTCCTTGCCGAAGCTCTTCACCTTGGCGGCGACGATGTTCACTTCGTGCTCGTGCGGCAGGTAGTTCAGCGTCGAGATGATCGACCAGCGGTCCATCTGCGCCTGGTTGATCTGCTGCGTGCCGTGATAGAGGCCGGTCGTGTCGCCGAGGCCGATCGTGTTGGCGGTCGCGAACAGGCGGAAGGCCGGGTGCGGGCGGATGACGCGGCTCTGGTCGAGCAGCGTCAGGCGGCCAGAGGATTCCAGAACGCGCTGGATGACGAACATGACGTCAGGGCGGCCGGCGTCGTATTCGTCGAAGACCAGCGCGACGTTGTGCTGGTAGGCCCAAGGCAGGATGCCGTCCTTGAATTCGGTGACCTGCAGGCCGTCCTTGACGACGATGGCGTCCTTGCCGACGAGATCGATACGGCTGACGTGGCTGTCGAGGTTGATACGCACGCAAGGCCAGTTGAGGCGGGCGGCGACCTGCTCGATATGAGAGGACTTGCCGGTGCCGTGGTAGCCGGAGATCATCACGCGTCGGTTATGAGCGAAGCCGGCAATGATGGCGAGCGTGGTTTCACGATCGAAGAGATAGTCGGGATCGAGATCCGGAACATAGGCGCTGCCCTGGCTGTAGGCCGGAACGCGGATGTCGGAATCGATGCCGAAGACCTCCCTGACCGAAACGGTGGTGTCCGGAAGTTCCGAGATATCAAGGTCAATCTTGCTCATCATGTCTCCAAGGCGGGTGGCCGACACCCTGCCATACTGTCTCAGCTCGTTTCGCGATCATGGCGTTGTGGTATCCCACGCGCTCATGTCTGAACGTCGGCGATGCTTCTCCGGGACTGAAACGAAACCTCGGGGACGATCAAATCACCGCCTGCGAGCATTCTTGACGATAGTCCCGGACAAGAAACGCCGCGTCCGGAAGTGGCCGAGGCGCCTGTGAGACAAACGCGGAAAAAGGTGCCGCGGTTGCCTGCGGCCTCAGCCGATTTGGACCATACCCGATTGAAGACCAAGAGCAAGGACGGGAATTAACAAAAACCGTTCTGCTTCAATAATTGATAGGCCTGGATCACGGCGCGGAAGCGCTCTTCGGAACCACGGTCGCCGCCGTTTGCGTCGGGATGGTGTTTCTTCACCAGTTCCTTGTAGCGGCTCTTGATCTCGGACGATGTGGCGTTGGCCGCAAGGTTCAAGGTGTCGAAGGCCTTGGCTTCCAGGCTCTTCAGCTTGCGCTGCTCGGGAAAGCGCGGGCCGCTGCTCTTGTTTTCCTTGACGAAGCCGAAGGGATCGCGAACCCGCGTATAGGCGCCGGAGCGGATGTCCGACTGGATCGGGCTATCCTTGGCCGATTTGTTGACGCCGACGGTCCAGGTCGGACGATGGCCGGTGATCGCTTCCTTCTGGTAACGCGCGATCTCGCCGTCCGAGAGGCCGGAGAAATAGTTGTAGCCCTTGTTGTACTCTTTGACGTGCTCGAAGCAGAAGAGAAAGAACTGCCCCTCGGCATTGCGTCCGACGGGAGCGCGATGCACGCCTTTCTTGTCGCAGCCGTCCCACTGACAGGACGGGGGAGCCTGTTCGGGTTCCTGCTCGCGTTTGCGGCGGGTGCGGATGCGATCGAAATATTTGGAATCAAGTCTCATGACGGCGCTAATTATGGGGCTCAGAATGGGTGAGGACAAGAATTGACAAACGGGAATGTTGCTGGCTTGGTGGGAACCTTTTTCTCAAGGCAGCAAGATCGGCTCATGACAGTTCAATCCTCCATCGAAGAAAAGCTCACCGCGGCATTCGCGCCGGAGCGGCTTGATGTCATCAACGAAAGCCATCTGCATGCCGGCCATCACCCTGACGTTACAGGGGAAGGCGAGACCCATATGCGGGTCAGGATCGTCTCCGCATCGTTTGCCGGCATGACACGGCTGGCGCGTCACCGGGCGATCACGGAGCTTCTGAAACCTGAACTGGATGCGGGGTTGCATGCGCTGGCAGTGGAGCCGGCGGCGCCCGGAGAGCCGGTGCGCTGGTAAGCCGACACCGCGTCATATGGGCGCGGTGCGGCGGTTTCGCAAGGATGGCGGGTCGCCTCTAACGAATCAGAAGTGCCGTCGCGTAGAGGCCGAAGCCGAAAACGGTGTGGGCGACGAGGCCGAGGAAGCGGACCTTGTTGGGGTTCGGCGTCTTCGATGCCGCCCAGCCGATGCCGAGGCCCGGCTGCAACAGGAACCAGCCGCCGGCGATGGTGACGATGCCCCAGATCCAGGCGGGCAGGAAGGTCGGCGCGATCAGCCAGTAAGGGCCGGTCAGGATCACCAGCATGATGCCGTAGATGATGCCGACGGCGTAGTGGAAGACCCAGCCGAGCGCGACTTCATGCTTATAGGGTTCGGCCTTGCCGATATCGTCGTGAAAGACGGTGCCCTTGGCGAAGAGATGCCAGAGCCAGCGGCCGGGCGGTCCCCAATTCGGTATCGCGCCCTTGGCAAGCGCGATCGACCAGATGTCCATGAGGATGGTGGCGCCAATGCCGATGGCGATCGAGCGCCAGAGAAGATCAAACATATCAAATCCATAATGATGCTGCTCGCCGGGCTCCTCCCGCAACGCGCAATGGGTGACAAGGGGGTGACGGGAGATCAGGCGGGGTTGTTTTCGTTCTCCTCCGCCGGGCGGATACGCAGTCTGGTGATGCGGTTCTTGTCGCGTTTCATGACGATGAAGCGCTTGCCGTAGAAGGTGAAGGCCTGGCGCTCTTCGGGAATGGTCATGGATTCGTGGATGACGAGGCCGGCGATCGTTGTCGCTTCCTCGTCGGGCAGCTGCCAGTCGAGCGCGCGGTTGAGGTCGCGGATCGGCACGTTGCCGTCGACCACCACCGAGCCGTCCGCCTCCTGGCGCACGCCCTGCATCTCGATGTCGTGCTCGTCAGAGATATCGCCGACGATTTCCTCGAGGATATCTTCCAGCGTGACGATGCCCTGCACCTCGCCATATTCGTCGACCACGACGGCGAAATGCTGCTTGCGACGCAGGAAGGCGTTGAGCTGGGCTTCGAGATTGGTGCTGTCGGGCACGAACCAGGGCTTTTGGGCGATCTTGATGATGTCGAGCTGCTCGGGCTCGGCGTTGCGCTCGGCGAGCGCTCTCAGCAGGTCCTTGGAGTGTACGACGCCGATGATGTTGTCGGTCGTGCCGCGCCAGAGCGGCATGCGGGTAAACGGGCTGTCGAGAATGGTGCGCACGACCACTTCGGGCGGGTCGTCGGCATTGATGCAGCGCATGGCCATGCGGTGGACCATGATGTCGGAGAGTTCGAGTTCGCCGAGATCGAGCACGCCGCCGAGGCGGTCGCGATCGGCCTTCACCACCGATCCCTCGCGATGCAAGAGATCGACGGCGCCGCGCAGTTCCTCGTGCGCCGACAGCATCGACACCTCGCGCGACAGGTTGATGCCGAAGCGGGCGAGGATCCAGCGGACGATGAGGTTTACGAAGGAGGAGACCGGGCCGACGACGGTGACGAAGGCCTTGACGGCCTTGGCGACTGCGAGTGCGAAACGCTCGGGGATCGAGATCGCCCAGCTCTTCGGCAGCACTTCGGCGAAGATGACGAGAATGACCGTCATCGCCAGCGTCGCCAGCGCCACGCCGGAGTTGCCGAACAGGCCGAGAAAGACGCTGGTGGCGATCGAGGACGACAGGATGTTGGCGAGATTGTTGCCGATCAGCAGCGCGCCGATCAGCCGGTCGCGGCGTTCGATCAGTTCGCGCACTATCCCGGCGCGTTCCTCGCCGTTGGCCTCAAGCGTATGGATGCGGCTGCGCGATACGGCGGTCAGCGCCGTCTCGGAGCCGGAGAAGAAGGCGGACATGAGGACGAGGGCCACGATGGAAACGATTTCCGGCCAATATGCGGAAAGAAATGCCAGCGTGCCTTCGAGGGTCATTGCGGGTGTTTTTCCTTGAGGAAGCTCAATACTTCGGATGCCGGGACGTCATCGGCGACGAAGGACTGGCCGATGCCGCGGGTGAGGATGAAGGTGAGCTTGCCGCCCTTGACCTTCTTGTCCTGGGCGATCGCGTCCATGAGCACTTCGGCCGGCGGCAGCGCGCCCGGGATCTGCGACATGCGGGTCGGGAGGCCGACTTCTTTCAGATGGTGCTCGACGCGCTTTGCGTCGTCAGGGCTTGCGAGGTTCATGCGGGCCGAGAATTCGTGGGCGAGCACCATGCCGATCGCGACGCCTTCGCCATGGACGAGGCGGCTGCTGTCATAGGCGGTCGCAGCTTCCAGCGCGTGGCCGAAGGTATGGCCGAGATTGAGCAAGGCGCGCTGGCCGTTTTCATGCTCGTCGGCGACGACCACGTCCGATTTCGCCTGGCAGCTTGCGGCAATCGCCTCGATACGGGCTGAACCGCCGGAGAAGACGGACTGCCAGTTTTTCTCGAGCCAGGCGAAGAAATCGGGCTTGTCGATCAGGCCGTATTTGGCGACTTCGGCGTAACCGGCACGGAATTCGCGTTCGGAGAGCGTGTTCAGCACATCGCTATCGGCCAGCACGAGGTCGGGCTGGTGGAAGACGCCGATCAGGTTCTTGCCGTGGCGGCTGTTGATGCCGGTCTTGCCGCCGACGGAACTGTCGACCTGCGACAGCAGCGATGTCGGGATCTGCACGAAGCGCACGCCACGCCTGATAATGCCGGCCACGAAGCCGGAGAGGTCGCCGATGACGCCACCGCCGAGCGCGATCACGTAATCGTTACGCTCGACGCGGGCTTCCAGAACCTTGTCGCAGGCGGTGATCAGATGCTCGAAGCTCTTGGTCTTTTCGCCGGCCGGCAGGACCAGCGAAGACGAGGCGATGCCCGAGGCAGTCAGGCTCTCGGTCAGGGCGTTGAGATAGAGCGGCGCGACGTTCTCGTCGGTGATGATGGCGGCCTTGCGGCCCTTGAGGCGAGCGGCGATCTCGGCGCCGGCGCGCGCGATCAGGCCGGGGCCGATCAGGATGTCGTAGGCGCGGTCGCCCAACGGCACGTGAACCTTGCATTCGGCAGAGGCGGCAATCGCATTCATCAGGCTGCACTTTCGGTTCTGCTGTCGATCACGGCTTTCAGCACTTCGTCGGCCATCACTTCCTTGCGCACATCGCGCGAGAGGACGGTGAGGTCTGCCTGCTCGTAGATCGGGTATCTTGCGTTCATCAGGTTTTCGAGCGTCTGCTTCGGATTTTCGGTCTTCAGCAGCGGGCGGGTGTCGCGCTTGTTCACGCGCTCCCAGAGCACGTCGAGATCGGCCTTCAGCCAGACCGACAGGCCGCCTCTCTTGATATGCTTGCGGGTGCGGTCGTTGATGAAGGCACCGCCGCCGGTGGAGACGAGGCGCGGGCCGCCCTTCAGCAGCCGCTTCATCACCCTGCCCTCGAGCGCGCGGAACTCGTCCTCGCCATAGGCTGCGAAAAGCTCGCTGATCGACATGCGCGACACGCGCTCGATTTCCGCATCGCTGTCGATGAAGGGGATGCCCAGCTGGGTGGCGACGATGCGGCCCACCGACGACTTGCCGGCGCCCATCAGACCAACGAGGATCAGATTGCGCGAACCGAGCGCAGCACGAGCTCTGTCCCTCAGGCTATCGGCAACGATCAGAACTGGGTCGTTCATTGGTCCATTCACACTTTGTTTGCGAACGGTATCAACAAATGCAGGTGTAGCGTCAAGTCAGAGGTAAGGGAATCATGGTTCAAAAGCTGGTTCTTGCACTTGCAAACGCGCTTCTTCATAAAGAAGCAAAGCCATGGAGTTGTTGAATGCCGAGCCTGTTCCGATTTCTCGCCATATTGGCGGTCATCGCCGGAGCGATATACGGA
This sequence comes from Rhizobium sp. FG113, assembly GCF_057809895.1. NCBI lineage: Bacteria > Pseudomonadati > Pseudomonadota > Alphaproteobacteria > Hyphomicrobiales > Rhizobiaceae > Rhizobium > Rhizobium sp. FG113. The sequence continues at coordinate 38,249 of NZ_JBMDKV010000014.1, read as the reverse complement.
ACGATGTGGGCGCTCGTGACTTTCGTCGAGCCGAAGGAGCGCGACGTGACGATCCGCATTCCATCCGAGCGGATCAACCCGCCCGCCACCGGCGCGATCAGCCCGGCGAAGAAGTAACGCGATGAGGGATCTCAGCCGCGTTCAGGTCGAGTCCTTTCTCGAAATGATGAGCGCCGAGCGGGGTGCCGCGGCCAATACGCTTTCCTCCTACGAGCGCGATCTCGACGATCTTCATTCCTTCCTGAACGGCAGAAGCGTGCGGCTGACCGAGGCGGCGTCCGCCGATCTCTCGGCCTATCTGGCATCGCTTGCCGCGCAAGGCTTCAAGCCCTCGTCGCAGGCCCGTCGATTGGCGGCGATGCGGCAGTTCTACAAGTTCCTCTATGCCGAGGGGCTGCGCACCGACGATCCGACCGGCATTCTCGACGCGCCGAAGAAGGGGCGGGCGCTGCCGAAGACGATGGGTATCGACGAAGTCGGGCGGCTCTTGGAAAAGGCCGAAGAGGAGGCGCAGGACGAGGCGCCCGGGCAATTGCAGCGGTTGCGCATGCTGGCGCTGCTTGAACTGCTTTACGCCACCGGCATGCGCGTCAGCGAGCTGGTGTCGCTTCCCGCCCGCGTGCTCGATCAGGAAGGGCGCTTTCTGATCATTCGCGGCAAGGGCAACAAGGAGCGGCTGGTGCCGCTGTCGCAATCGGCGATCGCAGCGCTGAAGCTTTACGGCCGGATGCTGGCTGAGGAGGCGGCAAAAGCCGAAAATCCACAGGAAAGCCCGTGGCTGTTTCCGGCGGCGTCGAAAGAGGGGTATCTTGCCCGGCAGGTCTTTGCCCGCGACCTCAAGAACCTGGCGATCCGGGCGGGGCTGACACCATCGATGATCTCGCCGCACGTGATGCGGCACGCCTTTGCCAGCCATCTGCTGGCCAACGGCGCCGATCTGCGCGTGGTGCAGGAACTGCTTGGCCATTCGGACATTTCCACCACGCAAATCTACACGCATGTGCTGGAAGAAAGGCTCCAGCAACTGGTCCAAACGCATCACCCCCTTGCCAAACAGGCGAAAAAGCAGGATTAGGACCGGCGACAAGGGCAGCCAAAAGACAAATGCCCCGGGCACAAGGAACGGAAACGCACCTCATGCACAATTATCTCGACTTCGAAAAGCCGATCTCCGACCTCGAAGGCAAGATCATCGAATTGAAGAAGATTGCCTCGGAAGACGAGAGCATCGACACATCCGATGAAATCGGCAGGCTCGAAGTTCGTGTTCGCGAAGCGACGGTCGAAATCTATTCGAAGCTCAACGCCTGGCAGAAGACCCAGGTCGCGCGTCATCCGCAGCGGCCGCACTTCGTCGATTACGCCAAGACGCTGTTCCAGGAATTCACGCCGCTGGCCGGCGACCGCAAGTTTTCCGAGGATGCCGCGATCCAGGCAGGTCTGGCACGCTTCCGCGGCCAGCCTGTTGCCGTCATCGGCCAGGAAAAGGGCAACGACACGAAGAGCCGCCTGAAGCACAATTTCGGCAGTGCGCGCCCCGAGGGCTACCGCAAGGCGATCCGCGTGCTTGAGATGGCCGACCGCTTCGGTCTGCCCGTCATCACGCTGGTCGATACGGCAGGCGCCTATCCCGGCGTCGGCGCCGAAGAGCGCGGCCAGGCGGAAGCCATCGCCCGCTCGACGGAAATGTGCCTCGGCCTCAAGGTTCCGATCATCTCCGTCGTCATCGGCGAAGGCGGTTCGGGCGGTGCGATCGCGATCGCGACCGGCAACCGGGTCTACATGCTCGAACATGCGATCTACAGCGTGATCTCGCCTGAAGGTGCAGCCTCCATCCTGTGGCGCGATTCCGCGCGCGCCAAGGAAGCGGCCACCAACATGAAGATCACCTCGGACGACCTGAAGGCGCTCGGGATCATCGACGGCATCATCGGTGAGCCGCTCGGCGGCGCGCATCGCGATCCTGACAGCGTGATCGCATCGACCGGCGATGTCATCGCCAATGCGCTCGGCGAAATGGCAAGCCGCACCGGCGAGCAGATCCGCAACGATCGTCGCCAGAAGTTCCTGAACATGGGCCGCAACCTCTAAGGGGGGCTGCGAAGCAGGCTTGGGGGAGGCCGCGGATTGCGGCCAAACCTTGGCCACATTAGTGTTATCAATAGCTTTTGTGCTTGCGGGGGTCGTGGGTGCGCGGCATGGTCGTTAAGGTTTTATAAACCAGATTGGGCCAATGATTCGCTTCACTTCGAACCCGTTCAACGGATTGGGTCGCATCTCGTAATTGGGCTAGATTGAATGCGCTTTCGTCATTTTGCCTATGTTTCCCTGATGGCGCTGGCTTTGGCCGGCTGCAACGACGCGTTGGAAACCACGCAGATCGACCTGTCCAAGGTCAAGAACAAGGTCGAACAGCCGCTTCCGCCGCGCATCCTCAACGAAATGGCCGCCAAGAGCATGGATCGCAATTCGCCGATCCTGATCCGCATCTTCAAGGAAGAAGGCCAGCTCGAGATCTGGAAGGCGAAGACGGACAACCGTTACGACAAGATCGCCAGCTACAAGATCTGCGCCTGGTCGGGCCGTCTCGGTCCCAAGGTGAAACAGGGTGACCGGCAGGCGCCGGAAGGTTTCTACAACCTGACCAAGGCGAACCTGAACCCGAACTCGAAATATTATCTCGCCATCAATACCGGCTTTCCGAACCGCTACGACGCCGCCAACGGCCGCACCGGCACGGATCTGATGATCCACGGCGCATGCTCGTCGTCGGGCTGCTATTCGATGACGGACGAGCAGGTGCTCGAGATCTACGCTTTCGCACGCGACGCCTTCAAGGGCGGCCAGACGGGCGTGCAGCTGCAGGCCTTCCCGTTCCGGATGACGGCCGAGAACATGTTCAAGCACCGGATGAACGAGAACTTCGATTTCTGGAAGATGCTGAAGGTCGGCTACGACAATTTCGAAGTCACCAAGCGTCCGCCGGAAGTGAACTTCTGCGAGAAGAAATACGTCTTCAACCAGCAGTCTTCGGGCGCGTTCAATCCTGGCGGCAAGTGCCCCGAGATGTCGACGCCGCCGGCGCTGACCGCAGCGCTCGCCTCCTACGACAAGACCTATGAGCTGGCCTACACCAAGGCGTCGAAGGAATTCGACGGCATGGCGTGGTACGATCCTTCGGAAGCCGAGCGCAAGGCCGTCGTTGCCAAGCAGCGCAAGGGCCGCGAGCTCGCCTATGCGCCGACCGGCACTTCGCTGGAAGCCGGCAAGATGATGAAGGTCGCCGATCTCGAAGGCATGGCGGCCGCCAAGACCGCGACCACGGTTGCGGCCAACACGGTAACCGGCTCGACACCCTCAGATGCCACCGCTGGCGTGAAGACCGCGGATGCCGCGATCGTCAACCCGGCATCCGTGCCGGTGCCGACGCCGAACCCGATGGAATCCGCTCCCACTACCGCGACGGCTTTCGCGCCTGTCGAGCAGCCTGAATCTGTCGAGGTCGCCTCCAAGAAGCCGTTCTGGAAGTTCTGGGGCCGGGATTGATCGCGCGTGAGCGCCACTTCCTACGATCTGCGCGGGCTGAAGTGCCCGCTGCCTGTCATCAAGACGCGCAAGAAGATGTCGTCGCTGCCTTCAGGCGCAACGATCCGTGTCGAGACGACCGATCCCTTGGCGGGGATCGATATTCCGCATTTTTGCCATGAGGATGGTCACGAGCTGATCGAGACCGAGAAGACCGAGAGCGGTCACCGCTTCCTGATCCGCAAGCGATAGCTCTAAAAACGCATTCCGGGAATCGCTAGCGGGTTGTCGTTGAGGGCCGTGCGGTCGGCGGTGTCGATGCGCGGCTTGCCGATAAAGGCGTCGAACAGGTCCTTGACGAAGGCTTCCGGCAAATCCTTGGTGATCAGCACCATGCGGGTGCGCCGGTCTTCGGGATCCGGCCAGGCGGGCAGGCGGATCGGCGGGTGGAAGATGCTCTGCACGCCATGCAGTACCAGCGGCCGGTCGGGACGATCCGACATCGCGACGATCGCCTTCATCCGCAGCAGCTTTTCGCCATGGGCCGAGCGCAGGAGATCGACGAACATGTCGAGCGCCATCGGATCGATCGGCTTGTCCTCGACGATCGAGAAGGAGCGGATCGAGGCGTCGTGACGGTTGATGTCGTGCGCGTGCTGATGGTGGTGATGGTGGTCATCATGATCATGGTGGTGATGTCCATGATCGTGGTGATGATGCCCGTGATCATGCCCATGGTGGTCATGATCATGACCGTGACCGTGGGCGTCTTCGTCACGCAGCCAGCGGCCGACATCGGCGCTCTTGGTGGCGGGATCGTAAATGCCGTTGACGAGGGTGGCGGCGGTGCCGGTTTCGGCGTCGTCCGCGTCCATCAGGGCGGCGCGTGGGTTGAGCGCGCGCAGGCGGGCTTCGAGCTTTTCCAAGATAGCGGGAGAAGCCAGCGTCTTCTTCGAGATGATCAGGCGATCGGCGACGGCGGCCTGCTTGACGGCTTCCACGTGGTTGTCGAGCGTCTGCAGCCCGTTGGCGGCATCGACGACGGTGACGACGCCATCGAGCGAGAAGCTTTCGGCGATGATCGGATTGCCCATGATCGCCTGCATGACCGGCGCCGGATCGGCAAGGCCCGTGGTCTCGACGACGACGCGCTTTACCGGCTTGACGCGGCCGGTTTGGATGGCGTCCATCAGGTTGGCGAGCGTATCCACAAGTTCACCGCGCACGGTGCAGCACAGGCAACCATCCGACAGCTCGATGATCGCGTCGCCGGAGCTTTCGACAAGCAAATGGTCGATGCCGACATCGCCGAACTCGTTGATGATCACGGCGGCGTCCTTCATGGCCGGATCCTTGAGGATGCGGTTCAGAAGGGTCGATTTGCCCGCGCCGAGAAAGCCGGTGAGGATGGTGACCGGAATGCGATCCGCAACTGCGCTCATGCCTGTATGCCTTGGATGTATTTATGCCTTGGAGGTCTGTAAGCCTTAGAAGCCAGATGTCGGGCGTGGTGTCGGGATCGGCACATTGGCGATGTCGCCGACGCCATCAGTCGTCGCCAGCTTTTCAGGCTGCGGCTCGTTCTGGCCGGGGATCAGGCCGGCATAGACGAAGTTCGGCTCGTGGTCCATTTCCTGGATATAGGGCGAGTGGATCTTCATGCGGCCCACCTCGTCGCGCGTTTCGCTGCGGATCTTGGCGCCCTTGGCGCTGCAGATCTCGGCCGTGAGGTCGGCGACTTCCTGGGTTTCGCCATAGGGCTTCAGCGAGCCAAGCGTGTCGGTGCCTGTCGGCTGCGTGGTGAAGCCGCGCTGCAGCATGTCGGCGGAGGCGTCCGCACGGGCGGCAAGGCTATCGGTGCCGAGCACGACGGAAACGAGCGTACGGCCGTTGCGGGTGGCCGAGCTGATCTGGTTGAAGCCCGATGCGCAGATGAAGCCGGTCTTCATGCCATCGGCGCCGGCGAAGCGGCCGATCAGCATGTTGATGGCGGGGATGTTCTGCTTTCCGGTCGTGATCCCCTCCAGCGAGAAGTAGCTCGCATATTGCGGGAAATCGCGGCGCAGCGCGACCGACAGGATGGCGAGATCGCGCGCCGTCGTGTACTGGCCCTTGCCGGGCAGGCCGTTCGGATTGACGAAGTGGGTGTCGCTCATGCCGAGCTTGGCGGCTTCGGCGTTCATTCTGAGAACGAAGGCGTCCTGCGTGCCGCCGACTGCTTCGGCGACGGCGACCGCGATATCATTGGCGGACTTGACGATCAGGATTTTCAGCGCGCTGTCGAGCGTCAGCTTCTGGCCCGGCTTGAAATACATCTTGGCCGGCGGCTGGGCGGCGGCGGTCTTGCTCATGACGATCGGCGTATCGACGCTGATCTGGCCGGAGCGGATCGCGTCGAAGGTGGTGTAGATGGTCATCAGCTTGGTCAGCGAAGCCGGATACCACTTGCGGAAGGCATCCTCATGCTCGAGCACGCGGCCGCTCTGTACATCGACCAGGATATGCGGATTGGCATAGGCCTGCGACGTCGCGGAAAAAGCGATGGCGGCTGCGGAAGCGGCGATGGTGATCGGCCGCAAGGCGGCAAGCAGGCGTTTCTGGCGCGTCGACACGGTTTGTCCTTAAAGATGTCCTGATGTCTCGAAAGTTTCCCCTATTTAACGTATATGGCCATGACATGGCAAAGGTCATTGTCTAACTTATTTGCGAGCCGTGGTATCAATCCCGTTATTGCCGCCGTTTTCGATTTTCAGCAGGGAAGCAAGCATGCCGATTTTGAACAGAGCCGCCGAACTTCAGGACGAAGTGACCGAGTGGCGCCGGCACATTCACGAGCGGCCGGGCCTGCTCTACGCGGTGGAGGAGACGGCCGCCTTCGTGGCTGAAAAGCTCAAGGAATTCGGCGTCGACGAGATCGTCACCGGCATCGGCCGCACCGGCGTCGTCGGCCTGATCAAGGGCAATGGCGCGGGATCGCGCACGATCGGCCTTCGCGCCGACATGGACGCGCTGCCGCTCACCGAAATCTCGGGCAAGCCATGGGCATCGAAAATAGCGGGCAAGATGCACGCCTGCGGCCATGACGGCCACACGGCGATGCTGCTCGGGGCCGCGAAGTATCTGGCCGAGACCCGCAATTTCAACGGCAATGTCGCTGTCATCTTCCAGCCGGCGGAAGAAGGTGGCGCCGGCGGCGACCTGATGGTCAAGGACGGCATGATGGAGCGCTTCGGCATCCAGGAGGTCTACGGCATGCACAACATGCCCGGCCTGCCCGTCGGCCATTTCGCCATCCGCAAGGGGCCGATCATGGCCGCGACCGACGAGTTCACCGTCACGGTCAAGGGGCGCGGCGGCCATGCGGCGCAGCCAAACCGCACGATCGACCCGATCGCGATCGGCACGCAGATCATCACCAACCTGCAGATGATCGCATCCCGCAATGTCGATCCGCTGCGCTCGGTCGTGGTGTCGGTCACCAAGTTCAATGCCGGCTTCGCGCATAACGTCATCCCCAACGAGGCGACGTTTGCCGGCACCGTGCGCACGCTCGACGAGGCCGTGCGCGATCTCGCCGAGAAGCGCTTCCGGCAGATCGTTGCCGGCGTGGCCGAGGCGCATGAAGCGGAGGCCGATATCCATTTCCAGCGCAACTATCCCGTCACATCCAATCATGCGAACGAGACGGAGCATGCGACGGCGGTGGCGACCGACATCGCGGGTGCCGGCAACGTCAATCCCGATATCGATCCGATGATGGGCGGCGAGGATTTCTCCTACATGCTGAACGCCCGCCCCGGCGCCTTCATCTTCATCGGCAATGGCGATACCGCCGGCCTGCACAATCCGGCCTACGACTTCAACGACGACGTCATCAGCCACGGCATCTCCTACTGGGTGCGTCTGGCCGAGCAGCGGCTGGGCGAATGATCGGCTGATATCGAAGACCCGGGTCTCCCGGGTCTTCCCCGCATCGCGCACGACGCGGCGGAGCCCGGCCAAGGCCGTGGCAAGAGATTGAATGTACAGGAAAATGGTGTCCACGAGAGGATTCGAACCTCCGACCCCAGGATTAGGAATCCTGTGCTCTATCCTGCTGAGCTACGTGGACAACGTCCCCTGCATAGCTTGACTGCCCGTGTCGATCAACAAGCTTTTGACGACATTCTCCTCTTCGCCATGCCTCACCTGTCCAATCCTGCGTTGGTCCGTTCGGTGTCACTGACCCGAGCGATGTCGGGCAAACGCAAATTTTGGGCAGCTGTCTCATCGGGGGACGGTGTTGCGTCATGGCGGGACAGGGTCATGTTGCGATGCAAAAATCGCGTTAACAGTGAGATTTATTAGTTTTGCACAACCATAGAAAGAGCAAGCTCTCGTCACTGTTGTGATCCATGTTCGGGACATCACTGCCCCAGTTTCATGCGATCGAGAGGCCATTTGTCCCAATTCAAGGCGAAAACATCCGCGCCGTTTCTGATTTCCGCCGTCTCGTCCGTGCGGGGCACGCTGATCGGGATCGGAATGACGAGCTGCTTCATCAATATCCTGGCGTTGACCGGCTCGTTCTTCATGCTGCAGGTCTATGACCGCGTCATTCCCGCCCGCAGCCTGCCGACGCTGGTCGGGCTCGGCATGATCACGCTGACGCTTTTCGCCTTCCTGGGGCTGCTCGAGCTTTTGCGCTCGCTGGTGCTTGCGCGGCTGGGGCAGTCGATCGACGAGCGTTTCGGGCCGATTGTCTTCCGCTCCTTCGCCACCGCGCCGTCGCGGCGCAGCGTCGAGGAAAACGGGCTGCAGCCGATGCGCGATATCGACATGGTGCGCGGCTTTCTCTCCGGGCCGGGGCCGACGGCGCTGTTCGACCTGCCCTGGATGCCGTTCTATCTCGGGCTTTGCTTCCTGTTTCATGTCTGGATCGGGGCGGTGGCGCTGGCAGGGGCGCTTGTTCTCATTTGCCTGACCATCATCGCCGAGATCCGCACGCGGGCGCCGACGCAGGCCGCGGCGCGGATCGGGCTGGAGCGGACGGCGCTTGCGGAAGCCACCCGCCGCAATGCCGAGACGGTGGCGTCGATGGGTTTCGCGCGGCGGCTGGAGGAGCGCTGGTCGGCGATCAATCTGCGCTACCGCGACACGCAGTTTAAGGCGACCGGTATCACCGTGTCGCTGTCGACACTGTCGCGCGTCGTACGGCTGGTGCTGCAGTCGGGCGTGCTGGCTGTCGGCGCCGTTCTCGTCATTCGCCAGGAGGCGACGGGCGGGATCATGATCGCAAGCTCGATCCTGATCAGCCGAGCGCTGGCACCTGTGGAACTGGCGATCGGCCAGTGGCGGGGCTTTGCGGCTGCGCGCCAGAGCTGGGCGCGGCTTCTTCGGTTGAGCGAGGCGGATGAGGTCAGCGACCCCGATGTGCGGCTGCCTGCGCCGGTCAAAGGGCTGAAGGTGGAGAACCTGCATCTTTCGGCACCCGGTTCGGCCGTGCCGCTGCTGCGCGGCATCTCGTTTGAAGCCAGGGCCGGCGAGGCGATCGGGATCGTCGGGCCGAGTGCATCAGGCAAGTCGTCGCTGGCGCGCGGGCTGGTCGGGATATGGGCGGCGCGCATGGGCGCGGTGCGGCTCGACGATGCGTCGCTATCGCAATGGGAGCCGGAGGCGCTGGGGCGGCACATCGGCTACCTGCCGCAGGAGATCGGGCTCTTCGACGGAACGATCGCCGACAATATCGCCCGGTTTGATCCGACGGCCTCGTCGGATGCCGTGATCGCGGCCGCAAGGGCCGCGGGCATCTATGAGATGATCGTGCGGATGCCCGATGGCTTCGATACCGAGATCGGCGAAGAGGGGGCGGTGCTTTCCGCCGGACAGCGGCAGCGGCTGGCACTGGCGCGCGCGCTTTACGGCGATCCCTTTCTCGTCGTGCTCGACGAGCCGAATGCCAATCTCGACGCCGAGGGCGATGCGGCGCTGACCCGCGCCATCGAGGGCGTGCGGGAGCGCGGCGGGGTGGTGATCGTCATCGCGCACCGGCCGAGCGCGCTTGCCGGTATCGACAAGGTGCTGGTGCTGGCCGAGGGCCAGGTGCGCGGCTTCGGGCCGAAGGAAGAAGTGCTTGGGAGGCCGGTGGCGGCGGTGTCGGCGGCGTTCTCGCCAGTGCGCTTCGGGCGGGTGAGCGAGGGGAGGGCGGCGCGATGAAGTCTCTTGCAAATGGTGCGGGCGCACCGATCGCCGAACGGGCCATCCGGCGGCTGGCGCTTGTGGCGCTGGCGGCGGTTATCGTTCTCGTCGGCGTGCTCGGCAGTCTCGCGGCGACCGTCCATCTCAACGGCGCGGTGATCGCCTCGGGCACACTCGTCGTCGACAGCTACGTGAAGCCGATCCAGCATCTGAAGGGCGGGACGGTCGGCGAGATCCTCGTTCGCAATGGCGATAAGGTGGAGGCGGGGCAGGTGCTACTGCGGCTCGACGACACGCAGGCGCGGGCGACGGTTTCGATCGTCTCGCGGCGCCTGCGGCAGCTGGCTGCGCGAACGGCACGACTATCGGCCGAGCGGGACGGGCGGGAGACGTTTGCGTTTCCCGATCTTGTGAAACAAGCGCCCCCGGAGGAGCGGGAGACGCTGATGCAGGGCGAGCAGCGGTTGTTCGAAGACCGGCGGGCTTCGCTTAGCGGGCAGGTGGCGCAGCTGCGCGAGCGCATCCGCCAGCTCGGCCAGCAGGCAGATGGCCTGGTGGCGCAGCAGGACGGCAAGCGGCAGGCGATCGAGATCATCGGCAAGGAGCTGGCGAGCCTCGAGCCGCTGCTGAAGCAGGGCATCATTCCGGCAACGCGTGTCTATGCGCTGCAGCGCGACGCGGCTGATCTCACCGGCGAGCTCGGTAACCTCGTGGCGTCAGCAGCCGAGGTGAAGGGCAAGATCGCGGAGACCGAACTGCAGATCATCCAGCTTGGCGACGACAGGCGCAGCGAGGTCTCGGACCAGCTGCGGCAGGCGCAAAGCGATACCGGCGAATATGCCGAGAGGCTGGTCGCGGTCGAGGACGATCTCAAGCATATCGATATCCGCGCGCCGCAGGCGGGCATCGTTCACCAGCTTTCGGTGCATGCACCCGGTGCCGTGGTGCAGGCCGGAGCGGCGATCATGGAGATCGTGCCCGATGGCGACGCATTGACGCCCGATCTCAGGCTTTCGCCTGGAGATATCGATCAGGTCGCGGTGGGCCAGGTAGTGGTGTTGCGGCTGTCTGCCTTCAACCAGCGCACCACCATGGAGCTCAATGGCCGTGTGGAGCGCATCGCGGCCGATCTCACCACCGATCAGAAAACCGGCCAGAGCTACTACGGCGTGCGCGTTCATATCGAGGACGGCGAATGGCGAAGGCTTGGAAAGCTGACGCCGGTGGCCGGCATGCCGGTGGAGGCTTTCATCGAAACGGGGGAACGAACGGCGCTGGCCTATCTCGCCAAGCCGTTCACCGATCAGGCGGCCCGTGCCTTTAGGGAGGAATAAGGGCTTTCAGGGAGGAATAAGGGGCCTGTGCCTGATGGCGTCTGGGAGGAGGCGCGTCGGGCAAGGGAGGAGCGTTCGGCCATCAGGGCATCGTGTGGATGCCCTTGGCAATGTTTCAATCACGAAAACCCTAGGAGATGAACCATGCCACAGTCGATTCAGAACGCAGTCGGCACAAGCCTGTTCTACAGCGGCGCTTCAACCGCCTGGCTGTCGGCGACAGGATCCGGACCGGTGCTCAACGGCACAGCCGGCAATGACAGCATATGGGGTGACAGCTCGGTCAACGTGACCATGCAGGGCGGTGCGGGTGACGACATCTATTATCTCTACTCCGCCATCAACCGCGCGGTCGAAGAGCCGGGTGGCGGGATCGATACGATCAACACCTGGATGAGCTATACGCTGCCTGAAAACTTCGAGAACCTGACGGTAACAGGCGCCGGGCGTTATGCCTTCGGCAACAGCGCCGACAACATCATCTCCGGTGCCGCGGGCAGCCAGACGATCGATGGCGGCGCGGGCAACGACGTGCTGATCGGTGGCGGCGGGGCGGATACCTTCCTCTTCACGCGCGGCAATGGCAGCGACCTCATCGTCGATTTCAGCAGCGACGACACGATCCGCTTCAACGGCTATTCGCTGACGAGCTTCGATCAGGTTGTCAGCCACTCGACACAGGAAGGGGCCAACCTCCGGATCGATCTTGGCGGTGGCGAAAGCCTCGTGCTGGCCAATACGACTGCTTCGGCGCTGCATGCCGATCAGTTCCAGCTGACGCTCGATCGCTCGGCGCTGACGATGACCTTCGCCGACGAGTTCGACAGCCTGTCGCTCCATAGTGGCGGTCAGGGAACCTGGGATGCCAAGTTCTGGTGGGCGTCCGAGAAGGGCAGTACATTGCCCGATAACGCCGAGGAGCAATGGTACATCAACCCGTCTTATGCCGGCACGGCGTCGGTCAACCCATTCTCCGTTCATGACGGCGTGCTGACGATCACGGCGGCGCAAACGCCGGCGGCGCTTGCAGGCCAGCTCGAGGGCTTCGACTATACGTCGGGGATGCTCAACACCCACTCCACCTTTGCGCAGACCTACGGGTACTTCGAGATCCGCGCCGACATGCCGACTGACCAAGGTGTCTGGCCGGCCTTCTGGCTGCTGCCGGAGGACGGCTCCTGGCCGCCGGAGCTCGACGTGGTGGAAATACGCGGGCAGGACCCCAACACCGTTCATGTGACGGCGCATTCGGCGGCGAGCGGCAGCCATACGATGGACCAGACGGCGGTCAATGTCGCGAGCACCGAGGGCTTCCATACTTATGGTGTGCTCTGGGACCAGGACCAGATCGTCTGGTACTTCGACGATGTGGCGATCGCCCATGCGGATACGCCTGACGACATGCACGACCCGATGTACATGATCGTCAATCTTGCCGTCGGAGGGATTGCCGGATCGCCGGCGGATGGTCTGCCCAATGGCTCGGAAATGAAGATCGACTACATTCACGCCTATTCGCTTGCCGACAGCCCGGTTGCTTCAACCGCGCATACGGCGACGGACGACTGGCAGACCTGAGGCGGTCCTGTCGGATGCTTTCGGATACGGGCGCTGAGATGCGCCCGTATTTTTTGGTCCGCTTTTTTGGGAACGATGAAAGCCCTCTGTCGTTGACCCCATGTCGATACGAAAGAAGGAGAAGCATCATGAAAGCGAAACTGATCGCGGCATCGATCCTGGCACTTGGTCTGGCAACAGGCGGGGCAATGGCCCAGTCAAACCCGAGCCCGGCTGGATCGACGATCGGCAGCAGCACGGTCGATAGCGGCGGTGGCGCAAACGCGGATGCTCCGAATACGACTGGAACATCGCCAACGGTGGTCGATCCGAACGCCACCTACAGCACTACCCCCGGCACGATGAGCACGGGGCCGAACACCAATACGACAGGGACCGTCGACCGCACGCGCTGCCCGGCGCAGCCGATGCCGGGTACGACCGCCGCCCAGGGCGGCAATAGCGGCGCTTCCGAGAGCGAGGCATGCCCTGACTTCAAGTAATCATCGCATTGCGATCAAGGATCCCGGCGCAGCCCGGGGTCCTTTTTTGTGAGCTGAAACCGGCAACGCACATTGTTTACGAAGACAAGAACGCGTGATGACGGTGGAACAACAGGCGATGACAGGGATTTATTCAGGCGCCGCCCGAATGGTGCCCGAAATCAGCCAGAAATCGGGATGCATGTAGCGAATCAAACCCCACACATTTGCTTTTGAGCATTTGTTAATTTTGTTCATACAGCCGGGGTTGGTAAGTTATAACAAGGCACTATGTTTTTCGTCAGGATACTAAGGAGACCACAATGAACAAGACAATCGCATCGATCGTCGCAGCAGCCTCGCTGGCTCAAGTCTTCGCTACTTCGGTGGCGGCAGCGGATCTCGTGACGACTTATGAAGAGCCGGATCAGCGCGATGGCGTCAAGATCGGCGTTCTGACCTGCGACGTCGGCGGCGGTGTCGGCTACGTCTTGGGTTCGGCGAAGTCCGTCGATTGCGTCTTCAACGGTACGCGCGGCTCCGTCGATCACTACAGCGGCACCATCCGCAAGATGGGCGTCGACCTCGGCTTCACCACGCGCGGCCGTCTCGTCTGGGCAGTCTTTGCTCCGACCGCCGGCTATCATCGCGGTTCGCTCGGCGGCCTCTATCAGGGCATCACCGCTGAAGCCACGCTTGCTGGCGGCGTCGGCGCCAACGTGCTGTTCGGCGGCACGGTTGGCTCGATCCAGCTGCAGACCATCAGCGTCACCGGCCAGCTTGGCCTCAACGTCGCTGCAACCGGCACCTCGGTTACGCTTACGCCTGCCGGCTGATTTTAGCATTTGATTTCAATGGAAAAGCCGTCCCGTCAGGGGCGGCTTTTTCGTTTCGTGGGTGCCGTGTGGGTGGCTCATTTCGGGAAAGGAACCTACAGCCGATCGTCGCGTTGTTCTGGTCAAAGGAGACCAAGCTCATGACCATGAAACTCTCGATGCTCGCGGTTGCCTATCTCTTGATCGGCGGCCTTCTCATCGCCGTCAGCTATCAGCCGAGCGGCCCCATTACGACGCAGAAGACCGATCGTGTCGCCACTGGCTTCCTGACGGAACGCTTTGCCGGCTGATCGCTCAGACGGCTTCGCCAAGGTTGTCGAGCACGGATTGGGCGACAACGATGCGGTTGCGGACCGTGTGGTCGCTTGCCGTCGTCTCGGCGACGATGATGGCACTGGCGAGGTCCGCCTTGGTCGCGACCAATCCGGTGAGAACGATTTCATCTTGCTCGACTGACACCGCGATGTGCGAGGCGTCGAAGCCGCTGGCGACCGCCAGCGCGGTGGATACATCCGCCTTCAGCGCCGCTTCTTCGCTCATATCCGTCTTTCGTGAGGACGGTGATATTTCGTAACTTGCCATCTCATGCCTTCCTTCCTCCCATCCGATTAAGAAACCTTTCGTCGCCGGCGTCGCGTGCGCGGTCACCAACTGACCCGGTAGTTCAGGTTGATGCTTCCCGAGCGGGTGGAGGAGCCAGGATTGCTGATTGTTGCGCTCAAATTAAGGTCGGGGAGGATCAGCTGGTTCAGCGCCAGCGAACTCGTCACATCGCCATTGAAGCCAGACACCGTAGCGGCGGCCGAAAACGAGGTTCCTGTCCAGGGCTGGATCAGCTTCAGCGCCTGCGAGGTATCGACAAATGTCTGGCGGGTGTCGACGGCGTCGTAACGGACCTGCACGAAGCGGGTCGAGACCATGTCCAGCGAATCGGAAAAGATCCGGCTGCGGGAGCGGCTGAGCATCAGTGCGCCGCTGCCCCGCAACGTGTCGATGCGCACGCTGGCGGACCGCTCGGCGCGGGCTGCAGGCGTGACGCTGACCTTGGTGATCTTGCCCCAGAGCGAGGCCTGTTCGGAGCCGCCGAGCAGCACGCCGCCCTTCGATGCCGCGAGGCCGATATCGGCGCCGGCGCTGGTTTCCCATTCGGCCGGCAGGCGAAAGCCCATCGTTGCCTTGTAGGATCGTTCGGACACTTTCACGGGTGTCCAGATGACGAGGTTTTCTGCGTGGACGCGCGGTGCGAATGAAATGAGCGCGGCGGGCAGAAGCAATAAACTGCTTGTCGCTTTCATGGCCATTTGTCCCTTCGTAACGGTCAGGGTCTTCTGGTCGATGCGGGCTTGAAGCGGAAACGCACGAAAGCGCGCAGGATTTCGCCTTGCAAACCCGACATCTCGTTCTGGTTTCTATCGCGTCCGGCCTTTGGCGCGGATACGGAAGCGGGCGCGAAATTGGCGCCGCCGGAGCTTGAAAATTGCAACCGATACGATTGCCAATGCTCCTATCCCTGAGGATTGTTGTCAGGATCACATCGACCGGCGGAGATGTAAACCCCTCGGGCTCAAAAATCTGCTGCACTGCACACTTGCCGGTCATTCCAATCCCCTGTAGAGCCGAGGGAAATGACGGAACGCAGGCAAAATCGCGCATGATCACGGGCAGAAACGGGCCTCGGCGCCTCTCCATCTTCGGTTCGACCGGCTCGATCGGGCAGAACACGCTCGATGTGGTGAAGCATCTCGGCGGTCTCGAAAACTTCGAAATCTCCGTGCTGACGGGCAACGAGAACGTCGATCTGCTGGCAAAGCAGGCTCGCGCGACCGGTGCCAAACTCGCGGTGACGGCGAGTGACAGCCATTACGAAGCGCTGAAGAGCGCGCTGTCTGGAAGCGGGATCGCGGTTGCCGCCGGTCAGTCAGGCCTGATGGAAGCCGCCGATCTTGAGGCCGAATGGGTGATGGCGGCGATCGTCGGCACGGCGGGCCTTGCGCCGACGCTGGCCGCGGCCCGCAAGGGCGCCGATATCGCGCTTGCCAACAAGGAATGCCTGGTTTCCGCCGGTGATCTCTTCGTGCAGTCCGTGCGCCGTGGCGGCGGCAAGCTGTTGCCCGTCGACAGCGAGCACAATGCGATCTTCCAAGTGCTGGAAGAGAACCAGCGCCACGCCGTGGAGCGCATCATCCTGACGGCGTCGGGCGGACCGTTCCGCAACGCCTCGCTGGAGGAGATGGCAGGTGTGACCGTCGAGACGGCGCGCGCGCATCCGAACTGGTCGATGGGGCTGAAGATTTCGATCGACAGCGCCTCGATGTTCAACAAGGCGCTCGAGATGATCGAGGCCAAGCACCTGTTCGGGCTGACGCCTGAGCAGATCGAGGTCATCGTGCATCCGCAATCGGTGATCCATTCGATGGTGGGTTATACCGACGGCTCGGTGCTGGCGCAGCTCGGCGCGCCTGATATGCGCACCGCGATCGGTTACGCGTTGGCGCATCCCCGCCGGCCGAACCTGCCGATCGAGCGGCTCGATTTCGCCAAGCTGGCGCGGCTGGATTTCGAGGCACCCGACGAGACGCGCTTCCCGGCGCTGCGGCTCGCTCGCCTTGCGATGACGCGCGGCGGCGTGCAGGGTGCGGTTTTGAATGCGGCCAAGGAAGTGGCGCTCGAAGCCTTCATCGCCGGGCGCCTGTCGTTCCTCGCCATGGCCGATGTGACCGAGACGGTGATGGACCAGCTGGCGCATCTGCCCGAGGCCGCGACGATGGACGACGTGTTTAGCGTCGACAAGGAAGCCCGGCAGCGGGCTGCGGTCTTGGTGGCGAGCCGGGAGAAAGCTGCCTGAAGGGTTGGTTGCGGACGGTCCGCGACGTACGCGAGTGTGCGGCACTGTTTTCGTCGAATAGGTTACGGCGTTCCCAAACCCACGACCGTCATGCTCGGTCTTGTGCCGAGCATCTGCTGAGCGGCCAACTTGCTGGACGTGGATGGACACTTGGCGAGGCGGGAGACGCGGGTTGGCGGTGGAATGAAGACTTTGCCCCTTTTATGCACCCAGCACCGTTGCATTCTCGGCGACGTGCTTAGATCCTCGGCTCGTTGGCCGAGGATGACGTCGAGAGTGGGATTGGCGCCTTGTTTCAACAGGTTATGCCACTCTATCCGCAGCCGTTCCCAAACCCGCCGCCGTCATGCTCGGTCTTGTGCCGTGCATCTGCTGAGCGGCCAACTTGCTCGACGCGAGTGGATACTTGGAGAGGCGCGAGACGCGGGTTGGCGATAGAGCGGAGAGCTTGCTTCGCCCTTCTATGCACCCAGCACCGTTGCACTCTTGGCCACGTGCTTAGATCCTCGGCTCGTTGGCCGAGGATGACGCCGAGAGTGGGGCGCCGTTTTCGTTCAACAGGTTATGCCCACTCTATCCGCAGCCACCCCAAGCCCACGACCGTCATGCTCGGTCTTGTGCCGAGCATCTGCTGAGCGGCCAACTTGCTCGACGTGGATGGAGACTTGGCGAGGCGGGAGACGCGGGTTGGCGGTAGAGTGAAGAGCTTGCTTCGCTCTTCCATGCACCCAGCACCGTTGAATTCCGGGCACCGTGCTTAGATCCTCGGGACGAGCCCGAGGATGACGCGGCGAGTGGAGTTTCCGCGTTCTTTCAATAGCTTATGACTCTCGCTGTCTGCCGTAGGCTCCAAGCCGAGACTGCAGCGCCGTCGCGCGTGAGGTTACGCGACGTGCCGGGCCAATGCGCAGCGCGACCAGAGCGAATGCAGCGCTTCCACAAGGTGCTCGATGTCGGCATCGGTGTGCAGCGGCGTGGGCGTGATTCGCAAGCGTTCGGTCTTGACCGGAACCGTCGGGTAGTTGATCGGCTGGACATAGACGTTGCAGTTGTCGAGCAACAGGTCCGAAATCCACTTGCACTTGGCGGCGTCGCCGACCATCACGGGGACGATGTGGCTCGGGTTCGGCATGTGCGGGATGCCGGCCTTGTCGAGCTGCGCGCGGAGCAGGCGAACGCGGTCCTGGTGACGGGCGCGCTCGAAGGGGCTGACCTTCAGGTGCTGGATCGAGGCAACCGCGCCGGCGGCGAGCGCTGGCGGCAGCGCCGTGGTGAAGATGAAGCCGGATGCGAAGGAGCGGATGAAGTCGCAGAGCGCGGTGGATGCCGCGATATAGCCGCCCATGACGCCGAAGGCCTTGCCGAGCGTGCCTTCGATAACAGTCAGGCGGTCCATCAGGCCTTCGCGTTCGGCGATGCCGCCGCCGCGCGGGCCGTACATGCCGACAGCGTGGACTTCGTCGAGATAGGTCATGGCGCCGTACTTGTCGGCGAGATCACAGATTTCCTTGATCGGCGCGATATCGCCGTCCATCGAGTAGACGCTCTCGAAGGCGATCATCTTCGGCGCCTTCGGATCGGCGGCGGCGAGCTTGGCTTCGAGATCCTGCAGGTCGTTGTGCTTCCAGATGACGCGGTCGCACTTGGCGTAGCGAATGCCCTCGATCATCGAGGCGTGGTTCAGCGCATCCGAGAAGATGATCATGCCGGGGATCTTGGCGCCGAGCGTGCCGAGGGCTGCCCAGTTGGAGACGTAACCCGAGGTGAAGACCAGGGCCGATTCCTTGCCGTGCAGATCTGCGAGCTCGCGCTCGAGCAGAACGTGGTAGTGCGTGGTGCCAGAAATATTCCGGGTGCCTCCCGCACCCGCGCCACAGTGGTCAATGGCGTTCTTCATCGCCTCGATCACCTTGGGGTTCTGGCCCATGCCGAGATAGTCGTTGGAACACCAGACGGTCACATCCTTCGGCCCCTCGGGGGTGTGGCGCGTGGCACGCGGGAAATTGCCGCGGTGACGTTCAAGATCGGCGAACACGCGGTAACGACCTTCGTTGTGAAGGCCTTCCAGCTCGCTCTTGAAGAATGCTTCGAAATCCATCTCATGCTCCAGTATCGTGCAGGCGTTCTCCGCCCAATGACGACTGCACGTCAACCCATTTGGTCCGATTTAGCACCATGTGCGTCAAATCGTCCCTAGTTTCGAATTACTTTAATTTGAAATTGGCGTGCTTGACCAGATCAATCGTGCATTGCAGCCCTGCGCGCAGTGCTTCGCATGGTTCTTGGTGACCGATTTGCCAGTCGATTTTCATGGCTTCAGACCAATTGAAATCGGTTGGAGCAGTTGCTTGCCCCTTTTTGCGCCATAGTTTGCGGTCTAGGTTACAAAAAAGACAGGAATCAGGGACGGCCACCGCCCGCTCGGGCGAACAATCAGGAGTTATTGATGAAAAAGATTATTGCGCTCGCCTTTATCGGCCTATCGATTGCAAGCTGCACGCCGACACAACAGGGTGCGGGCATCGGTGCGGCATCCGGCGCTGTCATCGGCGGCGCGGTTACCGGCAATGTTCGTGGCGCGGCTGTCGGTGCTGCCGTCGGCGGTGTGTCCGGCGCGCTGATCGGCCGTGTGTCCGAACAGCCAGGCCAGTGCTACTACCGCGACGAATATGGTCGCCGCTATATCGACGATTGCCGCGGCTGATCCTTCGCCACAACCTTTCAAATCCCGGGTCTCTGGCCCGGGATTTTTGTTTTTTTCCGCTAAATCAGCAATCATGCGGTTTAAAACGGTACAACAAAATGAATTTTGCCGCTAAGGTCGCATCAGGCCGGGGGGCGCAGAGCTTAAATCCAGTGTAACCAAAAAGCGGCGGATGCAGATTAGACGGAAGGCACCGAAACCGGGTATTGCGTATCGGCGAGCAGGCATCGTGACAATGGTCGCGGTGGCGACTGCCTTGTCACCGGCACTCGTGTCGAATGCATACGCCTTCAAGCTTTTCGGGATCAACTTCTTCGGCAAGGACGATACGGACGCCAACCAGGTGCCCGACCCCGTTCGCTATGAGGTGACGCTGACATCGGATGCTGATGATCCCGACCTCAAGGAGGCGCTTGAGAACAGCTCGCGTCTGGTCGGAGACAAGGAGCAGCCGGTTTCGGGTGATCTCGGTGTCGTCGTCAAGGCGCGCGACGATCGCGAACGGCTGATCGCGGCTCTCTATGAAAAGGCGCGCTATGGCGGCGTCGTGACCATCACCGTCGATGGCCGCAATATCGACGACCTGCCGCCGAACCCCACGTTCAATCGCTCGCGCCCGGTGCCCGTCAATGTCAGCGTTGCGGCCGGGCCGGTGTTTCACGTGCGCGAAGTGCAATTCGGCGGCGATGCGGCTAACCGAAATCCCGCCGATTACGATCTCGGATCCGGTGCTTCGGCCGGATCGCTGACGATCATCAAGGCCGGCGACAAGATCGTTGAGCAGTTGAAGAGCGAGGGGCGGCCGCTGGCGAAGCTGACGACGCGCAAGGTGGTGGCCGATCACAGGACCGATACTGTCGACGTCGTGCTTGCCGCCGAGGGCGGGCCGGTCGCGCCGATCGGGACGGTGGGCGTCACCGGCGCCAAGGCGGTGCGGTCCGATTTCATTGAGCGCTATTCGCGCATCAACAAGGGTGATCGCTATTCTCCGGAGGCGCTGAAGAAGGCCGGCGAGCGGCTGCGGGCGCTTGGCGTATTCTCGAGCGTTACCATTCACGAGGGAGACCGGCTGGCCGGCGACGGCAGCCTGCCGATGATCATCGAGGTGTCGGAGGGCAAGCAACGCTATTTCGGCGTCGGCGCGCAGTATTCGACGATCGACGGTTTCGGGGTCAATGGCTATTGGGGCCATCGCAATCTGTTCGGTGGAGCGGAAGGGTTGCGCGTCGAGGGTGCGGTCGGCCGCCTCGGGGATGCGACGGCTCTGGGCGATCTCGATTTCTCGGCGGGTATCACCTTCACCAAGCCCGGCGCCTTCGTGCCATCGGGGACGCTGATCGCCAGTATTCTCGCCAAGACCGAAAATCCCGATGCCTATAGCGCCAAGCTGGTCACGGCATCGCTCGGCTATTCCTACGAACTCAACGATACCGACACGTTTACCGGCGCGGGCGAAGTGAGCTGGGAAAAGGATGACGACGCGTTCGGGAACAACACCTACCTGACCTTCGCGGCTCCCCTGCAGTTCGATCGCGACGCGCGCGACAACAAGCTCGACCCGACATCGGGCTACCGGCTGATGGGCAAGGTGACGCCGAGCTACGAAGCCTATAACGGCACGTTCTTCTCCGCCTTCGAGGGCTCGGTCTCCGGCTATTACGGTCTTGGCGCCGAAGACAGGATCGTGCTTGCCGGCAAGCTTTCGGCCGGGTTCCTGCTTGGCGCCGACGATCTTGAGAACATTCCCGCCACCCGCCGCTTCTTTGCCGGCGGCGGCGGTTCGGTGCGCGGTTACGGCTATCAGGAAATCTCTCCCTATAACGCCGCCAACGAGGCGACCGGTGGTGCTTCCTTCATGACGGCGTCGTTCGAGACGCGCGTGAAGATCACCGACACGATCGGCATTGTGCCGTTTATCGATGTCGGGGTGGTTTCCGCCGATGTTGCGCCCGATTTTTCGGATATCAGGGCAGGCGCCGGTATCGGCCTGCGCTACGCCACCCCATTCGGGCCGATCCGGCTTGATTTCGCCGTTCCCCTCAACAAGTTCGAGGGTGGGACGGATTACGGCATTTACGCTGGCATCGGTCAGTCGTTCTAACGAGGTTCAGGCTCGCAGCGAGATTGCGATAGCCGCGCAGAAAACGGGATAGCTCCGGGTCCATGCTTACGCTGACGAACATCTTCAAGTGGATTGCACGACTGCTCGGTTACGGAGCCGGCGTCGTCGTTATCCTGCTTGCCGTGGCCATCGGCATCTTCGGCTTCACCGGCTTCGGCGCCCGCATTCTGGTCGACAAGGTGACGTCGACCATCTCCAATCGCGACATGACCATCCGGGTGATGGACCCGCAGGGGCTGCTCACCGGTGGCCTCGGCGCGACCCGCATCGTGCTTTCAGATACGCGCGGCACGTTTGCCGATGTCGACGGCCTGTCGATCAATTGGAATCCGCTGGCGCTTTTCACCGGGCGCTTCCATGCGACGCGCCTGGAGGCGGATGCCATCCGCGTTCTGCGTAAGCCGGTCCGCACATTGCCGTCGCGGCCGGCTGCGGAAGGGGAGGCCAGCGGCGGGTTCTCGCTTCCGATCAAGATCGATATCGATCAGATATCGCTGCCGAAGATCAGCCTGTCACAGCCGCTGATCGGGCGCGCCTTCACGCTCTCGGCCGATGGCAGCGTGCGTGCCGACTCGAAGGGCGGCGATGCCAATATCACGGTACACCGCCACGACGTGCCGGATGCCAAGCTGACGGCCGATGTCGCCTTCCTGCCTGAAAACAGCCAGCTTACGGTCAAAGCCAAGCTCAACGAACCGAAGGGCGGGTTGCTCGCCGGTGTGCTTGCCTTGCCGAACAACCCGGCCGTCGAGATCAGCCTCAATGGCGATGGCCCGATCTCCGACTGGAAAGCCAAATTGCAGGCCTCGCTCGATGGCCAGCAGCGCGCCGCGATCGAAGCGCATCACACGCTGACGCCGGACCAGGCTCTGCATCATGTCGAGCTCAAGGGCGGCGGCGATCTGAGCTCGCTGATGCCGGCGGCGTTCCGGCCGCTTTTCGCCGGACAGACGAACATCGATCTCGCGGCCAATTTCGATAATGCCGGCAAGATCGATATCCAGACCGGCAATGTGGCGACGGGCGCCGTCGTCATCGCCGCCTCCGGCACGCTGGACCCGAAGGGCAAGAACAGCCTGAACGCCAATCTGCTCGGGACATCCGGCCCGGTCGATTTCCGCTGGCCGCTGGCGGAAGGCGAAGCACGCTTCATGATCACGGGCGTCAATCTGGCGCTGACGGGGGATGCCAAGGCGTCGCGGCTGAATGCCAGCGCCTCGCTCGATACCGCCGTGCTGCCGCAGGCGACGATCGGCAATGTGAAGCTGACCGCCAAGAGCGACAACTTCAATCTTAGCGGCCGCTCCGGCGCCGTGCAGATCCGCCTTGTCGCCGGCGACATGACCTTTGCCAACCCCGATATCAACCGGGCGGTTCAGGGGCCGGTGACGATCGTTCTGCCGCTGCAGATTTCGCCGGCGGCGATCGGCTTCAATGGCGCGACGATCGAGAGCGCATCGGCGAATGCCAGCCTCAATGGTGCGTATCAGCTCACCGACAATTCGCTCACCGGTAATGCCAAGCTGACCGTCGAGCCGCCGGCAATGCCGCCGGCCGTCGCGGCGCGGTTCAAGACGCCTGTCACGATCGAGGGCCAAGTGGCAGGCACCATTCCCGACAAGATCAACCTGTCGAACCTCAGCATCAAGTCGGACCTCACGGTTGCGACAGGCAATATCGTTCTCGACGGCACGACGCTCGATGCGACGCTTGCCGGCCGCGTGCCCGATATCAAGCCGTTGCTCGACACCGCCTCGGGTGCCGTGACCTACAGTCTGAAGGCCGGCGGCGATCTCTCCGCGCTGGCGCTTTCGGCCAATCTCAACGCTCCCGCGATCGACATGGCTGGGCGCGGGCTGAGCGATCTCGCTGTGGCATTGACCGCGACCGCCGATCCGAAGGCGCCCAAGGCGCAGGTGAAGGCGACCGGCAAGATCGATGGCCAGGCGATCGACATCAGCACCGACGTGTTGTCCGAGGGCGGGCAGACGACGCTGCCGTCGATCAAGGCCAATGTCGGTAATAACAGCCTGACGGGTCACGTCGCGCTGTCCGAAAGCTTCGCGCCGACGGGCGCTCTGACATTCGACCTGCCCGATCTCAGCCTCATCGCGGCGCTGGCCGGCCAGAAGGCGGAGGGCGATCTCAAGGGGTCGGTCGACATCAGCAACGATGCCGGCAAGATCGGCCTGAAGGTGGCGGCGACGGGCAGTGGCCTGAAGCAGGGCAACTTCGCGATCGTCAGCCCCAATGTCGATGTCACCGTCACCGATCTCTCGGCATTAGCAGCAACGGGAGCGATCAAGGCCGACGAGGTCGCATCCGGCACCAACAAGATCGACAGCCTGGCGGTGAATTTCACGCAGCTCGGCAACCGCACGAATTTCAGCCTCGACGGCTATTACGACAACCACCCGCTGGTGGCGGGCGGCGGTGTCGAAGCCAATGCCGGCACGACGCTCGTTCAGCTCGACCGCTTCTCGGCCAAGCCGCATGACATTGCGGTGGATCTTGCCGCGCCGTCGCAGCTGTCGATTACTGATGGCACGGTGACGCTCGATGGTCTCGAGATCAAGACCGGCGACGGCGCGATCAACGTAACCGGCTCGGCCGGCGAAACGCTCGATATCAACGCCGTGGTCAAGCAATTGCCAGCGAGCCTTGCCAACAGCTTCGTGCCCGATCTCGATGCCGCGGGTGCGATTTCGGGCAAGGTTTCTGTGACGGGTACGCCGGCAGCACCCGTGGCCGATTTCACGCTCGATTGGAAGAACGCCGCGACTAGCCAGACGAAGGGGGCCGGGCTTTCCGCGCTTTCGATCGGTGCGGATGGCAAGTTCGCGGACAACAAGCTCGATTTCAAAACGGATTTGAGCGGCAAGGGCGGCGTTTCGCTGAAGGCTGCCGGCAATTTCGTCACGGCGGGGCCGAATGCGCAGTCGCTGCAGGTCGATGCCGATATCGTCAATATTCCCGCCGGATTGGCCAATGCCTTTGTGCCTGGGCTGAACGCCGAAGGCGCCATCACCGGCAGCGTCACCGCTTCGGGCAAGCTGCCGGCGCCGGCGCTCGATTTCAAGCTGAACTGGAAGAACGCGGCCACCAGCCAGACCAAGGTCGCCAAGCTCTCCTCGCTCGGGCTGACGGCGAGCGGCAAGCTGGAAAACAACATCCTCAATTTCAACGCGAATGCCGGCGGCAGCGGCGGGTTTGCGATCAAGGCCGATGGCAGCTTCGTCGTCACCGGCACTGACGCGCAGACGCTGAAGGTGGACGGGACGCTTGCCAATATTCCGGCGGCGCTCGCCAACGCCTTCATGCCCGATCTTGCCGCGCAGGGCATGATATCGGGAAGCTTCGGCGCATCCGGCAAGCTGCCGATGCCGGCCGCGCAGTTCCAGCTGGATTGGAAGAACGCCTCGACCAGCCAGCTCAAGGCGGCCGGCCTTTCGGGCGTCGGTGCTTCGGTGAACGGGACGTTTACGGACAACACGCTCACCTTCGACAGCAACGTTTCGGCCAACGGCGGCATGTCGGTGAAGGCGGCGGGCAATCTCAAGCTTCAAGATTCGGCGGTCGGCGATCTCAAGGTCGATGCGACGTTGAGCGCGGTTCCGGCCGGGCTCGCCAATGGCTTCGTCGATGGGCTCGGCGCCAGCGGCACGATTTCCGGCACGGCTTCGGCATCAGGCACGCTGCAGCAGCCGAAGGCCAGTTTCGATCTCGCTTGGGCCGATGTCGCGACCAGCCAGACGAAGGCAGCGAAGCTGCCGGCCATGGCGCTGGCGCTCAAAGGAACGCTTGAGGACAAGGCGCTCGATTTCACCACGAAGCTGGACGGTCAGGCCGGTGCGGCGCTCGAGGCGGCCGGCAAGATCGGGATCGAGGGGACCAAGCCGACGACGATCGAAGCCAATGCGACGCTCAACAACCTGCCGGCAGCACTTGTCAGCAGCTTCGTGCCCGATCTCGATGCCGGCGGCATGATCTCGGGCACCGCCAACGTTTCCGGCGCGCTGCCGCTGCCATCCGTCGATTTCAAGCTCAACTGGGCGAATGCGACGACGCGGCAGACCAAGAGCGCCAACCTTTCGGCGCTCAGCCTCGACGCGACGGGAAAGTTCGCCGACAACAAGATCAATTTCGACGCCAATCTGGCCAGCAACAGCAAGACATTGCTGCAGGCCAAGGGGACGGCGGCGTTGGTTGGGACCAATATTCAGGGGCTTTCGGTCGATGCTGACATCACCGATCTACCGGCGAGCCTTGCTAATGGCTTCGTACCTGGCCTTGGCGCCGAGGGCACGATTTCGGGCCGGGCGAAGACATCGGGAACGCCTGCCAATCCCGTCATCGACTTCAATCTCGATTGGAAGAACGCGGCGACGACGCAGACGCGGGCTGCGGGCGTCGGCTCGCTGTCGGCCAATGCCAATGGCAAGCTTGCTGACAACAAGCTCGACTTCACCACCAATCTTACCGGCAACAACGTGGCACTGAAGGCGGCGGGTAACTTCGTGGTCGCGGGCGCCAATGCGCAATCGCTTGCCGTGAAGGCCGACATATCGAACCTGCCGGCGGGGCTGGCCAACGCCTTCGTTCCGGGGCTCGCCGCCGAGGGCAATATCTCGGGCACGGTCGCGGCTTCCGGCAAGCTGCCGATGCCGGATGTCGACTTCAAGCTCGATTGGCGCAATGCCGCGACCAGCCAGACGCGCGGTGCGGGTGTCTCGCCGCTTGCGATCGGTGCGAACGGCAAGCTCGCTTCGGGCCGGCTCACCATCGACACGACAGTTACCGGCGATGCCGGCCTGTCGCTGCGAGGCGGCGGCAACCTCGCCATCTCGGGCAACCGGGCGCTCGACATGCGCTTTTCCGGCAACCTGCCCTTCGCCGTTCTCGGCGCGCAGCTAGCCGCGCAAGGGTTCGTCGCGGAAGGCAACGCCAACTTCAATCTGCAGGTCGGCGGGACCGCGGCGGCGCCCGTGATCAACGGAACGGTCGCCACCAGCGGCGCCAAGGTCATCGACGTCCGGCGCAATCTGGAAATCAACAGCCTGACGGCCGATATCCGCTTCGACGGGCAGCGCGCGGTGATCTCGCGCCTGACCGGGCAGCTTGCGAGCGGCGGCAATATCGCGGTCACCGGCGATGTCGGTATCCAGCCGGCGGCGAACTTCCCCGCCAATATCGATGTCCGTCTCAACAAGGCCGTCTATGTCGACGGCACGCTCGTCGTTGCCACGGTTGACGGCACGATCGGCCTGCGTGGGCCGCTTCTTGCCAATCCGACGCTGAACGGCAAGCTTACGCTCGAAAAGGCCTCGATCACCGTTCCGGAAAAGCTTCCGACATCGCTGCGCGAGATTGACATCCGCCACAAGAACGCGCCGAAGGCCGTTCTCGCCCAGATCCGCGACACGACGCAGGAAGGCGCGAGGGGCAAATCGACTACGCTCAATCTCGATATCCAGGTCGATGCGCCCTCGCAGATCTTCGTGCGTGGACGCGGCATCGATGCCGAGCTCGGTGGCAGCGTGACGATCCGGGGCACGGCGTCCGTGCCTGTGGTTTCCGGCGGCTTCACCATGCGGCGCGGGCGTCTCACCATTCTCAACCGTCGTCTCGATTTCTCCGACAAGAGC
This sequence comes from Rhizobium sp. FG113, assembly GCF_057809895.1. Classification (NCBI taxonomy): domain Bacteria; kingdom Pseudomonadati; phylum Pseudomonadota; class Alphaproteobacteria; order Hyphomicrobiales; family Rhizobiaceae; genus Rhizobium; species Rhizobium sp. FG113. Next base: position 11,022 of record NZ_JBMDKV010000014.1, on the reverse strand, counting down.
CGGATCACCTTTGCCGGCGATCTGACGCCGGCGCTGCAGATGGCGGCGACCTCGACCTCGGGCACGACGACGCTGACCGTCGACGTGGCGGGGCTGGCGACCGATCCGGCCATCACCTTCTCCTCCTCGCCGGCGCTGCCGCAGGACGAAGTTTTGGCGCAGCTGATCTTCGGGCAGTCGATGTCGAAACTCTCGGCGATCCAGATCGCCCAGCTTGCCGATGCCGTCAGCCAGCTTGCGGGCGGTCGCTCGACCTCGCTGTTCCAGGGATTGCGCAACCAGCTTGGCGTCGATGATTTCGATATCAGCACCGATGCCAACGGCCAGACCAATGTCGGCGTCGGCCGCTATCTCAACGAGCGCACCTATATCGAGCTGCAGCAGAACACCAAGGATGGCGCCAAGGCGATCATCAACCTCGATGTCGGGCGTGGCGTGAAGCTGCGCGGGGCGGCCGGCGCCAATGGTGCCGGCGAGGCGGGCGTGGTGTACGAGAAGGAATATTGAGGGTGGGGGCGCCTATGGTTGGCGCCTGACGGCACTCCCGGACTATCGGCCGACGCAACGGGATATTAACCGCGCTCACCAAAAAGAGCTTTGCGATAACGCAACCGAAACTGGCGGAAGCTACCTGTGTCGACAAAAGACCAGGACGCCAAAGTGACCACACGCTTTACCCATCTCAAGCTGGTAGGACCGGCTCTCATTCTCACGGCGATCGTTATTGCGGGGTTGGCTGCGATCCCGTCGTTCGGCGTTGCCCGGCTGGATGCCGAGAGCCGCCAGCGCCAGGAGACCTTGGTCAAGCGCAACATCGCGGTCTGGACATCCGACCTCGAGTTCGCGCTGACAGCTTGGACGATCTGGGATGAATCAATCGCGAAACTCGACAACACATTCGATTTCGAATGGGCGGACAGGAACATCGGCCAGTCGCTGATCGGGACGTCTAGGACGCGTTTTGCCGCGATCCTCAACTCCGATGACGCTCTCATCTATTCGAGAACCGCCGACGAGATGAAGGATCGGGCATTCTTCGTGCGCGGTCCCGAGGTCATCGTCGGTGATGCTCGCACCCTTGTCGAGCGCGTCAGGTCCGAGGAAGCAAAGACGCGGCCCGAGGGAATTCCCAACCCCATCGCCTTCAGCAGGGTCGAGGTCGTCAACAATGATGCGGTTCTGCTTACCGCAAGCCTTTTTCAATCGGACTTCAAGACATCCGTACCACGCGGGAGCCGGGCGCCGATCCTCGTATCCGCCGTGCCGATCGCCGGCAGCCTGCCGGAATTCCTGGGCAATCGTTTCGTTCTCGACGATGCGACCGTTGGTCCGCTCAAGACGGTCGGCGCCGACCGGGCGCGCGTGGAAATAGCGACGCGACCTGACGGTGAGACCGAGGTGCTCTCATGGAGATCGCCAACGCCCGCCAAGGATCTGCTGCGTCAATCGCTGCCGTTGGCGGTCGTGGTGACCGTGGTTCTCATCTTCGGTGGTCTGTTTTCGCTGCGGCTTTCGCGGAAGGCGATTTCCTCGATCCTGGAATCCGAGAAGCAGATGCGCCATGCCGCGACACATGATTTCCTGACCGGGCTGGCGAACAGGTCGCTGCTTGCCCCCGAATTCGCACGACTAAGTTCGGCTCGGCCGATGACGGTGGTCTGCATCGATCTCGACGGCTTTAAATCCGTCAACGACAGACACGGGCATGCGGCCGGTGACGAGTTGCTGCAGCAGGTTGCCGCTCGCCTTCAGGGCGGATGCAAGGAAGATGACGTCGTATTCCGATTGGGCGGAGACGAATTTGCCGTCCTCATGCCGCATATCTCGCTCGCCGACGCCGAATGGCACTGCCGCCGACTGTCCTCGATTCTATCGCAGCCGTATCCATTATCGGCCGGCAAAGTGGTGATCGGCGCATCCTTCGGAATTGCGGACGTGACAAGCGGTGGCGGCGAAACCTGCGAAGAGGCTTTGCGGCGCGCGGACCAGGCGCTCTATCAGGCAAAGGGAACTGGCCGAGGGAACGTCGTTTCGTCGACCGCGAACGATCTGGCGCTTGCGGTTGGCTAGAGCATAGCCGGCGGGCGCTGACCGTCCGCCGTCCTTGCTACTTATTCTTCTCTTGATCGCGATGCCACTTGATGGCGAAGAACATGCCCGTGCCGAGCACGATGATCTTGAGCGGAAAGAAGATGATCGGGAACCAATCCCACATTTCGAATAATCCAGGCTGTTGCGTGACGCTTTCAAGCGTGAGGGAGCACTACCGCAAAACGGTTAGGTGCGACATCAGCCATGTTGACGCAGATGTGACAAGCTATTCGTGCCCGGCGTCGCCTGTTGGCCGCTGATTTCGGCCCGAAGTCGCCATTTTAGGTAGAAAGCAGCCGGACGGCTTTGCGCCTCAATCACGGTCGTTCAGCCTGCTGTAGGCATTCGCTAAAGCTGCCAATCGCTCTATGAATCCAGATGCCCAATCTGGGTTGGGAAGCTGACGGTCCCCTATTTGGAAGAACGTCGAGGCAGATACACATCACCTTGCGGTCAAACGCGTGGGATGCGACGGTGTCGACACGGATGGTCGACCTCCGCTGTCTGACAATCGGGGCTTAGAGGAGATTTCGGTGCTGATTGAGGAAGTAAGGTTTCGCTTTGGCGCTGGCCAAGGCGCAGACCCACTGGTGTTGGACGAGCCTGCTGTTACCATTTTCGTCGGGCCAAACAACTCAGGGAAGAGTATGGTGCTGCGCGAGATCGCCGAATTCAGCAGCAGGGGAGATACGCATCGTACAATTCTTGCTGGTCTCAAATTCCGTAAACACACTGCCGAAGAAGTCGACGCGATTATTGAAGTCTGGGCAGACCCCAGGCGCAATGCGGGAGAAGTGGATCACCCTGATCACGTATACCTCAAGTTTGGCCCCTGGCGGGCTCAAGTCCACGTCCCAGGTTTCCGCCAAGTTCTGGAGAATCCTGATGGAAACATAAATGGCTTCGCTCAACTGTTCGCGGCTCATCATATGCTCATTCTTGATGGGCCAAGCAGGATTGGCCTGACCTCGGAACAGGGTAGAGGCGATCTGAAGGACCCGCAAAGCACTTTTGCTAGGCTTTTAACGGACGATCCTCGCCGCCAGTCGCTACGGGATGTCCTTTTCGATGCCTTCGGCCTTTATCTAGGCATGGACATTTCCGAAGGCGCGTCAATCCACCTGCGATATGGGAATACGGCCCCACCAAATGAGCGCACCGTAGAGGACGCCACGCTGGACTGGATGAGGAATGCTCGTCCCATCCATCAGTGGAGCGACGGAATGAAGGCCTTTACGGGCATGCTGTTGGTACTGCGCGCAGGCGACCCGAAGATCATGATCATCGACGAGCCGGAAGCCTTTCTGCACCCCACACTGGCCTACAAACTTGGCCGCGAGATCGCACAGACTGCGAGCCAAGGCGACAAGCAGGTTTTTGTATCGACCCATAGCAGCCAGTTCCTGATGGGCGCGATCCAGTCGGGCGCGAAGGTCAATGTCGTTCGCCTGACCTATCAGCAAGGCAGTTCTACTGCTCGCATGCTTTCGAACGACGACATCCGCGTGATGATGCAAGAGCCACTTTTGCGGTCTGCAAATGCATTGTCGGGCGTTTTTTACGAAGGCGTCGTGGTTACCGAAGCGGATGCGGACCGTGCCTTCTACCAAGAGCTCAACGAGCGACTTCTTGCAGAGGAATCTGGACGAGGCGCGCCGAACACCCTTTTCCTTAACGCCAACGGAAAGGACTCTGTGAACAAGATCGTCGGTCCGCTTCGGGCACTCGGGATACCCGTGGCCGTCATTCTAGACGTTGATGCACTCAACCCCGAAACCAACTTCCCAGTTCTCTTGGAAGCCACAAATTACCCTAAGCCACACGATCCTATAAAATTGGAGCGCGCAGGCGTCTGGTCAGACCTTATCTCAGACGGCAAGAAACCCAAGTCGGATGGCGGAATTGCCCTGCTCAATGGCGCTCCGAAGGAAAAGGCCGAGAACCTTTTTGACCGCCTCGATCAATATGGCTTGTTCGTTCTGAGGAATGGCGAAGTCGAGCACTGGCTAACAGGATTGAATGTTCCCAGAAGCAAAAGGTGGCTGCGCAACATCTTCGAGGCGCTGGGAAGCGACCCGAAAGCCCCCAACTATGTTCATCCCGGTAATGACGATGTCTGGGCATTTCTCGACAAGGTTGCCGCATGGATCAAGGACAAGGCACGACGCGGGATACCTCGTTGACGCTCAGTGTGCGGAGGCGAGTTACATTTTCCTATGTCTGAAACGCTCCCCGATCGATTACCCACGCCGTTACCAATCGGTGACCGCAAGGCCATCGATCTGCTTGCTGATCTAGGCACCGGTGGCAGGTCGTGAGAGTTTCTGAAGACCCGTCAGGCGAACGAAAAAGCCAACTCCGGCCCCCATTCCAGCCTCTAAACTCGAAGCGGTTTATGTCTCCTATTGGCGCAAGGCGGACGCCCCGGTTGCCTTCCCCGCTTTCGCCTTAAAAGCTGGTCTTCCGCGTCTTCAGCAATATGTTCGTCTCAGTCGTGTTGATGCCGTCGATCAGTCTTATGCGGCGCAGGGTTTCGTCGAAGGAGACGAGGTCGCGGTCTTCGAGTTCGGCGATGAAGTCCCATTTGCCGTTGGTGCTGTGGAGCGCGCGCACCTGCGGCAGGCCGCGCAGCTGGTCGGCGACCTTGTCGGCCAGCTTGCCGAGCACCTCGATCATGACGATGGCGCGCACGCCGGCGGCGCGGGTCTCGTGGCCGGTGCGGATGGTGAAGGCGGCGATGGTGCCGTTGGCGACCAGTCTGTCAATGCGCGCGGCGACGGTGGCGCGTGAGGCGCCGGTCATGGCGGCAAGCGAGGAGACGGGGGTGCGGGCATTGTGGCGCAGGGCGCTCAGAAGTTCCTGATCGAGGTCGTCCATGGTCTTACTTTGTAGGAGCGGGGTTTCACTTTGTATGGCTGGACTTGGCAAACTGCCAAATCATGCTGTGAAACTGGCACTTTTTCATCTTTTTGTCGCCGTGGCGATGGCAGATATTCAACCGAAGCAGTGAGCAGGAGAACAAGATGCAGGCACAGTCGCGATCGGTCACCCTTATCGGTGCGCCTTTGGAAGAGGGCTCCGGCCGCAGGGGGGCCGCGATGGGGCCGACGGCGCTGAGAATCGCCGGCGTCGACCGCGCGCTTGTCGATCTCGGCCATGACGTTGCCGATGCTGGGGACGTGCAGATCGTGCCGGCCCGTGACCTGCCGAACAATCCGAAGGCGCACAATCTGCGCACCGTCGGCGCATTCACGCGGGCGCTCGAAGCCGGCGTCTACGAGATCGCCGATGCCGGTCGTTTTCCGATCATTCTCGGCGGCGACCACAGCCTGTCGATGGGCTCGGTATCGGGCATGGCGCGCTATGCCGCCAAGCAGAAGCGGCCGCTTTTCGTGCTCTGGCTTGATGCGCATTCGGATTTCAACACGCCGGAAACGTCACCATCGGGCAATATTCACGGCATGCCTGTCGCTTATTATTGCGGCCAGGCCGATCTCTCCGACATCCTGCCGCGCGACCGGCCGCTGGTCGATCCGAAGAATGTCTTCCAGGTCGGGATACGCTCCGTCGATGCGCCGGAGCGCGAGCTGATCAAGGAGCACGGCGTCAACGTCTTCGACATGCGCTCAATCGACGAGCAGGGGGTGGCGGCGATCATGCGCGACATTCTCTCCAAGGTCGAAGCGGCGAACGCGCTGTTTCATGTCAGCCTCGATGTCGATTTCCTCGATCCTGACGTCGCGCCCGGCGTCGGCACGACGGTGCCCGGGGGAGCGACTTTCCGCGAGGCGCATCTGATCATGGAGATGCTCTGCGACAGCGGGCTCGTCTCCTCTCTCGATCTGGTCGAGCTCAACCCGTTTCTCGACGATCGCGGCAAGAGCGCGCGCGTTCTCGTTGAGCTGACGGCCAGCCTGTTCGGCCGCCGCATCTTCGACCGCCCGACGCGTGCCGCATAAGAAACCGCATAACAAGAAGGGACGACCATGAGCAGTTCAGCCAGATTGATCGATACAGAGCAGCGCCTGGGCGCCCATAACTACAAGCCGCTCGACGTCGTCCTGACGCGCGGCGAGGGCGTTTATGTCTGGGATACGGATGGCAAGCGCTATCTCGATTGCCTGTCTGCCTATTCGGCCGTCAACCAGGGGCATTGCCACCCGAAGATCCTTTCGGCCATGGTCGAGCAGGCGGGCAAGCTGACGCTGACCTCGCGCGCCTTCCGCAACGACCAGCTGGCGCATCTCTACGAGGAGCTCGCAGCGCTGACGGGGTCGCACAAGATCCTGCCGATGAACTCCGGCGCCGAGGCTGTCGAGACAGCGATCAAGGCGGTGCGCAAATGGGGATACGAGGTGAAGGGCGTGCCCGAGGGCAAGGCCGAGATCATCGTCTGCTCCGACAATTTCCATGGCCGTACGCTCAGCATCATCAGCTTCTCCACCGATCCGGATGCGCGCTCAGGCTTCGGTCCCTATACGCCGGGCTTCCGCACCGTTCCCTTCGGTGACGCGGAAGCCTTTGCCGCAGCGATCAACGAGAACACTGTGGCGGCGCTGATCGAGCCGATCCAGGGCGAGGCGGGCGTCATCATCCCGCAGCCGGGCTATTTCAAGACGGTGCGCCAGCTCTGCACCGACAACAAGGTCACGCTCATCCTCGACGAGATCCAGACCGGGCTCGGCCGCACCGGCAAGCTGCTGGCAGAGGAGCATGAGGGTATCGAGGCCGATGTGACGCTGATCGGCAAGGCGCTGTCGGGCGGCTTCTATCCTGTGTCCGCCGTGCTTTCGAATTCCGAGGTGCTGGGCGTGTTGAAGCCTGGCCAGCACGGCTCGACCTTCGGCGGCAATCCGCTTGCCTGCGCCGTGGCGCGCGCGGCGTTGAAGGTGCTGACGGAAGAAGACATGATCGGCAATGCCGAGCGGATGGGCGACTACTTCCTCGAAGGTCTGCGGTCGATCCGCTCGAACATCGTGAAAGAGGTGCGTGGGCGCGGGTTGATGATGGCGGTCGAACTGGTGCCGGAAGCGGGCGGCGCGCGGCAGTATTGCTACGCGCTCAAGGACCTCGGGCTTCTCGCCAAGGACACCCACGAAAACACCATCCGCCTGGCGCCACCGCTTGTGATCACCAAGGATCAGGTCGAGTGGGCGGTGGAGCAGATCGACAAGACCATCGTCTGAGACTTGGCCGCGTTGAACGGGTCCATGATCCGTTCAACGCCTTTCCCTTCTCACCGGGCGAAAAATCCTGCCGGCCGGTTTAGATTTGGGAAACACTCTTTCTTTACAGTCCTCAGTAACCGTAACGGTACTCTTCATATTCAGAGAACTGGCGGCTTGAAGGCAAAGTGCATCGACGCCAATGGTGGCGTGGTTGCTTCTGCCCTGGCTTTCGACAGTTGGGACATTTTTAATGACGACGATCAATTCTCCGAGCTTCAGTGGCGATACGCTTGAGATCATTGCCTTCCGCCTGCACGACCAGGAATTCTGCGTGAAGACGACGACCATCCGCGAAATCCGCGGCTGGGCGCCTTCGACGCCGATCCCGCATTCGCCGGCCGACGTCATCGGCGTCATGAACCTGCGCGGCTCGGTCATTCCGATCATCGACCTCGCCTTCAAGCTCGGCATGAAGAGCACCGTCGCCAATGAGCGCAGCGCCATCGTCGTCGCCGAAGTGCACAACATGGTCATCGGCATGCTTGTAGACCGCGTCTCCGACATCCTGACGATTTCGGCCGATCAGGTGCAGCCGGTTCCCGAGGTTACCGCGTCCTTCGACCGCGCCTTCTGCGAAGGCATCATCGCGTCCGAAAACGGCATGATCTGCTTCCTGAACCTCGCCAAGATGTTCAAGGAAAACGAGACGGACGATCTGGTCGCCGCGTAAGCGCCATCCAATACAATTCGATCCCGCCCCGCCCGAGCAGCCGCTCCGGCGGGGCGATCTCGTTTTCGGCCTGCCGGTTGCCGCTCGCGGGCCGGCCGCAGCTTGCTCCCAAGCGTGGTTTTTTGGGCGCGCCACCTCTTTAAACTTTCGCGGCTTCCCACCATATCCTGAGCAAGTTCTTCGCCGCGGTTTCGTCCGCCGGCGAGGAGACATGGCTCGCCTCTTGAGGGAGCTCAATCTCAGTCATCGGCCTGTGCCTTATGAGGGCAGGGCGATTTAAGGAGGTCTATTTATGAATATTGAAAAATACTCCGAGCGGGTGCGCGGTTTCATCCAGTCGGCGCAGACCTATGCGCTGGCCCAGGGTCATCAGCAGTTCTCGCCCGAGCATGTGCTGAAAGTGCTGCTCGACGACGACCAGGGCATGGCCGCGTCTCTCATCGAGCGCGCCGGCGGCGACGCCAAGGCCGCCCGCCTTGCCAATGATGCCGCCCTTGCCAAGCTGCCAAAGGTCTCCGGCGGCAACGGCCAGATCTATCTCGCCGCACCGCTCGCCAAGGTTCTCTCGACCGCCGAAGAGGCATCGAAGAAGGCCGGCGACAGCTTCGTCACGGTCGAGCGTCTGTTGCAGGCGCTGGCGATGGAATCGTCGACCGCGATCACGCTGAAGAATGCCGGCGTGACGGCGGTGACGCTCAACCAGGTCATCAATGAAATCCGCAAGGGCCGCACGGCCGACAGCGCCAATGCCGAACAGGGCTTTGACGCGCTGAAGAAATTTGCCCGCGACCTGACGGCGGAAGCCCGCGATGGCCGGCTCGATCCCGTGATCGGCCGCGATGATGAAATCCGCCGCACGATCCAGGTGCTGTCGCGCCGTACCAAGAACAACCCCGTTCTCATCGGTGAACCCGGCGTCGGCAAGACGGCGATCGCCGAAGGTCTGGCGTTGCGCATCGTCAATGGCGACGTGCCGGAATCGCTGAAAGACAAGAAGCTGATGGCGCTCGACATGGGCGCTCTGATTGCCGGCGCGAAATATCGCGGCGAGTTCGAAGAGCGCCTGAAGAGCGTGCTCAACGAGGTGCAGGCCGAAAACGGCGAGATCATCCTGTTCATCGACGAGATGCATACGCTCGTCGGTGCCGGCAAGGGTGACGGCGCGATGGATGCCTCGAACCTGTTGAAGCCGGCGCTTGCGCGCGGCGAACTGCATTGCGTCGGCGCGACCACGCTCGACGAATACCGCAAGCATGTCGAGAAGGACCCGGCGCTCGCCCGTCGCTTCCAGCCGATCGTCGTCGAAGAGCCGACGGTCGAGGACACGATCTCGATCCTGCGCGGCCTGAAAGAGAAGTACGAGCAGCACCACAAGGTCCGCATCTCGGACTCGTCGCTTGTGGCGGCCGCCACGCTGTCGAACCGCTACATCACCGATCGCTTTCTCCCCGATAAAGCGATCGACCTGATGGACGAGGCGGCTGCGCGCCTGCGCATGCAGGTCGATTCCAAGCCGGAAGAGCTGGACGAACTCGATCGCCGCATCATGCAGCTCAAGATCGAGCGCGAAGCGCTGAAGAAGGAAACCGATGTCGCCTCGGCCGACCGGCTTGTCCGGCTCGAGACCGAACTCACCGATCTGGAGGAGAGCGCCGACGCGCTGACGGCCCGCTGGCAGGCGGAAAAGCAGAAGCTCGGCCTTGCCGCCGACCTGAAGAAGGAACTCGACGATGCCCGCAACGATCTGGCGATCGCCCAGCGCAAGGGCGAATTCCAGCGCGCCGGCGAACTGACCTACGGCGTCATTCCGGAGCTTGAAAAGAAGCTTTCGGAAGCCGAAGCGCAGGACAATGATCGCAGTGCGATGGTGCAGGAGGTCGTGACCCCCGACAACATCGCGCATGTCGTCTCCCGCTGGACCGGCATTCCGGTCGAGAAGATGCTGGAAGGCGATCGCGAGAAGCTGCTGCGGATGGAAGACGAGCTGGCGAAGTCTGTCATCGGCCAGGGCGACGCGGTTCAGGCCGTGTCGCGGGCGGTGCGCCGTGCGCGCGCCGGCCTGCAGGATCCGAACCGGCCGCTCGGCTCGTTCATCTTCCTCGGCCCGACCGGCGTCGGCAAGACGGAGCTGACCAAGGCATTGGCCCGCTTCCTCTTCGACGACGAGACGGCGATGGTGCGCATGGACATGTCCGAGTACATGGAGAAGCACTCCGTGGCCCGGCTGATCGGTGCCCCTCCCGGCTATGTCGGCTATGAGGAAGGCGGTTCGCTGACGGAAGCGGTGCGTCGCCGGCCCTATCAGGTCGTGCTGTTCGACGAGATCGAAAAGGCGCATCCGGATGTCTTCAACGTGCTGCTGCAGGTGCTCGACGACGGCCGCCTGACCGATGGCCAGGGCCGCACCGTCGATTTCCGCAACACGATGATCATCATGACGTCGAACCTTGGCGCCGAATATCTGACGCAGCTGAAGGACGGCGACGACAGCGATCTGGTGCGCGAGCAGGTGATGGAGATGGTGCGCGGCCACTTCCGGCCGGAGTTCCTGAACCGCATCGACGAGATCATCCTCTTCCACCGCCTGAAGCGGGACGAGATGGGCGCGATCGTCGACATCCAGCTGCAGCGTCTGGTGAAGCTCTTGGCCGAGCGCAAGATCACCATCGAGCTCGACGACGAGGCCACGCATTGGCTCGCCAACAAGGGTTACGATCCTGTCTACGGCGCGCGGCCGCTGAAGCGGGTGATCCAGAAGTACGTCCAGGACCCGCTCGCCGAACAGATCCTCGGCGGACAGGTGCCGGATGGTTCGACGGTGAAGATCACCGGCGGGACCGATCGGCTGCTGTTCCGCACTAGGAGTGCTGGTGTCAGCGAAGCGGCGTAAGCGGACTGGTGTGTGAGTGGAAACGGCGGCTTCGGCCGCCGTTTTTGTGTTTGGCGCGGTCGTCCCGGACACTGCCGCCGGCGTTGTCCCGTGTGGCACCCCCCTCTGTCCTGCCGGACATCTCCCCCACAAGGGGGGAGATC
>NZ_JBMDKV010000013.1:0-195903 GCF_057809895.1 Rhizobium sp. FG113 | reverse complement strand
GCGGCCTATAGCATCCATCTCTCCACACCCGAAAATGCGTTCGCCGGACGCTCACCTCCTGGCGGCAATCTGTGCAATGACAGATACCTATTCGTTTAGGCTCTCCCCGAACCGCGATACAAACCTGTCCGCACAAACAACCGCCGTTGAATATCGGCATGACATCGATCTCCATGAACCAAGAGCCACCTAAACGTCGTTCCCTGTATGTGCGTTCCACCTCGTGCCCCCGCCGCCTCCCGTCGACGGCGGCGTGTGACTTTGTCTACCGCCAAGAACGACGAGAGCGCACGCGCACGTAGGAACCTCCACCGCCGTCGCCCGTTAGCTTTGAAATATTGGAGATCATGATGAAAGACACCGACGACTTAGAGACCGTCTGGAACCTTGCCGAAAAGATAGGTTTCTGCATGCTGACAACCCAAACATCCGGGCATCTTCGCGCCCGCCCAATGGCGGCCCACGCCGAGCGCTTGGAGAACACCTTCTATTTTTTGACGGATGTGGACGGCCACAAGGACGAAGAAATTGCGCAAAGCCCGCAAGTCTGTCTCGCGTTCGCCGACAGCAAAGGGCAAAAGTACGTGTCCGTGTCGGGATTGGCGGAAGTCAGCAATGACCGCGAGCGCATCAAGGAGTTGTGGTCTACTCCTGCTAAGGCATGGTGGGATAGTCCAGACGATCCTTCTATCCGTGTGCTGAAAGTAACGCCATTCTTTGCCGAGTATTGGAACAGCCCCGGTACGATCGTGAGTTACATCAAGATGGCGGCAGCAGCGCTGGGCAGCGCAAAGCCAGACATGGGCGACAATGAAAAAGTCGACTTGTAAAGGACTTTGCAATGGAAGCCATCTCCTTGGGACAAAACACATGAGCTCCTCCCACGACAGCATCAAGTCAGCAGCGGACTTGGAGAGAGCTTACGGCGTGTCACAAGGCGAATCCGAACGCGTCGTCACCCGCTTCAGTCGATTATGGAGTGAGCTCGATATCCTTCTGGCGGCCAAGGGCCGCACGCGAACACATCGTATTCGAGAACTTGGAACTCCAGCGAAACGGGCGCCCTACGGCTTGGATTGATGTCACCGCTCCCGGTCTGCAAACAACAATAACTGGAGCGACTTCAAGAGAAAGGACGCAAAAGCATAAAAAGCCATTGAGGAGATAGAACCAAACGCGGTGGCAGTGAACAGCTTTCCGCGGCCCCCTACGCGGAAGTGGGACAACCGACAAATTGAAGCGCTGAAGAAGGGGGTTCAACCGGCGACGCGCGATGGGATCGGACAAGACGAGTGGGGTGGTCCGCAATTTCGACGTCGCAGCGACGTCATCGCTCCGATGGGCCTCGAGATTCGTACTATAGCGAACACGCTTGGAACCATCGGTCACTGCAGACGTTCCCGTGAAGGTTTCCAGCTTTCGAGGTCAAAAAATGCCCACCGGTATAAGCTCCAGCGAACTTCGCATTTTGCACCAAGTTCTACTCGAGGCTGGATATCTGGTGACGCTGCCGTCCGACGGCGAGGTTGAAGCGAACGTGGCGGCCATGTTGCTGATCAAGCTTTTCACCGATGGAGTAACAGACCCATTAGAGTTGTCACGTCAGCTCGAATATCGCTTTGGCAAACACCCGCAGGCAGACCGAGCTCTCCCAGAGTTCGCACCCAACCACGCAATTCGTGGACTGACGTCACCTGATCACGCAGGCAGAAGGTCGCCGAACTGGGGCATTCGAAAGCCCAATTAGCAAACTCCTAGCGCTCATCATCAGTGACGATTTCCAACCCGCGGATGTACTTATCCGTTGGTTGACCGGCTTCCTCGGCTTGCACCAGATTGTCTTCCAAGTCAGCTCTCTTTACCGCTTTCGCCAGCGGGTTCAATATCGCACGATGCACAAATTCCTCATCGCCCTCTCCCGCGCGTCGCGTAAGCGCATCCACCGCAGCGACTACGGCGGCTGAGAAACCCTCTTCTCTCAGTCGATCGATCGTCCAAGCTGACGCCTTCTCCGGCACATCGTGGAGATAGGCCACGACGCGCTCCTCGTCACTAACAACGAGGCTAGCGACCCGTTGACAGTGACTGACGTAGGGGTTTCCAAGCTTGTCCATTTGCCCATCGTGGGCGTCGGACGCGATCTGGATAGCGTGCTGGAGATGCTGTTTCGTCTGCATGAATACCCCTTGGCAAAGCTCGGGTTGGAGAGGTCGAGTGCTCGACCAGCGCTCCGCTGCTCGCAGCACCGAGCTGTAAAAAGCGCCGCGTTCACGAGTCCTTTGTCGTCAAGTTGACAGAAGCGACAACTCTCCACCGGAAACTTCGAAAACTGCGAGAGGTTCCGCGGGAGGGTGAAGTAGTTTGAGCAGTTCATTGCCTGATTGCCGGTCAACACACTGCCTTTCGTCAAACCGGCTTCGGTATGACTTCGAAGGTCAGCCGCAACTCTGTGATCGGGCGTTTGTACTCGTCGAAGAGCTCAACCGACATCACGTTGACGGGTTCCTTGGGCAACCCATCCCGAGCCATTTCAGCCAACGCAACATGAGCTTCCCGAACGGCCTCCTCCTCGGATCCAAAATCGATCGACATGCTCACCGGACCGTCTCCCGATCCATCCATCACTTCCAGAAAGTACCTCACGCCATCCTCCCGGTGCATCAGTCGGTAACGGGGCGCCCGACATAAGCACCAGAGAAATGACGGGATCGAATGATCGTTCCGGAAATACGATGGAAATAACGAAGCGTCTCGACAAAAGGTGTGACCGAGAAACATTGACGTCGATTGCACGTTGTTAATCAGGAGGTAATGAACATGTCCCACTCACAAGACAATCGACAGGTCCGGATTCCCGGCCCGGCCTACAAGAACATAGCCGAGCATTGCAGGAAATTCGGCATCGATGCAGTCGAGGAGAGAAAGCTGCAGAAGCTTCTTGGTAAACATGCGCCGCTCCACGAAATCCAAGCCAACGCCCCGCCCCGTCTCCCGAAATTTCGGTAATGTGATGAGAGATCCAACCGCAGTCGTATCATGGCCGACGGCAATCTTTCTGGTCGGATGCCTTACGATCCTAACAGTGATCGTCGTGGCTGGGTCGGTCGGCGTCGAGCAAGAGAATTATCGCGTGAGGCTTGCCGTAATGGAGCGCGGCTGATCTGCGATTAGTGCGACGAGATGGAATGCCTCTTTTATATAGGACTGATGAGGTTGCAAAATCTGGAACCGACAATGCTGGATGCGATCTCGGAGATCCGAGCTAGGCTACATCTTGGCGCCTCTCCCTCGAGCACGATCACTCCGCAGTCATCGACCACCGTGATACGAGCGTCTGCCAATTCCGATGCATAAGCAAGCGCCGACGATAAGCTCGACGACAGGCCAGTGAGAGATGCAAGTGAACTTGTTAAACTTATCGACTGAGACTGGAACATGACAATTTCCTCTGGGACGGAAACGTCTCTATGTGCTTTTTGTTCATTCGCCGTTCACGTTTGTCCCCGCCGGGGCTCTCCCACATCTCTGTAAAAACCCGCTCGACGGGGCCACCTTATCGATCACTTTTCGCTTGGATACTTCTTCGCTTGGAGCAGCCTGGCGAGATGCACAGTGTTTCGAACGAGCATGTCTACTGCTTTCGTCACGACGTCGGGCACTTCATCCAGATCGATAAAGTCCTTGCTTCCCATAGCTTCGCCGACCCAGTAGGCGACTGCGTTGGCCGGGATCGTGAAGCCGACATCGTTCAGCGCCTGATAGACCTCCGCCGAAACATGATGTGCACCATCCTCATTGCTGACGACCGCTACGGCCGCCACCTTGTCATAAGACAACATCCGCCCGTTTTCGTCGGCTTCCTCCAAGAAAGCGTCCATACGTTCCAGAGCGCGTTTCGCAACGGATGATGGCTGGCCTAACCAGATAGGAGTGCCGAGTATGAGAATTTCAGCATCGAGGATCGCCTTCCGAATATCTGGCCAGGCATCCCCTGCACCTTCGTTTGACGTGACGCCGGGTTTAATATCATGGTCTGCAAGCCGGATCGTTTCTACCTCCACCCCTTTTTGGCGAAACCCTTCCGCAATCAGATCGAGAATTCTATCCGTGGATGATGGCTGACCGCCACTGGATTTCAAGGTACCGTTGAGAGCGAGTGCTTCAACTGTCATTGGATCATTCTTTCTGTTCACCCCGCATAGCCGCCTGCCTCAGGTCGTCGCGGGACAATCCAAAGTGGTCGAGCGCCAAGTCAACATTGCGTTTGTTCGATTTGAAGTAGCCGTCGAACACATCGCCGAGCAATGGGACTGCGCCTACAACAACGTCGACACCGACATTACCCAGCATCCTTGCCAGTTTCTCGTTCGGAATCCCTAATTGACGAGCCTCGTTGATCAGATAAATGCTCACAAGCGCCCCAGCGGCGTCACCTATCCCCGGCACTAGACCAAGCACAGAATCCGCGCCGATGCGGAAGCGCGTGAACGGGATTGCAAAGGCAGTATCCATCAGCCCCGCAACTGCGGATAGTCGCCGCAGCCGACGCAGATCATCGGCGCCAATCCGCGTCTCCGACCTCGTTTGTTCGAACCTACTTCGGTAAGGTTTTGAGCGCGAATCCTTACGAAGCTCCGCGGCACCGATCGCCATTGGGGACCTCATTTGTCGCCGCCTCATCGCTTAGTCTGCGCGTATACGGGAACCGGGCGCGGCACTGGGGATTGGCTCCGCTTCAGAATGAATATCTCCAGACGTCAAACCACCGGCTCGTTGCCCCATACTCGCAGCCGGGGCTTCATCGAACGCGGTGAGCTGAACCATCATTTCTTTTGCGCGAAGCACGGCGTGGTCGCCATCAAGGCTTCCGTCGCCGCCGACCATCGTGACCGACACCAGCTCGTTGCCTTCGCCTTTGAATTCTACGGTGACCATTCCGTCCGCTGAATTGCTCACATGTGTCTCGATAAACTGCATCGTGATGCTTCCTTCTGCTGTCGGAGAACAATGCGGAGCGATCAAGTGGGTTCCACCCGTTTAGTCTTAACCCTCGACTCGACAGGAAAGTGGGAAGGGTCATCCGTTGACCCAGCCCATACGGTCAGAGCATTTTATGAAGGACGTTGCTCTAATCTTCAATCTTTGGCCACGGATGTCCTAGCCATCGATTGTCGCGGCATGTGAAAGCAGGTCGGCCTTTTCGTGTTAAGGGGCAGGATCCGAGAACCCCGCCCACCGCTTGCATCGACACGCCCGGCGAAATCATCGCTGGCAAATGGTGAACCAATCCAAGGCTCCGACGTTACCAAAAAAACAAGGAGTATGCCGTGCTCTACGAAGAACGATTTTGGGCAAACCCAGCCCCAGACAGTCGCCACGCCGTTTGTCTGGCGGCCGCGAACGATGCGGTTTCCGAATTCGTTCGTTTCGTCCGTGACAGTAACGTCGGCAACGATCTCGTCGACGAGGTTGAACTCCCTATTCCCAAATCTATGTTGGTAGAGGCTTTCACGCACGTCATTGCTGCGGAAGTTCGCCCTGATATTCGGGCATTGCTGGTAAAGGCCGGGTTGACATTGAGCCAGTACCATATCGGTCTGGGTGAACGGATCAAGGTCAGGCCGATCCCCACAGACACAAGACGCCAGCCCTCCAATCCTTTCCTCGCCCGGAAATTCGCGTGCGCGCTCCTTCTAACCGCGACGGAGCGGACCCGCCTCACTGAGATATACAATACCGCCTTGAGGCGGGGGCGCCACTAGGAATCCCCACCTCACGCCAAGCCTGCTGTCACGTTTTTCTCGCGCCAAAATGGAGTTGCGGTCACCTGCGGCTCACTTCTCTCTCGAGGTGTCACCACGAACCGGCTTCGATATTCGCTACCCTGCTCTTGCTATCAGGCAAAGTCGATCCACTAAGATATCGCCAAATCCAGTGGCCTGTCGGTTACGCATCACAAAGGTGTTGCATAATCCCCGGTCGCCGGCGCGTGACCCGGTCGCGAACAGTCATCGGGCCTGCAGACGAGTTGATTTCAGGGATCAGTGAACGAGATCGCTCTGATGGAGATCGTTTTCCCGTTTGGGTCGTTTTGAAAAATGAGGCCGGCTTTTGCTTTGGATTTTCCAGGAACGTAATCGATGACAGTCTCAACCGTTTCTAGCGGTTTCGAGTTTTCCAGGACCTCTCCCCGAACCGTGACTTGCGATGCTGTCCGGCTCGAACGATTTCGGACTTCGAATAATACCTGAAACCCGTCACTTCGTCCTTCAACTTGAACCACGTTCGCATCAAGGTTTGGAGACGTGTCGCGATCCATCAACGCGTCCTTGCCAATCCACATGATTACGAGGAGAACGACGACGGCAGACACGGCGCCCGTCACCCACTCGATCCAATGTGGCTTACCGGTCTCGAAATTTGCGTCGCCAGTCGTTTTTGTCATTTCGGCCTCTTACAGGATCAAGCGGGCGGCGGCCGCGCCGATGGCACCTGGAAAGCTCAAGATGACGATCATCATCAACACTTGCGTGGCTCCGACGTCGTCGGTGCGGTGAAATACCCACAGGCAAAAGGCACTGATCAATCCAGCGATAACATAGCCAGGGATCGTGAAACGCACGAAGGCGTGCCAGCCCGGCGTTCCCTCGGCAAGATCATGACTTCCACGGAATGAAAGCGTGTAGACAAATCCATGCATGAGGGCGAGGGAGGCGAAAACTATCAGCAGCGCATGCCATGGCGCCATTTTGTATGACAGCAGGATCATCTCCTCCGTCGGTGCAACGTTTAGGTTCAAGAACAATGCGCCGACCGCCATAAGGAACAGTTCTCCTGCGTAGCTTGTTTCCCGGTCGTGCACTTGATCGTCTCCGTCGGCGTCGTCAGGTTGAGATCCTCCCAATTGACTACGTCCAAGCATTGCACCAATGCTCGCCGGGACGGCTTGCACAGCGACCATGCCAACAATTTCGTGAGGCGCCTGATCCAATGTTAGAACGCCCATCGCAACGAGTATGATCCCGCTGGCGACTATGCCGAGGCAATAGGCAATGCTGGCATCCCTTGTAGCTTGCCCCCAAGTTGTGGTTTCCTCGAACCCAACGCGGTCGGAAAGCACGATAAGTAGAGGCACATTGATGACCATTAGGATCAACAGCCTCGTTCGGTCCATGTAGAAGCCGAGCTCCCACATCTCCATTGTCATCAGCATGGGTAATGCGAACAGGAGCGCACCAGCAATTCCTCTAGCGATGCCGGCAGAGAACTTGGCCGTGTCAAAATCGCCGCCAGCCGACCCTTCAACAACATTCTGGTTCATGAAAACAAATCCCGACCGTCGATACTATGGAGATTGCAACAGACTGTTGCGGCGGCCACACCCGCGCGGGGCCGAGCCAACAGGAAATCTGTCATGAGAAAAGTGATAGGCATAACTGGTTGTCCTCTAGGTGTGTCAGATATACCCAAAAGCTATCGATGTAGTTTGGGAAGACCACCACGGAGACCGGACATAGATGGCGGCTTAACCCGTCGATACCGCGCCTCGACAAGATTGTAGAGACCGAAAGCCGCAAGTCCGGTTGCGACAGCAAGATATAGAACACTGCCGAAAGGCAGTTGTCGAATCCATGTGAGCGCGTCGCTCATGCTCCCTGCTTGGCTCGGATCGACGGTAATAGCCGCGTAGCAGAAGAATGCTCCCACGATGGCAAAAACGGCGCCACGAGCAACGAGCCCATAAACACAGATCAAAAGCAGGAGATGGCTGTTCTCTAGGTCGAGATAGCGTTCAAAGCGCCGCGTGATGCCCTTGAATGCAGTTACGGCGCCGCCGATCAAGAATCCCACGCCAATTGCCCCCACGAGGTAGCGGCCGAACGGCTGGGATATCGCCCAAGCAGCAAAAGTATGTTCTCCGCCCTCGCTGCTGGATCCGATCCCAAGTGCCTTCTGGAACGCATAGACCGCCAGACCTATGTAGGTGACGGCGCTACCAAAAAGAGCGGCGCGTACCGTATAGCTCTTAAGGCTGTCGTCGTGGCCGTCCGCGTTGGCCAACGACTGTGCGAGGCGCCATGCCACGAAGCCAATAAGACCAAGAGCAATCAACGTGAGCCAAACGGTTCCAAGCGGTTGTTCAAGGAGCACATCTAACGCCGATTTCGTATCCGCCTTTCCACCACCGAAGATGGAAAATGTGGCCAACCCAGCGACTAACAGAAACACGATACCCCTTGCCCCGTATCCTGATCGAGCCAACCAATCAAACCCTGGATTTTTCATCGCTTGTTCTCCCGCGTTTCGAAGAACGTACGACTTGGCGCATCTGTTCCTCGAACGCTGCAGTTGCATACGTCAAGATGAAGTACAGACCTAGCGGCGCGCGTGCCGGTTTTACGACCGTGCGGCGGTTAAGGCTCCGAAACGAGTTCATCTGGCACTAAATCCGCCGGGAAGCGCGCCTAGGGGACGACAGAATAGCCAGATCTTACCCTTGCAGTGGAACTTGTGGGTCGACCACCAACTTGTCCCGTGAATTTAAACCGGAACTCCAAGACCTTGTGCGCGTTCAAAATCTGCGCACCTTCAACCAAGGGATTAAGATATGAGTACTCTTCTGATTATCGTAATTGTTCTTCTTCTGCTCGGCGGTGGCGGCGGATACTATGCACATGGACGTTATGGGGGACGAGGCTTAGGCGGCGTCTTAGGCTTGATCATTGTCGTGTTGATTATCCTATGGCTGCTCGGTGCGTTGCACGGCGGTGCCGCCCCACCTCTCTAAGCGGGGACCTGTGTAAATCGATCGACGCGTACACATCCAGCCGCACGACCAGCGGCACCCTAGCGGGGCATGAAAGGCGTCGTTCGAGCCGGATGGCTCTCGACTGTGTGGCTGAAATTTACCGCAACATACATCGGATCAGTCCATTCGTGGCAAAGGACTCCGGTTGCAACTCTTTGGCTACGCCGATTGCGGCTATACTTTCAATCGACTGCAGCCGGTTCGGCCATAATAATGGTTAGGTCTGGAGTGTCGACTACTAGCTGCTGGCGCATGCAATAATGTCTGAGGAACTCGAACAGCTCGAGCCAATCACCCAGGCGACCGTGACAGTCGCCTGGGTCATCGTATTCAACAAGCCCTTCTATCCTGTTTATGTCTGGTCTCTAGTCGGCAGTGGCGTCACGGCATCGTTCGGGACATTGCTGTCAGCGCCCCTCTTCCTTGCGATAACGTTTTTGGCCAGACGATCTCCATTTGCAGCTCGGATCGCGCTCCCGCTGATCGGCACGTTCGACACCTTGTTCGAGACGAAACTATTCGGCTCTGCTTCAGGGACGGAACTGTACTTCGCCGCCTGCATCATGCTTGTCGCGCTGTCCAAACACACGAAAAGAGGTGGCAGCGCGCAGTGGCCGTGCTTGTCTTTGCCGTCTTCTTGTTCTCGCGCAATCTCATCGGTGCGCCGCTACATATCTGGTCTGCACCGGACCTCGCGATCCTTTTAAACCTGAATGCCTTCGCCGTCGCCAGCCTGCTGGCGTTCATCGCTCTTGGATATGCAGGGATATCACGGGCATGAAGTCAATCTGATCGAACAACAGCGTGAACGAATTGAAGCGTAGCAGGCAGAAGAATCCTATCTGCGGCAATTGCGTCGGTAGAACGTTCAACCCTGCCGCGGCCCCGGTCGAACAGCAGCCGGTCGCAGTCTGCACAGCAAGCTCGCTCACTACCGAGCCGCTGAGTTTAGTGCCGAGCAGGTGAGGACTTAGAGGATGCCAGCGAAATCGGCGCGATAGCCCTCAGTCTGACTTGCGTGCAAGCTCGGCCACTCGTCGAGCCAGGACGTCGCCGGCGAAGGGTTTCGTCAACACCTGCATGCCGCGGTCGAGGTGTCCGTGGTTCAAGACCGCGTTTTCAGCATAACCGGTGACGAATAAGACAGGTAGATCAGGTCGATCAGCGCGACTTGCGTCAGCGAGTTGCCGTCCGTTCATACCATTAGGAAGTCCGACATCTGTCACGAGCAGGTCAATGTCACGCCGGGCAGCCAAAACCTTCAATGCCGATGGCGCATCATCTGCCTCAAGAACGGAGTACCCCAGTTCCTCGAGCACGTCGACAGCGATCATGCGCACCAGCGGTTCGTCATCGACAACGAGAATGGTTGTCTTTCCGGAGACCGGCGGAACCGGCGTCTCGGGCGTCGCAATCTCTTCCTCCACTCCATCGGCATGGTGGCGGGGAAGGTAGATGCAAATCATCGTTCCCTTGCCAAGCTCCGAGTAGATCCTCGCGGCGCCGCCCGACTGGCCGGCGAAGCCATAGACCATCGAGAGACCGAGCCCTGTCCCCTGCCCTGTTGGTTTCGTCGTGAAGAATGGATCAAACGCCCGAGCGATGACATCTTGCGACATGCCCGTGCCAGTGTCGCTCACACACATGGAAACGTACTGGCCGGGCTCGACCCCGCGGTCCCTGGCCGCTCGCTCGTCCAGCCAACGGTTGCCCGTCTCGATCGTCAGCTTTCCGCCATCCGGCATCGCATCCCTTGCATTGATACAAAGATTGAGAAGCGCATTCTCGAGTTGCCCCACATCGACAAACGCCGTCCACAGACCGCCGGCGCCCGCGATCTCCACATCAATGCCGGGGCCTACGCTCCGCGTGACCAAATCATGCATGTCTGTAATGATGCGGTTTATGTTCGAGGGCTTAGGATCCAAGGTCTGGCGGCGTGAGAAGGCGAGTAGCCGTTGGGTGAGGCCCGCAGCCCGCTTGACCGCGCCCTGCGCGCCCGTCAGGTAGCGATCGACGTCGGCGATCCTTCCTTGGGCAAGGCGCGCCTTCATCAGCTCCAGGCTGCCACCGATCCCTGCCAGAATGTTGTTGAAGTCATGCGCGAGACCGCCAGTCAATTGGCCCACCGCTTCCATCTTCTGTGACTGCCGCAGAGCGTCTTCCGCCTGCATCAGGGCTGCAGTGCGTTCTTCTACCCGCTGTTCCAGCGTTTCTGTCAGTGCCCGCAGGTCTGCCGTTGCTCGATCTCGTTCCTGTTCTACGACACGGCGCGCCTCGATATCGATGAGGACGCCTGGAAAAAGCGTGGCCATTCCGTTCCGATCGAGGTCGACCCTTCCGTTCGCTTCGAGCCATCGGAATTGTCCGTCGAGTCGTCTGGTCCTGTATTGATGAGCGTAAGGCCCGCCACGCTCCAATGCATGCTTGATCGCGGCTGCAAGGCCTGCCTGATCGTCTGGATGAACCGTCTCTACGACCTGTGAAAGGCTAAGCCCTGTACGTGCGAGGCCCGGATCGAAGCCGAAGGCGGTCGCAAACGCCTCATCGACGCTGAATTTGTCGCCAGGCACGTCCCAGGACCATGTTCCGATAATTGCTCCGGCGGCAAGAGCGAGCTGGACACGCTGTATGTTCTCGCGAGCAAGTGCCTCGCTGTCCCGCAGCGCTTGCTCGGCTAGCTTGCGCATGGTGATGTCGCGAAACAGTACCGACACCTGCTTCAGGCTCGAAGGTTCAAGTCGTGTGGCCGACACCTCGATGTAGCGGTTGATCGCCTTGAATTCCTGCTCGAACCGAACTGTCTCGCCGGTCTCAAGTACGTCACCATAGACCTTAAGCCAGACATCGGCGTTGTCAGGCTCAATCTCACGAAGCCGCTTTCCGACGATCCCCTTGATCCCAGTCTGTCGCTCATACCCAGAGTTGGATTCAACATGGATATAGTCGCTCATCGGACCTTCGGGGCCATCTATGAACTCGATGATGCAAAATCCATCATCGATCGCTTCGAAGAGTGCGCGGCGCCGTCCCTCGCTTTTTAAAAGTGCATCCTCGGTCAGCTCAACATGCGGGGTCGCGATCTCGTTGGTCACGGGTATTCCTCAAGGGTCATGGACTCGCGCATACATATGCTTGCGCGTTGCAAAGACAATGAAATTGCTCTTCGATTTTAAGGCATGTCGATTGGAGCAGTTACGATGGTGCGCAAGCCCGGCTTGTTGTCCTGCTCGTCGATGTTGCCGTTTAGCCGATCGACCATGGCAGCAAGCATTCGCCTCCCGAATCCGGATGATGCACTCGACTTCTTTCCCACGCCATCGTCGGTTACGATCAGCCGGAACATCCCGCGGTGCTGTTCGAGAACCACGGACAGCCGGCCGGGCCGTCCCTCATAAGCGTATTTTTGGGCGTTAATGACGAGCTCCGTCAGGATCAGACCGACGTTGACAGCCCGATCCGTGGATATCTGGACGGGGGCGAGTTCGAGGTCGAACTGCCGGGCCCACTCTTCGTCCATCGTTGTCTGCATTTCGTTGACGAGATCTTCGAGATACCGCGACAGGTCAATGACTTCGACGCTGTCATCGCGGTAAAGCCTGCGGTGGACCAAAGCGACAGCACTGAGCCGCCTGTCGGCCTCCTCAAGCTGGAGCCTTACGTTCTCGTCCCCAGAAGCCTTGCCCTGCAATCGCAGAAACGCGGCCACGAGCTGGAGACTGTTTTGAACACGATGATTGACCTCCTTAAGCAGGAAGTCCTTCTGTTGCAGCAGGCTCTCGTTCTCGGCAATGGTGGTGGTGAGCTCGCGGTTGAGCTCGCGCACTCTCAAATCGTTCCGGCGCTCGAGCATAAGGCGGACAACCCGTCCTGCTGCCTCGACCTCGCCATGGGACCATGGACGCGCCTTGTGACGTACCTCTTCGGACCACGCTTCAAATGAAGCGCGGGGGGTTAGCATGGCGCCGGGCTCGGCAGGAATTCCCTTATGGGGATTGCCTGCCCATTCCAACACCTCGAGATGTTCCGCGCGAAACCAGATGAGTATTGTCGGGATCTCGGTCGACATGGTCACCGCTAGCAATCCGCTCGCGCGATCCGCATAGGCTTCCGCCTGCGGGATCTTCGATTTGAGGCTGGACGTCGCAAAAGGCTGCAAAGCAGCCGGCCTCCTGACTTGATCCGCGATCGCGCGCACGTCGATATCGTCAGGGCACTTTCCGTAGGTGAAGAGATCCTGCCCCTGAACGGCTGCGAATCCATCGGCATTAAGGAGGTTGGCCAGTTCGCGGCCCGATCTCTCAAAGAATTCGTTTAGAGACCCGTCAGCACCGAGCTTTGAAAGTACCGTCTCCTCCTGCGATCGAAGACGAAGACGTTCGCGGTAGAGTTCCGCCTCCTCCTTGGAACGGATTTGGCGCGCGAGCGACCCGGCAATGGCGCGGCAGGCGATCCTGACGTTGAGCGGGATTTCTTTCGGCGCTTGATGGTGGCACGCGACAAGGCCCCAAAGTACACCATCCTTGACGATGGAGATGGACGCGGAGGCGGCGACGCCCATATTCTTCAGGTACTGGATATGGACCGGCGACACGCTGCGGAGCGTGGACTCGCTAAGATCGAGTTCCTTTAAGTTTTCGGAAACTGACCGGATAGGCGCCGGAGTGTACGCGATATCGGGAATCACGCGGATCTTGTTGCGGACGTACAGCGCTCGCGCCTGCTTGGGAATGTCAGTCGCCGGGAAGTGGTGGTTCATAAAGCTTGAGGATGCATCATCGAGGCTTTCACCAACGACAACGCCCGCATCGCCATCGACGAACTGGTAAATCATGATCCGACCGTAGCCGGTCAGCTCGCGGAACGTCCTCGCAGCCTGACGGCAAAGGCTTTCAACGGTTGGCGCGCGTTCGAACTGACTGACCGCAGCATCCAGTTCAAATAGGAAAGGAGCACTGAGTGTCGGCTCGGCCTCGGCCGCATCCATTTCCACAACTAGTCGCCCGCCTGATCGGTAGGCGATGGCGTTGAAGAAACCGCGTGCGCCCTCTACTCGTCCGAGAACGACAATCCCTTCCTCTTCGGCGTCTGCAGCTTTCGCGACACAGTCGATACCGATGAGATCAACCAATGGACGTCCAGCCCACCTCTCAGTCAACCGACCTTCCACGTCGCCTGCTGCTCCGATCACCTGCAGGTCACCATTCGCAACAAGCATGATGCCGTGGGGCTGGATCGAGCCGGGAATGTGGATAGGTTCAAGATCGCAGGACGTGACGTCCGCGTCGAGTGGTGGCGCTTCGTTCAGCATGATCGTGCCCAACTTTCGGGTTTCGACCGCGGACGGAAGGCGTGGACCAGAGTGAGACCGGAACTTTGCACACACGTACTACCATGAACACGACGCGACGTCTGTTTTATATTCAGCTATCGGAATGGATCGACTATCCTGCACAGAAGCCGACACGCATCAGGCGCCGGCCTCAACCCGTCCAAAACACGAACCATACGCCTTCGTCAACCAGCTTCGTTGAAACGCCGCTGCAAGGTCACCTAGCTTCTTTTTGGCTTCACTTTACTGCCGCGAGAGGCTTGTGGCTTGGAATCGGACAATGAGCTGGCGGTCGCCGTTCCATCTGGTTGCTCGTGGTTTTCAAGCTCCGTGCTTGCAGCCTCCTTGTCGGTCGCTTCGTGTTCCTCCTGGGCGCGCTTCCAGTGTTCGTCATGCTCACCATGCGGTCTTCCTTCGCGCTCCCAGATGGCATACGCCCTATTCCGCAGTTCTTGTTCTCGATCTGCCATTTGCTCCTCCGTAGGTTTGTCTGCCGAATTCTAGGTGTGCCAGCTCCATGAGCATGACGCTTGAACTCAAACCTTGCTCACGCTCGGTTGGTTCCAATGGCCTCTTGAATCACCTAACGCCCGCTCTACGCAAGCAGCGACCCGCCGGCGCAAGGCTACTGCCCGCCGGACGCGTGGCACCAGCGATCCCTGGGAACTCGCTCGGATAACGTGCACCGAATAAAATTTTGCATCTAGCTCGACGAAGGAACCGAAACCGCAGACAGAGGTTCTTCATCCGCACAGGAGGAAACCATGGCAGATCCGACAAAATCGCCCGCCGTCCAATCATTGAATGCAGAGCGAACTCGCGAGCGCTCAAACGAAGTCGATCCACTCGATGCTGGCCTCGAAAATACGTTTCCTGCTTCCGATCCGGTATCGGTTACCCAGTCCTCGGTCGCGAATGCCGTTGATATGAGCGCTTCAAGCGCCGAGAAAGAGTTCCCCCTTGTCGAGGAGGCACTGCGCTCCACCGGGGAACTCGGCGACGGCAATGATTTTAGACGAGCTTCGAGTTTACGCCGTGACGCCTCCCGCATCTCGGGACAAGCGTCTGAGGTAGCGAGCGGCGCGGTCGCAGCCGGAAGGGCTGAGGCGATATCGGCAATCCATCGCGTCGAAAACCTTGTCAGAGATAGACCGTTGACTGCAGTCGGCGTTGTTGCAGCTCTCGCTTGGCTCTGGGGTGCAACCCGATAGCGTATGGTGCTAAGCCAAGGAACCATAGCATAGTCTGTCGGCCTGCCGCGAGCTGAACGCTTTGGTTGCCTCATAGGTTTAGCTGGTTGAGCAAAGGCTTAGCGGAACGTCCGTTAGTCTCGTTCCAGTAGGAGCCAACCCGGTTATTGGATCGTCGTAATAGGGCGTTCTTTCCCATGCCTGGGCGTCGGAGAGGCATTCGCAGTCGTGCCTGCGGATGGAGGGAACCGGACGGCATTCCCGGTCAATCTTTACTGACAGTAGCGAGCGTCTGGCGTCTGGCATCGTCAACGTGACCGTCTACGAGTGAACAGCCAGAAAATCGGTTCCCATGGAACGATCAGGAGAGCTCTAGGTTTAGGGGGCTCTCTCTTTGCCCAACAGGAGCACCCTGCAATGAAAACCGCCCTCGCCGCTGCCGGCCTCGCTATCCTCCTCGCTTCGCCTGTTCTTGCTCAGTCCGCAGCCGAAAAGACCGGCGTCAACTCTGTAATGGGCGTAGCCCCCAAGACCGAAGACTTCGTTACCGAAGCTGCCAGTTCTGACATGTTCGAGATTGAATCCAGCAAGCTCGCTGTCGAGCGTTCGCAAGATTCGGCCACTAAGAGTTTCGCTCAGCAGATGATAACCGATCATATGAAAACGTCGGATGAGTTGATGACCATGGTTAAAGGCGGCAAGGTTAAGGCCGCGATCCCTGCTTCGATGAGCTCGGCGCAGCAGAGCATGCTCGACGACCTCAAGAAATTGAATGGCGACGATTTTACCAAACAGTATCACTCTGAACAGGAGGACGCGCATGAGGATGCGGTCGATCTGTTCAAGAGATACGGCGAAGAAGGCGACAACGCTGACCTCAAGGCATGGGCAGCGAAGACGCGGCCTGCATTGGAACATCACTTGATGATGGCCAAGGAGCTGAACAAGTAACGTTTTTCCATGTCCGACTTGTCGCACAAATGATCGTAAGGCTGCTTTGAGGCACTGGACACACCTCAAAGCAGCATTTTCCCTCCTTCGGCCGTTACGTGCTGAGGCGGGTGGCGCGAACAGGTCTTGTATGGGTGACACTTGAACCCACCACGCCTGCGAGACACAACCATGGACGAGAACAGGAACGATTGGACCGCAACTCGGGCATACTCTCTTTGGGAGCAAGCCGGACGCCCCTTTGGTCAAGATGAGAAACACTGGGCACAAGCGGTACTTGAACGAAACCTGCTCGAGCGCACACGCGCTTCGAGCGACGGCGCTGAAGTCATCTCGCGCGCACGCAAGAATTTGCGCGACGGTCTTGGCAAAAGCCGAAGTATCCTAATTGTCGAGGATGAACCTCAGCTCCGCTACAACTTCGTCGATTTCTTTGATCAAGCGGGACACAAGACGTTCGAAGCAGGCAACGCCGACGAAGCGTTGGTCCATCTCAAGAACGACGAGATTCATATTCTTTTCACCGACGTTGATATGCCTGGCAGCTTGGATGGCCTCGGCTTGGCGGCAAAGGTTCGATCTCACTGGCCAGAAATCAAGATCATCGTGACGTCGGGGATCATCACGCTCGCGCATCACGACGACGAGCTCGGAATTTCGTTTCTAGCCAAGCCTGCTTCTGGTTTCGAGTTGCTCGGGTTGATTGCTGCGGATCACTAGCTAGGGGAGTGCTGGCGACCTGACTGTGCCAGGAAACCAATCTGCCCCTGCTATCAAGTTTGTCCGGCAGCAGACAGGAACCAACGCGTCGGGCGGAGGTTAAGTACTCGTCCCCCTTGTGAAAGCACAGCCAGCCGCTCAACGCGTGGGGCCTTTAAGGGGACGCGTAAGTCAACGGAGGATGTGATGGCAACGACAAAGACACTCGACGACCTGTTTCTTGACACTCTGAAAGACATCTATTTTGCAGAGAAACAGGTGCTGAAGGCACTGCCCAAGATGGCTCGCGCTGCACAATCGGAAGAAGGCAAGGCCGGATTTCTACAGCACCGCGACGAGACACAGGGGCAGATCGAGCGGCTCGAACAGGTATTCGACATCCTCGGCAAGTCGGCTCGCGGCAAGACCTGTGAAGCGATCCAAGGCATCCTTGCCGAGGGCGAGGAAATCATCGAAGAGTTCAAAGGTTCACCGGCGCTCGATGCAGGTCTCATTTCCTCGGCGCAGGCCGTCGAGCACTACGAAATCGCCCGTTACGGCACGCTGATCGCGTGGGCCAAGCAGCTCGGTCTAAAGGACGCCGTTCCGCTGCTGGAGGCCACCTTGGCCGAGGAAGAGGCCACCGATCAAAAGCTGACGAAGCTTGCCGAAGCGCAAGCTAACACAGCCGGGAACACGAAAGCCGCTTAAGGCTTTAAACCGTCAACCCGCAGGCCGTCCGCAGGGCGGCCTTTTCGCAGTTGTCCATTTTAAAACAAGGGGATATCATGATGGCCAAGCGCCCGGCAAAACCCGTATCCACTGTCTCTTCTGACGATACCATCAAAATTCATGACCAGCAGCTTCGACGCGGCGCGGGAGGCGAACTTCATCAGTTTGCCGAAGACGACCAAGATGTGCTCACCACCTCGCAGGGCGCGCCGGTCGCTGACGATCAAAACTCGCTGCGCGTTGGTCCGCGCGGACCGCTTCTCGTGGATGATTTTCATTTTCGCGAGAAGATTTTCCACTTCGATCATGAGCGCATTCCCGAGCGGGTCGTACACGCCCGTGGTTACGGCGCTCACGGCTTTTTCGAAAATTACGAATCCATGTCGGACATAACGCGTGCTGATGTATTTCAGCGCGCGGGAGAGAAGACGCCCGTGTTCGTGCGGTTTTCCACGGTCGCCGGAAACAAGGGCTCTGCCGATCTCGCGCGCGACGTCCGTGGCTTCGCCGTCAAGATGTACACGAAGGAAGGCAACTGGGATCTAGTCGGCAACAACATCCCGGTATTCTTCATTCAGGACGCCATCAAGTTCCCTGACCTCGTCCACGCCGCCAAGCAAGAGCCAGATCGCGCGTTCCCGCAAGCACAGACCGCTCACGACAACTTCTGGGATTTTATCAGTCTGACGCCCGAAAGCATGAACATGGTTATGTGGATCATGTCGGACCGGACGATCCCGAGGTCGCTCCGTTTCATGGAGGGCTTTGGCGTCCATACGTTCCGTTTTGTCAATGCTGAGGGCAAATCGACGTTTGTCAAATTCCACTGGAAGCCGAAGCTGGGTCTGCAATCAGTGGCCTGGAACGAGGCGGTCAAGATCAATGGCGCCGATCCGGACTTCCATCGGCGCGACCTTTGGAGCGCGATCCAGTCAGGAAACTTCCCGGAATGGGAGCTTGCAGTCCAGCTCTTTGACCAGGACTTTGCCGATGCGTTCGACTTCGACATCCTCGACCCCACGAAGATCATTCCTGAGGAGATATTGCCGGTCAAGCCAATCGGCCGCCTGGTGCTCGATCGTATGCCCGATAACTTCTTCGCCGAGACGGAGCAGGTCGCATTCATGACGCAGAACGTCCCACCGGGTATTGACTTCAGCAACGACCCGCTGCTGCAGGGTCGGAATTTCTCCTATCTTGATACCCAGTTGAAACGCCTTGGTGGCCCGAATTTCACGCACCTTCCGATTAACGCGCCGAAGTGTCCAATGCATAATTTTCAGCAGGATGGCCACATGGCAATGCGTAATCCTGTCGGCCGAACAAATTACCAGCCCAATTCCCGTGGCGAGGGTCCGCGAGAATCGCCCACGCACGGCTATCGGCACTTTCCCGCCGAGGAGCAAGGCCAGAAGGTACGACTGCGTCCGGAGAGTTTTGCGGATCACTACAGCCAAGCCCGGCAGTTTTTCATCAGCCAGACCGGAGCTGAACAGCGCCACATCGCGATGGCCCTGACCTTCGAACTCAGCAAGGTGGAAAACGTGGCAATCCGCGAACGGATGGTGTCTCATCTGTTGAACATCGACGAGACCCTTGCGACCACGGTCGCGCACAAGCTGGGGTTCCAGTCGATGCCAAAACCAGCCGACGCCGCCACGCCCACCCGCCACGACCTGGAAGCATCGCCGGCGCTCAGCATCGTTGAACGTGGACCCAAGCGGTTTGAAGGACGCAAGCTCGGCATCCTCGTTGCCGATGGCGTCGACGCGAAGCTTCTAAAAGCAGTGACGAAGGCTGTCGTTGCCGAAAAGGCCGTCGTAGAGTTGATCGCTCCAAAAGTGGGCGGGGTCACCGCCGACGACGAAAGCTTTATCGAGGCGCACCACATGATTGACGGCGGACCGTCGGTGCTGTTCGACGCGGTTGTCGTTCTAACGTCCCATCAGGCGATTGAAGATCTGGTGAACGAAGCCGCCGCCCGCGACTTCGTTGCGGACGCCTTCCAGCACTGCAAGTATATCGGGTACGATCAGTCGGCCATCCCGTTGTTCGAAAAAGCTGGGATCGCCAATGAGGTCGACGAGGGAATGGTCAAGTTGTCCGGAGGGAAGGACGTCGCCGCGTTCATCAATGAACTCGGCAAACTCCGGGTCTGGGGTCGCGAGCCTTCCGTAAAGCTTGGAAAAGCTTCTCCCCCGATTGCTTGATCCACTTCGGGCGCGGAGTGATCCGCGCCCGCTAAAGACTCCGAATAAAAGAATCGAAGTCACTTTGAGTTCTTGTGGCTCTGCTCGCCGGCCTTGACGTGCTGTTCGTGCGTGCCGCCCTGTTTGCCGGACGAACTCGCGCTCTTCGTCATCGACGATGCGCCTTTACCGCTTGACTTGGCGCCGCCCTTGGAATGCGACGTATCGGTGCCTGTGGATGCCATTACATGTTCCTCCTTGAGAGATCCCCATGATCTCGTTGTCTCAACTTCCACATTGCGATGGTGTTCCGTGGTTTTTTGAAGAGCACGACGCCATATCGGGTCTTTTTGCGTCTGCTGGGTGAAGTGGCTTGCGTCGGGCCGCTCAGAGCGGGAAATCCAACGGGTCACCTCATATTGACGGCTGCTGCCCCTCCCTCGCATTACTGATCGTCTCGGCCTCATAGGCGGGCGTTGATCGGGTCTGCATTCGTCAAGGGGCAGGCAGATGTTTCCTATCGTCGATCTTATGCCCACACGATGTTGATATCGTCCGACGAAACACCTGCATCTTCGAGTGCCTTCACGGCGGCCTTGGCGTCGTAGTAGCTGTCGCAAAGTCCTGTGATTGTGATTTTTGCAGCAGAGCGCTGCGGTTGGTTGACGCGCGCTAATGGTCAAAATGACGCGAACTGTATCCTGTCGGGCTGGCGAAGTTGTATGCCGCTCGCGGGTGTTCAGCCCGCGCAAGGTCGTCTGTGGTCACCAAACGGCTGATATGCGCTGAAGACTATCTTCTCCCTTGACGAAATGTCGAACCGGACACGAAGATGTATTTCGAGTTGAAGGACGCAACCGCCGACATTCTTGCACGAAGCAGTCGCCGCGACGAGCTTTGCGATCTGCCGCTGAACCGATTGCGTCGGAAAGCTCCTGAAGATGGAGCCAGACGGTGGCACCACAAACATCCGCAACACTTCCAGCCAGCACTGGAAGCGCTGGATAGGTGTTTCGAACCGTTGCGTTGTGCCCCTCACCCGGTTTGCCGAACCCGATCCCGCGAGCAAGCCCGAGGGCGGCCGCACGCCAGACGCCTGGTTCGCCAGCACAGGCGACGATCACCTCATGTTTGTTGCCGGGCTCTGGGTCCGGGACTGGACGAGTGTGTGTAAGGTGAAGGATGGTCTCGTCACAATCGACTTGTTCGCGTTCCTAACGACGGAACCGAATGCGGCGGTCGCGCCGATCCACCCAAAAGCCATGCCCGTGATACTGACCACGAAGGACGAGGTCGAGACTTGGCTCACCGCTCCTTGGGAAGACGCCAAGGCGGTCCAACGCCCACTGCCGGACGACCTACTGAAGATCGAACCTGTGGTGGATGCCGTCGAATGAGCGTGACATGCCGGCAATTATCCGACTCGGACGCCCACGCTTGCCTTCCGATGGCTCCGACTAGAGCTGACGACCCTGGTCTTGGCCTTACTTCATGCAATGCATAAGCGGTCGGCGAGATATTCCCGCCGGCATCGTTCCTCTGTCGTGCCGAAGGCGAGTACTTGCCATCCGGCAGTCTAGTTCAGATTGGGTCAGTTCGCTAAGCGACGATGATTTGAGCATCCATCATCGGACGATACGTGCTCCCGGCGTCAATATTGCGGAGCTTGAGAAGTAAAAACAAAACGATACCACGCAAAGAAAAACTATTGATCATTACTCTATCAACCAGCATGTTAAGCCCATAGATTTCTAGGGGGAAAGACATGGCATCGGGTACAGTAAAGTTCTTCAACGCCGACAAGGGTTTTGGTTTTATCACGCCGAGTGGCGGCGGAAGCGACATCTTCGTACACATTTCTGCGTTGCAGGCTTCTGGACTACAGTCCCTTCAGGACGGCCAGAAAGTGACATTCGATACCGAGCCTGACATGCGTGGCAAGGGCCCCAAAGCCGTAAATATCGAAATCGATTGAATGCAAACGCTGATGATGCAAACTGAGGCTGGGTTCGGGGAAGTATCTTGGCCACCAGCCTAGTAGACTTTGTCAACGCGGGGCAGCCGGGCCGCACGACTAGAGTTGACGTCCCTGATCCTGAGCCTGTAGTCGCGCTATCCTTTGCCGATCGGCGATAGCTTCCCGGCGACGTCGCTCGTTTGTCAAGTAATCGCTCGGGGAAAGTTGCGGCTGCTTTACCGTGTGAGTGTTGGCCTTCTCATGTGGAAGGCTTCGTGCCGAATTCTCGGTCATGGATGTTTCCTCGATTGCGCGAAGAGAACGTCCAAGCTCGGAAAAAGATGCAACGTCGCTGTATTTTTTTTGAACCCCGGTTTCGGTCTTCGGGACACGGTGGCTCAGGCGCGCCCTTCCCTCGCCTGCAGCATCATCAGCGTAAGGTCATCGACCTCACGGTTCTCGGGAACACTGCTGGCCTGAGCCGTTGCCTGGACGAAGTCTGGATTGCCGCCTTGAGCGAACTGTGGGTTCGATGACTTGGGTTGGACGGTAGTCGACTGATTGCTGCCACTGTTAGTACGGGACATTTTCAAGCTCCGTTTGGCGCGATGTGAAATCTCCACGTCAAATGAGGCTGCGGCCAAATGGTTCCCGCTCGAAGATCAGGGCTGGAGCGATTCCGCCCGTCTGCGGATTCGGATTTCAATGCGTCGACGCTCTTGGACATCCCCTGCTTGTCCCGCGGTGAGCTTGTCACCTGGGACGACAAGCTGGGCCGCCGACATCGGCAAAACCGTGACGTCCTTTAGGTTCGCATTGGCCTTCAAGACATTCGCAACCGCGAT
Organism: Rhizobium sp. FG113; assembly: GCF_057809895.1. Classification (NCBI taxonomy): domain Bacteria; kingdom Pseudomonadati; phylum Pseudomonadota; class Alphaproteobacteria; order Hyphomicrobiales; family Rhizobiaceae; genus Rhizobium; species Rhizobium sp. FG113. Next base: position 173,199 of record NZ_JBMDKV010000013.1, on the reverse strand, counting down.
CGCCCGGGCAAGCCCCAGTCCGGCGTTATCCGCCGGCTGGAGAGCTTCGACCGGGAGTCGCCCGTCGATGACACCGATCGACGCGTCGTCCAGATTGGACATGCTCCTGGCAACGCGCTGCTCGTCAGTGTGGCCTATCACCTCGACGACGTCGACCTTGTAGCGCTCGAGGTTGTCGGCGATCTGTTCAGCGATCGAAGTCTCGAGTTTGCCCTCAAACTGAGGTGTCAGCGCCGCGCTACCCGATGTGAAGTAATAGCCTCCGGCTTCGGAGAGATTGATAATCGGAGGCCACTCGTGCGGTTGGATGTTGCCCTTGAGCATCTCCTCAAGTTTCCCGGGCGCTTGGTCCAAGGGAACGTTGTTCTTGGTGAGAACCTTCGCTACGGCCGCGAGCTTTTCAAGATCGGCCGGGTTCGCGTCATTCATCTTTAGTCGGTCTATGACCTGCCGAGCGGACACCAATTCACGCCATTCGCTCTCGAAGTTGGCGCGCTCAGTTGGCGTCATATGCGAGCCAAGCTTCGACTGCGCCTCCACAAGCTGTGCCGACAACTCCTTGTTCTGGGTCTCCAGCTGCACCAGCCGCTGTTCCGCGGCCATGCGCTGTTTGCGCTCGGCGGTGATCATAGCCGCAGCTACCAGCAGCAAACAAAAAACAAGCAGAAGCATGGATTCGGCCATGGTGAGGCCGAGGATTAGGCCGCGGTTATAGCCTTTGTGTTCGAGTTTCGGGCTTGCTTCGGCTCGGGTCACCATCTGAAGAGCCGCCGTTTCGGTTGACCGCCCGAACCCGTTGGCTTGGACCCGACATTTTCCGTTGAGCCGCCCGTAGCGTCTGCGGTCGTCTGATCGCTCACAGCGGCATCAATCTTGCCCGTATCCGCTGGAGACAAGGTAGGAGGACGCGGCTCACCCTGGCGTTCCAGGGCATCGGCAATACGATCAAGTTTGCTGTCAATGCTGTTGAGCGGCTTGAGCGCCTCGTCGATTTTGGTGGCCTGAGAACGCGTCTCAGCGCTCCCCTCCTCCATCCTCCGCAAATGCGCGTCGGTCATGTCCTTGATTGCATCGACCGCGGGGGTGAGTTCCAACCTTATCACGTCCTCCGGCTTCCTGATTTCACCAAGGCGTGTGCCAACGCCCTCAACGGCCACACCAAACTTGTCGATGATCGTGGACAGCTTGTCGGTCGTTTCGGTGAGCTTCCTTGTCGCTTCCGCTGCCTGATCGGTGACCGACCTGTTGTGGTCCTCGATAATGGACGACAGTTTGGTTGCGGCTTCCTGTATCGGGATGATTGCTTCCTTGGAGATCGCCTCGATCACCTTGCGGATTTCCTCGCCGTTCTTTTCGGCTTGGCGGCCGATCTCCTCGAAGCCTTCCGTCAGCATCTGGTTGCTCACGCGACGGTAGTTCGAGAACTCGCGCGCCGAAGTATCGAGCTCGGTACGCACCCGTCGCGTCATCTCCGCAAGCTCGTGGCGGGCGCTGCGTTCGATGTCGATGGGATCGCGGCGCATCTGATTGAACAGGATGCGCAAGGTCACGCCGGCGATCGTCGACGTCACCGCGATACCGAAGTTGCGGACAATCGTCTCGATCGAGGTCTCTCCCGCGAACAGGTAAAGCGATACGCCAAGGCTGGAGAGCGTGAAGAGAAAACCCATGTAGTAGAGGTTGTCGCCCGCCTGCTCATTGTGGAGACGGAAGCCCGCGAGCGCGATCGAGGCCAAGAAGTAGATGGCCATCAGCGCCAGCGGAACTGCGGTCACGACAAGAGTGGACCAAGCTGCCAGCTTGGCCGACCAGATGAACGCCATCCCACCGATCGTCACGGCTGCGAACAGCACGATCGGAGCCCAGTCTCGAAATGCAGTCCTTCCGGTATCGCTTGTCGCCATTACTGCAACCCCTCCAAGCGGGTGAAGCCTGCGAAGTCCCCGTTGTTCTTCTCCACCCAGGATTTCCAGAACGTAGCGAGGTCCTCCATCTTGAACTTCTGGCCCGGCCGCTGGAAAGCAAGGATTTTGACCTGCACTCCATCCAAGGACGTCCGGAACTTCTCCCTCGCCGGGCTAGCTTCGAATTTGGTGACCGAAACCCCGTCACGGTAGCTGGAGAAATCAGCCGTATGCTCGACCATATCCGAGGCTATGTACAAGGTCTTATTTATCCCGGCAGGCAAAGGCTGAAAGGCCTCAAGGTTTATCCGTTGGATGCCGGCCATAATCGGAGAGAACTCGCCCGAAGCACCGGACCCGATCTTGCCCGCAATGTCTTCCAGGGGTTTCTGGAAACCCTTCTCCCAACGTTGCTGTACGAGCTTGGGATTGCTTGTCCATTCGTTGGCGAGGTCGCCGCTGCCAGGATTGCAGCCATGGAAAGTCCGCTCGAGCTTGCCCTCCTCGGCGGTCAAAGCAAAAACGTCGATCGCGCCGTTCACAGGTACGCTTGAAACCAATCGCTGGAACTGGTTCTTGAGATCGATGGACGTCGCCTCCGATATGGGATCGGTCACATCCAGCAGGATCGCTGTCTCGCTTGTCGGTCCCGTCGTTGGGCAAAGAGACGCCTTGTCCAGTGAGATCGTCGACATCGCTTGGTACTTCAGCCACCCGAAGGCCCCGACCATTCCGAGGGCCACGGCCGAAAGTGCGATCGTTCCGATTATAGCACCCGTCGAGAAGCCGCCTTTTCGTGAAAGATTGCTACGCCGCCTGTTCCGAGCCAACGCCTGCCTCCGGGAATAGATTGTCTAGTTTGTGGTATTGCGCGACGGCGGCCTCGAAGGCGGAGCCGATCTTGCTGATTTGATCGCTGAGTTCAGCCTGGGCGAGCTGAATTCGTTCGGTCAGAACGCGATCGTCCCAGTCTTCGCTGGTCTTCACCACCGGTGTGATCCGCTCGAGCTTGTATGCGACCGCGAAATAATGGGGCTCGGCGTCCGATCGGGCGGCACGGTTGGCCTCTCGATAAGCAGTGAGGACAGAATTTGCGGTCCGCTCGAGATGACTTTGGTATTCGGCGAAAAGCCCAATGGTCCGCGTGCGATGGGCGATGATTGCCGCAGATTCCTGACGACGAGAGCTGAGGTCTCTGACGATCGCCTCGATCTTGCCGTTGTGCTCGTCACGGATTTCGCGAAGGTTGTCGATCAAGTCGAGCTTTCCGGAGATGTAATTCTGCCGCGCCTCGTCCAACCGCCTTTGGACCCCAGCGAAACCAGGGTATGGGTCGGTCAACATACACCCGTCTATGAACGCCAAAATCGAGAAGAAAATCCCGATGGCAAACAGCATCCATGAATTGAGCTCCACCAATCCGAGCGGAGTTTCCCTAATGCGGCGGATGACCTCTGTCCCTGCTCCCTCCAGTATTGTCGCCGAAACTTCGCGGTAGTGAGCCAAAGCAAGATTCACGGCGAGAGCGACGGCGATATAGGCAGCCAAGCCCAACAAGCCGAATAGTTTCATCAGCCAGGATCGATGGACAAGATTGCGGACGCAGAAGATGGCAAACAGCAGCGCTGCGCCGATGTTTAGGACAGCGAATACGACGGCCTCTGTTATCCCACCGATGATACCTTGCTCGCTGCCCTTGGCGAGAAAGTTGCCGTTCATGACAATTTCGACGAGGACGAGGACCAGAAGCAGAGCGATTTTGACACTTGTTGCGCCCGCACTAGGAACCTTCGCTGCACGATCGAGCCTGTGCTGCCGCTTGAACGACGTCATTTCGTCTTCCGCGATCTTGAGGTCGCGGCGCAAGCCATGCAGTTCGTCAACCCCGCTGGCAATCTCGGCCTTGAAGTCGGAAAGACTGGACGCGTTGGCCTGACGGATCAGTCCAAACTGCCCCTCGACGTCCAGGTTCCGCAATCTGCCTTCGAATGTTTGAAACTGATCCTCGAGAACCTGGTATGCCGATGCCTTCTCCTGCTCGATGCGGCCGACAACCCGCTGCTCCACTTCGTCCAGGGACTGTGCCGAGGTTGCGGGGCGGTTCGCCCTTCCATTTCCCTCGCCCTTTTCACGGACGTTCAGCGTCTGGATGAGCTTGTCCGTGTCGAGCTGCGGAAAAATCTCCGTCGAGGCGCGGAAGTCGTGGCTGGATTCCCGAACGCCGGACCAGAGTTTGTTCAGTGCTTCAAACGGCAAGTCATCCTCGTCGGAAACATGGTTGCTAATGTGTTACGTTGAAAGGCGTATCTCAGAGGTTGTGATCGGTCCAGTGGCATTGGCGCTGACAGACTTTAATCACCGAGCACGGTTAATCTGTGTTCACCGTTTGGCGACCCTTCGGCGTCGCAACAACGCTCCTGCCCAACCTCTGCTCCCATAATGTAAACCTCTCACACCACGCCCGCCAAAACCGGGGCAATCGGTGAAAATTGAGATTTTGCTAACCTTGGAGCAGAACATTTGAGCGGGGAGGCCAAACCTTGAGAAGACCATGTACGTGCTATCAATCGACGACGGTGGCGAAGAGCGCAATTTCTTGGCGACGAACCTATGCTTCGTGGGCGACCAGCTGCGAGTGACAATCAATGGCAACGGGAAATCGTTCGATCTCTCCCAACTCGTGGACATATTAGCCGTTGACGACGCGTCCTCGAACTCGCCCTTGCCGGTCATGCCAAACCAACAGGTTCGATTAGCTTAGGCCGGAATTCCAACGGCGGCGGACCAGCGGTCGAAGGGCGGTACGAAGTCATCGAGGCTTAGCCAGCCTGCCGCGCCTAGCTCACAAGCCAGCGACAACCTCAAGACCACCTGCCCGCCTGATAGCTACCTGAGCTGCTTCAGCACGGCTGCCACTATCTCCTCGGTCTATCTTCCTGCGCAGGGTGTCCGCAGTCTGAGCTAAGCCTACATTCGCTTTCGGAAATGAGGGACGCCAACGCAAGGCCCATTTCGGCGGGTATCCATGCGTCTTCCTTGCCCCATAACACGGTGACCGGGCAATCAAGGCGGCTGTACATTGGTTCTACCTCGTCGGTGTACTTCTGGTCCATCTGCGCGATCTGGCGGTAAAACGCCGCGTGCCCGACTTCGCCAACCCAAGGCTTGCAGTAGATGTCCATGGCCCCCTCAGACAGCTTAACCTGGGCGGCAGATTGGATATAAGCTCGTAGCACCGCGCGATGCATATAATCCGGCGCACTCGCGAGAGCGCTTCAACGTGGTGGCGGACATGCTGAACGAGTGCCGAGCCCCAAGGTGCTAGGGCAACCGCGTTGCGCCGCCCACTGCAACGTATCACAGTCCGAAGGTGACATATCCTTGGTCATTGATTGCCCACGATGGATTGTACGCGATCTCCCACGCATGGCCGTCGGGATCGGCCACGTAACCGCGAAAACCACCATGAACGGGTGCGTCGGCTGGTCGTATCCTCGTTCCGCCCGCTTGAATGAGCCGCTCCATCAGCGGGACAACTTCGTCAGTGCTGGAAACGTTGTGTGAAACCGACACTGCGGCCGCACCGATCCCCGCCTGTCGGGTCATGTCGTCCTCCGACGACGACCTCTTGAATGTCCCGAGTACGAAGCCATTCATCTGATAAAAAACGATCTCCTCATTCTCGAAGATCGGCGTCCAACCGAATCCGTCCGTATAGAATTTGCTAGAACGCGCCATGTCCGACACGCCAAGGTTAATCGCGTAGATTTGCTGCTGCATAACCAAACACCTTTCATTCGCCGAGCACATCGCAAGGCGTTCAAGGTCTTGGGCCGCCGATACCGACGGAAGGACCCGCTTCACGCGGGGGCCGGGCCAACCGCACCGAACCTAACCTGTTTTAGACCACACCAACAACCCGGTCGGGCTCGCCCCATATGTCTGTTGCTGTCTGAGGGCGATCATAGTCCGTGTGGGTCTAAACTCATTTCCGCATCCGGGAACCAGCATTGCACAACGGCGTTGAAAACGTCGTTCGAGTCCACAATGGCGAGAAAGACACGCCTGCCGACCGCCCAAGCCTACGCATGGCACTTTTGCTTCATCATCTAACGACGACAGAATTTCGACCGATCCCAATCGCGCAGTCGATACGACAATTTCGGCCGCAATATCAGGATCGCTTTGGCCTACGTCGTGCGCAGAGGCGCTGCGGCTTCAAGGGTCGCGGCTTCAACAGAGCGTTTCTGTTGTAATTGAGCTCGTTGCGAGTTGGTGATGCGACGTTTCAGGGCGGCGAGCACGCCGCACTCAGTCCAATTGGTAAGGGTGTCTATCTGCTCGATTGCAGCGCGGCCCGCGCAGAGCACATTCATGAAATCGACGGCACTAGAAATTGCTTTCCGCCGTGCTATGTAACTTGCGAACATCCCTCAGGTATCCCAGAATGACCTCCACCAACCCCGACTGCGGACGACTATTTCGCAGCCGCGAATGGGAAAGCACGCCGCTTGGCCCAAGAGACAAATGGAGCGTCGAGCTCAAGACCTTGACCAATGTCATGCTTGGCTCGCTCCAACCCATGTTGATCGTCTGGGGGCCAGACCAGGTTACCTTGTACAATGACGGCTATGCACAGATGTGTGGTGCGCGCCATCCGGAGGCTTTCGGCAAACCGTTTCATGATCTCTGGTTTGACATCTGGGATCAGGTCGAACCAATCATCACCGCCGCGTACAACGGTGAAGGCACTGCGATGGATGACATCCAGTTCACCATGCACCGCAACGGATACCCCGAGGAAACACATTTTGCGTTTTCTTATACCCCGGTTCGCGACCCATGGGGAACAGTGCTCGGCATGTTTTGTGCGTGCACTGAAATCACGGCCCGGGTCGCGTTAAGCCGGGAAGAACGAAGCCAGCGGGAGCGTTTCCGCCAGGTCTTTGAGTTGAGCCAGGGCGGCATTGCTATGCTGGTTGGTCCGGACCACGTTTTTGACTACGCCAACGAGGCCTACCATTCAATGATCGGTGCTGGTCGTGAGATTATTGGCAAGACTGTCGCAGAGGCCGTGAACGAAGTCGTCAGACAGGGTTACATCGGCATCCTCGACGAGGTCTATCGAACTGGAGAGCCTTTCGTCGCGAAAAGCCTTTCGATCGATCTGAACCGGGGACCCGCAGGTGAATTGCAGACACGTGCGATCGATCTAGTTTACCAGCCGATGCGGCACGAGGGCGGAGCGGTCACCGGCATTCTTGTGCAGGCTCTGGATGTAACCCAGGTTCGAGCGGACGAAGAACGCCAAGCCCTGCTCTATCACGAGCTCGGCCACCGGCTCAAAAACCAGCTTGCCATGGTGCAGGCGATAGCGTCGCAGACACTTCGCAGCTCACCTGATCTGCCGACCGCGAGAAAGCGCCTCTCCGATCGCATTGGAGTACTCAGCGATGCTCACGACACTATTCTTGAAGGGGGGCGTGGTGCATCGACAGTTCCACAGATCGTCGGACAGATGGCCGCACTCCACGACGACCTGGGAAGTCCGAGGATTAGGACCAGCGGTCCGCCGCTGAAGATTGGCTCTCGTCCGTCACTGTCGTTATCTCTGATCCTTCACGAGCTAGCGACCAATGCCGTCAAGTTCGGTGCTCTCTCCGTCCCCGGCGGGCGCGTCGATCTTCGATGGGCCGTCGCTGGAGAGCAGCGGGACCGCTTTGAGATGACGTGGACCGAAACCGGTGGCCCCACTGCTCTCAAGCCTGGGACTACTGGGTCGGGGATGCGTTTGATCTCGGCAGGGCTCAACGGCACGGCTGATAGCAGCGTAGCCATCGACTATCCAACAAGTGGCATTGTCTGTCGTATCGCCGCTGATCTCCAGAGCTTCCAGAAAGAGCATTGAATGGCGAATCGTATTCTTGTCGTCGAGGACGATGGCCTTATCAGAATGGACCTGGTCGACATGCTCGAGGACATGAACTTTTCGGTGCTCGACGCGGCCAATGCCGATGAGGCGATGACGATCCTCGACGCGGAACCGGACATTACCGCCCTGTTGACCGACATCGACATGCCAGGTTCGATGAACGGCCTCGAACTAGCCCGTCAGACCGCCGCCAGGTGGCCGGACTGCAAAGTCGCCGTGATCTCCGGGCGCTACAACCCGGCCCAGGGCAAGATGCCCGACACGGCTCTTTTCGTTTCCAAGCCAGTGTCGGAAGTCGCGCTTTCGAAAGCCCTTCAAACGCTGGGCTTGCTGGGTTAGGTTCCGAAATGTGCTTCGGCAAGACTGTTTGAGCCTAAATAATAGAAAGTCGAGCTATGCTCGCTGAAGAACTCAACGATTTCGCACTGACACCCTCAGGATGGGACGAGGAAGCCCGCTCAGCGGCCTTACACTCTTTCAATATCCTTGATACACCTCGCGAACATGACTTTGACGATATCGCCAAGATCGCGTCGCATATCTGCGGCTCGCCGGTAGCGGTCGTCAATCTCGTAGACACGAAGCGACAGTTTTTCAAAGCCGAGGTCGGCCTTGGAGTTCGGTCGACGCCGCTGGAAACAGCATTTTGCCGCCACGCGTTGCTTGAGCAGGACGTCCTTGTTATCACTGACGCGACGATCGATCATCGCTTGGACGACAATCCACTCGTCACTGGTGAACCGCACATAAGGTCCTATGCCGGCGCGCTTTTGAAGACGGCCGATGGGCACCCAATTGGAACGGTTTGCGTTCTCGATTACAGAGTACGAGAATTCTCTGACGACCAAGTCGAAATGCTCAGGTTCCTTGCGCGGCAGGCGATGGTTCAACTAGAGCTTCGGAGGACAGTCGCGGCGCAGCAGAAACTGTTATCACGAACGAGGGCGGCTGAACGGCAGCGCGCGAATTTCGAAAGAGTGGTGCGTCAGGCGTCCGACTTCATCGGGATCGCCGATCCTCAAGGCAAAGTTCTCTTCTTGAATGATGCCGCCCGCGATCTCGTCGGACTACAGGCGGAGGAGCCCCTGCCCCCTGACGTCATGGATTACATTGTCGAGGCGGACCACCAGCTATTCAAAGAGCAGGTCGTTCCAGCGGTCAAGTCCGGACAGAGTTGCGAACAGGAAATCCGGCTTCGCCACTTCGGGACCGGCGAAGTAGTGCCGGCCCTTTACACCATGTTTCCCATGCGCGACGACGAGGCAGACGTAATCGGCTACGGAGTCGTCACCAAAGACCTCACCCAGCTCAAAGCGGAGGATGCTCGCCGAGACGGCATGATGGCCGAGGCAGCGCACCGGATTAAAAACACGCTCTCGATCGTTCAAGCCATCGTTTCGCAGTCTTTGAAGCGAGCCACGACAGTGGAAGATGCCAAAGCCGTCATATCAGACCGCGTCGCTGCATTGGCGAAAGCGCAAGACGTACTCACAGCGACTGACGGCGCTGTTGCGGATATATCGGATATTGTAGCTAGCGCACTCGCCCCGCATGACGCTGGTGCCAACCGTTTTTCCGTAAAAGGTTCAGCGCGCCATCTGGAAGCACGTCAGGCGTTGGGTCTCTCACTCGCCTTGCACGAACTTGCCACCAATGCCGCGAAATATGGAGCTCTGTCGGCCGACGACGGCAAGGTCGAAATCGAATGGACGATCGGCGATGACGGCGCATTCAAGTTCAATTGGACCGAACGCGGCGGACCCCTCGTAAAAACGCCGATCAAAACAGGGTTTGGTTCACAGCTGATCACGAGGATGGTCTCGCCGTATTTCGCGGGTAGCGCGGCCCTCGAATACCATCCCGAGGGAGTTTGCTTCACGTTGCGTGGCACCCTTGCGGTCGCACCACGGTAACAACCAATCGCTTAAAACGCCTCAGTCAGAGCCACAACCCGGTCGATCAATGTGAACGGCTTATCACCCAATCGGTGATGCCGACGTTTACACATGGCTTGCGAAAGCGAAGCTCTCTACCTCACGGATTTGACCACGAATATGCCAGCGGCAACTGCGGCGCGCCAAGGAAAAGCTTCCCGTTCGCAAGATCAAGTTCGTACCATTCTTGATTAACAATGTCCTCAACCCCTTTCCGGACGTATCGCTCGCGGCCGCATGAGCGCGCGCGAGGCTGAAGCCTCCCCAGCAACAATTTCGGGGAGCCCGAGGCGATTAGGGCTTCTTCTGCTTGCTGGATTCTACTGCCTTGGCCCCAAGCTTAGCCGGCGCTGCTGCTGGCGCGGCCTTGTCCTTCTTCGGCTTGCGGACCTCTTTGTTGCTCTTAGCTTGCCCCTTGGCCATCGATTCCTCCTGGTCGAGATAACGGCGCATTACCGATCAGCGCTGGAGAGAATGCAACCTATATCTTTGCTATAAAGCTTATAGATGGCAGGGCCACCGTGCGGGCCGGGCGGGCGTCTCCGGCCGAAGATCGTAGGTGAAATGAGATCGGTCAGTGGTTGCGACCGACACCCCACACCATGAACAAGAACGAGGCTGTAGCGGCAACCGCTGCGATGGCGAGATTGGTATCCATGGTGACCCCTGTCAATTTGTGCGCTCTGAACGCGCCAAAAGACGAGATAGTTCCAAGCGCGTATGACTTCCCCGCGCGCACCTTGTTATCGATATTATTGCCGCCGTCAGGCGACGCCAGCGCTCACCCACCCGTCCTCGATGCGGACTAGCGGCCGACAGTTGCCCAGCAACTTGGCGGGGCAGCCAAACGACAAATATCAACGGCTGATGAACGGTGCGATGTTGCCTGGGCCGTGCGCCTAATGTCAAATGTGAAGCAGTTCGTGGTTGGTCAAACCGAAACGCGGCAGGGCAAAAGGTGACGTTCGCCAGTTAAGTCCTACGTCCTCGCGTCCGCCCCGAAGACTGTCGGGATTCCTTCGCCGAATCCGAAAAACCTGGCGGTTTGCCTTTTACCCAGGCCACGAATGTCTGCACCGCAGGGTCCTCAAGGAGGGCCTCTACTGTTGAGAACTTCTTGGCGAGCTGGGCATCCGAAAAGATCGCATGTATCTGGTCGTGGCAGATGCGGTGCAGACAAACAGTTTGCTTTCCGCCCTTGCTCTTGGGGACGAGGTGATGATCGTCTTTCTGATCATCGGGTATCACCCTTTCGCACAGCGGGCAAAACACGGGTTCCGGCTCCGCAATGTCCCAGGAAGCCGGTTCAACTCGGTACTTGCGTGCCATCGGTCATCTTCCTCGAGCTTCTGATGTTGCGTCCATGTCGATTGGAGTGGTGCCCCTCCGTTTACCGAACCGATAGCTGGTCCTTCGAGCTCGAGCAATGCTGAGCAGGTTGACGCCGGCTGGCAGCGATCGCTTAACGCGCCGAGACAGCTGTCGGGCCCAAACCGGACATCGATAGACCCATCACCAAGCTATAGCTTGCTTACGGCATCGACAATGTCGCGGAGCGCAATCGGCTTCTGCAACCTTTGCACATCAGCCAGTTCATCCGGTATCACGTCTGGATCGTATCCTGTCATGAACATGAAGGGGATACCGCGCTCGATGAGGAGGCGTGCGATCTGGAATCTCGGACCGCCTCCACCAAGATTAAGATCAAGCACCACTGCTGTCGGGCTCTCATCCTGTAGAAGATGGAGCGCATCTTCCTCTGTGCCGCAGGGCCCGAGCACCGTCGCGCCTGCGCCACGCAGTGCCGCCGCCACGTAGTAGTCGTCTTCGACCACCAGAACCGTCTTTCCGCTGAGGTCTGGTGCTCCGGTCATGTCCACAGTTCCTCCATAAAGCTTCGTTGGCATTGGTGCATCTGTTTCGAGTATGCTTTCCGCGTCGCGAAGTGGGAGTTCGATACGGCATTGCGCGCCTTCGGGCGTGATCGTCGTGCTGCCTGCTCCACGAAGCTCGTAGGGGATTTTGCCTCAATGAGTTCAGAGCCAAACCCCCGGCGGGTTGGCGGCGGCCGCGGTGGCGCGCCTTCCTCCACCCAGTCGATTGCGAGCCACGGCTTTTCCCGCTTTTCGAACGGTGTCCACCGCACCGTAATTTTGCCATCGCTCACCGATCAGCGATGGATTGAGAGCCGCCGTTGAGCCGGGGGCCCTCCACCGAATTGCCTGCCAGCTCACGGCCGAGCATCTCGACGTCGGTCGGGTTGTTTATGCCGACGTCGTCCACGAGCCCGAGTTGACAGCGGTTGTTGTGGAACATCCATGTTCGTTTTGACAGACATGCCAACCCGCCCTCGAAGTCATTCGGGACGTACCTATGCAACTGGCGATTTGAGTTTGAAAAAGCACGCTGATACAATGGAGGCTGTCAGCGCAGCGGTTCTGGCACTCAGGCGAGAGCGGCCGGGCGACAGCCGGCTTTCCGCGAGTGGAGCGGTAGGGCCATGAGCCGACGATGCTCTGCTTCGGGCGTGCCGTAGGATTCACCTGCGAAAGCCAAGAGCTGCGGCCGATCCCTGATTTCCAGATGGCTTCTTGTCGATCGGACCAAATGTTCGCCCTCAAGAACGTGAAGGGCCTCCGTTACAGATGATCGTCTCGCGCCGAGCATGATCGACAGGTACTCGTGGGTTAGGCCAAAGGCGCTGGTCGCGGAGCGATCGTCGACCATCAGCAGCCAACGAGCCAGTCGCGTACGGACGTCGAACTTCCCATTCGCAAGGGCTGTATGGCTGACCTGGATGCCAAGCGACCGCGCGAAGCGGCCTGCGAGAAGATCGAGTTCCGGAAAGGTCGCCAATGCCTCTTCGAAATCTCTTGCAGCCATTACGAGCGTGTCGCCTTCGATTTGATTGATCAACTCATGCGGTGTGCGGTTATCGCCAAGCGCAATCCCCGTACCCGTCATTCCCTCGTTGCCGATCAATCCTGTCTCGATCCTGGTGCCTGCCGCACCGACTGCCACAAGCGACGCGATGCAGTCGATCGGAAAGTACACTCTACTGATCGTCTGGTTTGCGACTTCAAGCACTGCTCCTCGAGGCATACGGATCACACGAAGCATGGGAAGCAATTCGTGAACAATTGAGGTAGGCAGTAATCCCAGAATTTGGTTTCGCGTCGCTTGCTCAATGGAAACTGCCCGTGGGTGCGCGGCGTTGGACAGTCCGACCGCTAATCCCTCCTCATCGAAAGGCTTTCGAAGAACAATCTTGTCGGCGTGGCGAGCGGGGACGACCTCTGGATTGTAAGCAGTGGCAAAGACAAAAGGGAGTCCCAGTCGTTCCAGTTCATCGGCGACGGGAAAAGACATCTCACCACCAAGATTGATGTCGAGAATTACGCCGTCGAGATCGGGCGTCGATGCGATCAGCTCAAGCGCCTCGTCGACACCCGGCGCGGCTCCAGCAACGACAGCCGCCATCGCCTCAAGTCGCGACGCCAGCTCCGTAACTGTATAATAGTCGTCTTCGACGACCAGAATGCGCTTCCCGGCAAGGGATTCCTGCGCGACCATGAGGATTCAAAGCTCCTGTGTGGTTCCGGCTCAGTAAATGGAGCAGCGTGATCGGCTGACAAGCACTTTGATCCAGCGGCACCTTGTTGAGTGACTTGGCTATCAGGACGCCAGTTGCAGAACCGACGATTGATTTGCCGGGTCGGTAGCCCCATTGCGCATTCGGCCGACGAGGATCGCGACCGTTGCCCAGTCCGTGGGCTTGCTGCACACGAGGCTGGCTCGATAGAACGCGGGTAGGACACGGTTGTCATATCCGCTGACGAAGGCGAACGGAATTTGCTTCATCTTGAGAAACCCGGCCACGGGATAGGACATCTCGCCGTTGAGATTGACGTCCAAAAGCGCTCCGTCGATTTCCGGACCATGCTCGATGAGTTCCAAGGCTTCGCTGACCGTCGGAACCGGCCCTACTACTTCCGCGCCAAGGTCTTCCAGCCGACCCTTCGCCTCGATCGCGATAAGGCAGTCGTCCTCGACCAGCAGGAAGCGATACCCTTCGATCTCTGACTTCAAGGGGCGATATCTCTTCCATGCAGCAGCACGGCAGGCATTCGCGAGCCGTTCTGGGTCGACGAGCCCTTGTCGGTACTTATCGATCACATAGGTGGCGAAGTTGGCTCGATAAACCGATCCCTTGGAAAACCAGGGCTCGGCGACGATGCGGTCGTAAATTGCCTGAACCACAAGCAGGTCATCCGGTGAAAAAATGCCATGAGAAAGTATGGGCGAAACCATCGCAAACTCCTCCCAAAAGCTGTGCGAACGCCGAAAAAATGTGCCATGAGGCTGCAGCGGGATCAATCCAAAGCATGTGCTACAGGAGCTTTGGTGCGAAACCGACAAAGGCGATCTCTCGGCGCGGTATGACCGTGGTTGGCGCACTCCTGCCGTGAGCTTTCGGCTACGGGCCTTTGAAATCGATCCAGCCAGAAGCTCAGGGTGGGCTGCCAATCTACGAGCGATAAATTCAGTAGAAGGGCGCACACACGTTTCTTCTTGCGGGTCTCGCCTTGGGTTAGAAGCCTTAGCATGCACCGCCAAGCGACACTCGAGTGCCCTGCTCCACTCGAGACGACGGGAACGAAAACCTGCCGCACCCAGTGTACGCAAACGTACCAACATTTTCAGTTGAACATCAATGCTTTGCGGATATCTCTGGATATGGCTTCCAAGCCGCTTCAGTTATTATGGCTCAGCTTTTGCCTCGCTTAGTTGCGAGGCATTTTTCTTCTTGATAGCTGTCCGATCACATACCGAGGGACATCGCTTGACTAAGACCGACTGGCCGAAGGAGCCGCTTACGACCGCGGACCTGCAAATGTTACACGGCGTACTCATCGAGTGGTGCCGCAACAACGAATGCGATCCCTCCAGCGATCGCGGACGGCTCGCCGCCAAGACACTGGTGGGGTGGCATGAGTTCGGTATCCACGATGCGGCCGAGCTTGCCCACCTCATGCGCGATGAGGTTGCAACCCCGAAATCCTGAGAATTTTATGCGCGATCGGTCCCAGCCTCTTCGTCGCGCTTTTCGCCGTTCTCAGCGCTCTTGATATCCGGCTACCGGGCCCCAGCTTTTGCTAATGGGACATCTTCGATACCAGGTGAGCAAAAACGGGGCAGACGCCTACTTATCAATCGTAGACATATTTACGGGTTGGACTGCCGTTTATCATGGCGTGCGCCTGGACACGTTGGAACCTGGGGAAGCTGATCGGATGGTCGACGTTGTCAATCTCGCCGACCTCGCCAAACGCGGACAGCTCCGGCCCCATCGATGATCTATTTTACCAGCGACACCCACCTGGCCGATCCCCGCGTTCTGAGGATCGACCGAAGACCGTTTCCGAACATGGTCGAGCATGACGCAACTCTGATTTCAAGCTGGAACGCGGTAGTTGGTCCAGATGACGAAGTCTGGCACCTCGGGGATTTCATGGCAAAGGCTGCAGGGGATTGCGGCCAGATGCTACAGCGACTCAACGGCGTCAAGCACCTGATCATCGGCAACAACGATCCCGAGACAGTGGTGTCCTGCGAGGGCTGGACAACGGTGCAGCACTATAAAGAACTGAAGATTGACGGCATACTGTTGGTGATGTGCCATTACCCGTTACGCACCTGGAACCAAATGGGAAAGAAGTCGATCAACCTTCACGGACACTCACATGGCCGGCTAAAACCGCTCCCTCGTCAGTTTGATGTTGGGGTTGATGTTTTTGATCTCAAGCCTGTCGCACTCAACGATATCTTGTCATCGCGTTCGAGACGATTGCCCAGACACTAGGTGGGTACGCCGACCGGTTAGCAGCCGACGCACTGCGCAGGATACTTCCCCAGCCAGCGGTATTCCACGGTGGAGACTTTTGTCTTGCTCACCTTCCCCTTGCCGTCGTTGCCATCTGCGAAGCAAGCTCGCGACGGGCGGACGTCAACAACATGGTTGCGGTAGCGCTTTCTTTACCACGTCTCAATCGAATTGAGTTCGATGTGGCGCATATTAAGGCCCTTGTCATGTGGCCTCGATAAACCCTCTCTAAAAGTCAAAGCAGAGAGCTTGGATGGCCCGTTACGAAGTCGAGATGTCGGACGACCGATGGGTGGTCATTGATCGCATCACTGGGCTAGCTCTCCATAATGGTTCCAGTGAAAGGTGCACTCGACTAGAAGCTCAAGCTCTTGCTGATTTCCGCAATGGCATTGGAACCTCTACGCAATACCGTGTCCACTCACGCCTGCAATCCATCCGAGTTGCATGGAAAGCTATCTTTGGCAGCCATCTATAATTGGAAAATCATTGTGTTTGCCGATGAAACGAGAAAAACCCGCTCATCGCTGAGCGAGCCTTTCACTTCTGCCCGAACGCGTGGTCACTTATCGGACGCGCGGCCCTCGTTGCCGCCTTCGAAATCTAGCTAATCATGCTTTCCACCACGTTAACGGAGTTGCATAAGCAGCCCGCAAGCTCCGGTCGCGCCGGGGCGATCTCAGATCGCACTCCGATTACTGAACTGGGCTACTTTCCCGAGAGGCTAGGCTGTCAAGGATAACTTCGCCCGATAGTTGCGTGGGGCGGGAATCGAACCGCACAGGCGGGTCAGGTCGAGCTTGGGCATACAAAGATTGAAGCGCCAAGTTCTGTTTCTGCTCCAAGTCACGGAACACACGGAACAATGCCTGCTCTGGGTGCTTTAGGCTTTTACACTCATCCACAGGAAGAAAACGATGTCCAACGACCCCAAAACCGATCCAGCTCTCGCGCCATCCTCAGATAGCACAGCTCAAAACCGGGCGAAGCTGCGGTTCGGTCGAGCTGCACTCTGGGTGGGCGTAGGCATCGCAATTTTCGCTTTCGTCTTCTACATCGGCATCGGAATATATGGCGGATATCACGCGGCGGGATGACGGCTGAGCCAGCCCGCTTCATTGCTCCATATCGCGCTTGACGTCGGCGCGTTGCGATGGACGGCCAAGGTCGTCGGCATTTCGAAGCTCGTAATCGGACGCGGAAGCCATAAACAAACACCGTTCTAATGGGCCCTATCGCGAAGCGCGTTGGCACAGATGGTTCCCCCGACACCCGAGGGGCTCAAGGAGCATTTTTAGTGAAGTTCAGCTGTCGCGCTCATGCGACCGCACCCTGCGCAAAATTTGCACCGGCCTTTCGAAAGCTTGGCACGCATTCCTCCGATCAGCCAAGGAACCGAGACAACGCAGCCGCTAGGTCGGTAGGTTTCTCTTCCGCGACGTGATGCCCGCTGTCGATGCCAAAGCCGCGAACGTCCCTCGCCCACTTCCGCCAAATTTGCAGAGGGTCGCCTACAGTCTCGATGAGATCATCTTTTTTCGACCACAGGCAAAGAAGCGGGCACTTTATCTTCTGACCGGATGCGCGCGTCTCCATTTCATCGCGTCTGTCGACCGTCAGTCCGGCCCGGTAATCCTCGATCATGCCATGAACGACATCCGGGTTGGATATGGCTGCAACAACGTCCTGATAAGCGTCGTCACCCATCAAACTCGGGGACAGCTTGTCGTACCAGGCCAGCGGGTCGGAGTTGATCGCCCTCTCCGCCTTTTCGGGCTGTGCGAAGAAAAACCAGTGATACCAATCTCGAGCGAACCGCCAGTCCGTTCGCTCCAAGTGTTCGGTAATCGGGACACAGTCGATGACCACAACTTTATCAATGGCGTCGGGATGGTCCACCGCCAACCGAAACGCCACATAGCTACCTCGATCATGACCCACGACCGAAAAGCGGCTATGTCCAAGATGTCGCATGAGGGCTATGCAGTCATTCGCTTTTGCGCGTTTCGACGAATTTACATGCTCTTTTGCGTCTTCGGGCTGAAAGGATTGTCCGAACCCACGGATGTCGGGACAAACTACTGTAAAATCTGAAGCAAGCATCCCCGCAACTTGGCTCCAGGTCATGTGCGTCCGCGGGTGTCCGTGAAGCAGGAGAACGGGTGGCCCGGAACCGCCGTGACGAACTCTGAGCTTTCCCGCACCGACATCAATGAATTCAAGCGAAAACTCAACAAACACTGACTTCACTACCAGACCTCACGATCCTAAAATGCGCCATCGACATTGTATGAACTCGCTCGTTCAGCGGGTATTGCTACCTGGCCGCACAAATGCGGAGCTCAGTCTTTGTTCACTACGACTTTTCTAAACGAGAGAACCCTCGCCAGGGCTAAGCGAGGGTTCTCAATCGTGTCGCGACCTGTAAGGAGCAGGCTCATCAGATGGGCATCCGAAGATACGACTGCTAACGTAATCTCTGGAGGCGATCCTTGTTCCAGCGGGATGGCGCTTTTATTCAAACCTGTGGACTCTCAAGGGGTTTCGGTGGGGAAAAAGGTATCCACTCGAGCCACGGACCATTTGCTCTTCATCGCAAGAGCCCCTGCCCGCCGTCGACCCAAATTGGTGAGCCGGTGATGTGCCTTGCCTTATCTGACGCCAGAAACGCGATGACATCCGCAACATCCGAACTCGTGCCGGGTCTACCGCCGGTGATGGGAACCTGGCCTTCTGGCCAGATGACGGGGATAGCGGTTTGATCCTCCTGACGAAGGGCGGTGTTTGCGTCGATGTTCGTCTCGATCTCACCCGGGCAGACCGCGTTGATGCGAATGTGATGACGCGCGAGTTCAAGCGCCAGCTGCTGCACCATGGCGACTTGTGCAGCCTTGGTCGCCGTGTATGCAGTCGCACCCGGCGTTGTGAAGGTTCGGGTGCCGTTGATAGAGGAGACTACAATGATCGACCCACCACCTGCGCGCTTCAAGAAGGGGACTGTAGCGCGGATTGTCAGGAAGGTCCCGGTAAGGTTCGTGGAGATGGTCTTATTCCATTCTTCCAGTGTGAGATCATCGATGGGAGCCCAGACACCGTTGATACCGGCGTTTGCGACGACAACGTCGAGGCTCCCGTATCGATGCACCAGCTCCCTGGCCGCCTCTTCTATCTGCCTTTGGTTGGCTATATCGGCATTTAAGACAAAGGAGTTGCCACCACTTTCTGTGATTTCAAGCATCGTTGCATCAAGATCGTCCTGGCTGTGTCCAAGCAAGCCGACGCTGTAGCCTTCCAAAGCTAATGATCGGGCTGAGGCCCTGCCGATGCCTGATCCCGCACCTGTAACCAAGGCAACTCTATTCATGTGACCCTCATATACGGCTCGGCTGAACAACGTGCTCGTTAACTCGGTTCCGTTCAGACAGTTCCACGTACGCTGCGGTACCAAGATGGTCGGCTTGATGAGCTATTAGGAAATGACCAAAGTGCAGTCTGGGAGTCAGCCTAACTTAGGTAAGCGGTGTTTTCCTCGGAAATTGACCGATCGCGACTCGCGCCTCAAGTCACCAAGGCGAAGCGTATTTATGTTAATCTCTCGACTTTTTAGGAACCTCGAAAGTTGTCATAGACTCTAGGAGACTTAAATGCCCAATACTGCCGGTTTCGGCCCTGTGGCGGCGGTCGATGACGTCCTGATTACCGCAGAGCTGGCGAACCGCCCAAGCCGGACCCCAGACTATGAAAGCGAGAGCCAAGTGCTCGGGCTTCTGGCCCAAGAGATGGCTACCAATCCACGCGGCGTGCTCCAGAAATGCGCCGAACTGGTTCTGGAGCTGTGTCATGCGGATTCTGCCGGGATTAGCATTCTGGAGCCCGGCGAAACAACCGATACGCTCCGTTGGCAGGCAGCAGCTGGCGCTTTCGCGCCCAACCTTCATGGTACGATGCCCCGTGAAGCGAGCCCCTGTGGGACCGTGATGGAACGCGACTGCGTCCTCCTATTCAACGAGGCCGAGCGTTTCTTTCCAGCTCTCCAGGGGGTCGAGCCACGTATCTACGAGAACCTGCTTGCCCCTGGCATGTGAAAGGCAAGGCGGTGGGTACCGTCTGGGCCATCAAGCACACCGCCGATAGCCGGTTTGAAGCAGAAGATGCACGCGTCCTGCAAAGCCTCGCGCGGTTCGCCGCAGCCGCGTTCCAAATGGTCTCGGCTCTCAATGAGGCCATAGCGGAACGATCAGCGGTTCGCGAGCTCGAAAAACGCCAGTCCTTCCTCCTGGAACTGAGCGACGCGTTACGACCGGTTTCGGAAGCGCGAGAGGTGCAGGCTATAACGACGCGGCTAGTCGGCACTTACCTGGAGGCCGACCGCGCCATGTACGCTGAAGTCGATGGTAAGCCCGGCTTGGAGGCAGGTACAATTCGCGCCCAGTTCGTGCGACAAGCGGCTGATGGTGACACGCCGGTCGCACGGTTCCCTGATCACTTCACCTTCGACCCTTTCGGCGCTCACACGATGGCCGCCCGCTATCGCGGCGACCCGCTCGTCGTGACGGACGTCGCCAGCGATCCGGCCTTCGGAGCTTCGGAGCGAGCGGCGTGGCAGAAGGCGGGCGTTTGTGCCGCTATTGTCGCCCCACTTTCCAAGGGCGGCCGACTGGTCGCGGAGTTCGGCGTGCATAGCGTCGGACCGCGCGATTGGACGACTGACGATGTGGCTTTGGTTCAGGAGGTCGCCGAACGCACCTGGGCTGCCGCTGAACGAGCTCGAGCGGAAGAGGCGCTGCGTTGGAGCGAGGAGAAATACCGAACGGTCTTCGAGTCGATGGACGAAGGGTTCCTCGTGCATGAGATGATCCGAAACGAGGAGGGCAAGGTCGTCGATTACCGGTTGCTCGAAGCCAACCCGGCGCATCAACGCGCCACCGGTTTGCCTTCGGAAACTGTCGGCAAGCTTGGAAGCGAGTTCATGCCGGAAGTCGAAACGCACTGGCTGGACCTTTTCCATCGGGTCTCCACCGCCGGCGTCGCAGAGCGCAGCGAGATGTACAACGCGCCGACCTCCCGATGGTATAATGTCCAGGTCTCACCCGTTCGTGGCCATGATCGCATTGCCATCGTCTTTGACGACGTCACGACTCGCAAGCAGGCCGAGACGCAGTTGCGCGAGAGCGAGGAGCGGCAGACATTCCTGCTGAGGCTCTCCGATGCGATCCGACCTTACTCTGATCCTACCGACATACAGGGCGAGACCACCCGGCTGTTGCGCGAACATCTGAACGCGGGTTGGTGCTATTACGTTGATTGGAACCTGGACCGAAAGACCGGAGTCGTGCTTCGCGACAGCGCGCGTGAGGGACTTTCATCGCTCGCAGGCGTGCATGACGTGTCCGATGCGCTCGAGTTCCTCCAGGTTCTGGAGGGCGGCGCAGTGCTGACGGTTCGCGACTACGCCAGCTATGACCGGTTGAGCATGCGCATTCGTCAGCAGTTCACGGCTTTGGGCTTTCGGTCGATGGTGGTGGCTCCCCTGTTCAAAGGGGACCGTCTGATCGCCTCATTGCTTGTAGGCGACACCGAAGTTCGAGATTGGTCTGCAAGCGAGGCGTCACTCCTCCTCGAGGTGGCCGAGCGGACTTGGGTCGCGATTGAACGCGGGCGGGCGGAAGAAGGGCTGCGCGATAGCGAAGCGCGTTTTCAGCAGTTCGCCAACGCATCGGCTGCTGGCATGTGGATACGAGACGCCAAGACACTCGGGATGGAGTACGTCAGCCCGGCGATCGCACGCATCTACGGGGTCGAGCCGGACGCTTTCCTGGGTGACATGAAGCGTTGGGCAGCGCTGATCCTGCCAGAGGATCGTGAGGTCGCGCTCCGTCATATCGCGGCGGCCCGGTATGGCGAAGCCGTCGTGCACGAGTTCCGCATCCAGCGTCCCGACGACGGGACCTTTCATTGGATTCGCAACACTAACTTTCCGCTCTTCGATCCCCAAGGCCGAGTGCAGCGCATCGGAGGCCTTGCTGAGGACGTGACCGAAGCCAAACTGCTGACTGAGCACCAGCGCGTTCTTCTGGCCGAGCTGCAGCACCGGGTACGGAACATCATGGCCATGATCCGCTCGACGGCGGTCAGGTCGGCCGACGGCGCAGGAAATGTTGAAGATTACAAAACATCGCTCGCTGGCCGCTTGCTTGCTCTGGCCCGCGTGCAGACGCTGTTGACCCGCGAGGCCAATGCTGGTGGATCAATGCGTACCATCCTCGAAAGCGAGATCGGTGCACAAGCGCACGCTGAGAACCAGTACGAGTTAACCGGCCCCGATATCATGCTGTCGCCCAAGGCTGTGGAAGTCCTGACGCTGGCCTTCCATGAACTGGCCGCGAACGCCTTGAAATATGGGGCCTTGTCAGTCAGCGATGGCAAGATCACCGTGCAATGGACGCCCTTCGAGAAGCGGGAAAAGCCGTGGCTCGCTATCGACTGGGTCGAGGAAGGCGCACCGCCGCGCCCGCCACCGACCCGCCGCGGATTTGGCTCTGAGCTGATTGAGGCAAAAATTCCCTATGAGCTTCGTGGTACAGGCAAAACGACGATCACGTCTGAAGGAGCACGGTGCCATATCGAGTTTCCGCTCCGCGAGGCAGAAAGTATTCTCGAAACCGATGCACCGATGCCAACCAAGATGTACGGAGGAACTGTTGATATGACCGGAGCACCTGACCTCAGCGGAAAAACAGTTCTAGTCGTCGAAGACGATTACTACGTCGCATCCGACACGGCGTCGGCATTGCGCAGTGCGGGGGCGATAGTGCTTGGCCCGTGTGGCACGGAGGAGGACGCGCTCGAAATACTTCAGGATAAGACCCCGATGGCCGTCGTGCTCGATCTCAATCTGGGCGGGGGAGGTCCAAAATTTGAAATCGCACGCCGGCTCATTGGGCGAGGCATCCCATTCCTGTTTCTGACTGGCTACGATCCGGACGTAATCCCGGATGAACTGGCTAATGTACAAAGGCTTCAGAAGCCGATTGCGCTGCGCGATGTTGTCGAGGCTGTGAGCAGACTATGATCCGGGGCGTCTCCATCAATATCCGGCTTGCGTGACGTCCGACTTCAGCCGTTTGTTCGCCCAGAATTATCCCACGGCAGGAGTTCATCGATCTGACTTTGTGTGGCCGTGGACGATGGCGTTGAGCGTGCCGGTCAAATAGGAGAGCGGATCGACCGAATAAGCTTGCAGGTCTCGATGAGCGATGCGATGGTTGCCCAGTGCTTTTCTCCCGCATCGTGTCCGGCGGAGAGAGCATTCTTATGATTGAGGGCGATCGGCCTGATAGTTCGCTCAACCGTGTTGTTGTCGATCTCGATCCGACAGTCGGTCAGGAAAACACAAAGCCCATCCCAGCATTTGGCGATATAGCCCAGAGCTACGCCGACAAGCCAAGTCGCTCGGCAACCTCATTGACCATCACTGCGCCCCGAAGACTCTCGGAAACGATCTGTGCCTTTACCTCGTCCGGCCAGTGCCGGTGAACCTCACGTCCAGACTTCCTGGTCGTGATAACCTCCAATGTACTCTCCATGGGAAAACTCCCGTTGCTCGTCCATAGATAGGCGATTACAGATCAGGGCGGCGAGGACAACGTGGGTACGGAACACCGGTTACGACCTTAGCAAGCAGCTCTTCCGTAGAAGTCATATCCACCTGCACGGAAAATCTCGCCCCGAGCAGCTCCAGCGCGGCATCGTGAGTAGTGTCCGCGCCGCTACAGACAGCGTCGTGCGGAATAATGACGCGGTAACCAAGGTCGATCGCACCCACTACAGTCGCAAGGACACAGACGTCTGTTTCACCGCCCGTGACGATAACGGTATCAACGCCGCCCTGCGCTAAAAGGTGATGCAAGCGTCCATCGATCCAAGGAGAATATGTCCGCTTATCAAACAGTCGGGCGGGCGGAACAAATCGGTCTAACGCTGGAATTAGATCGACAAGCTCGTGGGGCATGCGATCCAGCGTCATTTGATCCCATTTTTCGTAGTATACCTTCCATGCACCGGGCATGTGGCTCGCCGAATGCGGCGGGATGAAGCGGGTGAAAATGGTATCGGCGGTGAGCCTAGCTGCCAATTCCTCGATTTGATCGGATACCTTCGCCATCCATGGCACGTTCCACGCGGTCTCCTCGTTGAACATGCGCTGCATATCAATACACAGGTGAGCCCACCGTGGCATGATCTCCTCCATGTTTGCTGGCGACTTCGAGGCTGTTTCCTACAGACCAAGTCCGAGTAATAGAGCCATTGCCATCAAAGCGATGAGGCCAATCAGCGCCAATCCCGTCGTAACGTAGTCAGAAAATCGGCTTGGCTCCGCGTTCCTGATTTCCCCCTTGGTCCCAAAAACAGCGGAGAAGCCGGCCAGCATCCAGCATAACAGCGTCAACGACCCTAAGATGATCGCCCAGTTCAATGTCACCGCTGAAATGGCTGTCATGCGAGCACCTTCGCCGCAACCGCGGCATCTATGAAGCTTTCGCGAGCCAGTTCTGCACTTCCGTGCTCGGTTAAGGCTTTCAGGCATCTCAGCGTTGCCAACCGAAATTCCGGGCTATCCTTCGATGGCCATTGGCATCGCAATGCCAGTAACGCGGCGTCTGGGCCATCGATCCTATCACGGGTATCGCCCCTCATCCGCACGTGAACCGGAACCGCCCATCGGAGTTGGAAATCGACATCTATAACCATCGGCATGAGGCACCTCTTTCTGAGACCTCATGTGAAACCTCATTGAGCACAGCGAGTTCCTACGGTTAGGGTTTGGTCCGCAACCGCACGAACGCCTGCTTCGCACAGGTCATCTGGAGCAAGCCGATTTCTGTCGGTGCGCTTGCTAGAGTCTGGGGAATGAATTCGTCCAGCTACTGGTTTGGCGTCTTTCTCTTAAAATCCGCGACCTTCACTGCTTCTCACCCGGATATTGGGTTTTGCTCAACAGACCCGCGAGATGAATCGTGTTGCGTACGAGCATGTCGACGGCTGTTGAAACCACCTCTGGGACCTCATCGAGGTCTACAAAGTTCTTGCTACCCATTGCTTCGTCTACCCAATAGGCAACTGCGTTGGCGGGGATGGTGAAGCCGACATCGTTCAGGGCTTGGTAAATCTCCGCAGAAACGTGATGTGCGCCGTCCTCGTTTCCTACCACGGCGACGGCAGCAACACGGCCATAGGAGACCATGCGCCCCTCGTCATCCGTTTCCTCGAGGAAAGCATCCATTCGCTCCATAGCCCGCTTCGCGACTGAAGATGGCTGCCCCAGCCAGATCGGTGTCCCGATTATCAAGATGTTCGCATCGAGGATCGCCTTTCTGATGTCAGGCCACGCGTCGCCCGGTCCTTCGTCGGAAGTGACGCCGGGTTTGATGTCATGATCAGCCAAGCGGATTGTTTCAACCTCGACATGGCTTTGGCGAAGCCCATGCGCTATCAGGTCGAGCATTCGGTCAGTGGATGACGGCTCGTCTCCGCTGGATTTCAGGGTGCCATTCAGAGCGATTGCCTTGAGGGTCATTGGTTTGTCTCCTTTGATGGACGCGACGGAACAAACGCGTAAGGTCCGCCTTTCGCTAGGGCCCGATGGTAGGCCGGACGGGCGTGGATACGCGTCAGCCAGTCTGCTACCGCTGGGTGATAACTTCCGAGAAGCCCACGAGCCGCTGCCGCCTCGAGCGGAAAGCTCATCATGACGTCGGCCGCGGTAAAATCGGAACCAGCGAACCATTCGCGACTTCCAAGTTCCTGCTCTACGAAGTTCAGATGGGCATCGAGCATCGGACGTATACGCTTCAACGCGAACCGACCGAAAAATGGAATCTTGGATGCGAGGAGGCTGGCGAACAGGATCGGCATGAGCGAACCTTCCGCATAATGGAGGAACTGCCGATATGAAACGACATCCCGCGGCGTAGCCGGGACGCCTAATCTGCCGCCTGCCGTGGCAACCAGATATTCGACGATTGCCCCGGTCTCTACCAACACCACACGGCCAGCAGGGCTGTCGAGGTCCTCAACGATGGGCGATTTTCCGAGCGGATGAACTGCCTTCAGCTCGGTGGGCGCAGACATATCCTTATTGCGCTTGTAAAAGCGGATGCCGTAATCGAAGCCCAGTTCCTCCATAAGCCAGAGGACACGTTGGGAGCGGCTGTTGTTTAGGTGATGGACGATAAACAGGTGCATTCTCCGCGGTCAGGATCAATGGAGAAGATGGACGGCAGTCAATAGTTCCATTGGTTATATATCGCCCTGCTCCGAGCTCAGCCGCCGAGCCAAAAATCCAGGCGCTCGAGTTCAAGGGATACCGGCCCCGACCGCACTGTGGTCCTAATGTTTCACGCGACTGGGTCGCGCTGCTATCAACTGATCACCCGTGCGAACCACCAAAATCTTGAAGCTGCAATTGTACGTTATGGTACAGAGGCTGATCGCAGCGTCATTGCCCTACGTGAATCGACGAACCTTGCATTAGATATCGTTTTGTTTTCAACGACGTTCCGAACAAGGGCCCCATGAAATCCATCCAGGTGTTGGCTGGCAAGCGCATCCTCGTCGTGGAAGATGAGTACTACGCGGCGGTTGAGTTCTGCTCGCACCTGCGGGAGTTGGGGCTGGACCCAATGCCGCCTGCTGCCAGTGTCAGTGAGGCTCTACGCCGGATCGAGGAGATGGACGACGCTGGCGGCGCAATTCTCGACATCAATCTTGGAGGCGAGATGGTATTTCCTGTGGCCGACGCACTTGAGCGAAAGTCCGTTCCATTCGTTTTCGTGACCGGCTACGAACCGGATGTCGTTCCCCATCGGCACGCGAATAAAATTCTACTTAGAAAGCCTCTCGCCAGCGCTGATCTAGCAGCCGCCTTGCTAGGCAGCACGAACTACAGTGCTGTCAGTCCACGTCACCTGGAAGGCAACGGCATACTGCGCGCTCTTCCTCCGGCTCAGTTGAAGCGCCTCGCACCTAAGTTCAGGATGGCGAGCATTGGTAGAGGGGCCGTTTTGAAACGGCATGCCTCGGAGGCTCAACACGTCTATTTTCCGCTGGAGTGCGTGGTCGCGATGATCGCCGTAGGTCGATCGGGCACTAGGGTCGAGACAGGAATAATCGGCAGAGAGGGCATTACGGGCTTCGACATCGCCCACGACGACAGACATACCCCACACGAGTTAGTGGTCCAAATACCTGGTGCCTGCCTTTCCCTTTCGACAGACGACTTCCAGTCGGCGATCGCGGCAGTACCTGAACTGGCGGCACTTACGTCGCGCTTCGCGCGTGCCATGGCCACCCAATTGGCCTACACTGCTCTGGCAAACGCTAAGCTGGACGTCCGAAGCAAGCTCGCCAGGTGGCTTCTGATGCTTGACGATCGGTCCGCTTCGCATGCACCGCTCGAACTGACCCACGAGCACTTGGCATCCATGATCGGCGTAAGAAGATCGTCAGTTACCGATGCCCTGCACCTGCTGGAGGGCGACCATCTCATTCGGTCGTCCCGGAGCGCCGTCGAGATACTGAACCGGAAAGGATTGATTGCCTTCGCTGGAGAGGCTTACGGAATTCCTGAAGACGAGTTTACCCGCTTGATGAGCCTTCCACTTGCCGACCAACGCCTGTAGCAGGATCATCGGCGGTCGGGGCAGCCAACTGCTTGCTTTCCGCCCTTACAAGAGGTCGTGCGCCTTACCTGGCGTTGCTCCGCTATAGATACAAAAAGCCCCGGCAAGCGGGGCTCCTTGCAAGCTTGATAATCAAGGGCAATTGGTGGGCACCTGACTACCCGATGTGGAAGTGCCTGCGCCATCGGTGGCAGTAGACGAACTGCCTGCGGTTCCAGGCCCGCGGTTCGCTGCTCCAGCGCTGCAGTCCGTGTTGTTGGTGTTACCTCCATTCGACTGCCCGTCGCCCGTGTTCGAATTCGCTCCATTTGATCCGGTGTCGCTGCCGGTGCCGGTGCCACTACCGTTCGTTCCCGCTCCGGTTCCAGAATTGGTCCCGCCGTTGGTTCCGGACCCGGCCGATGATCCACCGGTCGAGCCACCTGCACCGCCGCCGGACGACCCGCCTGACGACTGCGCGATTGCCGAGGTTGCGAGACCAAGCGAGAGTACGGACACGGCGATCAGTTTGTAAACCATGATAGGCTCCATATTGGGTTGCTACCATTGCGCAACTTCGCCAGCTAGTCATTGTTCCCTACCCATCCAGCGTCGTCGCGATCCTCGAACAGTCATCTTCCGCACACCCTCACGCTGCATTCGGGAACCGTGTCGAATGCGATTTAGTTACCTCTTTCGACTTCTTGGAGGGATGAGGAATGACTGCTCACCGCGCTCAGTGGAAAGGCCATCTCAAGATCGGCGAACTAAGTTGTGCCGTCGGCCTCTACACCGCCGCTTCTACTTCCGAACGCATCAGCTTCCACATGTTGAACCAAAAGACCGGAAACAGGTTGAAGCGGGAATTCATCGACAGCGAAACCGAAGAGGTTGTCGAACGAGACCAGCAGGTGAAGGGTTTCGAGACGGGAAGCGGCGAGTACATCATGATCGACCCGGAGGAGGTCGCAGCGGTCATCCCGGATTCAGACAAGATGCTGGAGGCAGAGGCATTCATATCTTGCGGCGAGGTTGATGAAGTCTATTTCGACAAGCCGTACTACCTGGTGCCCGTTTACGACGGGGCCAACGACGCTTTCAACTGCATCCGCGACACCTTGGCCAAGACGAACGTGACAGCAATCGCCAGGACCGTTCTGTTCCGACGAATGCGTACCGTTTTGATCAGGCCACACGGAAAGGGCTTGATCGCAACCACACTCAATTTCGACTACGAGGTGCGGTCGTCCAGGGAGGCGTTTAAAAGCGTCGCGAAGGTTAAGGTCGAAGGCGAGATGCTCGACTTGGCCAAGCACATCATCGATACCAAAATCGGGAACTTCGACCCCGCCAAGACAGACGACCGGTATGAGGCCGCCCTCGCCGCCTTGGTGAAGGCAAAAGCTGAAGGAAAAGCGCTTCCGAAACCAAAGGCGGTCCAGGTCTCCAAACCCAATGATCTTCTGAAGGCACTGAGAGAGAGCGCTGGAATAAACGAGGCTTCATCCAAGAAGCCAAAAGCCGCAAACGCAAATGGTGGCAAAAAGAAACCCAAGGCGAATGCCAAGGCGTCGTCTAAGACCACTCATAAGAAGGCAAGCTGACCATGGCCCCACGTCGTCCGTACTGGCGAGGTTACTTGAAGCTTTCGCTGGTCACCTGCCCTGTGGCAATGGTCCCAGCGACCTCAGAAAGCGAGAAGGTCCGTTTTCATACGCTTAACGAAAAGACCGGCAACCGGGTTGTTTCGCAGTACATCGACAGCGTCACAGGCAAACCAGTCAAAGATGAAGACGAGGTCAAGGGATGTGAGCGCGGCGAAGATGATTACGTCATTCTTACCGATGAAGAACTGGAATCGGTCGAGCTCGAGAGCGTGCGCACCATCGACATCGAGAAATTTGTGCCTCGGGAGAAGATCGAGTGGATTTATCTCGACACACCGTTTTACCTGACCTCGAATGAGACAATAGGCGACGAAGCGTTTGCTGTCATTCGAGAGGCCATGGAAGCTAAGGACGTCGTGGGCGTCGCTCGCGTAGTCCTGGGGCGTCGAGAACGTTCTGTGATCCTCGAACCTCGCGACAACGGCATTGTCGTGTGGACTCTTAGATTTGGTGACGAAGTCCGGCCGGAAGGAGATTACTTCACCGGCATAGATAAGAATTCGGACGCCAAAGGCGTCGCCGCACTCGAAAAGATCATCAAGAAGCGGACCCAAAAATGGTCGCCAGCCATGGCGTCCGATCCAATCCAGGACAGCTTGCTAAAACTCATTGCATCAAAGAAGAACCGTCCAAAGCCCGCAAAGAAAGCTACATCAAAGACGAGAGGCTCTGATGACGAGAGGCAGAGCAACGTCGTTAACATCATGGATGCGCTGAAGAGGTCGGTCCAAAAGGAACTCAAGTCCCGCAAGGCTGGCTGATCAGGAGCCGCGTCACTTCGCGACTGCTTCGCGTGCAGCTCTCAGTCGCTCCGTCTTCTTTTTTCGAGCATCGGCTTCTGACGCTATCGTAGCCATAGCGGTTTCGTGGGTTGCTTCAAAGCGGTCACGACGCTCTTGGGACGTAAGCGCATTCCGGCGGCGGATATCTTGATCATTGCTTTCAGACATAATCCCTAACTGTTGGCCTACTCGCAGTTGGCAAGGATTTGTGCGCGACCGTACAAAGCACCGAAAGTGCGCTGAGGATTGCAGAGGCCGGAGGACGGGTGCATCGGCTAGATCGCGCTTCAACGCGGGCAATGATCGACCAGGGTCAATGAAGAAAAGCCCACGACGTGGAGGCGTGGGCTTTTCACTTCTCTGCTGTTGGGGGCTGGCAGAGTGAAACAGGTCCCGAGTTCAACAGGCCCGTTCAGAGGCAAAACTAGGTTTTCGCTCAAAGGTTCCTCGAACCTAAACAGATTTCTGGTCAAGGAAGGCGTGGTTTGCTCATTCGACAATTGCTCCAAGCAGACCGTGTTCCTTGGCTCCCCAACTCAGCCTCGACTCGCAACAACCCTTCTGTTCGCTTCCGGCGACGGGTTCGCCTCGCCACAGTCTTCCAGCTGGCACATACTCAACCAGTCAGGCAGCCCGCGTTTTAGCCTTGTTCAATCGCTTGATCGCCTGCTCCAGCGACCGCTGGCCGTCGCAATAGTCCTGCCACGCCGTGCTATTCTTGAGGATACCGGGGACCGTTCTGATCGTGAACCTCTTCGGATCAAGTCCTGCCTTGACCTGCGTCCAGTTGAGCGGCATCGACACCGTTGCTCCGGGCCGGGCTCGTGGTGAAAGTGGCGCGACCGCAGTCGAGGTGCGGTCGTTTCGCAGGTAATCCAGGAAAATGCGACCATTCCGCAAACTTTTCGTCATCTTGATGAGATAGAGGTCCGGGTTGTCCCTGGCCATTTCCTGGCAGACATCGTGCGCGAAGGCCTTCCCTTCGTCCCACGTCAGCTTTTTGCCCTTCGGCACGGACAATGGCGTCACCACATGGAGACCCTTGCCGCCGGTTGTCTTGCAAAAGCTGACGAGGCCGAGCTCCTCTAATCGATCTCGTATCTCGCGGGCACCTTCTATAACGGTGTCAAAATCGACGTCCGGACCAGGGTCAAGATCGAACACCAAGCGTCCGGGCACCTCGGGATGATTGGGCTCGCAATTCCAGGGATGCAGCTCTGTGCCTCCGATTTGGGCGATGGCGGCTAATCCTTCGACGCGGTCGATCTGCAGGTAGGGCTGTTTATCGCCCGACACTTTAACCTGCTCAATCAGGTTTGACGTTCCCTGCATTGCATGCCGCTGAAAGAACTGTTCGCCCTCGATACCGTCTGGCGTGCGAATGATCGAACAGGGCCGTCCCTGTATGTGATCGATCAGCCATGGACCCACGGCCTCATAGTAGTGAGCCAAATCAACCTTGGTGACCGGCTTCTTGTCCAGAACATCGGGCCACAGTGGTTTATCCGGGCTGGATATCAGGACGCCCATGACATCGACTTTCGCTCCCTTGCGGAATGTCGACGCCTTGGGCGGTTTCGGTGCTTCCGTCTCAGGATCGGGAACAACAGTTTCGTCTGGGCTCGCGGGTTGCTCTGCCTCAACCTCATCAGCAGGCTTGTCCTCGCGCAAACCTTTGAACGCGGCTTGTCGGACCTGGCCGTCCCCTGTCCACCCGGCAAACTCGATTTCAGCAACCAGTTCGGGTTTTAGCCAAACAATATCTGGCGTCTTCTTCGGAGCGCCGATGCCGGTGAACGGAGATTTTTCTGTCTCGATGTTTCTCAGCTTTGGCAATAATCTGTCGACAACGCTCGCCCTGTAGCCGGTTCCGACGCGGCCGACATAGACAAAGTGGTCACCGCGATTGACACCGACCAGCAGGGAACGAAATTTGCCGTTGGTGGTGGCATAGGCACCAATCACCACTTCGTGGCCTGCTCGGCATTTTGATTTTGCCCACGTCTTCGTTCGTCCCGACACGTAGGTTGCGTCGGCCTTCTTCGAGACTATGCCTTCAAGCGACAACTTGCAGGCCGATTTCAAAACCGCGTCACCGCCGGTCTCGAAGTGTTCGACAAAGCGTATACGCGGGTCGTCTCCTGCCTCCGACAGAAGAGCAGCCAGCCGCTCTTTACGCTCTGTCAGCGGCAAATTGCGAAGGTCTTCCCCGCCAGCAAACATCAGATCGAAGGCGAAGAAGACGAGATCGTCGGTCTTCCCCTCGGACAGCGAGGCCTGCAGCGCCGCAAAATCCGGTGCACCGTTCTCGTCGAGAGCACATATCTCGCCGTCGATTAGCGCGTCCGGGATATTTTCGCCAGAACCCGCGATAGCAGGATACTTCTTGGTCCAATCGAGGCCCTTGCGGGTCTTGAGGGTGACCTCACCACCCTGGATGCGCATCTGTATGCGGTAGCCGTCGAACTTGATTTCATGAATCCAGCCTTTGGCCGACGGCGGTCGTTCCAATGTTTCGCAGAGCTGTGGCTCAATGAAGAGAGGCATCGCAGCCGCAGCGGCCTTTTGCGCAGATTTCGGTTTCGCCTTGCTGCCTGCGTTTCGTTCGTCGGCGGCAAGGCCCTCGCTGCTGTCCCAGACCGCATCTGCCTCGACGGCCACACCTGTTGTCATGAACGGCTTCGGCTTTCGGCCTTTGCCGGATGCGATGACATCCATGCTCCGTCCGGAGGCAACAGACGTTTCATTCTCTTCGAGCACCGCCGCGCCGTTTCTGTCGACAGAGAAATCATCGTGATGTTTGATCAGAAGCCAGTTGGTTCGCTTCTCGCCTTCCCGTCCACGCATTCGCACGAGGACGAAGCTCCCGTGAAGTCGTTCGCCTTCAAGGGTGAATTTGAAATCGCCTTTGGCGAGCGCCTGCTCCGGCGTTTTGTTCCCCTCTGGCTCCCAGTAACCCCGATCCCAGAGCATGACCGTGCCTCCACCGTACTGGCCCTTGGGGATCGTGCCTTCGAAATCGCCGTAGTCGAGCGGGTGATCCTCGACCTCTACCGCTAGACGTTTGTCTTGCGGATCGAGCGATGGCCCTTTGGTGACCGCCCAGGATTTGAAGACCCCGTCTAATTCCAGCCTGAGGTCGTAGTGGAGGCGTGTGGCGTCGTGTTTCTGGATGATGAAGCGTCGGCGGTTCGAGGATTTAACCTGCGCCTCTCCGCTGGGCTCAGCGGTCTTCTTGAAATCCCGTTTTGCACGATATTTGGAGAGGTTATCGGCCATGGTTTTTTCTCGCAATCGATCACTAATCGAAATGCCTCGAATGCGACTACGGTTCCAAGACGGTTCAGACTTTGATCGGGGTGTTATAGTCTTGGCTGGCTGTGCGCTGTTGGGCGGCCTAGATCGAGGCCTGCCCCCCGATGCTTGGCGTCATCATCGAAAATCCGGGCGATGTCCGCTTTTCAAGTAGTGGTCGGCGCGGAACGAACTGCTCGGTCAGAGGTTCACCTTCCAGAGGCAATCAGGTCTCGCAAAGGAGTTTTTCAAATGGGCAGCACAGCTGACAAGATTTCCGGCAAGGCCAATGAACTCGCTGGCAAGGCTCGCCAAGGCGTCGGTGAAGCGACCAATGACCGTGAGATGCAGGCGAAGGGCATGGCACAAGAAGCCAAGGGTGACGCCCAACAGGCAAAGGGCGAGGCCAAGGACGCGATCAAGAAGGTCGTCGACAAGGCATAAAGCCGCCGACGGACCGACTGGTTCGCTGGAAGTGCTACCCTAGCGGACCAGCCCCTTCCACGAGATCGCCGCGGCACTTACGCGGGATAGGATTTTCAATGTCTCACGACGACAATCCGGCAATTGATCCGGTTTACGCCTTGCTCGCAGAACTTGGCATCGTTGATCCTGTCGCCATAGCAGATGCACAGGGAAAGCACGCGGAGGTCATTGCGGCCTACAGGGGCGGCAGGCTCACCGAAGCTGCACTTCGGCACAGCATCGCTAGGTCTTCTGGCGAAACGGACGTTGACACTTTCGACATCAAGGCATTTGATCCTGAGCAAAACAAACGATGATAGTCTCGCGAGGCCCCATTAATTGGTTTCGCTGGCTTCTCCGTTGCCAGCGTCTCGACGATACTGACTCCTCTCCGCCCCTCATCTGAGACCAAAGACGTGCGCCGAACGACATTCAGCTCGTCC
Organism: Rhizobium sp. FG113; assembly: GCF_057809895.1. Classification (NCBI taxonomy): domain Bacteria; kingdom Pseudomonadati; phylum Pseudomonadota; class Alphaproteobacteria; order Hyphomicrobiales; family Rhizobiaceae; genus Rhizobium; species Rhizobium sp. FG113. The sequence continues at coordinate 139,234 of NZ_JBMDKV010000013.1, read as the reverse complement.
ATCATAATCTCAGCAAAGATAATAGCGTCTTCGTCATTCTGAAAACTACCGGCTGACATGCGGAATGCTGTCCCCATGAAACTCGACCGTGATCCTGCCCTCAGCCGGTACCGCTCGGGCATGAAGTTCGTTTCCTCCTATTGGTCCAATGGAGCCATATCCGTGCCCCTTCCACACGTAGTGTAGAGCGAATGCGGTCGGAAGGTCAGAAGGGCCAGTTGCGAGCAATAACGTAGAACGACGTGATCAGGAGAGCCACGAGGACTACCACCACCCAAGTAGAGCGTGCCTTTCCCGGTCGGGCTGGGTGCCGACCTTGTGCCTTGTAGGGCGTTTGCTCGTTCGCGGAACCTGATTGGTCTTTGTCCTTCAAGTCCCACCCTCCCCGATCGCTGGTTGAATATTCACTGACAGGCGAACGCTGCGTCGCGAGAGCGGTTCCGCCGGATATCTGGTACTAAGCCGAAATTGGTACGTGAGTTCCCGCAACCTTTCGTCGCTGCAGTGGTTGATAGATCGCCGACCCCCACGTTCGTCAGCCTGTTCGGACGTTCGGCCACAGAGGGGGGCCGCCTAACACCGGCCCTCCTCGCGAGTTTTTTCGTGGTTGCATGTATCTACGCCCAGCTACAGGAGACGGCCTTGAGCCGGCGTACGCTCCCGGGCAGGCATCTCGCCCCGTCGAGCGATCTCAGTCTCGGCGGTAAATCGGACATCTCGATCTCTATCCGAAAGGAAGTGCTGCACGATCCCCATGTCAACTTGATCCCACGGCTTTCCCCGATCTGGGCCGGATGGAATGCGCGGCAGAAGGCCTGGCTCAGCGCTCCACGCAAGCAACTGTTCCAGTGAAATCTCATTGAGCATGTCGCGGAGATGGTGGGCGGTGACGTAGGCGTCGGGTAGTGCGCGGTGGGCCGGGAGGCCTAACTCGTGAACCAGTCCGCGGGGCATGCGCAAGTAGCGAAGCATCTGGTTAGAAAAACGCGGCAGGTCAGGCCATAGCCTCAATGCGCACTTCCATGTGCAAATCCATTGAGCACCTCCGGTCAGACGCGGAGTGCAATAGCGTTGTTCGAACGCAGCGCGGTGAGCGGCCAGTGCTACCAAAGGCCGGCGCGGTTGCAGCACCGACGATGCGACTTCCCTCCACAAAGGCGCTCCGGCGATATCACTGTCGAGGATGTGATGAACGGCCATCGTTTCTGGCGAGATAGGTCGTCCCGGATTGACCATCAATGAGCCACGCTCAACATCAAGTTGCCATCGGCCATCTTGATTTTGGACCACGTCCTGCCAACCGATTTCGCAAACCTCGTGCGGGCCATTGCCGCCGGTCTCAAGATCGACAACGCGGACAACGGCGATTGGGTTTGGATTGGCTAAGGTCATCGGAAGCGTTTACGTCCTTGTGCTTCCCGGTATGCTGGTGACGATGGCCGAGATCGGATCACTGGCAGGAAAGCTGTCCTCAAGCCCCTCCTCAAGTTCGGCTTCCAGCTCGACTTTATCCTGGCTTCCACGAGCGCTCGGTACCGGTTCAAGGCCCTTGCTGCCTTCGTCAAAGTTGCCGTTACTCAAGGCGTCGTACCGATTAACGCTACCCTCCGGTCGCTCGGCCAGCATCTGGGACAAGGTCGTCGCTATCTCGCTGTTGCCTGTGCGGTCGGTTGCCAGTCGTTGGAAGACACCTGCCATTCCAGCGAATATGTCGGCAGCCGGATCATCTGCACCCAAGAACGCAGCAATCTCTTCCATTTCAGCGATCCAGCGATATGCTTTCGGGTACATGTCGGGGATGCCTTTTGCGAACTTCGCTACGAGCTGCGACTGACTTTCAGAAAGCTCGGCCATGAGAGCTTTGTCCGCTCCATTCTTCGCGGCAGCTAGGAGCATCGAGGTGCCGAGACCGATGAGGCCCTTGTTGATGCCCGCGTAGCACATTTTGAGGGCGGACGCGGCACCGATATCGCTGTCCAGGGCACGAGCACCCAAGCCGTATTCGACGAGAATCGGTACAATCTCTTCCGCGTCGCCGCTCAGATAGAATCGCGGACCTAGATTTGCCGTCGGCGGCCCGCCGATAATGCAGCCGTCAAGCACCTTGGCATTGGTATTGTCGAACGCCTGAGCGACCGAACGCATCGTCTGAGGTGAAATGGCATTGCAGTCGACAAAGGTCGCAGAAGACCGCGACGTGCGCATCGCCTGCGCAACTAGGTCGGCCACTTCCATAGCCTGAGACGGCGGCACGATTGATAAGATAATTTCCGTCTCAACCAACGCCGTCAGATCAACTTCGCGGATGCCCGCAGCTGCCGCGCGTTCTCGTGTTCCGGATGACCGTCCCTCTAGGTGGGTTACGATTTCCGCGCCAAATGACAGGAGAGCCTTTGCAACGGCACTTCCCATCGCGCCCATTCCGATAACTGCGATCCGGTGCACGGTCACCCCCCACAATTCAACTCACTCTGGAACTAGGGGCGATGAGGCTCGGTGCAAGGCTTCAAGACATCCAGTTTAGAGGGATAGCGCCGCGCCCCTGAAACAGCCTGCTAGCGTATAGTCCTCGCCGGCCTGTTCAGACGTGTATGCCTTTTGGGCACGGCTGCGCGTCCGCGTTACTGCGTTTCCGGACGTGGATGCCAAAGACATGGAGGGCATGGCCAGTCGCGTCTAGCAATAGTGCAAGGAAAGAATACGACGGTGCACAAGCTGTACAAGCCGATGAGTGTCAGCTTTGTCCGGGAGCTGTCGAACCGTTTTCGATGCGAACGCTGTGAGTGCTACGCCGTTAATAGGATCAGGGGACTCCAACCCTACACTGCTGAAATGCTGAGCTATCAAATCACATTCGCGTTCTCGTCGGTTGCCGCGCCACATAAATTAGCGAAGCCTTATTTGTCGGGCTCATGGCTGATAAGAGATCGCTTGGCTTCGACCCCAAACCGATGCCAGGCGATCTCAACGATCACAGTTAGTGTCTAACATCCGTCATTGAGCTGCCAAGCGCTGTTAAACTGGAGCGGATGTGTGACTTTGAACGAGGCGAAGAGAGGGTTTCGTGTTGATCAGGTCAGTGCGAAGGTGTTCCTGCGCGGTCTCAGAGGTCTTCATGACTTCGTCTTTCGCCATATCGATTAAGTAGATCAGAAACGACTGGTTGCTAAGTTCTGCAATTCTCTTGGCAGCATCGAGATGATCGACGAGATGCATATGGGACATAAACGGCCTCCTTTTCCGATTGCATATGCATAATTTCTAATGGGAATTAATGAGGCCTTAAATCAGTTTCACCTATCAGAAACCGTACAATCAGCGACGTCGCGAACACCACCAACCGGCTGGAGCACTCCCCCCTCGAATCTGCATCGTAGCGCCTTAGTTGGTAAACCTAATTTCCTAGGCGCGAATGGTTCCGTTTCACCGGCGTCGTCATCCACCGACTGCCATCGTGCCGCGCACCAGATAATTCCTGTCTCCGAAAGCCAAAGTGGCTGATAGGTCCGAGCTGCGCTCGTCTGCACCGTGAATCTGCATCGTGCCGCCTATTATTGGGGTCGAAGAAAGGCAAACGAGCGCAAGGGTTCCGACCCGTCCAGAATGCCCCTCCGGGAAGTCTGCCGTTGACTGCTCTGCAAAAGTTTTCTAAGCCGCGCCGCCGCGCCTACTTATAGGGCTGTGTTGGGAAAGTTCGGCCTGACGAGAGGCCGGACTTTCGCCGCCACGTTTCACCCGACGAGATTGAGCTGACGGGCGCTGTCGGTCAAAAGTCAGCGCTGGGCCTTCTTACTTAACCTGAACAGCGCGAAGCTAAGTTGGTCGTATGATCGCAGATGCTATGGCGGTCCGAAAGAGCAGGCCATCTCATCCGAACTGGCCAAGATGCCGTGAACCTAAGTGTCGCCGGCGTTTAGTGCGCGTTACCCCCAGCCTCGCCGACGGCTTCGACGAAAATTACGCGAGCGTCATCTGCGCTCAGCCGACCGTCCAGCGCGGCTTTGCATGCCATGCGGGCGCGTAGGAACTTAATTCCACTCATGTTGGGCCATCGGTCTGTAAGGCACGTCATGGCCTCGAATGGGCTGCCGACGACCTTCTGTTCTTGGTGCGGGAAATTGACGGCAACTGGTGCATTCCAAGCATTGTTCGGCATCTTATCCTCCTAACGACGCAAAAACTCTCGTCTCCGCCAATATCTAGGGAGCTGAGCGCTTCAGCAAAGCCGCTTATTTCGTTGGTACGGTCTCAGACGGAATACATTGCTCAAGCGCCTTTCTAACGGAATCTCGTCAACATCGTTGACTCCGGCATCAAAGGGAACATAATAGGAACATTCAATTCTGTGAAGGGATGACGGCGATGACAAAGACGCCGATCGGACAGCCGTGGGCTGACGAGACTGGCACATACTGGGCAAGCCCAAGCGAGGCGACGCTCGCAGAGGTCCATCCACTTCTGATGGCGGTCCTTCTCATGGTGCCGGACCACCCGGACTGGTCTTTGTGCTCGGTGGATGTCTACGACATGGGTTCAGGCGCGCCCCTTGGCTCGTTCGACATCGGCTTTGATCCAAGGAGTGGCAGAGCGTGCGGCTACTTTAACGCCGTGGGTTACGAACAACGTATGAGCAAGCCGTTGTGGTTCGATTGCTCCGGCGAGGAGAGCGATGTCATCGAGGGATTCTATTTGCTCATGAAAAATGCCAGTCATGTCCAGTAAGTCAGATCAGGCCTCGCCAACCTATGAAGTCGAAGCCGCCCTCGCCCACCATGACGAGGATGCCAAGGCCACAATCGCGACGCTTCTCGGAGACATCAAGCATCTTCGACTGCAATTAGCATTGGCCGAGGCGGCAATGAGCCAAGGGATGACGCGCGGTTGGAAACCGAAATTCGAGCGCGATCTCTAGTTTTCATGCAACGTCACACCAAACCGCTGAAAGGAGTTTCAAATGAGCGACATCGATCGTCAGACTTTACAACGGGCACCAAAGCTGGTCGCACATAAATGTCACTGCGGCGACTGGGCTGGCTTTGGCTTCAGCACAGCCGACTCCCAGGATTGGTGGTGCTGGAAGCACTACCCTTACAAGACCTCAGCCCGACTAGAGGCCGCGGAGATCGCTGCTGCATTGGCGAAAACCGCTGCGTAGCGCACTTCGTTCGCGCTTGCCCTGTCGCTGGCTTAGATGTCGATGGCTGCCGCAATTTCGAGGACCGCTTCGTTCGGTTGCCAAAATGCCACGCCAATCGATGGAAGCACAGATGCTCGATGCTACGAGACCGATCATTCGTTGCAGAGCTGGTTGTGACCACTAAAACTCGCTGGACAGCCAGAGTGGACTGAAAATGTTTCAGCGATCGAATATTCGACCAATAGTCCGGACGTTCTTCCATGAGGCGGCACCTTGCGCCGCTGCTTTCTTGCTAAGTGGCGCGGACATGCGCGCCCAGACCGCCACTTAGGTCGCGCCTTTCTCACTTGTCGCAGCCGAACTCGACTTGTTGGTGAGCGAGGATACAAGAGCGGCAAGAGTGGACGGCATCAGTTACTTCGTCATCGACGACCGTGGCGCTGTGGTACGCGGACCCGTCGTTATTGTGAAAGGATCACCTGCTCCCGCTCGGGAGGCGTTCGAACGGGATTTTCATGCTGCGATATTGAAGGCAGCGCCTTTCGACCCACTCAAGGAGTATGTCGGCAAAGTCCTTGTACTGCGCTTATCGACGTGCGGCTCTGGTGCGGACGCCTCTTGTGGGCATGAGCTCAATTCGACGCCACCAAAGGTCGTGCAAAGCTGGCGAGCCCAGAAATAGAAAGCTTCTTGGCCGCGGCGAGCCACTGGACGGTGTTCGCCGCTCCCCCACAGAGACTTCCTGGATTCTTCGGACAATTTGGGAGTCCGTAGTTACATCGGGCAGCGTGGAATGCCTTTTACTCGGTTCGCTGGAATTGCCCGAGGACAAGGAAGCGCAGCCTGCTGTAAACCGCACGCCTTCGCATGCCAGTTATGTTGACGCGCTCTCTGGCGCTGTCTTTCGCCCGAATATCGGTGTGACGTTGGATGGTTCACTCGGAACCTGCCGCGCGGATTGAGCCCGCCGTTTCCAGAACTCTTCCATCTCCGATATCTTTGCGATGAACTCGCTGCGAGGGTCGTAGTAATCGGGGCGGGTTGGCAACGGCAATTCATGGTCAGCGCAGATACGTTCAACGAGGTCAATCGCTCGCAAGCCGAGGCGGGCAAAGTCATCCTGTCTGTGCTCGAACAGATCATTGAAATCCGGCGGTTCGATTTCGATCGATTCCAGCGCATCGCGGACATTTCGTAGCCGGTTAGGCAGCCACCTGATTTCGTCGGCGAGATCGCGGTTTAGAAGCGACCAGTCGGCGTCTTTGGGAAGCACGAGTACGGGATCATCGGAATGGAGGAAGAAGTTCTCAGGTTCATCGACGTCGTACTCAGGGTAATCGTGAGCTGCGATATAGCAGGCCCCGACGAAGTCATCGATCGCCAGCACCCACTGCATCGCAAGGTCGCGAGTTGCCTGGCTGCTTGAACTTCGTCCGCCTAATTCACCTCTCGCCCAGAGCCAAGCTCCAATCGACGTCGCGCCGATCAGGGCTCCGCCTGCGAAAGTCACTGCAGCTAGGTCGAAGGGGATCATGAGATGTCCTTGAGTGTCAGCTGTGGCTGACCGATAGGAGCACGATTCTCGGAAACAGAGAACGAGTGTTCATCATCAAATTTGCATCTGCAAAGCAAAATAGAATGCAAGAACCCAGTTTAAGGCCGTTAAGGACCCCAGAGACAAAATTGCTAAACGCAAGAAAATTCCGATCGATAGGAGGCTCTCCTAAACGAGTCCCGGACGAAAACGTTCAGCGTAAGCCTAAGTTTCGATCTCGAAATTTGATGAGTGAGGACTTCACAAGCTTGTAGCCGCCCCATGCAATGCTCGTTCAAGCCGAACCAAACCCGCGGAGGAGACCGGCTATCTTCATTAACTCAGCATTCGAGCTTTGGAACTCAAGACACTGTTAACGCGTTCCTTTTCGCATTTAGATAGGAGTGAAACAGCTTATGCCCACAGGTAACGACGCTCGCCGCCGCATGTACGCATTCGTAGCAGTGATTTTCGCAGCAGGGATTGTGATCGCGGGTGCCTATGTCATTCTGGCCAAGCCGGGCGAGAGTGCAGACAAGTCGGTCTCCGAGGTGGTCAATCCGAACAGCTAGCGAGCGGGAGCGGTGTCTTGGGAAGGGTATTCATAACAGGGTCGACTGACGGTCTAGGCCTTGCAGCGGCGCGGAGCTTGGCGCGTGCTGGACACGAGGTTGTCCTGCACGCACGATCTGGACAGAGGGCTGATGCCGTTTCCCGCCTCCTCCCCGACGCTCGTCACGTGGTCATTGGCGATCTGAGCAACGCTAGTGACGTTCGGTCGCTTGCATCACAGGTGAACGATATCGGCCGCATGAACGCCATCATCCACAACGCAGGCGTCTACTTGCAACCTGATCGAGGCGACACAGCCGAGCGCCATGCGACGACCCTCGCTGTGAATACCCTCGCCCCCTACATGCTAACTGCCCTCATCGAGCGGCCCGACCGCCTGGTTTACCTCAGCAGCGGGATGCATCGGAGCGGTGACAGCTCATTGTCCGACATCGATTGGCAGACCCGGAGGTGGCAGGCGAGTAGCGCGTATTCCGAGAGCAAGCTGCATGTCGCCGCCCTCGCATTCGCAGTCGCAAGACTTTGGCCTGATACGTTGAGCAACGCCGTCGATCCCGGCTGGGTACCGACGAAGATGGGCGGGCCCAGCGCGACCGATGATCTTGAGATGGGTCATCAAACCCAAGTGTGGCTCGCGGTCGAAGACGACCGGGAGGCCATGACATCTGGAGGGTATTGGTATCATCGACAACACCAGCAGCCCTCACCCGCAGTACGAGACGTCCGGTTTCAGGACCGTCTGATACAACGAATCGCAGAAATGACGGGGGTCATCCTTGGGTAAAACCTCCCTCCCCAGCGCCCCGAGCACTTCTACGTAGGCCAACGACCTACTTAGCTTGGGAAGCCGGTTCATGGCCCGCTTCAGACGTCGGTTGAGGAGGAACAAATGACGGTAATCCGGATAGTCACGAATGTCGCCACGCCCGATACGGAGCTAGCTAGGTCATTCTACGGCGACCTACTTGGCCTTGACGTCGTGATGGATCAGGGTTGGATTGCCACATTCGCAACCACGGTAATTGGTAGACAGCAAATCAGTTTCGCATCTGAGGGCGGCTCAGGAACAGCTGTGCCCGACCGATCGAGGTCGACAATGTTGAAGCCCTCTACGACCGAACTCGTGCAATGGGATTCGATATCGTCTATCCGCTCGCGGACGAACCGTGGGGCGTGCGCCGCTTCTATGCGCGCGACCCTTTCGGAAGGGTCGTGAATATCCTGTCCCACATCACATAAGTCCCTCGTTGCGTACAAAGTGCCAGAGAGGCAAAGGCTGTTTGTCGATCAGCTGCGGTCACCTCTTTCGTTCATCCTTGGGCGGGTCGCGGTCCCGCTGCAGAGCAGCGATGATCAAAGGCGCTGCCGCAATGACAATACGCCCAAGCGGCACCCGGCGAACGATGCGGGTTGCTACTGCGCTGCCGGCGATGCCGGCAATCACTTTCCCCCAAGCGAATGACCCAGACGTCTCCGCATTATCCGACTTCGTTGTCCTTCTCGGCATGTCCAATTCCTAATCTGTCCCGTGCCACCTGGCCTTTTGGGAGGGAACTACTGAGACCCAATACTTGACCGAGTAAACGGACTGGCGACGTTAAAGGTTCAATCGACGATCCATGGAGGCATCCCTTTCTAAGACGCTGCTCGGTGTTCAAAGCAGCATCGCCTCAACGATCCCTTGGATTCTGCTCTGGAGCGCAACCTTACCAGGCGCTCTACCGCGCGGCGAACTCGCCTTTTATCGATTGAAGCGTTCAGCCTACGGTCGTTTTATCACGCGCGACGTTCGCATGACGGAGAAGGACGATAGCCTCGGCATAAATCTCGCGACGTCGCTCTTCTCGCATCGAGTACAGCCGTTTGCGTTCGTTCGGGGAAACTCGACTGCTTGGGCTTTGCGGCTTGATGTCCTCGGCCTCCACAAGGTCGATCAGCAGGTTTCTCATTACGCCGTTGAGTTCGCGAAGGTCGCGTAGCTCCGAAGTCAGAGGCGAGGCCTCTAGCCTCCTGGCGATAGCTTCGTCGATGGACTTCTCTGCAAGCCTGGTCTTCACGGCGAAATAGCGGACAATGGCGATCGCACAGATCGATGCCAGCGCGAATAGGACGACGACAATCATGGTAGCAGCTCCTGACACCGACTGTAGATCGTCATCCTCTTGCTGATGTTCAATATCCAACCGCCGCTTTACCGGCACAAACCTGCCCGTCGCGAATTCGGCTCTTATGCAAAGCGGGGTGAGTTGAACCAATCATGGCCTGCATCGTTGTGCTGGAAACCAGGAGAGCTATTCATGTTTCAGCAGCAGCCGTTCGGTCACGATCATTCCCTCGCCGGCAACGAAGCGTGGGTCCTGCACGCTGCAAACGAGGCGGTCAGCGAATTCGTTCGCTTCGTCCGCGACAACAGCGTTGGAAACGATCTCCTCGATGAAATCGAACTCCCTCTCCCCAAGTCAGTATTGATCGAAGCATTCAAGCGGGTAATCGTCGCCGAGCAGCGACCGGAAATGCGTGCGCTGCTCCTCAAAGCCGGGCTGATGCTATCTCATTACCACGTCGGCCTTGGCGAACGCATAAAGGTGACGCCGGTCGCTTCCCACAGGCGCGAAAAGTCGGCAGACCCGAGGTTCGAAGTCAAATTCAAGCGTATTCTGTTATTTACGGCTTCGGAGAAAACGCGGTTGACGAAAGTCTACCAGGAGGCGCTGAAGCGCGCCCTACACTAACGTGCCGGCTTTCCACCGGCTTTCGAAAAACGCCCTTGGAATGGTACGGAGCGATCGGCGACGGCTCGGTTCCTACCACCACTCTTCGCAAGGTAGAGGGCCTTATCCGCGCGCGATATCATATCGCTCATTTCGGAGGCGTCGCTACGCGAGGTGAACGAGACACCAATACTTGCTGTCATCGTCATTGAGTTCTCGCCTTCCAGCGGAATACGCATGGCTTCAATCCGCCGGCACACGAAAGCCGCATCCAGCAAAGCCTGGCCCTCGTTATCGGCGTTGTAGACGATCACGAACTCTTCGCCTCCATATCTCGCCGCCATTGAGTTCGGGAGGTGATCTAGCGAGAGAAGAAGGAGGGCCAAACTCTGGAGGCATTGGTCACCGACCTGATGTCCGTAGCGGTCATTGATGGATTTGAAGTGATCCAGGTCGATCAGCAATACCGCAGTGCCGCCAATCTTGTTGGTGTTGGCAAGCGCGGACTGCAAAAAGGTCTCGAATGTTCGACGGTTCGCCAGTCCGGTCAGCGGGTCTTCCTCGGCGAGCGCCTGTAACACCACGTTCTTTCGTCGGAGTTCGCTTGCGGTATCCCCATAGGAAAGGACGGCGTCTCCAATCATCGCAAGCTCCGAAAGGACCGGGCGCGTTTGAACGGGTATGGTTTGGCTGTTTTCGCTGATCTTCTTCAGGTTTCCGATTGCCGAAAGGATGGGCTTTGCGAGATGCCGTCGAGCGAGCAGCAGCAAGACGACGCAGAAAAATCCGGGCATCACCAGAGTCACCAATACGGTGTTTCTAGTGCTTGCTGCTCCCGCCTCGATCTCCTGTGCAAGCCTGTCGGCCGCGAGCGCCGCGTCTCCGCTTAGTTCCTTCCCCATCTCGTCGATAGTTTTGATCGCTTCGCTATACGCGGCGGTCGCACGTTCTTCAAAGGTGAAGGCGGTAATGTTCTGCCCAGCACTGTCACGGGCCTGCTGCCGAGCGGTGGCGATCTCTTTCGCAAGGGTCGCCACGTTTTTCGACCCGGAAACGACGCGCTCACCTGCATCGAAGGGAAAGCCCTGGGCTAAAGCTTGTATCTGAAGCTGGATTTGCCGTTCGAGGCGTCGGTCTCGTGCCAGATAGATCGCCCTGACCAGAGACGCCAAGCGCTCGGCTTTGACGGCATTACGTGTCTGCGAAAGGATGAGCGGCAACTGCGTTTCGCGGGTGAACCTGGCTTCCCTCTCGATCTTCGTTAGCAGAACGCCAGTGAAAATGGCTGCCGCGCAGGTGTATACGAGCGCAATTAGGAAAAGCCCCCTGCCAGCTGACCTAAGCGAGATTTGACGCGACGACCGCCACCGTGACCAAGACCTCAACATCGGCAGCCTTAGTAGATGCTGAACGGGAAGTAGGCGTCATTGATCCGGTCGTATGTGCCGTTGAGCTTGATTTCCTTGAGAGCCGCATTCACGCGGGCGAGAAGCGCCTGGTTGCCCTTGTGGGCGGTGATGTGTGCAGAGCTTTGCAGGAAGTCGCTCGAGATCGGGTCTCCGACGTAGCTATACGCAGACCCTTCTGGTGTCTCCATGAATGTCAGGAGCTCAATAGCATCACCGATGAGGAGATCGGCCTTCTTTTCGATCAGGAGTTTTCGTGCAGCTGGCTGGTCTTCGCCAAGCAGGATCGTGCTCTTGGAATAAGCCTTCTTGAGATACTCGGCTTGGATCGTCCCGCTCTCCACGGCGATCCGCACGCCTGCCAGCGCTTCCGGTGAGCTGTCCTGGAACTTCTCATCGCCCACCAGGACGGAGTGTGAGCGGTAATAGGGTTCGGAGAAATCAATCCGGGCAGCGCGCTCTTTCGAGTAAGCCATACTGGCCACGACCAGATCGTATTTGTTGGCTTCCAATCCTCCAATGATGTCGTTCCACGGGACGGCCTGGAAGGTGCAATCCACAGACATCTTGGCGCAAATCGCCTTGGCAATGTCGACGTCAAATCCCTTAAGCTCGCCCTTGTCGATGAAGTTGAACGGCGGGTAAGCGCCCTCGGTCGCAATCTTCAGCGTCTCCGAATGGACTGCCCCAGCCGCCAACACGGTCGCCAGGCCGAATGCGATACTCAATTGTCGAAGCATTGTGTGATCTCCTCAAGGCTCGACTCTAACCCGGAGCAGCTAATGAAGGTTTTCGAAATACAGTTAAATGTTACCCTGCTAACAAAGCGAACGTGCAGATTAGAAACTGGTTCTGGAACACGGAACTCTCGCTAAGCATGAGGTCCTGCTCATGGCAACGAGGATCGCGCTGACTGAGCCTGCTAGTTCATCATGCGTTCGATGATACCGTTCAGGCTGCGATCTGCAGGGACCCTAGCGCCAGCCTCGCGAGGGTCTCACGTCTGTGAGCTCGGGTTTCCCCTCACTTGAGCGTCCAACGAAGCTCAGAACCATCCCCTCCGCCAAAACCAGACCAGTGGAACGATGCCGCTCGCTATGATTACCGCCCATGCGAATGGATATCCAAACGTCCAGCTTAGCTCCGGCATGAATTTGAAGTTCATTCCCCAAATACCTGCCATCAAGGTTGGAGGTACGCCGACCACCGATGCGATCGTGAGAACCTTGAAGATGTCGTTTTGCTCGATTGTGATAAAGCCCAGCACAGCATCCAGCAGAAACTGCGCCGTGTCCGACAGATGACTTTCATAGTCACTGAGAGAGGAAATGTCCTTGGAGACGGCGTGAAGCTGATCGTGGAACCCATCCGGAAGCTGGTCGTGACACATGTCCAAGGTAAAAGTGGCCATCCTCCCTATACCCAGGAGGACATCTCTTGCTTTCGAGGACCTGTCGGCCAAGGTGCCAAGTTTTGTAAGGGCCCGCCTTAACGTGAAATCCGAGGTCCGTGATGATGCTGAACCCCTCAAGTTGCCGTGAAACACCGCCTTGGAAAGTTCGTCCACCGCGGTAGCCAGGTGTTCCAGAACGTCAGCTCCGCGATCTACGACGGCTTCCATCAAAGCGATAAAGACAGCCATTCCTGTCTTCAACGTCTCATCGTGCTTGAGGCGCTCGGCGACAAGGTCGAATGTCGGCAGGGTATCGAAGCGAATGGTAACGAGAACCTGTGGGGCAACAATAAATCCGGCTGGGGTGAGCTCCGCATGCTCGATTGTGGCTTTTCCAATCACGGGAGAGCTTAGATAGATTGAACTCCCCTCCTTGGCCAACCTACTCGATAGCTCGATCTCACTTAGGTCGTCGCGAGAGGGCACCCGCACGTCAAAATGCTCATGTGTCCAGGCAACTTCATCATTCGTGGGGTTCAGAAGGTCGACCCATATCACGTTGTCCGGCGCACTCGCGGTCTGTGCGTCTACCTGTGTAGCGATACCGCCGTGAGAAATTAGTTTCAGCACTTTCTGCCCCGCACTTCCGGACTCACCGGCATTACCTTGAGCGAGAAGCGCGACTAGGTCGAGGCCCATTGACGGCATGACGAACGAAAGGATCGGTCAGGGCCGGCTTTACTGCCCCGGTTGACGACAGTCCCTCGATAATCGTTCCGCCGAACGACCGGGCACTGCTCAGCCGGTCAAAGGGTAATTTGATTTCTCTCACGCGCATTGATGGCAAGGTGCGCCACGAAAAAACCCCGGTGATCGCGCCGCAAGAGGCTCAGAGCAATATCCGGGACGGCACGCCGTCGCCCTGTTGCTCCGATGAAAGATCAACGACATCATCTGTGCTAGCCCAGTCTTGGGTCTGTTCGTATCGTTCGGAGACACTTGCAACGTAGCTGATCCCTTGCTCCAACAATATCTCGGCCGCTTTAAGCGTCTCGTCTGAACTTCCCAAGCCGAACCCGCGGTTTGGGCACGCAAGATAGGTCGCGTTCAGAGCGGGATTGATCGTCGCCGCGCTCTTCAGCGTCGTCTGCGACACTTTCCAAGGCCTCCGCGACGAGCAAGATCATGTTCGTCCTCTCGGGTGGGGACATTTCACTCAAACTACGTGCAGTCATTATCGCGATCCATCAATCTTCCTTGGCCACTCCACAGGCATTGCGGCAAGGCCGAGACCTTTGTGTTGCCTGCAATTCCCCGCCACGCGTTCCAGACCTCTTGCTTGAGCGGAGTTGGAAGCGCGCAGTGTTCCACCGGCGCATGCTGATAGCAGCCGGAACCCTTTCCGGTCTCCTCGGTTTTCTTGCAAACGCAAGGAGCTTTCGCATGACAAAAGAACTCGACCGCGATCAGATATGGAAAGACTTCGACGACGCCGTCAACATAACCCCTTCAGCTCTCGAAAAGTGGCTGCAGACCGACGAAAGCCGCAAAAGCGGGTGGAAAGAGGACGACGGGAGCGACACCATCGGTCACCATTCCGGCCGCCGGATCATCGCAATCAAGGGCAAGAAGAAGGCCGACCTTTCTGACGAGGACTACGAGCACATGCGCAAGGTCGTAGGATATGTTCACCGTCACTTGAAACAGGGCGGCCCGAAGGAGGACAAGGAGCACTCCCCCTGGCGGTACTCGCTCATGAACTGGGGTCACGATCCGCTGAAGAAGGGATGATGGCACCCTGCTCGCTCAAGAACCGCAAGCGCCCGCGGATACGCAGACCGTCGCGTAGCAACCGAAGACACCACATTGACGAGCAACCGGACCTGCACCATCTATTCAACATGCCCAGACAAGAGAAAAACGACGTTGAACTCATACGGGGATGGACGCTGCTTACGACAGCGACTCTTGGGTCGGCAGTCCGCGCGAAGGGTATCCTGCAGGAGATACAGGCCCGTCTCCCTGCGGCTTCAAAGAAGTCCATTTCGTTGGAAGGCGTCGAACTGACATTGTCGATGCCGACCAGCAGTAAATCCGCATTTAACGCTGCAGTGGCCGTCATCTCGGATACTGTCGCAGAAGCCGAGAACCTCCCTGTCATACCTCGCGAAATTCAGGACATCCTGACAATTAAGCCGACCGAGAGGCACCGCTGGCTTGCAGACGGCCGTCTTCCGAGCGCGGGAACCCGAACCGTTCGATTAAACGGGCGTGCCCGGCAAATCACCTTTCACGTCTTCGATCCTAAGGTGATTGAGGACCTGCTCGACCGGGGAGTTGTTGACGAGTGGCGCGTGGAAGACGCCGAAGCTAAGGCAGAAAAGCGACGTAGAACGGCCTACCAGGCAAAGTTGGCGAAGTCCGCGAAGCGCGCCAAGAAGAAGAAAGTCGAGCCGAAGGACGCGGAGGACGGGGCTTCACAGCTAAGAGGCTGGGAGGAGTTCGACGTCCATGGCTTGCTTCGCTGAGTGCGACAACTAGCTACTCCTCGTCCCTCGCCATTTTGATAAGATATCCGAAGCCTGGCCCGATTAGGATTCCGCCAATCACCCACTCGACCAAGGTGAGGGGAGTTTCGTCGGGGTCGTGTCCGGTGAGATATAGGAAAAGGAAAAACGCAGCGACGCCAGCGACTATCAGCGACAACGCAACGAAGAGATTTTTGCGCGAACCCCGCATGGGAATCCTTTTCCAAACTGAGACCGTCGCGGCAACGCCGGCTCACCGGCACTGCAATATCCTAATTGTCATCGAGCCAGGCGCTGCCTGGAACCGCTGAGCGGTTGAAACAATCCGGAGCCGCGCGTCGTCGCGTGGCTCCAGTCAATGAACGCTATCGCATTTGTCCTTCGTTTTCGTCCGCCGGATCGTAGTTGATGTCCCAATCCTTGACGGGCTTCTCGCCTGGCGGCGTCTTATGTTCGGTTGCGTCTTCCGAGCCGGTGATTACGGTCGGCTTGGCGCTGTGGACACCACTCGACTTTCTGTCAGCCACCGACTTGGCAAACTGACCTTTCGCATCCTTTTCGATGTCCGGCATCTTACTCACCCTTTTGCTTGAGGCCATCCGAGACTTTTTTCACCTCGGGATCGCTATTGGTTTCACCGTTGGCGTCCTTCGCCCGGTCTGGGTCGTCCTTCGCAGGCAAATAGCCCGGCGGCATATTCTCCTGCGGGCCTTCCCATCTCGGCGACTGATCGGTGGTGCCTGACGCACCGTCCTTAGGCTTGTCCATACCCATGATCGATTCTCCTCTTGATCTTGACTAACATTGGGAGCGCGCCGTTGTTCCTTGCGTCGTTGCGGGAACCATCTCGAAGGCTCGACATTCCCTTTATTGGGCGCAAGCCGTCTCAGTCGGACGCAACAGGGATGGTAAACATTGCTGTTTCTCCGATTTGTCGCGATGGCCAACGAAACGGCAGACGAGCGCCACATTTGTTCGGCATTGCCCTCACCCTTCATCCACAGGAGCTCGGATGTCCAACGATCTGCAGTCGGAGAAGATCGCGTGGTTCGGATCGCTGCCACCCCTCCTCCCGGCCGAGTTGACCGGGCTCTGGCGCGGCAAAGGCATTCGGTCGGGGCATCCATTGGACGGCGTGCTCGAAAACCTCCATTGGTTTGGCAAGAGATTTCACCCCGACCTGAAGGCGGACGCGTTACTTTTTCAATGGCGGCCGGACGGGCTTGTTCCCCTCGAGCCGTATTTCTTCCCGATCAGAATCGTAATCCGCATTGGAGCTTTCGGGAGGACGTCTGTCGCTCGAAACTGGTTTTCATATACCAGTAAAATTGCTCGCGCCCGCGGCACCACGGCGTCTTTGAAACTACGGATGGTCGACGGCGCGGAGACTGCGGCAATGGTTTATGACCGGCAACCAATCGTCGACTACTTTCGTCGAATTGATGACGACCAGCTTGCCGGCATGATGGTCCTCGAAGGGGACGAACGCCGGTACTTCTTCCGGCTCCGGCGCGTCGATCCAGCAGGCTAGATCATGAAAGCTGCAACCCTCGAAACGCCGGATGGCCGCTATATTATCGTGCGCGGACGTCTTTGGAGAAAGACCAACCCTCACCTGCCGGATGATGAGCGACAACGCCTCGTGTCCGATTTGATGTCAGCGCGCCGGGCGGTCAAAGACACCGCGGGTGACGAAAGAAAAACCCGAACGGCGCGAGATGCAGTCGATGCCGCCAAGGTCGCGCTGGGCGAACGGGGCCCTGTGTGGTGGACGGATGGAGCGCCCGACCTCACCCGTCGTATGGCGCGAACGACGGAATACGCGGACTGGTATCGCGACGCGTCCGCCCCTTCCGATGACGGATGCGCTCAATGCTAATCCACCGATATCGGACTTGGCCCGCGCTATCGCGCGTCCTCACCTTGAGCAGCGATCGCGATCTGTGGTCCCAAAAAGTCGTCGACAAGGCCGCTGGGTGCCACTCTTTGCGCGTCGACGTGGATCGGGAGTTGGGAGCACGGTTTAACTAATAAACTCGGGGGCCGCACTGGCGTGGGAACCGCCTGCAAGCCTGCGAGTTGTGATCCTAGAAGGAGAACACTGATGACATCGAACTCTATCCCGAGCTCTGCCAAGCTTCCTCCAAAGTCCCTGAACGAGGACACCCAGGACGACGAGCTTCCCGAAGCCAATGTCGACGACCAGCGCGCTCCTCCGGTCAACATGGGCGGCAGCCGCGAGGCTGGCGATGGCGTGACCGACACCGGCCCGACGACGGGTCGCGCCGACACCAAGGATCATATCCCGGCTCCCCAAACCGCGAACCGGGAGTGACGACTGCCGGCAACCTATTGCAGCTTGAGCCGAAACCGCTCGGCTGACGGCTGGATAATGGATCGACGAAGTTCCGACTTCGAAAATTGCCGGGTGAAGTTCCTTATTCTCCAATTTCCAGGCGAGGTCGCCCAGTGGTCCAACACGCCAAGGGCGTTCTGCTCGCTGAAACGGATCACCGCCCCACACACCGAGCTTTCCGCGGCCCATCCTTCCCGGTCTTCTTGATCGAACCGGACAGGCCTGCAGCGCACTTCGGGAAATGCTTCGTCGAAAGGCACCTCAATGGTGGTGTGCACGATGAGCCGTTTTCGTATTTATAGTGTCTCCTCCGCCGAATTTGGTCGGCGGAGGTACAAAGTCGCCCACGCGATTGCAGTTCCAGCTCGACGCGGTCGCATCTCAGCCGTTCGGCCGGATGACGACCTTGACGCAACCATCCTGCTTGTCGCGGAATGTCTTGTACGCTTCGGGTCCCTCTTCCAATCCAATGCGGTGGGTAATAAGGAATGAGGGATCGATCTTCCCTTCTTCGATCAAGTCCATGAGCGGCTTCAAGTATTTCTGGACATGGGTCTGACCCGTTTTCAGCGTAAGACCTTTTCCGACGAATGCGCCGAGCGGGGCTGGGACTGCCGGACCGACGAATACGCCCGGTAGCGAGACGACGCCACCGGGACGGCAGGCCATGATCGCCTGGCTCAACGCGTAGGGTCGTTCGGTTGAGGTCAATTTTGCCTGCATCGTCTCCATCATGCCGCCTGTACCATGGCTCTCCATGCCGACCGCCTCGATGACGGCATCAGGACCTTTACCGCCGGTAAGCTCCAAGATTCGTTGCTGAAGGTCTTCGTCGGTGTAGTCCAGCGTTTCAGCACCCGACTGCCGGGCGAGCTGCAGCCGCTCGGGTACGGTGTCGATGGCGATCACTCGTTCAGCGCCGAGCAAGAACGCGGACTTGATCGCGAAGAGGCCGACCGGGCCACATCCGAACACAGCGACCGTATGGCCCTGCTGGATGTCACAATTTTCGGCCGCCATATAGCCTGTCGGGAAAATGTCCGACAGGAAGAGGACCTGCTCGTCGGAAAGTCCATTCGGAACCTTGATCGGACCGACGTCAGCATAAGGCACACGCAGGTACTGCGCCTGGCCGCCCGGGAAGCGACCGTAGAGTTCGGAGTAGCCGAACAAGCCCGCGGTCGGGTAGCCGACCTGCTTGGCCTGTTCCGCACCGTTCGGGTTCGAGCGCTCGCAAAGCGAGAAATGGCCCCATTTGCACTGGCGGCATTCTCCGCAGGAAATGGTGAAAGGCACCACGACGCGGTCGCCGACCTTGAGTTTCGAGTTGCCGCGACCAACTTCGACGACCTCCCCCATCGTCTCGTGTCCCATGACGTCCCCGGCGTGCATGCCCGGCACGAAGCCACCGTAAAGATGAAGGTCGGAGCCACAGATCGCGCAGCTCGTTACCTTGATGATGGCGTCGCGATCATCCTGAATGATTGGATCATCGACTTCTTCGCAACGGATGTCTCCGCTGCCGTGCCAAGTAAGTGCTTTCATTTCGTTCTCCTCGTTGAATTGCGGTGCGTTTGCGATCGGCTCAGGGCTGTCCGCCTCCGCCCGCCGCTCCGTAGACTTGGCCAGTTGCATAGCTCGCTTGCGGGTCGGCAAGCTGGACGTAGATTGAGGCGAGTTCCGCCGGTTGGCCGGGGCGACCCATTGGCGTGTCGCCACCGAACTTCTCGAGCTTCTCCATGGTCGCGCCACCGCTAACCTGCAGCGGCGTCCATATCGGCCCTGGCGCGACGCCGTTGACGCGGATGCCCTTCGGGCCAAGTTGCTTCGCCATCGATTTCGTGAAGTTCATCACCGCCGCCTTGGTCATGGCGTAATCGACGAGGTTTTCGGACGGATCGTAGGCCTGTTCCGACGTCGTCTGGATGATGACTGATCCAGGCTGCATGTGCTTGAGCGCAGCCTTGGTCAGGAGAAAGGTAGCGTAGATGTTTGTCTTCATCGTCGCGTCGAAGGCTTCATAAGTGATCTCGTCGATCGACTGGGCCTGCTGTTGCCGTCCCGCGTTGTTGACGAGGATGTCCAACCCGCCGAGAGCCTCGACTGCGTCTTCGACTAGCTTCTCGCAAAAGGCTTGATCACGAAGATCGCCGGGAAGCGCCACGCCCTTGCGGCCCTCTTTCTCGATTAGGGCGAGTACCTCCTTGGCATCCGGCTCTTCGTCAGGGAGATAGTTGATGGCGACGTCGGCACCTTCGCGCGCATAGGCGATCGCGGCCGCTCGCCCCATACCCGAGTCGCCGCCGGTGATAAGCGCCTTGCGACCGACGAGACGGCGGGAACCCTTGTAGGAAGTCTCGCCGTGATCGGGCTTCGGATTCATCTTTTCGGCAAGGCCGGGAAACGGTTGACTCTGCTTTTCGAACGGAGGCTTCGGATACTTGGTGGTCGGGTCTTCCATTGAATTCAACTCTTTCTTTCCGAGGGTCTGGCTGTTGACGGAAACGCGGAGGCGGCAAGCGTCGCGCTCGCGGCTGCGAGGACGGACCGTCGTGACCAATTGGGGTCGCTGCATGGTCGATCTTCCTCGTCGGGAAAAGCCAGGCGACAAAGCCCGGCCTCCAACTGTCAATCCGTTGGTGACGATGCCTAACCTACGTTGGCGCTCATAGTTCCTCGGCGGAGCCCACTATAAGTTCGGAAGGAGCGGTGATCTTTTGTCATGGACCAGCGCCTGTCGCTTCGTTTCAGCGGCGCGAATCTAAACGGTGTGAACGCGTCAGGGGCTCCGCGACATCACGCGAATATTGAAATCGTTCGCTCGAAACTATCCGTCACTTCGGGAAACAATGGCGGAACTTCCGTTCGTTACGCAGCTTTAGGCCATATC
Organism: Rhizobium sp. FG113; assembly: GCF_057809895.1. Taxonomy (NCBI): domain Bacteria; kingdom Pseudomonadati; phylum Pseudomonadota; class Alphaproteobacteria; order Hyphomicrobiales; family Rhizobiaceae; genus Rhizobium; species Rhizobium sp. FG113. The sequence continues at coordinate 118,706 of NZ_JBMDKV010000013.1, read as the reverse complement.
GCGCCAACAAAGGAATGCACCATGACGACGCCAGTCCGCTTCTCCCCCGATGTCGAAACCATCCTTCCGGACGAACGGGAGACCGTGTCCAAGCTCAACGACACTTTCGACACCATCCTGGAAACAACGGCCAAGGACTACGGACACGCCGTCCGCTCGGTGCATGCGAAGGCACACGGTATTTTAAAAGGCAGACTGACGGTCTTGGATAATCTTCCTGCGGAGCTCGCGCAGGGTTTGTTCTCCCAACCGGGGGAATACGACGCCTATATCCGCATCTCGACAAACGCCGGCGACATCCTGCCGGATGCAATTTCCCTGCCGCGAGGACTAGCGCTGAAGGTCGTCGGCGTGAATGGCGCGCGTCTGCCGGACGCTTCCGGCGACACACAGGACTTCGTGATGGTCAATGGCCCGGTGTTTCAGGCGCAAACCGCCGAGAAGTTCCTCGGCAGCCTTAAAATGCTCGCGAAGACGACAGACAGGATGGAGGGCACAAAAAAGGCGATGTCGCGCGTATTGCAGAGTGTCAACAACGCTCTGGAGTCGGTTGGCGTATCGAGCACGACTGTGCAGTCGATGGGCGGCGCTCCCAATGTCGACCCGTTGGGCGAGACATACTTCAGCGTGACGCCATTTCGTTACGGCGACTTTATCGCCAAGTTCAGCCTGAAACCGTCTTCAAAAGACCTAATCGATCTGACGGGCAAGGAAATCGACGTCGCGAACCGTGATGACGCCATACGCGAGACCGTCCAGGCTGACATGAATCACCTTGTTGCGGAATGGGACTTCCGAGTGCAGCTTTGTCGCGATCTCGAGAAACAGCCTGTCGAGGACCCAACCGTCGAGTGGGAGGACGACGAGGCACCGTTTGTAACGGTCGCACGACTCCGTGCAGAGCCGCAGGATAGTTGGGAACCGGAACAGGTCCGAAAAGTCGACGAGGAAATGAGGTTCAGCGTCTGGACTGGTCTGGAGGCGCACCGTCCGCTCGGCAACATTAACCGGGCTAGAAAAGCGCCCTACGAACACTCGGCGCAGTTCCGGGCGCACTTCAACGGCTGCCCGATGCACGAGCCCAGCGCCTGAGCCACCAGTCATCTCATCGATACACTCGGTTTGGAGCACGCAATGGCTGACCAAATTCATAATCCCGATGGCGAGAGCCCTGCAGGCGGCTGGGGTTCGCTGAAATCGATCGCCAGGATTTACGGCGAAAGCTGGCCGACGCCTGCAGCGATCGAGACCCTGAGCCAGCAGAACAAGCCGGGCGGCTTTATGTGCGTGTCTTGTGCGTGGCCCAAGCCCGAGAACTACCATCCATTCGAGTTCTGCGAGAATGGCGCAAAGGCGACGCTTTGGGAGCTTACGTCGCACCGCTGCACTCCGGATTTCTGGAGCGATCATACAGTCACCGAGCTTCGGGGTTGGAAGGACCACGACTTGGAAATGGCCGGTCGGCTGACGCACCCCCTGAAATACGATCAGGAGACGGACCGCTATGTCGAAGTTACCTGGGATGAGGCCTTCGCCGATATCGGTGAGGTTTTGAAAAGTCTCGAAAGGGAGAGCGTCGTCTTTTACTCGTCCGGCCACGCGGGTCTTGAGGCGTCATATCTCTACGCTCTGCTTGCCCGCGTCTATGGCAATAATAACCTCCCGCAAAGCTCGAACATGTGCCACGAGACGACCTCCGTTGGCCTGAACAATGTCATCGGGTCGCCGGTGGGGACGGTCGTCTGGGAAGACTTGGAGAAAGCCGACGCGTTCTTCTTCTTCGGACAGAATCTAGGGTCAAACAGTCCTCGCTTTCTCCATCCGCTTCAGGACGCAAAGAAGCGGGGCGCTCGGATCGTCACCTTCAACCCAATCCTTGAGCAGGGCCTCGTCTCCTTCGTCAATCCGCAAAGCCCTGTCGACATGCTAACGGGGCGCGAAACCCAGATTTCCGACCAGTACCTTCAGGTGAAGGCCGGCGGCGACATTGCAGCGATCCTTGGCCTCTGCAAGCACGTTGTCGACGCCGACGATTTGGCTCTTCGTGATGGTCGCGATCGCGTGCTCGACGTCGCCTTTATCGAGGAGCACACAACAGGGTTTTCGGAATTCATCGCAGTGGTCCGCGATACGTCCTGGATAGACATCGAGCGTGAGAGCGGTCTGACTGAGGCCGCGCTTCGGGACGCCGCCGACATCTACATCGGCGCGAAAAACGTTATCGGCGTCTACGGGATGGGCTTGACCCAGCATGTGGAGGGAGCGCTCAACATCGGCATGCTCGTGAACCTCCTTCTCCTGCGCGGCAACATCGGACGCGAGGGCGCGGGCTGCTGTCCGGTCCGCGGGCACTCGAATGTCCAGGGGCAGCGAACAGTCGGGATTGCCGAAAAGACCAAGCTGATCCCGATGGACAAGCTCAAGGAACTCTTCGACTTCAACCCACCGACGAAAGACGGCGTACCCATCGTCGAAGCGGTCAAGGGCCTAATAGCCGGCGAGGCCAAGGCCTTCATCTGCCTCGGCGGCAACCTTGTGCGGGCGGTTCCTGATCAAGAGGAAATGGAACGCGCCTGGGCCGCTCAGGAGCTTTCGGTCATGGTCTCCACCAAGCTCAATCGAAGCCATCTCTTTCCGGGCAGAGTATCCTACATCCTCCCTTGCCTCTCGAGGACTGAGATCGACAATCAGGCGACCGGGCCGCAGGCAGTCACGACTGAGGACAGTTTCTCGCATATAAGTGGAAGTGTCGGCAAACGAACGCCGGCTTCGGAGCACTTGAAGAGCGAGCTGGCGATCGTCGCGGCGATCGCCAAAGCCACGCTGCCTCCAAGTCAGAAGTTGAAATGGGACGAGTGGACCGCCGACTACAATCTCGTCCGTGATCTGATCGAATACACCTACCCGAAGGATTTCAAGGACTACAACGCGCGCATGTTTCAACCTGGCGGCTTCTACCGTGGCAACGCCGCCCACGAGCGAGTCTGGAACACGAAGCCAAAGAAGGCGATCTTCACCGCTCCTCAAAGACTGAATGCGCTATCCTTCGAGGATCGGCCCGGCAGATATCGGCTGGTGACCATAAGGTCCAACGACCAGTTCAACACCACGATATATGGCTATTCTGACCGCTTTCGTGGTATCGAGGGAACGCGTGACATCGTTCTTATGGCCGAGGCGGACGCTGTCGATGCCGGCCTGCAGGAAGGTCAACACGTCACACTGGCGAGCGACTTCGAGGATGGAAAGCGGCGCGAACTTGCCGGCCTAACCGTGAGGTTTCACGATCTGCCGCGCGGAACCATCGCTGCCTATTACCCGGAATGTAACGTCCTCAATGCAATTGACCACCACGACGTCCTTTCGAAGACGCCGGCATCAAAGGCTATCCCGGTGACGATTTCGGCTCAGGTATTTGGCCCACGGAGGAGAAAGTCGGCGGATAGCCGCTAATGCTTTTGGGTTTCCTCGGCGGCTTGATGGACGATCGATCCCAAAGCCCGTCGCATCGGCAGCCCAGTCGCGCCATATCGCGACGTGATCACCGTAGATTTTTTTTGAGATCGTCTCGCCGCAGGTTGCCGCCTCGCGCCCGCAAGGAGGAAGTAAGCGTATTGAACAGCTACGTCGACACCCTGCTCATCTTCGGTGCGGTTGTGCTCCTAACCGCTTGGCTACCCATGGCGCTTCGACGTATTCCGCTTTCGCTTCCAATCTGCTGCATCGCGATCGGTATGTTGCTGGCGTGGTCGCCGTTCACACCGCTTCCGCGGTTCAATCCGCTTGAAAACACTGTCTGGGCCGAGCATCTTACCGAGTTCGTCGTAATAGTCGCTCTAATGGGCGCGGGCCTCAAAATCGATAGGCCGATCGGTTGGCGAAGATGGATGATCACCTGGAGGCTTCTCGGTATCGCAATGCCTCTTTCCATCGCTGCGATCGCACTCCTCGGATGGAGCGTACTGGGCCTGAGCTCGGCGACGGCGCTGCTGCTTGGCGCGGCGCTCGCGCCTACCGATCCGGTGCTCGCGGCTGACGTTCAAGTCGGCCCACCTCAGACCGGCGAAGAGGACGATATCCGCTTCGCACTGACGTCGGAGGCAGGTTTGAACGACGGTCTGAGCTTTCCCTTCGTGATGGCGGCGATCGCGATGGCGGGTAGCGAAGCAGACAGTATGCGGTGGGTCGGTCAATGGCTGGTCTTTGACGTCATTTGGAAGCTGGCGGCTGGCCTGGCTATGGGGTTGATCGTCGGACGCATTCTCGGATGGCTGACATTCCAGGTCCCGGAAAGCGGAAGGATATCGCGGACCGGCGACGGCCTTGCGGCGCTCGGCTTCACCTGCGTGGCTTACGGGCTTACCGAGCTCGTGCATGGATACGGTTTCGTGGCGGTCTTCGTGGCCGCTCTCACCCTCCGTAGCGTAGAAAGAAAGAGTGATTTCCACGGACAGCTCCACGATTTCGGCGAGCAGATCGAACGCATGCTGATGATGGTCTTGCTGGTCTGCTTCGGGTCGATCGTGGCGGAGGGCTACCTCCTTCAACACGTCGACTGGCGTGTGGCCATCATGGCAGCCCTCACCCTTGCGATCGTCCGACCTCTTGCCGGATGGATCAGCCTTCTGGGCTGCCGTCGACCGGCTGCGGAGAGAGTGATCGTCTCTGTGTTCGGCATACGCGGACTGGGGTCGGTGTACTACCTCGCCTATGCTACAAGGAATGCGCAGTTCGAAAACGTGGAGACCGTATGGGCAACGGTGTTCGTCATCATTCTGGCGTCCATAGTGCTTCACGGTGTCGCCGTGACACCGGTCATGCAGTGGATCGACCGTCGGCGCGGCGTCGACAGTATGAAGCCTACGGCGAGATAACACCAAACATCGTGTTAGAAACACTCCGTCCTTTATTGCGGAGCGGCGTGTAACGCCGAGGTAGGTTTCTAGCTGGACGAAGAAACGGACGAATATTTCGCCGGGCAACCGATAATAGGCGACGGGACATTGGAGACAGCTATCGCCTCGGGCAGCCGAAAACACAACCAGATCGCCCCTCGCCCCGTGCTTGTGGCTATTGTGGTTTGGTCAGCTTGAGCCAAAAATAGGCATAGGGCTGGAAGGTCAGCGGGTAGCTGTCCCGGCCTATAGCGGGAAACGATGCGCCGCCCGACAGCTCAACCGGCACCAAACCTTCGAGGTTGGGAAGGGAAAGCTTCACCGCCAGCGACGTTTCGGAAAGATTGGCGGCGCAGAGGATTACATCGTCGCCGCATGTCCTGATATAGGCGATCACGCTGTCGTTGTCCGTCTTGGCGAACCGCATCGTGCCGCGTCCGAAAGCACGGTGCTTTCGGCGCAACGCCAACATCTGCCGGGTCCAGTTCAAGAGCGAATGCGGATCATCGTCCTGCTCGGCGACGTTGATCGCAGCGTAGCTGAATTGCGGGTCTTCAATGATGGGCAAAGCCAGCTTGTGAGGCTCCGCATTCGAGAAGCCCGCATTCTCGGCACTCGACCACTGCATCGGCGTCCGCACCCCGTCACGATCGCCGAGATCGATATTGTCGCCCATACCGATCTCGTCACCGTAATAAAGAACCGGACTTCCGGGCAGCGAGAACAGCAGCATGTGCAGCAGCTCGATCCTCCGTCGGTCCTGATCCATCAACGGCGACAGCCGGCGGCGGATGCCGAGGTTCAGCCGGGCGCGCTTGTCGGCGGCATAGGTCTCCCAGAGAAAGTTGCGTTCCGCCTCCGTCACCATCTCCAACGTCAGTTCGTCGTGGTTGCGAAGGAAGATCGCCCATTGGCATTCCTCGGGTATGGAACTCGTCTGCCTCAGGATCGTCTTGATCGGTCTGGCGCTTTGCTTCGCCAGCGCCATGAACATACGTGGCATGAGTGGAAAGTGAAATGCCATATGGCATTCGTCGCCGTTGCCAAAATATTCGCGCGCTTCTTCCTGCCAGAGATTGGCCTCGGCGAGCAGGATCACATTTGGATGTTTTTCCGCAAGCTTAGCACGGATATGTTTCAGCAGGGCATGGGTTTCGGGGAGGTTCTCGTTGTCGGTATGCTCACGCTCGACAAGGTGGGGAATGGCATCGAGCCGGAAGCCGTCCACACCCTTCTCCAGCCAGAAGTTCATGGTGGAGAGCAGTTCCTCGACCACCTCAGGATTTCGGTAGTTCAAATCTGGCTGGTGCGAATAGAAGCGATGCCAATAATAAGCCTTGGCGACGGGATCCCAGCTCCAGTTCGATTTCTCCGTGTCGATGAAAATGATGCGCGTTTCCGCGAATTTGTCATCCGTATCCGACGAGACGTAATAATTCCGCTCGGGCGATCCTGCGGGAGCGCGGCGGGCGAGCTGAAACCATGGATGCTCATCGGAGGTATGGTTGACCACAAGCTCGATGATGACGCGGATATGTCGGAGATGCGCCGCATCGACGAAGGCTTGGAAGTCGTCGATCGAGCCATACTCGGCGCTGACATTACGATAGTCCGAGATATCATAGCCGTCGTCCCGGCGCGGAGAAGGGTAGAATGGCAATAGCCAGATCGTGTTCACCCCGAGTGAGGCAATGTAGTCCAGCTTGCGTGTCAGCCCTTTGATATCACCTATACCGTCTCCATCGGCATCAAAGAAGCTCTTGATGTGAAGCTGATAGATGACCGCATCCTTGTACCACACCGCGTCGCCGCCTAATTTGTGGTCTCGCACGGGCCGCTCGTATCGGTTCATTGTGCGGTCACCCGCCAGATCGTGTTGCCGACGTCATCGGCGACCAATAACGCCCCCTTAGCGTCAACGCCAATGCCGACGGGCCGGCCTCGCGCCTGGTTTTGATCGCTAAGGAAACCGGTCACCACATCCTGCGGCGAGCCATCAGGCTTTCCATCCTTGAATGGCACGAATACGACCTTGTAGCCGTTGAAGGCATGCCTGTTCCAACTGCCGTGCTCGCCAATGAAAGCGCCGCCTCGATAGGTCTCGGGCAGATTGTTGGCGGTATAGAATGCCATGCCGAGCGGGGCGACGTGCGAGCTCAACGCATAATCCGGGACGATCGCCTTTGCGACCAGATCTGCACGCTGCGGCATCACGCGCGGATCGACATTCTGCCCGTAGTAGCTGTACGGCCAGCCATAGAAGCCGCCATCCTTAACCGAGGTCATGTAGTCGGGCACGAGGTTCGGGCCGAGCTCGTCCCGTTCATTCACGACGGTCCAGAGCGCTTTCGTCTGCGGCTCCAGGCTCAATCCGTTCGGATTGCGCAGGCCGGCAGCAAAAATCCGGTGGCGGCCCGATTGACGGTCGACCTCCCAGATCGCGGCTCGGTTCTTCTCCGCTTCGATGCCGTTTTCCGTGATGTTGCTGTTGGAGCCTACGCCGACATAAAGCAGGCTGCCGTCGCCGCTCGCCACGAGGCTCTTCGTCCAGTGATGGTCGATCGGGCCGCCCGGCAGCTCGGTCAGAACCGTGCCGGGGTCGCTTATCTTGGTATCGCCCTCGTGGTAGGGATAACGGATAATTGCGTCAGTGTTGGCGACATAGAGGTCGCCTCCGACCAGCGTCACGCCGAAAGGTGAATTCAGATGATCGAGAAATACCTCCCGCGTCTCAGCCACACCATCTCCATCGGCGTCGCGCAGTAGCGTAATACGGTTGCTGGGCTCGCCTCCGCCACCTCCGCTGCCCGTCGCGAAGGACTGTACCCATCCCACGATAAGATCCTTGGGGCGCATAATGGGCTCGCCTTTCGGCGCCGTGGATTCGACGACGAGAATGTCGCCGTTGGGAAGCGTATAGACGGAACGAGGATGTGAAAGCCCGGTGGACAGAGCTTGGACCTTTAGCCCTGCCGCCACCTTCGGCGTCTCGCCATCTTTCCAGCCGACCACCTTCGCGACGTTCATCGGCGGCACGAAATATTCGGCCTGGGCCGGAAGTTTCGGGTTGGGGCCGATCTCCGTCGGCTCCGGCTCATTGTCACTGCACCCGGCTAGCGCCAATAGTCCGGCGCTTGCGAACAGGCCGGCGGTGAATATGCGATATCGCTGGGACAGAAGCTTCATTTTACCATCCTCCCGCAGCGAGGCGTCGAACGCGCGCGCCCAGCACTGCAACGATCGGCACCAGCAAGACAGTCACCACAGAGAGAGCCAACCCCAGCGGCATCACTGATGTCCAGGCGTCACGGCTATGAACGAAGGAGTTGAAGATGGCGAGGCCAAACACGATGAGATTCCCGACAACATAGAGCCAACCCGCCGCGGACCTCAGCGCAAGAAGACCCCGCGCCGCATCGATCAGCCCTGCCAGCAATCCGACGGCACCAAGTACAGCCCCGGCAAGCAGGAGCCACGCGGAGAAGTTGGTCCACATCATCTGCATCGTTCGCCAATAGGCGATATCGGTGAGAAGCGCGCCGATGAAACAGGCAGCGGCGAAATGTAGGGGGATTGAGCGGAAGGAAGATTTAAATACCTGCAGCACGGGCGGAGCGGCGACATAGGTCATGGGTATTATCCAACGAGACTGGCAACTTGATGATGAACTGGCAATCTCGCTGATTGTTCCCCTCGTCCTCATTCGCCCAACGGCAAACTGATTTTGTCATTCACACGGCGAAACTATACGTTCCACCTTTCGCCAGCGCCCGTTTGTAAGCAGGGCGGGCATGGATCCTCTCAAGCCAGTCAACTGTCGCTGGGCGTGACTGGTCGAGGCCTGCCTTGGCCCGAGCGGCTTCAAGCGGGAAACTCATCATGATGTCCGCAGCCGAGAGGATGTCGCCGGCAAACCACGGTCGCGAGGCGAGTTCCGCCTCGATGTAGTCCAGATGGACATCCAGCATCGGCCGGACCTTTTTCACGGCAAAGCGGCCAAGGATCGGTACTCGCGACGCCACAAGCAGCGCAAACAGCACCGGCATGACGGAGCCTTCCGCGTAGTGGAGAAACTGCTGGTATCGTCGGATCCCGTCGGCACCAGCGGGCGGCCCGAGAATACCACCCGCTCTATCGACCAGATACTCGCATATCGCGCCCGTCTCCACGAAGACGGTCCGGCGCCCGTTTAGGTCGTCCTCAATAATCGGCGATTTGCCTAGCGGATGGACCCTCTTCAGTTCAGAGGGGGCGCTCATATCGGGCAGGCGCTGATAGCGGCGGATGGTATATTCGATTTCCAGTTCTTCAAGCATCCATAGGACGCGCTGCGACCGGCTGTTGTTCAGGTGATAGACTGTAAGCACAAACTGCTCCGTATGATGATCCTTCAACTGTTTACGAAAACTGGATCATAGCCAACCGAGACAGCCGTCCAGAATGAAGGGCAAGCCCACTTTGAAATGTCGCTCACCGCCCTACTTTGTAGCGGTGCGTTCGCTGCAATGACACGCAAATTCCATCACCCGAGGACGTCCCGCTGCTGAACGAACTGAAGTCTCCATATCCATCGATGCGGCAGCGCGTTGAAGACTTCGACTGGTCACGGACGCCGCTTGGCCCTCGATCCCAGTGGCCGGTTTCCCTGCGAACGATCGTTGATCTGGCCCTCGATTCAAAATTTCCCAAGGCTATCGTCTGGGGCTCGGCCCTGACGACGATCCACAATGATGCGTTTCTCCCGATCCTTGGTGACAAACCATCGGCACTCGGCCGCTCCTTCGCGGATGTCTGGCAAGAAGCGTGGAGCGACATCGCCCCTATCGCCGAGAAGGCTTTCCGTGGCGAGTCCACCTTCATTGAGAACTTCCCGCTCATCGTCGACCGCCATGGATTCGCTGAGACGGCTTATTTCACATTCTGCTACAGCCCGATCCGTGGGGACGATGGCGCCGTGGCCGGGATGATGGACACGGTGGTGGAAACGACGGCGACCGTGCTTGCGGAGCAAAGTTTGCGGCAGAGCGAGGAGCGCTTCCGGGCGTTCACGAACGCCACGAGCGACGTCGTGTACCGCATGAGTGCGGACTGGAAAGAGATGCGCCAGCTCGAAGGACGTGGATATCTCGTGGACACCCTACAGCCAAGCGCTGCCTGGCAAGACGCGTATCTGTTTGCCGACGATGTGCCGGAGATCGAGCTCGCCATCAATGAGGCGATCGCCGCCAAGTCGATGTTCGCACACGAGCACCGCGTCAGGCGGGCCGATGGAAGCGTCGGCTGGACCTTGTCGAGGGCAGTCCCTGTCCTGGATGACACCGGCACCATTCTCGAGTGGTTCGGTGCGGCGTCCGACATCAACGACAGAAAGCTTGCCGAAGAGCGTCAGGAGATCATCAACAGAGAGATGAGCCATCGCCTGAAGAACTCGCTGGCGATGGTACAGGCGATCGCCACCCAAACCCTCAAACCGGTTGGCGAGCGCCAGTACGTTGCCGCCCTGCAAGAGCGGATCCAGGCGCTCAGTTCCGCACATGACATCCTGTTTGATAGGTACTGGCAGCAGGCGCCGATCCGATCGCTCGTATTCTCGACGCTGCAGCGTCTCGTCCCGGCAGGACGATTGGACGTGAACGGCGCCGATGTGATGATTGGTCCGAAAAGCGCTTTGTCACTTTCGCTCGTCCTCCACGAGATGGCGACCAATGCTGTCAAGTACGGAGCGCTTTCGAACGACACGGGCCGGGTCACTGTTTCCTGGCACGTAGAAGGTGTCGGAGAGGATGCCGTTTTCCAATTCTCGTGGACCGAGAGGGGTGGACCTCCTGTCAGCACCCCAAATGAGAAGGGTTTTGGTTCGAAGCTTATCCGTATGGGGCTGATTGGAACCGGAGGGGTGCAGGTGAGTTATGATTTTGCAGGGTTTAACGCGACGATGACCGCCCCTCTGCGCCAACTGCAAGATACGGAATAACGATGGGACAATTCGCGCAGCCGTGCCGCCAGGCCGTTCTTGTGGTGGAGGACGAGCCTCTTCTTCGGTTGATGGCACTCGATCTCGTTGAAGACGCAGGATTCGAAGCAGTCGAGGCGCGAGATGCGGACGAGGCGATCTCCATTCTTGAGGCTCGCAAGGATATCACCGTCGTATTCACCGACGTCGACATGCCGGGCTCGATGGACGGCCTCAAGCTAGCGGCGGCGATACGGGATCGATGGCCCCCCATTGCAATCATCATCACCTCCGGCCATGTCCGCCTTGATGATGGCGGCATCCCTCCGCGTACTGTGTTTTTCTCAAAGCCATACGATCACTCGGAGGTCACTTCCACGCTTCGGTGGATGGCCAAGCAGTAGCGAGAACGGCTCCTGCGAATGAGTTTCACTGTTGCCTTCCATCGAGGAGAAAGCCTTACGGCCTCGACCATCACAATGTGCCGACGGTCCGATAGGAACCAATTGCAATCCAGACGGTTGAATATCACAGACGAAATTAAGCCGGCGATGCTGCTGGTCGCCAAGAACTGCCTTGCATCCCGCTCAGGTTGGATCGCGATTAGAAGAATATCCAATCCCAAACGTCGCGCAGGGAAGGCGGACTATCACAACGGCATTAGAGTTGGTCGAGGCGAAGCACAGCACGACAACTCTTCTAGATGACCTTGATCTGCGGCTACACTCTTAGCCGCCACTAGATGCCGATGTCTGGAACCGGTATAAAGCCAGCTGGGCGTAATTCGGGCGGTGCGTTGCAGACCGCTCGAAACGTAGACCCTTCAACGTCGCGTCCAGCTGGCTACGCTCCATCGATCTGATCGGCTTCAATCACCTTAGCCGCGATCATTTGGACCGTTTTGGGGTGGGCAATTTCCTTTGCCTTGTTTCAGCTATCGAGGGCGCCGAACATCGCGGACCACTCCTGCTTGTGGTTTACATCGACATCAACTGTCTGCTCTGGCGCACCTCATCCACGGTTCGGGATCGCTGTTGCAGCAGCCACCGGTTGCGCTGTTCTTTTCGTCTTCATCTCGTCCACGAGGGTGTCGATGGCCGTCACTGTTTGCGCGTTTGCTGCCTCCTTCACATTGGGGCTAATAGGCGTGCAAGCTTTGTCGCTGCCAGTGACTCCTCTGACCGGGATACTCTTCTGTCGATCTGCCGTTTTCTCCGGAACTGCACCAAGCGGCAAAAGTTATGCCCTGAAGTTAGTAAGGAGAAAGCATCTTGGACAACGCCTCGAAAGAACTTGCCAACGAATATCGACGTCTAGGTGGCCGACGGATTGCGGTGATTGACGACAATCTTGGCTCATCAAGAGACTGGGATGGCGATCCGCCAGAGGCAGCGCGGTTTTGGAACGAGAAAATAGCATCACTATCTGATCGGGAAAGACGCGATGTTGAAACCTTTCTGCCGTCGCTGAACGACGAGAGCGACGAGCCAAAACCCGACTTCAAAAACCGAGACCGATAAAATGGACATTGAAGAGGTCATGTTCCCATCAAGTGACTGGGTACCGAATAATCTTCGGCTCCCGGTCCTGGTCTATAGAAACGTAGGCGGAGCAGCGGTCGCCAGTTCGTTCGAAGCTCTCTTCGCTGACAATGGCTGGACCGGCGTTTGGCGAAATGGGGTCTTCAGCTATCAGCACTATCATTCAGGAGCGCACGAGATCCTTGGCATTGGCCAGGGATCTGCGACCCTGTTGATCGGGGGCCCCGGGGGGCGAGCACTGCAGGTTTCGTGCGGTGACTGCTTGCTATTACCGGCAGGAACAGGTCACCAAAACCTCAAATCTTCTCCGGATTTCGAGGTAGTCGGCGCTTATCCGCATGGGCAACAAGCGGACATCCAAAGAACGGCTCCGACACTAGGCGTTCTAACCAAGATATCTAGGTTGCCCGTACCTGATACTGACCCGGTTCTAGGGACGTCCGACGGACTGGTAAGACGCTGGAAAGTGTGAAATCGGATGCCAGACGCCGTTAGAGGGAGTGGGTTGGAAAAGCCAGCGAACTTGTGCTCGAAATCGTTGGCTAGCTCGCTCACATCATCAGGTGCGAAAAAATCCAAGTCATCAGCTCCGCGGGCGAGGAAAGGTGAACGATTTCAACTGTACCCCCTGCCCTCGACGGTAAACTGAACTCATCTTCTAGGCTGTCGAGCGCCAAGAGATCGCTAGATACGACACCTAATCGCCTAGGCACGAATCTCGGATTGAACCACAGGGTGCGCCCCTGCGGGCTTGATGGCCGGAGGGCCGGGCTACGAACAAGAGGGTAGCGCAGTTGGCGAAATTTGCTCAAGGGAACAAATTACCTGCGATGGCATTTCTCCGCCAACTGAAGGAGGCCGCGAATGAACGACAAACTCTCAGAGCGCGCACGCCCCCTGCGTGGCAGGCCATACTCCCTTGAGGAATTTTGCGCGAAGTATGGCCTAGACAGGCGGGATGCTGATGACCTGTTCAAACGTTTTGGACCTTCCTCCATCGAGCTTGATCTTCTAATGGCGGCCAAGCGCCGGAGACCATCATTCCAGGCCGTCGCCGCCGACATCATACTGTGAGGCAGGGCGCTTCTATGCGAAGTGATCGCAAAGATGTCGTAACGAGCCGTAGCGCGCAGACCCACCAAGCTTTTGCTTTCTGTGTGAGTGTTTACAGGGACCAAAATCCAAGTTGAATGTTCTCCATACAAACAGGAGGCAACCCAGTGGAGTTCCCCGACACGGCGCCTAATACTGAAGTTTCGTTTTCGGCTATTCAGACTAGGACCACGTCCCCTGCCAGCCACAACGGTCAACACTTCTTGAAGAAATCCGCCGCAAACAATGTGTCGCGACGGACCCAATTGATCGCTATATCCAGAGCGGGAATCTAGTTGTTATGCGAGGCGCAGGCTTCGTCCTCTGGCGTGGCGTTGCTTTTGCCGCCCTGTGTCTGGAGCTTGCCATTGCCTGCGCTGCTTGCAGGATTGGCACACTTGGTCTTGTCCATCTTCATCGTGCTACCGGTCTTCGTAGAATCCATAGTCATCGGTTTCTTCATATCCGAACTCGCGCCGCCACCGGTGTCGGCCTGGTTCTTGTCCATAGTGGAACCTGCCGGCGCGGGGTTGGATTGAGCAAGAGCGGAGCCGGCGAGGCCGACTGCCAAGATCGCGGTGGCAATAATGTTTGAGCGCATAGTCTCCTCCTAGGTTGGGATGTGGTGCACTTGGCACAAAGGTCTCCGTTGGTTGTTCCCGTGGAAACGTTAGCGGGCGCTCGCGATTTCTCGGATGTGGGCGTCGCTTGTCGTGGAACGTTTTACCGCTTTAGTAGCTTTCCCTAACAATAAAGCCAGGAGATCGACATGAAAGCTAAAGACGAACCAACCCTTGCACCATCGACCGACAGTCCCGCGCAGACCCGCCAGAAGGCGCGGTTCGGCCGTGGAGCCGTCTGGGTCGGCGTTGCGATCGCTCTTGCCGCTTTCGCATTCTACGTCGGCATCGGCATTTACGGCGGCTATCACGCGGCAGGGTAAATTGATCTGCGAGTGCCTGCGAGCTGAACGGCGACGACTTCACCAAGCATTATCATTCCGACCAGGAGGACGTGCATGAAGACGCAGTCGACCTGTTCAAGCGCTACGGCGACCAGGGCGAAAATGCGGAACTGAATGCCTGAGCCGCGAAGACCCGGCCGGCGTTGGAGCACCATCTGATGATGGCCAAAGACATGAACAAGTAAGCCTTACGTGGCACCCCGCCCAACGCGTACCAGATGCTCGTCCGGATTCGATATCGCGAACTCGAACATCCCCCATGGCTTCAGCCTTGGGGATGCAGAAGCCTCCCCTTCAGCTTACCGGCCAACTCCTCGACGTTTTCCGCATGGAAGTAGAGGCCGAACTCCACTCGATGGGAGCTTGCACGAAATCAGCGAAGGGCCACGCGGGGCCGGCGACCTGCCTCGGACACCGGATCGCGCAACTTCGCTGTTGCTACTTTGGCAGAGGCGAGGCGTTCTCCGCTTCGACGCCTGCAGCCGCGTGCTTGCGCCGCTCGCGAGATTTCGCATCTCTTCGGGCTTGCCTCAATTCATCGATCGTCGGCATCCACCATCCGCGGAGCCGCTCGTATGGTCCCGGAGCTGACTTCGCCGGCCATGTGTGGACCAGTTCCTCCAGGGTAGCCGCCCGCCATCCGGCCCAGACGTGTTCGTCGCTGGCATCGGGATGATGCTCTGCAACCTCTTGCGGATCGACGATCTCTCCGGTGACCTCCGTAATGACGACAATCCCGTATGACACCGCGACCGGCCTTCCGATTGGCGGCAAGTCGTCGCTCGAGACTGGAACCCGACGCTTCTTGCGTTCTATCGTCCGACGCTTCGCCTTCGCCTCTTCCTCCGTGCCCTTGCGGGCCTCGGCGCGCTTTCGCCGTTCTCCCGGCTCTGATCGCTTCGCGGCTTCCTCGATCGTCTGCCAACGATGCTGCAAGTCGTCGTAGGACGAGTACGGAATCTCCCATACCTTGTCATCGCCGTTCCACCTGGCGAAAGGAATCTGCCGAAGCTCGTCGACGACCGTTCGGGAGAACGGCGTCTTCACGCGGAAACCGCGGTCGTAGACCTGCAGATATGGACTTAGGATGGGCTCGAACTCATATGCGTCGCGACCGCGCTCATCCTCGTATGGCTTCTTGCGGTCGGCTTCGGAGGCGAGCCATCGGTCGATGCGCCTTCGCGCAGTCTTGCCGGGAACCGTCCATGCCTGCAGACGGTCGCTCCATCGTGCATTTGGGAAAGTCTCGCGGAAGCGGGCGACCGTCATTCGGTCGAAGGCGAACGAGACCGTTTCCTGCGGCGATGCGTCGGCTTCGTTGTGTTCGATGTGCTCGTCGGCCATGGGAATAAACGGTTTGGCGATCGCCCGGTTGCGTTCAGAGGAGCGACTTCTTCAAGAAGGATAGCGCCTTCTGCGCGCCGCCGCTTGAAATCGTGTGACCCGTGCCGCGCTCGATGTCCAGTTCGACCTTAAAGCCGGCGGTGCCGAGCTGCGCGGCCGCGAGCGTGGAGGCCATAGGCGGGATGGTGGTGTCGTTTTCGCCGTGAACGAGGAGAACCGGCGTGCCATTGCTCGCCCGAGAGACCGGCTGTGGCGGAAGGAGGCCCGAGAACGCGACCAGTGCGCCGACGCGCCAGCGTCCGGACGCGACGGCGTCGAGCCCCATGATGCCTCCTTGCGAGACGCCGACGAACGCAATCCTGTCATGGGCGGCTTCGAAGCCCTCCTGACGGACGACGTCGTTCATCAGTTGGTCGAAGGCCTCACGAGCGGACCGTATGCGCGCCGGGTCAAGTGGGTTTCCTTCCGTGCCGAACCATTGATGCCCGTACCTGTGGTGTCTTGGCGCGTCGGGCGCGGCAAACCTCGTATTCGGCAGGCTTTCTCGCCAGGAAGACGCGAGCGGCATGAGCTGTGCGCCAGACGCCCCGATACCGTGAAGGAAGATAATTAAGTGTTCGGCCAATTGAGCCTCGCTAATAGTGGGCGGACAAGCCGAGGGCGCTCGACCCGTCATGGGGAGCGCCCTCGTTCACCCGGACAGCGCCGCGGGCGCGAAAACATTTCGCGGTACAGGCCATCGTTGGTTCGGGTGGTCGTCCTGAGATGATGTTTCCGGCGACGCTCTTCAAGATCAAAGCGTCTTTGCCGTTGTCTCCATCCAGGCGCGATGCTTCTCTTCGTCCTGATGGGCCGTCATGAAGAACGCCTTCGACGCCGGAATGGCATCCTCATGGCGGATTGCCCTCTCGTAGGCTGTTACGGTGTCGTCTTCATTGGTCTTCATCGCCTTGAGGATCGCGGCGTCGCCCATAAGATCTGCAAACGCGATCTTCCCGGTCGTCAGCATCTGCTTCATGTCGCCTTCGGTCGGAGCTTCGATACCAAGTTCGCCCGCCATCTCCGTCAGGACTTGGACGTAATGCTGGTGGTCTGTCTTGAATAGGGACGCCTGGCTCGCCAGTTCGCGGCTGTCGAGGCGTTCGATTCAAGAATCGTCGGCAGCGATTGCGTCGTGCTCTAGTTAGAGCAGGTTCTTCACCAGATCCTTGATATCGGATTCGTTGCCAACCATCGTGACCATATCCTTCTCCTTCTGAGGTTTTAGGAGATCAAGGAACGAGACGGGCCGAGTGTTGTTTCGCGGCTATCGAGACTGTCCTGTATCCTACTGTCCTCCAGCACCAGACCCGTTGCGGCTGGAACTTCGATCACTCGGGCGGGTTTCAACTTCGACATTTCCGTCGCAACTTCAATCCAAATTGGAGATATCATGACACTAGAAGGAAAGAAGATCGCCGTTCTGATCTCACCGCGCGGCACTGAGGAGCCCGAATTCAAGAAGCCCAAAGATGCCGTCGAGGCGGCAGGAGCGTCCGTGACGGTCGTCGGCATCGAGGCCGGAGAGGCAAAGACGAACAACGGCGATCTCAATCCGGGCGGCAGCTACACCGTGGACAAGACTGTGAAGGATGTCTCGGCCAGCGACTTCGACGGCCTTATCATCCCCGGCGGAACTGTCGGAGCAGACAAGCTCCGGGCAGACGCCGACATCGTCTCTTTCGTGCGGTCGTTCTTCGAGCAGGCCAAGCCCGTCGGCGTGATTTGTCACGGGCCGTGGCTGCTTGTTCAGGCTGATGTCCTAAAGGGACGAACCGTGACATCCTACTCGTCGATCCGGAAGGACATCGAGAACGCGGGCGGCACCTGGGTAGACAAGGATGTCGTCACAGACAAGGGGCTGGTCACCAGCCGCAAGCCCGACGACCTGCCGGCGTTCTGCGCGAAGATCATCGAGGAGTTCGCCGAAGGAAAGCATCCCGAACAAGCCCGCAGCGCGTAGTAAAATCAGAGGAGCGCCGGCCGTCTGGCGCTTCTCACATCATGGGTGGTGCTTTAGCCCGCCGGCGACGCGATCGAGGATTGGCTGCTGGATCCGAAGAGACAGGCCGTCCGACTTCAGCACCAAGCTGATTGTCTATGACTGCCCCGCGCAACACGTTACCGAACCCAGCCCGCCGACGGGTCTCACTTTCACGCCCCCTCCGACCGGTCCAACACAAGACCGCTCCTTGCGGGCTTCCGTTCGATCGCAAGCTTCGATGGCCGGCAGGTAGCGCCCTGCCAATCTATTCTGCCGTCTTCTCGGTCGCCGAAGCTTTGGAACTCGCATCGCCCGGCTCGTTTCCCTCGGACTTAAAGGTCGTCATGAAGCGGAGCGTGGCGAAGGTGACGATCGAGAGGACGATGGCCGTCTCGTAGGCACCGAGGCCGACGGCAGCCCCGATGGCACCGGTCGCCCAAAGGCTCGCCGCGGTCGCAGTGCCGCGAATGCTCGCTTTGCCGACGAGGATCGCCCCGCCGCCGATGAAGCCGACCCCGTTGATCAGGCCCTCGACAATGCGGGCCGTGGCCTCCGCATTGTCTCGGGTGACCGTCTCTGCCGCCTGGATGAAACCGCAAGCGGCGATGGCGACCAGAGGGAACGTCCTGAGGCCGGCGCTACGCTCGTTACGCTCGCGATCCCAGGCGATCGGCAGCGCAAGCACGTAGGCGAAGAGCAGGGCCGCGAGATGCGGAAGGAACCGTATCTCCATCTGATATGCTGCCAGCCAGTCACCCATGCGAACTCCCTCCCCTTGACCCCTTTGCTGGGAGATGGCGCCCGGCCGATCCTTGGCAAGTGGGCGACGTCAAGCCGATGGCACGGCCGCTTCGCCGTGAATCAGGCCGCGATCTTTGAGCGCCTGCCAGAACTCGTCCGGAATCTTGGCCTGCAGCGAATTCCAGTCCTCGCGGATCTGCCGGTCGCTGCCTGCGCCGACGACAAGAGCGACCGCTACATCCGGCGCGGCGGAGAACTGAATGGCGGCGGTGCGCAGATCGACGCCGTATTCCTCGGCGACTTCCCGAAGCTTTCTACGCTTCTCGATGACTTCCGGCGGGATCTTGTAGTTTTCCGCCCCGTAGTTGTAGCGCGGACTGCCACCGATGAAGCCGGCGTTAAGGCTCGAACCAATGACCAGTCCGACGCCCCTCTCTCGCACCTTTGGGAACAGCTTTTCGACGGTGGCCTGGTGGTCGATCAGCGAGTACTGGCGCGCGCACAGGCAGACGTCCGGGTCAGCGTCTTCCATGACCTTGAGGATCGCCATTGGTGTATTCACGCCGACGCCCCAGCCCTTGACGATGCCCTCCTCTCGCATTTTCGTCAGTTCCGGAAACGCCCCCTTGCGGGCGATCTCGTACTGCTCTTCCCACGGCGTCGGAAAGAATGCAAAGTCGGGCGACAGGTCGTGAACGAAGGCGACGTCGACGCTGTCGACGCCCAGCCGCTGGAGACTGTCCTCGATTGAACGACGGACGCCGTCTGCCGTGTAGTCGATGACGAGGTCGTTCGGAGAGTCCGACAACGGGTACATCTTCTCGTGGCTATTATCCTTCGATGCCTTCAGGAGCTTGCCGACCTTGGTGGAGAGCAGATAGTCAGATCGCTTCTGGTTATGAAGGAAATGCCCGAATCGTCGCTCGGCGAGGCCTAGGCCGTACCAGGGCGCGACGTCGTAATATCGGACACCGACGCTCCAAGCCGCCTCGAGAGCATCCTCCGCATGCCTGTCGGAAATCTTGTTGAATTCGTTGCCCAGCGAAACGCCGCCCATGCCGAACTTGAATTCGGGCTTGAAGATATCACGTACGCGGCTGTTCAAAGCCATGATGGAATTCCTCTGATGCTTAAAGATCTTCGGTTAATCTGGGCCAGGAACGCTACTTCTCGCCGGGGTACTGGCTTTCCTTCAGAAGCTTTGCCAGATGAATGGTGTTTCGGGAGAGCACCGCGATCATGGTCGCAACCTCCTTGGGGACCTTTTTCAAATCCACGAAATTCGTGCTACCCATCACCTCACCGACCCAATAAGCGACAGCGTTCGCCGGGATCGTGAAGCCGACGTCGTTGAGCGCCTGGTACATCTCCGCCGAGACGTGATGGGCGCCGTCCTCGTTGCCAACGACGGCA
The DNA here is from genome assembly GCF_057809895.1 of Rhizobium sp. FG113. Classification (NCBI taxonomy): domain Bacteria; kingdom Pseudomonadati; phylum Pseudomonadota; class Alphaproteobacteria; order Hyphomicrobiales; family Rhizobiaceae; genus Rhizobium; species Rhizobium sp. FG113. The sequence continues at coordinate 98,740 of NZ_JBMDKV010000013.1, read as the reverse complement.
ACAGCCGCGACCTTGCCATAGGACACCATCCGGCCTTCGTCGTCGGTCTCTTCGAGGAATGCGTCCATGCGCTCGAGGACGCGCTTTGAGATGCTGTCGGGCTGACCCATCCAGATTGGCGTGCCGAATATGACAATGTCGGCGGCGAGCACCTTTTCACGGAGTGCCGGCCATGCGTCGCCAGGCCCTTCGTCGGAAGTAACGCCCGGAACAATGTCGTGGTCGGCAAGACGGATTGTTTCGGTCTCGACGCCGGACTTCGCCATCTCAGCAGCGATGAGGTCGAGCATTCGTCCTGTCGAGGACGGCTCCTTGTTGTCGCTGCGCTTCAGGGTCGCGTTGAACGCGAGAGCTTTGATGGTCATCGTGCATCCTTTCGAGAGATGCTGGACAACCCCTGCCTCACGTTCGAAGTTCCATACGAAAGCTTGGAAAACGGGCTGCGCTTGAAAAGGGTCTCCATGGCAAAGCAAGCACGAACGCGCTTCTCTGCCAATAGAGGGCCGACGTCTCGTCCCGATCGAGGCAGGCAGCTCCGAGTCGAACTCCGGGTGACCTTAGAAATTGTCTGTTTCAAGCGGCTCCGGTTTTGAGGAACTTTGTAAACCGGGCATCGTTTTCCTTGCTTCATCAAAGCAACAGGAGATCCTCCATGCCACAAGGTGACAAATCCGCATATACCGACAAGCAGAAGCGCAAGGCCGAACACATCGAGGAAGGCTACGAAGATCGCGGCGTCTCGGAGAAGGAGGCCGAGCGGCGTGCCTGGGCTACCGTGAACAAGGAAAGCGGCGGTGGCAAAAAGTCTGGTTCCGGTCGCGGCCATCAGGAAAACCATGCCTCCTCCGAAAAGGGCGGACGCAAGGGTGGCGCGGCCGCTGCGTCGCGCACTAAGGAGGAGCGCTCCGCATCAGCGAAAAAGGCTGCGGCAACCCGCAAACGTAACGAACACCACGCTCATCACTAATCGGACCCGGCGCCGCTCAAAAGGGGCGCCGTTCTCATTGGTGGAGGAACAGTCATGCCAAGAAAGAAATCCAAGCGGAAATGGTCGCAGGATGTGACCGAAAACAGTGACGCAATGGACCTCAAGCAAGGCGTGTTCAACCAGCCCAGCGCCAAGAAAATCGCGGATTCGCTGAAGAAATCATCCGAACAGAGCGGCCGTCGCAACACAAGTCCGTTCCAGTCCGCCATGTCGATGCTCAGTTTTTATATCAATCGCGCCGGCAAGCATCTGTCGAAATCAAGATTGGCCACGCTCGACCGGGCCAAGGATGAATTGCGTAAAGATTTCGGCAAAGAGCCGAAACGCTAAAAGGCCTTTTTGGTGTTCATCGCCCCTATCGCAGATTCACGCATAAAACCCCGACGTGTTCGCAACTTCAGAGGAACCTGATCATGCAAGCTGTCCGTATTCATCGTTTCGGCGGGCCCGAGGTGATGACGATCGAGGAAATCGATCAACCGAAACCTACCGCGAAAGAAGTGCTCATCAAAGTTTTCGCCGCAAGCGTCAATCCGGTCGATGCCAAGATGCGAGAGGGCAAGTATCCGGTGGTTACCGAAAATGACCTTCCTTACGTTCTAGGGCGGGACGTCAGTGGTCGGATTGAGGCCAAAGGCGATGACGTTTCCGCTTTTGAAGTTGGGGATGAGGTCTTCGCATTCCTGTCGCCAGAACACGGAGGATACGAGGAGTTCGTCATCGCGCGTGCAGACGAGGTGTCCACCAAGCCGCGAACACTCGACGCGATCGCTGCAGCCGCCGTGCCGCTCGCTGGTATCACCGCCTGGCAGGGGCTCTTCGATCAAGGCGGTCTCCAGCCCGGCCAGCGCGTTCTCATTCATGGAGGTGCCGGCGGTGTCGGTCACTTCGCCATCCAGTTTGCGAAGGCAAAAGGTGCCTGGGTCGCAACTACGGTGTCGTTTAATGATAAAGAATTTGTACGCGATCTGGGGGCGGACGAGGTGATCGACTATAAAGCCGAAAAGTTCGAAGACCGCGTTGAGCCCGTGGATCTTGTATTCGATCTCATCGGTGGTGAAACGCAAGAGCGCAGCTTCGGCGTAATCAAAGCTGGTGGAGCGCTGATTTCGACGCTTCAGGAACCGGACAAACGGAAGGCCAAAAAGCAGAATATCCGCGTCGGTCGCTATACGGCCCAGCCGAGCGGGACCCAGCTGCAGGAAATCGCTGCGTTGATCGACCAAGGCAAGGTGAAAGTCGTTGTCGACGCCACCTTCGGACTTCGCCAAGTGGCGGAGGCGCAAGCCGCGCTTAAGGAACAGCATATTCGCGGAAAAGTGGTTCTCAAGGTTGTCGAGCAGTCACAGAAACCAGTGATCGACGATGAGACCCGCAGGCTGCGGGCCTATCAGATTTGGGAGAATGAAGGACGCCCGCAGGGTCAAGATCTTGCACACTGGTATAAAGCAGGCGAAGTCGACGCAACGGCAACGGCAGAACGCGCTGACTATCAGCAGTATGTACCGGGCCGAGCGCCTACGGGGTCATTGGTCATCAAATTCTACCACTCCGGCGACCAGGTCCGTGGATACGTACGCAAGATCGCAGACGCCGACACCGAGGACACGATCTTCCCGGGTGAGGAAATGGAGCCGGAAGCTGCCTTCAAACTGGCCAAGTCCCACAATGACAACCAGAGGCCCATTTTTATCGAACTTGTCGAGGGGATCGAGTGGGACGCAGCCTGGGGCCGTCTGGGATAAGTGACAACGACGATTGGAGATCTCAATGAAGAGCAAGGAGCTAACCGAGAGCGACCCATGGCGGGAGCGCAATTTTGTTGTTGTGCTCTCCGATGGTGAAGAGGCGTTCGCAGCCATTAGAAAGTTTGCCGAAGAACATGAGATCGGCGGTGCATCCCTGACCGCGATCGGCGCATTTCAAAGCGCCATGCTTGGCTTCTTCGACTTTTCAGCGAAAACCTACCGGGAAATACCAGTGAACGAACAGACAGAGGTACTTAGCGCGATCGGCGATATCGCAGTCGGTGACGATGGAAAGCCCAGCCTTCACATACATGTCGTTCTCGGCTTTCCTGATGGATCCACGAAAGGCGGCCACTTCTTGAAAGGCATCGTTCACCCAACCCTTGAGATTATCATTAGGGAAAGTGCTGAAGGATTTCGCCGTAAAAAACAGAAGGATCTCGGCATCGCATTGATTGATCTCTGACCTGGTGGTCCTGTCGGATTTACTCTCGACCCATCGATCTAACCCACGTGGCATCGCGTACCACAACGATTTCGTTTGGTAGGAATAGCTATGAATAGTTGCCTCATACAGTGGTTCCACACCGCCAAGCTAACGATGATGCATGACTTGCAAAAAGATCGTCGTCTCACGAGGCGTCCTTTGTCCTGAGGACGGTGTGGCGACAAGCCAGCCTACAGGTTCAACCTCGCGCACGCGCTGCGCGCAGTCATCAGGCGCGACTAGCGGAGCAAGCGTTGGTCATGTTCTGTGAACTCGCTGCTGTTTTTGAACACAGCAATCTGCGTTCTTGATGGGAAATGAACTGGCGACACGTAAACTGGTGAAGCCAAGGGGTTGATAGATCTGAAAACAAAAACATCGAACTTTGCGTAAAACTCCTCGCTTGAGAGCGATTGCAATCGTCTTGCTGTCGCTTCCCGACATATGCAGAGCACTGGCCGCTAATTTGGTTCGGAAACCCCAGTTGCACAGGCTCCAACAGCGTTGATCATCGCTGTGAGCATGCAAAGACGTCGTCTGCCAAACTTCAGCGTCGTACCCGCCGTCGCGGCTATCAGTACAACCGAAGCTATCTGCTTCGAACTCCATCGTTGACGGCCCCAACAACAGATGCTGCGTCGCTAACGCGAGGGGCGTCGCCGTATTCTAACGAGCCGTACGCCGTTCCTAATCAGCGGGCGCTGTAGCCCCCATCAGCCATCAGGATCTGCCCGGTAACAAAGGACGAGCCTGAGCCGGCAAGATAGATGATGACATCAGCGATTTCGCTTGGCTCCGCCCATCGTCCAAGCGGATGCGCAGCCTTGATCGCCATCTCGGCAGCGGACGGATCGTCCATCCCCTCAAGATAGCGGGTCAGGAACGGTGTATTGATCGAGCCCGCGCCGACCGCGTTGACCCGAATATTGTAGGAGGCATAGTCGATAGCCATCTGCCTGACCAACTGCAGCAGCGCTCCCTTGGCAGCGCAATAGGCGGCCTGCTCCGGCAAGCCAACGACGCTGGAGATCGACCCGGTTGCGACGATCGCACCGGCGTTGCGCTTCATCATGGAGGGAAGTGCACGCCTCGACATCAGAAACAGAGACTTGGCGTTGGCGTTCAAGACCTGGTCCCACTCGTCATCGCTGGTCGCGTGGACGGACTTCGAGACGATGTAACCGGCGTTGCTGATGACAATATCCACCTCGCCGAACTTTTCTTCCGCCGCGGCAAAGATGCGATCCACGTCCGAGGAAAGCGTCACATCCGCACCAACGGCAATAAGGCGTTCGTTCTCACCAGGTGCGACAGCCGAGACCACGCTCTCCAGATCGGTGGCGCATACGTTGGCACCGGATGCGAGCAGCTTGCTGACGACGGCCAGCCCAACGCCCCCATAAGCGCCCGATACCACGACAGTCTTTCCGGAAAATTCTGACATAATTTCAAGTCTCCATTTGGCGGTATCGGCACAATTTCCTCGTCGAGGTGGCGCATCCTCATGCAGATTGTCTACAATTGCAAGGCAAGTTCATGGATTTTTATCTACGCGAAAGCAGTAGCTTAGTGCTAAGATGGCGAAAAGCGCACAGATACATGCACTTAACAAATAGCAATTTTTCACGTTGACAGATTGTAGATAATCTGCAAATTTTTTCTCAACGAACAAGGGAACTCAAAGGCATGCCAGAGCAAGATTTGGAAAATTTCCGCCAGTCCATGCGCAGGCTCGCTGCGACGGTTTGCATCATTTCGTGCGAAAACAATGGCGTTCGCCACGGGATCACCGTCACATCGGTAACGTCGCTGTGCATGGAGCCGCAGTCCATTCTCTCGTGCATCAACCAGAATGCTTCGATACGTCCGCACATTCGCCAGGTTGGCCGCTATTGCGTCAATCTGCTGACGCAGGCCCAAGCGGACATATCGAAGCGGTTCAGCGGCGGCGTGCCCGCAAGCGAACGGTTTCTCGCAGGCAACTGGCTTCAGTCGGAAGACGGTATTCCGTATCTGGCCGACGCTCAGGCGAATATCTTTTGCGAGATCGATCAGGCGTTCGGATACGCCACGCACGACATCATCGTCGGCCGAGTGCTGAGCTCGCGGTTCAACGCCGAAATTGCGCCCCTGCTCTATCAGGACGGCAAATACGCTGTGGGTGCGCCACTCGATCTTTCAACGGCAGCGTAATTACAAACCGGCAGTGACGCCGAGTGTCACGCCGAAAAGAAAGCTTAGGAGAATATCATGCAATTAGGTCTGTTCAGCCTGATGACCCTGCGCGATCACGTCGACGGCGCCGTCGGCGTCATGCGCGACACAAAGAAGATGGTGCAGACCGCCGAGGAGCTCGGCTTTGACATCGCCTGGTTCGCGGAGCATCACTTCGCCAACTACTCAAGCTCTCCTTCGCCGTTGATGATGTGTTCCTACGCAGCTGGCTGGACGAGCAAGATCAAGCTCGGTCCGGGCGTCATCGTGCTGCCGCTCTACAATCCGCTGCGCGTCGCTCAGGAGATCGCTGTCGCCGACACGCAGAGTGAAGGCCGCTTGATCATCGGAATGGGTACTGGCTACCAGCAATACGAATTTGACCGATACGATGTATCCCTCGAGAGCAAGAACGAGATCTTCATCGAATACTGGGATGTTATCGAAAAAGCGCTCGTCGAGGGCGAGGTAGAGTATAACGGACAGTTCATCAAAGTGCCGAAGACGACCTTCGCCATCACGACGCAACAATCTCCGCTTCCTCCGATCTTCGTGACGTCGTCACACCCAAAGCTGCTCAGCCGCTTCAAGAAGTGGAACGCAACGCCGTTCATCGCCGCCAGCACGCTGGGTTCTCCGGTACTCTACAAGATGGCCGACGGGCTGAACAAAGCCTGGGAAAGCATTGGCGAGCGGCCGGCCGAAAAGCCTTTGGCGATCATGCAGTATGTGAATATCACCGATAGCCGCGCTGAAGCCCTCGAGGTCGCGGAGCGTGCACGTTATGTCGGACGCATGGCGCACCATCTTCGCAAGGCTGAGCTTCCGCTCGATGACAACGGCTTCATTTCCAACGAAGCGTTCGAGGGTGAATACTCGCTCGACCAGTATGCCGACAACATGGTCGTGGGCGATCCCCATACGGTCGCCGAAAAGATGGTCGACAACATCAAGCGTCTGAACCCCAGCAACTTTACCTGCAATTTCTCCTTCGGCTGCATGCCGATCGAGAAGGCCCATCGCTCCATCCTGCGTTTCAAGAAAGAGGTAATACCGCTGGTCGAGAAGGAAGTCGGTCCCCTGTCAAAGATCGGCGCCCAAGCTCCCGCCCTCGACCGTCTCGCCAGCTGACAAATGCGCTCTCCGGCCGGGGGTCCCTATCCCCGGTCGCCTCACCGTCAAACCAAAGCAAAAAGGGGAATATCATGACAAAAAAATCTCATAAGCTCGGGCTTCTCGCCGTTACCGTAGGGATGATACTTGCCGGCCACGCCTACGCGCAGTCGGCGCTCGATACCGTCGTGCAGAACAAGAAGTTGCGGTGCGGCGTCATGCTGGACTCGCCTCCCTCCGGCTTCCGCAACTCGCAGAACGAGCCCGACGGCTTTGATGTTGTCACTTGCAAGGACATGGCAAAGGCGCTCGGCGCCGAAGCAGAGATCGTGGAGACGCCGGCGCCGGATCGCATTCCTGCTTTGGTGTCGAACCGCATCGACATCCTGATCGCATCGACGACGCCGACGCCTCAGCGTGCGATGACCGTCGCTTTCACTCAGCCGTATATGAACTACACCACAACCGTCATCACGCATAAGGGAACCAGCATCAAGGGCTGGGACGACCTGAAAAGCGCCAAGCTCGGCGGTGTGATCGGAACGACGACAGAGCAGCTCCTGAACACCCAGATTGAAAAGGGTTGGAAGGACACCGGCGCGACGTATACCGGCTTTTCCAGCGACACCGAGGCGTTTCTTGCTCTCCAACAGGGCAAGGTTGACGCAATTCTCCAGGCGACTGCCGTCTTCAACACGCTTTCGGCGAGTGGACAGTTTCCGGAGTTCGTCGCAGCTGGCACGGCGCCGATCAACGATATGGTTGGCATTGCCGTTCGTCGCGACGACCAGCAATTCCTGAACTGGGCCAAGCTTTTCGTGTGGCAGCAGACGGCCAGCGGTCGGTTCACGGAAGTCTATAAGCAGTTCTTCGGTGACTCTCCCGTGCCGTCGCTGAGCGCGCCAGGTGTCAACTACTAGGATCTGAGATCCGACCTAATCGCTCGAACAGGTATCAGCAGGATGGAGCGCGGCCTCGCGACGGGCCGCGACAGATGAACTACAATCGTCGCGACGGATAAATCAAAAAAGGGAACGCTACATGCTTAGATCAGCAGTCATGAGCGCCGCGCTCATATCAAGCTTCAGTTTTCTGGCGTGCGATTTCGCAAATGCCCAGTCGACCCTCGATACGGTAATCAGCAGCAAGAAGCTGCGTTGCGGGGTCATGATGGACAATCCGCCGTCAGGCTTCCGCAACGCGCAGAATGAGCCTGACGGGCTGGATGTGGTATATTGCAACGACATGGCGAAGATACTGGGCGCCGAACCTGAAGTCGTCGAAACCCCCTCACCCGATCGTATTCCGGCGCTTGTGTCCAACCGCATCGACGTGCTGATCGCCTCGACCACCCCAACGCCACAGCGCGCGCTGACGGTCGCATTTACCCAGCCATACATGAACTTTACCATGGGTGTGATTACGCGGGCCGACACCGGCATCAAGTCTTATGGGGATCTCAAGGGCAAAAAGCTCGGCGGCGTGATCGGCAGCACCCAGGAGCAGCTGATCAACAAGGAAATGGAAGGCGGCTGGGCAGCCGCTGGAACGACCTATACTGGCTATTCCAGCGATTCCGAATCCTACCTGGCGCTCCAGCAGGGCAAAGTTGACTCGATCCTCGTCGCAATGGGCGTCTTCAACGCGCTTGCACAAAGCGGACAATTCAAGGAGTTCGTGCTTGCAGGTGCTGCGCCGCTTTCGGACACGGTCTCCATCGCCGTCAAGCGGGACGACCAGCAGTTTCTGAACTGGGCCAAGCTCTTCGTTTGGCAGCAGGTTGCGAGCGGGCGCTTCGCCGAGGTTTATAAGACCTACTATGGCGACGGACCTGTTCCGGCTCTCAACATCGCCGGCGTTGATTTCTAAGACCCGCGGTAACTTACCGGCGGCGCTGATGCCGCCGGTGGACAGTTTGGAACTGCATCATGTTCGGATATCAATTCTACTGGTCGATCGTCTGGTCAGCATTGCCTCAGCTTCTTTCCGGAGCTTGGGTCAGTCTGCAGATCACCTTTCTTTCGCTTATTCTCGGTACGCTGCTGGCGTTGCCGATGGCAGTCGCGCGGCAATACGGGTCGGGATGGGCCTATCGGTTCTCGACCGCATGGGTCGAGCTCTCGCGCAACACCCCTGTCCTGTTTCAGGTCTATATGATCTATTTCGGGCTTGGTGCTCTGGGTGTGAACATATCGAGCTATCTATCGATCCTTGCCGCAATCTCATTCAACAACGCGGGCTATCTGGCCGAAATCTTTCGCGGTGGCCTCACTGCCATTCCACGCCAGCAGATGTCCGGTGCCCGGTCGCTTGGCATGACAAGCTTCCAAGGCTTCGTGCACATTATCTTTCCGCAGATGTTCAAAATCATCTTCTTTGCCTATGTGACGCAAGCGATCTGGGGCATGCTGAATACCTCCCTCGGCATGCTGGTGGGCTTGAAGGAGCTCGCTGGAACCGCGCAGTACGCGCAATCGGTCTCGTTCCGAACCTTCGAGTTCTTCATCGTCACAGCTGGCATCTATTACGCTATGGCCAAGTTGGTTCAGCTTTCAGCGCAGCTGGTCTTCCGGCTGATGTACAGGAGCTAACATGCAGTTTCAGTTCGCACATCAAGGCCTACAGTGGTCGGACAGCTATTTCATACTGATGGGGGCTGTGAACACGATCCGGCTCGCCGTCTGCGCCGCAGCGCTTGGAACGGTGCTCGGCATTTTCCTCGGCTGGCTCCGTGCTGTCTCCGCGACCGCACGCTTCATTACAGCGCCTTTCATTGATGTTCTGCGCTCCGTACCGATGGTCATCCAACTGATCCTGGTCAACAGCTTCTTGGCGATGATGGGATTTGGCACGTCACCCTTCTGGTTCGGCACGATTGCCCTGAGCGCATGGATGGCGGCTGTCACCGCAGAGGTCGCACGTGCGGCATTCATGTCGGTGCCCGAACCCTATCGCCGTGGCGCGCGCTCGTTGGGCATGACCTACCCGCAGGAGTTTCTGCACATCTCCATCCCGCTCGCCTACCGCGCCGGCTTGACGTCTTGGATCGGTCTGGTCCTCAGCCTCATCAAGGATAGCTCGCTTGCCGGCGTCATTGGCTACGTCGAATTCACCCGCAATGCACAGGCACTAATGACCAGGACACACGAGACCTGGTTACTGCTCTTTGGCATAGGGCTATTTTACTTCATCATCTGCTATCCTGTTTCTCGCTACAGCCGCTATCTCGAAAGAAAGGTTCTCGCATGATTGAGATCCGCAACGTCAAGAAGATTTTCGGTCCGCTGACCGTCATCGATGGCATCAATCTCGACGTCAATAAGGGCGAGCTGCTTTGCCTGATCGGCGCAAGCGGCTCGGGCAAATCGACGCTGCTGCAATGCATCAACGGCCTCGAGCCGATCCAGGGTGGCGAGATTATCGTCGATGGGATCTCGGTCCATGACCCGAAGACAAACATCAACCAGCTCCGTCGGAAACTCGGAATCGTCTTCCAGCAGTATAATGCCTTTCCTCACCTGACGGCTCTCGAAAACGTGGCGCTCGCGCCGCGCGTCGTTGCCAAGAAAAGCCGCGCCGAAGCGCGCAAGCTTGCACAAAAGCATCTTGATCACGTCGGCTTGGGAGACAAGGCAGGAACCTTGCCGTCACGCCTTTCTGGCGGCCAACAGCAAAGACTGGCGATTGCGCGAGCTCTTGCGATGGAGCCGGCCTACATGCTGTTCGACGAAGTGACATCGGCACTCGATCCCGAACTGGTAGGCGAGGTGCTGGAGACGATGCGCCTTCTGAAGACAGAGGGAATGACCATGGTTGTCGTCACCCACGACATTAACTTCGTGCGGGAATCCGCCGACCGCGTTGCCTTTCTCCACCAAGGCCAGGTCTGTGAAATCGGCACCGCCGAAGAGGTTATTGATAACCCTCAGAAGGAACAGACACAGAAGTTCCTTAGGCGCGAGAAGCGTGCGGCTGCAACGAGCCAAAGTTCCGCAGCCTGACGCTACAGAAACCCATCTATGTGTAAGGAGAAGTAACAGTGATCTCTTTTGATCTGACTGGTCGCACCGCGTTGATCACCGGCGCCGGTTCTGGCATCGGCCTTGAAGCAGCGCGCATCATCGCCAAAAGTGGTGGCAAGGTCGCCATCAATTTCCTTCCCGACGACACGCGGGGTCCAGCTGCAGTCGAGGCGCTGCGGAGCGAAGGCTTCGACGTCATTGCGGCACCCGGAGACGTCGGCGATGCCGCTGCCGCGCTGGCCATGGTAGAGCAGGCGATAAAGGATCTCGGTCACTTGGATCTTCTCGTCAACAACGCTGGCACACCTGGTGTCAAAACACCGATTCCGATCGCAGATCTCGACAGTATCAGCGAGGAATTGTGGGAGAACCTGCTCAACGTCAACTTGATGAGCGTCTGGCGCTGCTCGAAGGCTGCCGCCGAGGCACTTAAGGCAAGCAAGGGTGCCATCGTCAACACGGCGTCAATCGCCGGTCTCGGCGCTGTTGCAAGCACGCTGGTCTACAGCGGCTCCAAGGCGGCAGTCATCAACTTGACTAAAAACCTCTCCAAATCGCTGGCGCCAGACGTGCGCGTTAATGCAGTCGCTCCGGGTTCTGTCGACAGTTCGTGGGCCATTGAATGGTCCGACGAACGTCGCGCGAGCACGATCGCCTCGACGCCTCTGAAGAAGCTTTGCACACCATACGACGTCGCCGAATTGATCGTCTATCTTGGCTTCGCCGCGACCATGATCACCGGCCAGACGGTCAATATCGACGGTGGCGTTTACCTGTAAGTCGGCTAACGCCGGCAGAAACTCCTGAACTTAATGGAAGAAAGAGCATTGACCACTGAAATCGTAAAAGTAGCCTCCGGTAGCATTCTTGAAGAGAAGGAAGGCTATTCGCGTATCGTCGCTGTCGGCGATTGGATCTTTGTGTCACTGACGGCGGGCCGCGACTACAAGACCCGCGCGATGCCCGACACGGCTGTGGGCCAAGCTGAGCAGGCCATGAAGAATGTGGAAGGCGCCCTCGCATCGGTCGGCGCCTCGCTTGCAGATGTCGTACGTCGGCGGATCTTCATTCCCAACCAGGCCGATGTTCCTGATGTCATGGCCTACATGGGCGAAAAGTTTCGCGGGATCAATCCGGCAAGCTGCGTGAGCTGCGGTCCGCTGGGCGGGCCGGAATACCTTTTCGAGATCGAGATCACCGCATACAAGGGTGCAAGTCAGCTTCCCGAAAAGCGTATATCGATTTCTTTGTAGAGCAAAGATTGTATATCATCGACAATTGATCGTCCCTCATGTAAGGGACGATCATCAGACTTCGGGAAGTATCGACTGGACAGGATCGGTTCTTGAACGGCCTGATATGCCCCTGCTCGCTATCTAGTTAGCTCGGGCACTGTTCATTACGAGGAACATCGTGGCAAAGTCGACTTCGAAGAATGCACCGCTCGCCCCTATGACCAATATGGAGAGCACCGAGTTTGCCGCCGAGCAAATACGCCGCGCGATTATTTCAGGGCGTTTCAAGCCAGGCGACCGATTGATCGAGCAACAGCTTACCGACATGCTCGAGGTCTCCCGTCATCCCGTGCGCGAAGCGCTCCGTCTTTTGGCGCGAGAAGGCTTCGTCGAGCTCCGACGCAACAAGGGCGCGCTTGTCAGCGACGTCGACGCGGCTAGCGTCATTGAAGTCTATAATATCCGAATGGCGCTCGGAAAATTTGCCCTCGATTATCTCCTGACCGAAGATGGCCGCCTATCGGGCGTGGATCTCAAGAAACTCGAGAAGCTGGCCAATAATGCGGTGCGGTTTGCCGAGCTCGAAAACCAGACGGAAACCGTTCATAACGACCTTGAATTTCAGCAAGCGATCATCGAAGCGACCGAACTGCAGCGAACCATCCGCTACTTCTCCGAACTTACTGGAGATGTCCGCCGCTTCAACAATCTGCTCAAGGTCAAATACACCGACCGGAAGGGCGACGCTGAGCGCTACGTCATGAAGCTTTACGAAGCGCTTCGTGATCGCAACCTTGCCGAGGCGCAGGTCATCTGGCAGGCCAAGTTCAGCAAGGCGGCAGAACGATACCTTTCGCTGATCGCGCATACCCGGTCGGACGGCGCGGAGCAGCAGAGCTGAATTTTACTTCTGCTTTTCCAACAACGCGGCGCATTGCGGGCCTGTAAGAGGTCTGAGCTTTTCGCCGCGCAGCATCAAAAACAGCTTTGCCGTCTCTTCCAGTTCTTCCGTCGCATATTGCGCCTCGCGCAGCGTTTTGCCAGCAACCACAGGACCATGATTGGCGAGCAACACGGCATGGCTTTCGCGTGCGCGCTCCCGTACCGCTTCGGCCAGCGCAACGTCCCCTGGCGGGAAGTAGGGTGCCATCGGCAGCTTGCCGACCCGCATGACGTAATAGGCGGTCAACGGCGGAAGGATATCGTTTGGGTCAAGCCCGTCGATGACGCTGACGGCGACGGCATTCGTCGAATGCAGATGGACGACGGCACCGGCGCCCGCACGCTCGCAATACATGCATTGGTGCAGGAACGCCTCCTTGGTCGGCTTGTCTCCATCGACATGGACACCTTCGGCTGAAAACCTGGATAGGCGTGCCGGATCGAGAGCGCCAAGCGACGCATTGGTCGGCGTCATCAGTAAGTCGCCGTTACTCAGCCTTGCGCTGATATTGCCGGTCGAACCAAACGTGAAGCAGCGATCGAACAGTGATTTTCCCACGTCTACAATCTCATCGCGCAGGCGTGTTTCTTCCGACAGAATAGCCGTCATTTCAGGATCTCCCACGCTTTCGTAAAGAAGTCAGGTGCACCAAAATTTCCCGATTTCAGCGCAAGCGCCATTGGCTCGCCGTCGCCGAGCGTCAATGTCCATGGCACCCCCGGGTCAATCTCGGGGCCGATGAACAAGCCTGCAGGCGCAAGCGCGCCGACCACGGCTCCCGAGGTTTCACCTCCCGCCACGATCAAACGTCGAACGCCATTTTGGCGCATCCCGACCGCTAGCTGTGCCAGGAATTTCTCGATGACTTCCCCTGCCCTTTCCTGCCCAAGAGTCTTTTGGGCGGCGAGGACATCCTCTGGATCAGCGCTCGAATAGATCAGCGGAACCCTATCACTCTGCGAAAACGCCCACTCCAGTGCCTCATTCACCGTCACACGGCCTTCGGCGATGTCAAGTGGATCAAGCTTGAGCGTCGGCATTCCTGCGTCAATCGCCCGATCTATCTGTCCGCGAGTGGCTTGCGAACAGGAGCCAGCAAGAATAGCGGCGCGACCGACAGGCGGCGCAAACACATCGTCCCCATTGTTTTGATGCAGGAGGCCGAGACGCCTAAAATTGTTTGGCAATCCGAGCGCGATACCTGATCCTCCGGTGATCAGCGGAAAATCCGCGACAGCTTCACCGATCACACGCAAATCGTTGTCGCTAATCGCATCGACGACCACGACCCCTTCGCCGCGTTGTCTGGCTTCTGCAAATGCGCCGCCGACGGCAGCGGCGCCGCTGGCAACAATCTCATGCCCGACCAGGCCGACCTTCAGCGTGGATTGAGCTGCCATGAGGCGAACCAGGGATGAATCTGTCATTGGGGTAAGGGGGTGATGGCGCATAGGGCTATCCGACAGCAATTGGTCGCCGACGAAGAGATGCCCCTTATAGACCGTCCGGCGGTTCGCGGGAAAAGCCGGGCAGACAATTGTCAGATCCGCGCCCAGCTCCGCGACCAGCGCGTCCGTCACGGAACCAATGTTGCCCTTCGCGGTGGAATCGAAGGTCGAGCAATATTTGAAGATGATCTGACGGGCGCCCGACGCCTTCAGCCAAGCGAGCGCCTCAAGCGACATGCCGACGGCTTCCGCGGCCGGGTTTGTCCGCGATTTCAGAGCGACGACTACGGCGTCCGCGTCGCCGAAATCAAAATCCCTCGGCGGTACGCCAACCGTCTGCACTGTACGCATGCCCTCTCGCGAAAGCATCAGCGCCAGGTCGGTCGCTCCGGTCAAATCGTCGGCGATTGCGCCAAGCAGCATGTCATTTCTCCGTGGGTAGGGTTCCGCTCAAGCGGTAGCACCTTCAATGATCGAGAATCCGGTATCGATGGTCCGTGGCGCCTCAGGACGCTTCGGATCTTCGAGCAATATGTCGACAGCAGCCTTGCCAATGGCAAAGCGGTTGGAGAGAACGGTCGTCAGCGGCTTAGGCAGAGCCTGGCCAATTTCGAGGCCGTTGAAACCGATCAGCGCCAGATCGTCCGGCACCGCAATACCCGCAGCAAGACAATGCATGAAGCCGCCAACCGCCATGTCGTCATTGGAAAAGGCGACGGCGTCGATCTGCGCGCCATCGGCGAGGAGACGCGAAAGTGTCTTGCGTCCTTCGAGTGTCGAACTTGACTGATCAGTGCTGCACTCGGCTGCAAGCGGAAGGCCAGCATCCCCGAGGCCGTCGCACAGGCCCTGGTAGCGGATATATGCCCGTCGATCGGCTTCCCAGTTGTGACCGACATAGCCGATATTCTTGTAACCGCGCTGGACAAGATGGCGTGCCATTGCGCGGCCCGCTTCACGATGCGAAAGTCCTACGGCCAGATCGATCGGCTGACTGTCGATATCCATGAGTTCCGCCACTCGCACCCGGCTTCCTTCAAGCATTCGGCGTGCCTGATCCGTGTGATCGAACCCTGTGGTAATGACCGCCGCCGGCTGCCATGCGAGAAGCGAGGAGATCAGTTGCTGTTCAACTTCGAGGTCATAATCCGTCACTCCAATCATCGGCTTGTAGGACGTACCGTTCAAGCCGGCATTGATACCGCGCAAGAGCTCCGGGAAAACGATGTTTGACAGTGAAGGCAGGATGACGCCGATGATCAGCGAAGATGACGACGCCAGCGACCCGGCCGCGCGGTTCGGCACATAGCCGAGCTGCTCTATGGCTGCATTGACCCGCTTCCTCGTGTCGGGTGCGATGGAACCCTTGTTGCGGATTACTCGCGAAACTGTGTTCTCGCTGACATTAGCCAGCCGGGCCACATGCGCGAGCGTTGGCGTTGTCCCCGCAGCCTGCGGTTTTTCCGCCAAAGATGTGCCGTCGGTCGCCGGCCCGTGATCTGCCATCGGTCATTCTCCACATTTATCTCAGCGCTAACATAACTTGCTTGAAGAGATCAAGAGGATGTGCTTTTAAAGAGATGTTAGCGCTGAGATAGTGCTTCGTTTGTTCTATGAGAGGTATTCTTCATGTCACGCCAAACCACTGTTGCCGTTGTGGGCTTGGGCTCGATGGGGCTCGGAATGGCCCGCTCTGTCCTCAAGGCCGGCTGCCAGGTGCACGGTTTCGACATCAACTCCGAAGCGCTTGAAGCGCTGAAAGCTGCCGGCGGTATGGCCGCCGCCACGCCAGCAGAAGCTGCAACCGGTGCAGATGTTGTGGTTGTCGTCGTCGTCAACGCCGTGCAGACAGAGGCCGTGCTGTTCGGCGAAGACGGCATCGTATCCGCCATGAGGCCTGGCGCGGTGATCGTCTCTTGCGCCACGATTTCTCCTAGCCAAGCGAAGTCCTTTGCGTCGCGCACGCAGGCTGCCGGTCTGCTCTACCTCGACGGGCCAATCAGCGGCGGCTCCAAGAAGGCAAGTTCCGGCGAGCTGACTTTCATGGCTTCAGGATCTCAGGAAGCGTTCGAGGCGGCAAGGCCGGCTCTGGATGCAATGGCTGGGACGGTCTACACGCTGGGAGATCAACCAGGAGTCGGCTCGTCCTTCAAGATCGTCAATCAGTTGCTTGCCGGTGTACATATTGCAGCAGCCTGCGAAGCGATCACATTCGCGAAGAGCCTCGACCTCGACATCTCCCGCGTATTCGACGTCATTACCAAATCCGCTGGCAACAGCTGGATGTTCGAAAACCGTGTTCCGCACGTCTTGGAGGGCGATTACACGCCCCATAGTGCAGTGTCGATCTTCACGAAGGATCTCGGCATTGTGTCCGACATCGGCCGCGTTCAAAAATTCCCCCTGCCGATCACTGCGGCAGCGCTGCAACTGTTCATTATGACAGAAGCAGCCGGTATGGGCCGCGACGATGATAGTTCGGTCGCCCGCCTGTTTGCACAGATCGCCGGGCTTGAGCTGCCCGGCTTGACAAAGAAGGCGTAATTGATGCCGAAATTTGCTGCTAATCTGTCGATGATGTTCAACGAGCGCCCATTCCTGGAGCGCTTTGACGCCGCTGCCTCAGCCGGGTTCGGCGCCGTTGAATATCTGTTCCCATACGACTATCCTGTGGAGAAGGTGGCTGACTCTCTGCACTCGTCAGGTTTGAGGCAAGCACTCTTCAACATGCCGCCGGGAAGCTGGGAAGACGGCGATCGAGGGTTAGCGAGCCTTCCCGATCGACGTGAGGAATTCAAGGCCGCGCTCGCCAAGTCGATCACTTACGGGCGGGAGCTTAATACACCGCTCCTTCACATGATGGCGGGTATAGCACCTTCGAATGAGCCAAATGCCGTCGCATGCTATCGCGATAATCTGAAGAGAGCCGCCGACGCAGTCGGTCAGGTAGGTATCGATCTTGTGATCGAACCCATCAACAAGCGCGACATGCCCGGTTATTTTCTCAACGACTTCGACCGGGCGCTTGAGCTGCTTCAAGAGGTCGACATGCCCAACGTTAAACTTCAGTTCGACGTCTACCACCGGCAGATACTCCATGGCGACGTTATTACCGCTTTGAGGAGTATGGCTCCGCAGATCGGCCACATCCAGATCGCCGCTGTCCCGACGCGCCATGAGCCGCTGACCGGCGAGCTTAATGATCGCCGAATTTTCCAGGAAATCGATGCGCTCGGATACCTTGGATATGTAGGCTGCGAATACAGACCCGCGGCCAACACCGAAGACGGACTTGGCTGGATGAAGAAGCTTTAGGTTGCGACGGGAGGGGACGGCATGAAGTATACAGATTGGTTCGAGATCGTAGATCCGCGCTTTCGGGATCTGATACTACCGAATGTCCACGTAGATCATCTATACTCGGGTGGACGTTGGCTTGAGGGACCGGTCTATGTGCCGGCAGCGCGTCATCTGCTTTTTTCCGATATCCCGAACAATCGCGTCCTTCGCTACAATGAGTGTGATGATACGGTCTCCGAGTTCATGCGGCCCTCCAACTTCGCCAACGGACACACGCTCGACATGGAAGGCAGGGTAGTCGCATGCGAACACCAGACGCGCAGCGTAGTGCGATATGAGCATGATGGTTCGCGGACCGTCCTGGCCGACCGTTTCGAGGGCAAACGCCTCAACTCTCCGAACGACGTCGTCGTCGACTCTACTGGATCCATCTGGTTTACCGACCCGACCTACGGTATTTCGACGGAGTATGAGGGCGCTAGGTCGGACAGCGAAATTGGAACTCGCAACGTCTTCCGCCGCGACCCGGATGGTAGTCTCCATGCCGTGATCACTGACCTTGAACAACCGAACGGCCTTGCAATCTCGGCTGATCAGACGCGCTTATTCGTGGTCGATAGTGGCGCGAGCCCCGCCCGGTTAATCACCTACGCACTTTCGCAGAACAAGCTCCCGACCGAGGGACGTACCCTACGTGTCTGCGACACGGGCATGTATGACGGCTTCAGGCTCGACGCTCATGGCAACATATGGACGAGTGCCGGAGACGGTGTCCACTGTCTATCAGCGAACGGCGACCTTCTCGGCAAGATCTTGGTGCCTGAAACGGTTAGCAATGTGTGTTTCGGGGGCGCGATGCGCAACCGCCTCTTCGTAACAGCAACACGAAGCCTGTTTGGCGTCTATCTCAACACCAAAGCCAACGTCGTGTGAGGCAAAGCAAGAGATGTCTTCAATGAAAATACGTGTCGAGCGCGATTCACTTGGTAATGTTGACGTTCCTGCCGACGCCTATTTCGGCGCTCAGACCCAGCGCGCGACACAGAACTTCATGATATCGGGAACGCTGCAAAATAACCAAAAGCCGCTCATTAAAGCGCTTGGCATGGTCAAGCTCGCCGCAGTCAGGGCGAACAGAGCGCTCGGCGACATCGATGAGCGCCGTTTTGCGGCGATTGTAGCGGCTTGCGAGGAACTTATAGGGGGAGAGTTTGACGACCAGTTCGTTGTTGATGTGTACCAAGGGGGAGCTGGCACATCGGTTAACATGAACGCTAATGAGGTCATTGCGAATCGGGCGTTGGAGCACCTAGGCTTTCCAAAGGGAAGTTACGATGAGATCCACCCGAACAACCACGTTAATTTGTCACAATCGACGAATGACGTCTATCCAACGGCCATTCGACTTGCCCTGTTGGAAAGCAGCAAGGATCTCGTGCAAGCCTTAGATGATTTAGCCGCCTCTTTTGATCGCAAGGCGACAGAGTTCAGGAGAATTCTCAAACTCGGCCGCACACAATTGCAGGATGCTGTGCCAATGACGCTCGGCCAGGAATTTGGCGCTTTCGCAACCACGCTGAGAGAAGACATTGCCAGGGTGCGACAAGCCTCTGAGCTGATGCTCGAAATCAATCTAGGTGGCACCGCGATTGGCACCGGCATCACTGCAGACCCAAGATATTCGCGACGGGTCGTGGACGAACTCTCGTCGATTGCCGATCAACCCTTCGTGCTGTCCCAAAATCTCATCGAGGCTTGCTGGGATACTGGCGCCTTCGTTCTTTTTTCCGGGGTGTTGAAGCGAACGGCCACAAAGCTGTCAAAGATCTCAAACGACCTCCGCTTGCTATCGAGCGGTCCTCGCGGCGGTCTTGGTGAGATAGAACTGCCACACGTTCAGCCCGGATCGTCAATCATGCCGGGAAAGGTCAATCCGGTGATTCCGGAGGTCGTTAATCAGGTCGCGTTTCGCGTGATCGGATCTGACCTCACGGTGACGATGGCAGCCGAAGCTGGCCAGCTCCAGTTAAATGCGATGGAACCGGTCATCGTTCAAAGCTTACTGGAATCAATTGGCCTTTTGGTAAGCGCGATGCGCACGTTGCGGATCAACTGTATCGAAGGCATCAGGGCGAACACCGATATTTGCGAAAAACACCTGATGTCGGGAACTGCACTTGCCACCGCGCTGGTTCCCTTACTCGGCTATGATGTTTCCGCTGAGCTTGCAAAACAAGCGCTTAGAACTGGCAAGCCCCTGTCCGACCTGCTTAGGGAGCATGCTTCCTTATCGGATGAGGTTCTGGCACAGGTCTTTACTCTTGCCACTCTCGTTGCACCCTCCCGTCTGCGCCCCGCCGCCGAAATCCAGTTCTGAACCAAGTCAATTGGCCCAAACGCAAAACAGCCGGACCAATGGCCCGGCTGCTGTCATTTTCAGAGAGCGAACCTTAGAAGGTCGCCGCACCGCTGCCCCATGGGCCGTGGTGGAAGTCCTTGCCGTCGAGGCGATCGAAGCCGTGGGCGCCGAAGAAGTCGCGCTGTGCCTGGATCAGGTTGGCGGTGCCGCGGCCCTGGCGGTAGGCGTCGAAGTAGGTGAGCGCCGAGGTCAGCGCCGGAACCGGCAGACCAGCCTGCAGGGCGGCACCGACAACGCGGCGAAGCGCCGGCAGCGATTCCTTGACCATATCCGCGAAGGCCGGCGTCACGATCAGGTTGGCGACGTCAGGCGCCTTGGTGAAGGCCGAGGTGATTTCGTCGAGGAACTGCGAGCGGATGATGCAGCCATCGCGCCAGATCTTGGCAATGGTTGGCATCGGAAGCGACCACTTGAACTCGCGCGAGGCTTCCGCCATCACCGCGAAGCCCTGCGCGTAGGCGCCGATCTTGGCGGCGAACAGAGCCAGTTCCAGATCCTTGACGAGCTCAGGACCGTAAGCGACCGGGAAGTTGTATTCCGGCTTGCCGAAAATCTTCTCGGCGGCTTCGCGCTCGGTCTTCATCGACGACAGGCTGCGGGCGGCAACGGCCGCTTCAATTGCCGTTGCCGGAATGCCCATGTTTTGCGCCTCGATCGCCGACCACTTGCCGGTGCCCTTCTGGCCGGCCTTGTCGAGGATCATGTCGACCATCGCACCGCCGGAGATCGGGTCGGTCGCGGCCAGAACCTTCTCGGAGATCTCGATCAGGTAGGAGTTCAGGCGGCCCTTGTTCCAGTCGCCGAAGATGCCGGAGATGTCCTTGGCACTCTTGCCGAGACCGTCGCGCAGGACGCCGTAGATTTCGGCGATCATCTGCATGTCGGCATATTCGATGCCGTTGTGGATCGTCTTGACGAAGTGGCCAGCGCCGTCATTGCCGAGCCAGGCAACGCAAGGGTCGCCCTTGTACTTGGCGGCGATCGAGGTCAGCACCGGCTCAACGCGCTTCCAGCTATCTTCCGTGCCGCCGACCATGATCGACGGGCCGTGACGCGCACCTTCCTCGCCACCGGAAACACCCATGCCGATGAAGGTCAGGTCGGTGTCCTTGAGGCGGTCGAAGCGGGCGATCGTGTCGCGGAAGTTGGCGTTGCCGGCATCGATCATGATGTCGCCCTTGGAGAGATGCGGACGCAGCAGCTCCATCTGCTGGTCAACCGGCTCGCCGGCCTTGATCATGATGATGATCGGACGCGGCGGGCGGATCGCCTCGACGAATTCCTCGATCGTTTTGCACGGAATGATCTGCTTCTTCAGATCGCCGGCGCTTTCGTAGAACTCGTCCGTCTTGTCAGGCGTGCGGTTGAACACCGCAATCTTGTTGCCCTTTTCCGCGATGTTCAGAGCGAGGTTGGAACCCATGACCGCAAGGCCGATCAGCCCGATTTCTGCCTTTTCCATTACGTCTTCACCTTGGTGCTGTGCAGCGTCAGAACGCGAGTTGAATCTTCATCGATTTCGTACGGTCACCGGCAGCTTCGAATGCTGCGACGGCGTCCTCAATCGGATATGTGCCGGTTAGAAGCGGCTTCAGATCGACGCGGCGCTGGTTGATGAGGTCGACAGCCAAGCCGAATTCCTCATGAAACCGGAATGTCCCCTTCATCTCGATCTCCTTGGCGACCACCATGTTCTGTGGGATGGATACGTCGCCGCCAAGACCTAGCTGCACCAGCGTGGAGCGAGGACGCAGCACCTCAAGACCGGACCGAACCGCGCGTTCATTGCCCGACGCTTCGAACTGCACGTCGAAATATCCCTTGTTGGACGAGTAGGCCGAGAGCGCATCTGGATTATTGGCCACATTGATGACGCGGTCGGCGCCGATCTCCAGCGCTTTTCCCAAAACAGTGTCGATGACATCGGTCGCGACGACCTCGCGGGCACCATGCGCCCGCGCCGCGATGATGGCGAGCGCACCGATCGGTCCGCAGCCGGTGACGAGGACGCGCTTCCCGATGAGCGAACCGGCACGATTGACACCGTGCAACGTCACGGCGAACGGCTCGGCCATGGCGGCCTCATTGATCGAAATCCCCTCGCCGACCTTGTGGCACTGGTATGCGTCGGCGACCAGCCGCTGGCGGAAGGCGCCCTGAATGTGCGGCATCGGCATGGCGGAACCATAGAACCGCATGTTGAGGCAGTGGTTCTGCTCTCCACGCAGGCAATACTCGCACTCATTGCATGGTCGGCTTGGGGATACGGCGACACGATCGCCGACGGTCAGATGCGAAACACCCTCGCCTAGTGCCTTGATGGTACCAGCCACTTCATGACCGAGGATCATCGGCTCGCGAACGCGAACCGTGCCGAAGCCACCATGATTATAATAGTGGAGATCGGAACCGCAAATGCCGCCCGCCTCGACGGCGACCTCCACCTGCCCGGGCCCGAGAGCCTCAGCGTCCCGCTCTTCAACGCGCAGATCCTTTGCTGCGTGGATAACCACTGCTTTCATGATTCTTCCCTTACACAACCGGCGTTGGCAGCGACTGGCCTGCAAAATGCGCTGAAAGATTGTCGCGCACGAGCTGTCCCATCGCCTTTCTAGTCTCAACCGTACCCGAGCCATGGTGCGGCTGCAGCACGACATTGTCGAGTGTCAGGAACCGCTGATCGATATGCGGCTCGTTGTAAAAGACATCCAGGCCGGCCGCCTTGATGGTCCGCTGCTGCAGAGCGGCTATCAGCGCCTCTTCGTCCACCGTCGATCCGCGCGACACATTGACCAGGATTCCATCCGGCCCCAGCGCCTTGAGAACCTCGGCGTTGATGATGTTCTTCGTCGCATCGCCACCGGGTACGATAACGATCAGAAACTCCGACCACGCAGCCAGGGCACGGAGATCTCCCTGGTGGTGATAGGGCAACTGCGACTGCGGATTGCGTGAAAAGTAGCGTACCTCACAATCGAAACCGCTGACCCGGCGCGCGATCGCCTGGCCGATCCGCCCCATCCCGACAATCCCAACCCGCTTTCCGCTGACACGAGTGACAAGCGGCATTGGCTTCGTTCCCCACATACCGGAGCGGACCAGTTCATCGCCGCGCGGGATCAGTCGTGCCGCCGACAAGAGCAAGCCGATTGCCATATCTGCGACGTCATCCGACAATACGTCAGGCGTATTGGTGACCCGAATGCCGTTTTCCCGAGCATGGACAAGGTCGACCGCATCAGTGCCCACGCCGTAGACGGAAACTACCTCGAGCTTGGGAAGGCTCTGCATCAGCTCTGCCGATGCGCCGAGTTCGCCGCGGGTCGCGATGGCTCTGATCTTGCTGCCATTCTCTTTGAAGAAAGCATCACGATCCGTGGCTTCATAGAGCTTGTGGACGACATAGCTATTCTCAAGGTCAACCATGTCCCATTCCGGGTATGGACCTGCGAGCAGGATTTCAGGCTTGGACATGTTTCCTCCGTCAGATGGTTCTTTCGCCGCACCGATAGGCAATCGTCGCCGAATGCGCGATTGCGATCGAGGCAATACGTTCGACCGGTTGGTCAATTTCGATGGTGATGACGTCACGTTCTTCAACCGGCAATTCCAAGGTCCGCAGCTGGCTGTCGAGTAGCGAAAGCGGCATGTAATGTCCCTTGCGTGCTGACAGACGCGCCGCCAATGTTGCGCGCGCTCCCTGCAGGAAAACGAACCTTATCGGCCGCGCTGCCCTTTCTCTCAACAGGTTCCTGTAAGACCTTTTCAGTGCGGAGCAGGAAATAACGATCTCGGCACTCGCTCGCAGTTCGTCGCCGAGATTTTCCAACCACGGCTTGCGGTCGTGATCATCAAGAGCGATCCCGGCGGTCATCTTTTCGACATTAGCTTGCGGGTGACGGCTGTCGCCTTCGATGAAGCAATAGCCCAATCGCGAAGCGAGCAACTTGCCGACCGAGGTTTTTCCGCATCCCGACACGCCCATGACAACCAGAGGACCGAGCCCTAGGCTAGAGACAAGTGGTGATGCCGCCATCGACATAAAGCGTGTGTCCGTTCACAAAAGATGATGCCTTGCTGGAAAGGAAAACTGCGGCACCGACGAGTTCATCGACATCACCCCAACGAGCGGCCGGCGTGCGTTTTTCAAGCCAGGCGGAGAACTCGGCATTGTCGACAAGCGCCTGGTTGAGCGGCGTCTTGAAGTATCCCGGTGCTATCGCATTAACCTGAAGACCGTGTTTGGCCCAGTCGGCGCACATGCCGCGTGTCAGGTTTTTCACCGCTCCCTTCGTCGCCGTGTAAGGCGCAATGCCGGGACGGGCGAGCTCGCTCTGCACGGAGGCGATATTGATGATCTTGCCGCAGCCGCGGGAGATCATGTGACGTGCAACCGCCTGACCGACATAGAAAACGCTCGATATGTTCGTCCGCAGCAACTGCTCCCACTTCTCAGCCGGGAAATCCTCGAGCGGCGTGCGAAACTGCATGCCGGCATTGTTGACGAGGATGTCGATCGAGCCGATCTCGCGCTCGATCCTGTCGACGCCGAGCGCGACGGCGCTGGCGTCAGTGACGTCGAAATCGGCCGTTGCGACTTTGTGGCCCAAGCCTGTAAGATCTTTTGCGGCAGCGGCCAGCTTTTGAGGATCCCGGCCGTTGAGAACGATGCTTGCGCCGTGCTCTGCAAGCCCCCTAGCTAGGGCCAGCCCAATTCCCTGAGACGAGCCAGTTATAAGGACCGTCTTTCCGGAAAGATCGAAGAGCGGATAGGTCATTGCGTTACTCCAGAGTGGCTCAAGCCTCGACGACCAGGCCCTTGGCCTTGAGGACGGCCTCAAGGTTGGATACTTCCACGACCGACTTGCCGGCCTTGTAAGCCGCGATGTAACCGGCCTCTGCGTCCTCACGCGCCTGAGAAAGCCTTGCAACTTCCACAGCTTCATTCTTGCGCACCACGACAAGGCCATCAGCATCGCCAACGATGATATCGCCAGGGTTGATGATTTCGTCGCCGATGGTTATCGGTTCGTTGGTTGCGCCAAGCGTTTCCTTGACAGTTCCCTTGATGCAGACACTCAAAGAGAACACCGGAAAGCCGAGTTCGCGGAGCTGAACCGTGTCGCGAACGCCGGTGTCTGTTACGAGACCACCGATGCCCTTGGCGAGGCAGGCATTTGCCAGTACGTCTCCGAAGGAGCCCGCCTCTTCATATTCGCCGGCGGAAACCACAATGATATCGCCAGGCTGCGCGTAGTTGATCGCTACCTGCAGCATGATGTTGTCACGCGGTGCGCATTTGACAGTGAAGGCCGGACCGCAAAGCTTCATACCGTGATCGACCGGCTTGATGCGCGACGACAGGGCGCCTTTGCGGCCTTGCGCTTCGTGGATCGTCGCAGGCGAGAATTTGGCAACGGCAGCAATCTCATCCTTGGACGGGCGCTCAATCTTCTGGTTCAGCTTGATCATGTTTTCCTCCTTGCGGGCAAAGGACCTGCCCAATGCTGCAAGCGTTTTATCAACGTGCTGACCCATCTCGCAAATATATGTTATGGATTTCAGCTATAACATTTCGATATGAGAGAGCGGCTTCCGGAGAGAGTTTCCACGGTCGATCCCGCGCCGAAAGTTGATCTCGGCGCAGGGCAAAGCGATCAAGCAGAAGCTAATGCAGGATCTGGCTGAGGAAGAGCTTGGTGCGCTCGTGCTGCGGATTGTCGAAGAACTCGGCGGGCGAGTTCTCCTCGACGATCTGGCCCTGGTCCATGAAGATGACGCGGTTGGCGACCTGGCGGGCGAAGCCCATTTCGTGGGTCACGCAGAGCATCGTCATGCCTTCTTCTGCAAGACCGACCATGGTGTCGAGCACTTCCTTGATCATTTCAGGATCGAGCGCCGAGGTCGGCTCGTCGAACAGCATGATCTTCGGGTTCATGCACAGCGAGCGGGCGATCGCCACGCGCTGCTGCTGACCGCCGGAGAGCTGGCCCGGATACTTGTTGGCCTGCTCGGGGATCTTCACGCGCTTGAGGAAGTGCATGGCGATCTCTTCGGCCTGCTTCTTCGGCATCTTGCGCACCCAGATCGGCGCCAGCGTGCAGTTTTCCAGGATCGTCAGGTGCGGGAAGAGGTTGAAGTGCTGGAAGACCATGCCGACTTCGCGGCGCACTTCGTCGATCTTCTTCAGGTCGTTGGTCAGTTCCGTGCCATCGACGATGATCTGGCCCTTCTGGTGTTCTTCCAGGCGGTTGATGCAGCGGATCATCGTCGACTTGCCGGAGCCGGAAGGGCCGGCGATGACGATGCGCTCGCCGCGCATGACCTTCAGGTTGATGTCGCGCAGCACGTGGAAATCACCGTACCACTTTTGAAGATTGACAATATCAACTGCGGGGATGGTCTGAGACATCAGGCTTGTCCGGAATTGGTTGTTAGCGGGTACGCTTGACGGCCGACAGGAAGGAGCGGACCTCCTCAGGCGCGTCATCGGAGAAGAAGGCAGCCGGCGCTCCGCTGAACTTCAGCTCACCCTTCTTGAGAAACCATATCTGATCAGACACTTCCCGAGCGAAGCCCATTTCATGGGTAACGCACATCATCGTCATTCCCTCCTCGGAAAGCTTCCTGAGGAGCTTGAGAACCTCACCCACCATCTCGGGGTCAAGCGCACTTGTTGGTTCGTCGAGAATGAGTACACCGGGTGTCAAGACAAGCGAGCGCGCGATTGCAACACGCTGAGACTGCCCACCCGATATGTCCGCCGGCAGCGACTTTGCCCGCTCGGCAAGCCCAACGCGCGTCAGCATGTCCATCGCGATCGGCTCTGCCTGCTTCCGCGACTGGCCGCGGATGCGCTGCAGCGGCAGCATCACATTCTCGAGGACCGTCAGGTGTGGGAAGAGATTGAACTGCTGAAACACGAAACCGATGCCGGTTCTAAGCGTGTTGACATTGACGCCGGGTGCATGAATGTCGGCGCCATCGATCGTTATCTTGCCTTCCTGAATCGGTTCCAGGCGGTTGACGGTACGCGCCAACGTCGATTTTCCCGATCCTGACGGTCCGCAGAGCACGACGGTACTGCCTTTAGGCACAGTAGCGGAGATCGAGGTGAGCACCTGAAGGGCGCCGAACCATTTCGAGACCTTGCTGAACTCGATCATGCCAGAGCCTCCACGACAACCCGCCCTGTCCGTTTCATGGCGATCCGGCGCTCGAGCCAGTTCGTGGCCTGGGAAAGGCAGAAACAAAGAATGAAGTAGGTCGCCGCAAGGATGCCAAAAATCTGAAGAGGCTTGGTCACCTCGTTAGAATTGACCTGCAGCATCACGTACGAGAGTTCCGAAACAGCAATGATCGATCCAAGCGAACTTTCCTTAATGATCGTCGTCAGCTGATTGATGATACCGGGAATGACGTTGAAAAGCGCTTGCGGCAATACAACCCTGAACGTCGTCGGCACGTAGCCAAGACCAAGCGCCTTGGCCGCTTCAACCTGCCCTTTCGGCAACCCCTTGATCCCGGCGGCTATGATCTCTCCAAGATAGGCCGTCTGGTAGATGACGATGGCGACTACGAGCGTGACGGTCGCATCGATCGGAAAGCCTGTCAGCATCGGCAGCGCGAAGTATGCCCAGAAGATCAACATCAGTAGCGGAATGGCGCGCACGCAATGCACGAAGCCTGCAGCGAGCTTCTGGAGCCAGACAACGTTTCCCGTGCGTGCAAGCGCGATGAGAACGCTGCAGGGGAAGGTAGCAAAAAGGCTGACGAACGAGATGATCAGAGTGAGCGCGAGCCCGCCGAGCTTACCATGCGGATACTCGCCGACCAGCAGCATCAATCCATATTCCTGGAGAATGTCCAACATCACTTGACCCGCAACTGGAAGCGCTTTTCGAGCAGGGAAGAAACCCACATGATCGCGAAGGAAATGAGCATGTAGATCGCCGTGGTGATCCCATAGGACTCGAAGATCCGGAACGACTGCTCCTCGACATATCGCGCCTGATAAGAGAGCTCCGCGACGCCGATCGCCGCACCGAGGCTGGTAGCCTTGAACAGTATCAGCGTTTGACCGAGAAGTGCCGGCAGCGCGAGCCTCCAAGCCTGCGGCAGGATCACCCAACGCATGGCGCCGAGATAGTTGAGCCCGATCGACCTTGCCGCTTCCATTTGCGCGGGATGGATCGAGCGCAGTCCGCTGCGGAAATCTTCCGACATGTAGGCGGCTTTGTTGAGCGCAAGCGCGACGATCGCGTAGCCCATTTCCGCCCCGATATCGTTCAGGAAATCGTTGATGCTATCAGGCAGGATCACGGCAAAGCCGAAGTACCAGACGAAGAGCTGGATCAGGATCGGCACATTGCGATGGTATTCGACAAAGGCAGCGACGATGAAATTGGTCGGTTTGAATTCTGTCGCCCGGATGACGGTCACGATGATCGCGAGAACCAGTCCAAGCGCCCAGGAGACGACGAAAAGTATCATCGTCGTCTCCAGGCCCTGCAGGATCATGTCCAGATATTGGCCCTGCAGGACCTTGCCGAAGTCGAGTTGGTAACCCATGCGTTTAGGCCTTAGTCGATCAGTTCGTAAACCAGGTTTCCTGGGGTTTGCCGAATTCGAACTTGCGGGTCGACTTCAGATCGGAATCCTTACCAAGCCACTTGTCGTAGAGCGCCTGGCCTTCACCGGATGTCTCAAGTCCAGCCAGGAAGTCGTTAGCGGCCTTTACCATCTCCGGCGAGCCTTTGCGGAAGGCAAAGCCCGAAGGCATCGACAGCAACGGCTCGTCGAGGAAGCGAAGAGCCTTGATGCCATCACCGGCATTACGCTCGACCGCCTTGCCTTCGGAGTAGCGATAGACCGTCGCCTTCACCTTGCCTTGCTGAAGTGCCAGGAACGATGCCGCACTCGTCTCGAACGACAAAACGCGCGCGTCCGGCAGGCGCTTTTCTGTCAGCGGGATCAGAACCGAACCCTTCACGAGCCCGATACGCTGACCAGAAAGGTCGTCCACCGACTTGATGTTGGATTGGTCGAGGACCACGAAATTGAAATCCTCTGCAATGTATGCGCCACTGAAATCGACCTGCTCGGCACGCTCCTTGCTGTAGCTCAGCAACGAGGCGAGCACGTCGACGCGGCCTTGCATAAGCTCCGCCATGCGGGTCTGTGGCGAAACCGGCACGAGTTCGGCCTTAACGCCGATCGACTGCGCAAACTTCTGGCAGATGTCAATTTCGTAGCCAGCGGGTTCGCGTGTCTTCGGATCTTGGAAGCCGAGCGGCGGTGAATTGGTCAAAACTCCGCAGGTGATCTTCCCCGCCGTCTTGACGTCATCGAGCTGACCCGCCGAAACGGCCTGGGTCAAAGCCATCAATCCAAAGACGGAAGCGGCAAGTGTGGTCTTGAAGCTCATGATTTCCTCCTACTGAGCGTCCCCTCGCTGTCTATCCGTTTAAGCGGCTTGCGCTATTCTCACAAATATATATTGAAGATGACTGCTATAAATATCCGTTATGGGGGCATCACGAAGAACGTGGCACTCGATCTCCTAAAGTTGCGTTATTTCTCCAAGATCGCTGAATTCGGCTCATTTACGCGCGCCGCGCATGAACTTGGCGTGGCTCAACCGGCGCTCAGCCTCCACATGCGCTCGCTTGAAGAGCAGCTTTCCGTCCAGCTGCTGACCCGCACGCCGCGAGGTGTTGTCGTAACAGAGGCGGGCACGACGCTTTTGACCCATACTCAGGCTATTCTCAAGGCGCTCGACCAGGCCGAGGCGGCCACGAAAGAGCAGGCCAAGAATCCGACTGGCGAAGTATCCCTTGGCGTGCTCGCGTCGATTGCGCCGTTGATTGCCTTACCGATCTTGAAGATCTGCGAGGAACGCTTCCCAAAAATCCGACTGACGATCAGCGAGGGCGACAGCCAAACCCTTCGCGCGGCGATTGAAACCAAGGCGCATGATCTGGCCGTCAACCTCGGCGAGGTTGCACGTCCGACCGCATCGCCTCTCTTTGACGAAACACTGTACGCGGTCGGCCCGGCCGGACATTTCGCCGGTGACGGCGCAACCATTTCGATCAGCCAGGCGCTCGACCTTCCCCTCATTCTTCCGACGCGCCGGCATGGCATCCGTATCCTGCTCGAGCGCGAGGCCCTTATTCTCGCGAAACCAATCAACATCGTGCGAGAAATCGAAGGGCTTGCCAGCACGAAGGCCGCAATCGCCGCCGGCTTCGGCTTTACCGTGTTGGGACGCGGGGCGGTCTTCGAAGACAGTCAAAGAGGCACGCTTTCGGTGCTCCCCCTTGCCGGAAAGGGATACACTCGGCGCCTGGTCCTAGACAGTCCGGTGGATCACCCACCAACGAAGGCAGTCGTTGAGGTCAGGAACATCCTTCTTGAGGTAGTCCTCAAGCTTGGTGAAGAGGGGAATTGGTCGTGGGCCGGCCACGAAGCGGCGTAGTCGCAAGTTTGCCAGATACGAGCCAATCGCCAAAACGGCAAAAGCAAAGAGGCGGCCAGACAAACCAGCCGCCTCGCGCTGTCAAGTAGGAGGATCTTGACGTGTCGGCCAGCAGATCAGGGGATTGGATCGAACTTCAGTTCTGAGAGCGGAACGACTTTATCGGTACGCGTCATCTTATACTCGGTGTTCGGCCCAAGCCACGTATCCCAGATCTTGTTGATCTCGCCATCATCGTCGAGCTTGTGCAGGATCGCGTTGACCTTCGCGGTCAGCGCAGGCTGGTCCTTCTGCATGCCGATGCCGATCGGCTGGTAGAGCATCGGATCCTCGATCATGCGCATCTTCTTGCCGCGCACCTGGGATTCGTTGACGAGCTTGGTAATGGTCATCGTGTTGGCGACCATGCCACGCGCCTTGCCCTGCTGCAGCGCGAGATAAGCAGAACCGGTGTCCTGAAACGTCAAAGGGTCGGACTTGTTGAGCTTGATCGAAAGTTCGGACGTCGACCCCTTGCTCGAAGCCAGGCGCTGCCCCTGATAGTCCGCCTTTGTCTTGCCCTGGTCGTCCGCGGGAACCATCAGCATTTCCTTGGCAACATAGTAGGGGTCGCTGTACTGAATCTGCTCCGCGCGACTTTGCGTGTAGGCGAGGTTGGCGACTGTGATATCGACCCGGCCAAGCTTTACCTCCGAGACGCGGGCTTCAACCGAGATCGGCTTGATCTCCGCGTTGACGCCAAGCTCGCGCGCAACGGCCTTACACAGATCCACGTCGAAGCCGACCATCTCGCGCGTCTTCATGTCAGGTGAGGAAAAAGGGGGAACGTCGGCATAGGTCGCGCAACGCAGCGTCTTGTTGGCAAGGATCGTTTCAAGCTGATCGGCCTTTGCGGGAAGTGCCGCGGCGCCGGCCAGTATCAGGCTGACTGTAATGCATTTCCAGTTCATTGCTGTTCTCCGTTGTTATGAAGTCTTGTGCGTCAATGCCGCAGGTCGGATAGGAAACGCTGGGCGCGTGGATGACGGGGGTTCTTGAAGAATTCATCTGGCGTCGCAGACTCGAGAATTTGGCCGGCATCGATGAACCAGATCCTATCCGCGACATCGCGTGCAAAGTTCATTTCGTGCGTGACGCACAGCATGGTCATGCCATCGGCTGCCAAGCTCTTCATGACCGCCAGCACTTCACCGACCATTTCCGGATCGAGCGCGCTCGTCGGCTCGTCGAAGAGCATTACAGGCGGCTCCATGGCAAGCGCACGCGCAATCGCGACGCGTTGCTGTTGTCCGCCCGAAAGCTGAGCCGGAAAGGCATTTGCCTTGTCGGCCAAGCCGACACGATCAAGAAGTTTCGTCGCCTTCTCCCGTGCGAGCTTTGCCGGTACGCCCTTTATCTTGATTGGCGACATCGTGACGTTTTCAAGCACGGATAGGTGTGGAAACAGATTGAAGCTCTGGAACACAAAGCCAATCTGGCTGCGCAACCTGTTGAGCTCTGAGGCACGCATCTTTGCGTGGATATTCTGCCCCTCGAACTCGATTGCACCGCTGCTGATTTCCTCCAGCCGATTGACCGTTCTGATCAAGGTCGACTTTCCCGAACCAGAGGGTCCGCAGATGACAACCACTTCGCCGCGCTTGACTTCGGCATCGATGTTCTTGAGGACCTGATAATCGCCGTAGCTCTTGCTGACGCCGGCAAGGCGAATGGCCTGCCCATCCTGCGGATTTGACTGAGACGCGGTCATAGTTGCTCCGTAAGTGTTTTGAGGGCCAGGTTTTCAGCTGGAAGGCGGGCGTTGACCGGCCCGGCGCGCCGGCGTGCGATCCGTTTTTCGACGCTGTTTGCGACGAAAGTCAGCGTCCAGCAAAGCACGTAGTAGACGAGGGCAAGGACAAGGAAGACCTGGAAGGGCTGTGTCAGCAGCTGATTGTTGACCTGACTCGCGGCAAAGGTCAGGTCGGGAACGTTGATGACATATCCGAGCGTCGTGTCCTTGATCGTCGAGACAAATGTCGAGATCATGCTCGGAATCATGTTGTAGAGCGCCTGCGGCAGGATGACATACCGCATCGCACCGAGATAACTATGGCCAAGGGCACGCGCGGCATCCATCTGCCCCTGCCCAAGCGAGACGATCCCCGCCCGCACGACTTCACTCAGAAAAGCGCCTTCGTAGATCACGAGCGTAACGAGCATGATCCAGAAACTCGGGACGTCAGCTCCGGTCCACAATGGGACGACGAAGTAGCACCAAAGAATAAGCATCAGCAGCGGCACGCCGCGGGTGACATAGACAAGAGCGGTTACCGGCCATCTCAGCGCCCGGAATTTCGAAAGGCGGGCAAGCGCCAGTAAGATGCTGAGCGGAAAGGCAAGTGCGATCGCAAGGGCGGACAAAACCAACGTGTTCGCCAGCCCGCCCAACGGACCGTTCGGGTATTGGCCAATCAGCAGCAGCAGCCAGTAGTCGTGGATGATGTTGACGATATCCTGGATCATCGACGTGCCCTCAGGACCGGGTCGGCGCGCATCGAGATGGCGGCACCAGCGCCCATGATAATGAGAGAAAAGAACAGATAGATCAGCGTGCCGACCAGGTAGATTTCGAACGTCCGGAAACTGACATTGTCAATTTCCTTGATCGCGTGTGTCAGCTCAGAGGCGCCGACGACGATTGCAAGACTGCTGTTCTTGAAAAGGGAAACAGAGTGGTTAATGAGCGGCGGCAAAGCGTTGCGGACACCTTGCGGCATGATCACGAAGCGCATAGCAGAGACGTAACTGTGCCCAAGCGCCTTCGCCGCCTCCATTTGCCCGGGGCTCACCGCCCTTAGGCCGGAGCGCAGGTCCTCGCTGAAATAGGCAGCCTGACACAGACCAAGCCCGATAACCGCGAAAATCGCTTCTGCGTTGTGCTCAGCGAGCCATCCGGTCACCGCATCCGGCATGAGTGTATAGATGCCAAAATACCAGAGCATCAGCTGAACGAGCGTTGGCACGTTGCGATGGTACGAGACATAGGCTTTAACAATCGGGTCGGCGAACCGGAGTGGCGAAATACGAAAGCCAAGGAGCAGGATCGCAAGCGCCATCGCTAGGACCCAGGAGCCAATGTAGATGACAAAGGTCATCTCGATGCCATGCAAAAGCATGGAGCGATAATCAGGGTTGGAAAGGATAGCCGAGAGATCGAATCCGCTCACGGCCGCGCCCCCACCTGATCCTTGTTTTCGCTAAGAGCTTGTGGCTTTGCGGTCTGCAGGCCGCCCATTACCTGAAGGGTCGGCGTGATCTCCATATGACCAATGTTGACGGCAACGGGTGCGGCGATCGCAAAGGCAATCGCGTCGGCAATGTCACTTGCCTGGGGCAGTTCGAAGCCATCGATGAATCGTTCGCGAACGCTGGGGTCATTGCCGTGCACGTGATTGAATATATCGGTGGCGACGCGCCCAGGGCATACCTCCGTCACCCGAACGCGCTTGCCAAATGCGTCAATACGCAGCTGGTTCGACAGCATGGCAACGCCAGCCTTGACGGCATGGTAGGTCGAGTTGCCGCCGAAATTGTAATTGCCTGCGATCGACGAAATGTTCACGACGTGACCGCGATCCCGCGCAACCATGCCCGGCACGACGAGACGGCAGATATGAAGGACAGCACGCAGGTTGACGTCGACGAGCAGGTCGATGTCGCTCTCATCGGCCTCAAGGAACTTTTTCGGGCGATCGACCCCGGCGTTATTGACGAGAATGTCGAAGTCGACCCTGCCAGCAAGTTCGGCAATCGCCTGGCGATCGGTCACGTCGATCACATGCGCGATGCATCCAGTACGAGCTGCAAGCTCGTTCAGTGCAGGTTCACTGCGCGCGATGGCGTGCACCTCGACATTTTCCCGGCGCAAGCGCTCTACCACCGCCGCGCCGATCCCTGAGGACGCGCCCGTGACCAGTGCTGTCTTGTAATCTGAGAAAGGCATTTGCGTTCCCTTTTTGATTGGAATGGAGCTTAGCGGAGCTTTCAGACCTTGCCTAAGACCGATTATTTCTGACCTAATAAGCAAGTCTTATGGACCGCGACAGCGCCTCGGGGGGACGAGCATCGGCTGACAGTCGGTGCGCTTTCTTCACATGGGTGGCAGGTGGTCCGCGTTGCAAATGCCAACGCCCTCAGTAAGATCGATGCTCAAAAGCATCGGAAAAACGCGACTCACATGGATATCAAACGCCTCAAGTCCTTTATCACTATCGTCGATAGCGGCAGTATCACGCGAGCCGCCGATATCCTTCATCTTGCCCAGCCTGCACTCAGCCAGCAGCTAGCCGCTCTTGAAGAGCATTTCGGGCAAAAGCTGCTCATCAGGAGCCAGCAAGGCGTCAGCATGACTGATGCCGGCCATGCCGTTTATCGTCACGCACAGATCATCCTGCGGCAGATGGAGCTTGCACAAGCAGACGCATCTGCTGCGGGAAATTCGCTTGCCGGCCGGGTTTCGGTTGGCTTGGTTCCTTTTAGCAGCGCGGCAATGCTCTCCGTCGAGCTGCTCGCCGAGACGCGCAAACGCCATCCCGGCATTCTCCTGCACCTGACCGAAAGTGTGGGCCAGACCTACAGTCAGCTTATCATGAACGGGCGACTGGAGATGGCGCTCATCCACGGCATTGGCCCGATCAAGGGTGTCCGTTTCGAGCCTATCCTCAGCGAAGAGTTTTATATCGTAGCGCCACACGATTTCTCTATCGAGGCCGATACTAAACCGCTCCCCGTGGGCGCCTTGGACGGCGTGCCTTTGCTTTTGCCACCTTCGTACAATTTTGTGCGCCGCGCCGTCGAGACAGCCTTTACGCGCAGCAAGATCAATCTCAAAGTGGTTGCCGAGGTGGAGGTTGTTCGCACGCTGGCGCGTGCGGTCTCAAGCGGGCTGGGTGCCACGATCATGCCGAAGGCCATCGCGGACCGGATTGTCAGTGAATCGACTGAACCTCTAGTATGCAGGCTTGTCTCCCCGAGGATCGAGGAAACACTGTCGCTTTGCACATCGGATCAGAACGCCTTGTCGGAACCGGCACTTGCTGTTCGCGATATCCTTGTCGAACTGACAGAGAGCCTGAAGATGTAGAAGCCCGACGGCGCGGGCTTTTAATGTGCAACTTCACCGCATGTCGTTGCAGAACTGTGCAATCCTGGAGCACCCTTCCCGAAGCATCTCCATGCTTGTCGCGTAGGAAATGCGAAAATATGGGCTCATTCCATAAGCGGCGCCCTGGACGGTCGCGACATGCTGCTCATCGACCAGCGCCATGACAAAGTCGACATCGCCTTCGATCTTGCGTCCGCCCCGGGTCGTTTTTCCAATCAACGAAGCCATGTTGGGGTAGACGTAAAAGGCGCCTTCGGGCTTGTGGCAACGAAGACCGTCGATCTTGGAAAGAGTGTCGACGACGAAGTCACGGCGTTCGCGGTAGATGGCTGCGCGCTCTTTCAAGAGATCCTGGGGGCCATTCAGGGCTGCAATCGCGGCCGCCTGCACGACAGTGGAGATACCGCCGCTATTTTGGCCGTTGACGTTGCTTATGGCACGGATCAGTTCCTTGGATCCGCTTGCGCAAAAGCCGAGCCGCCAGCCAGTCATGGCGTAAGCTTTCGAAACGCCGTTCATCGTGAGCACTCTGTCGTGAAGCCGTGGCTCCACTTCGGCGATCGTGCAGAACTCGAAATCATCGTAGACGAGGTGTTCATAGATATCATCAGTGAGGATCCAGACGTCAGGATGACGCAGCATCACCTCGGCAATCGCGGCCATCTCGGCGCGTGAGCAAGCCGCACCGGTCGGGTTGTTGGGAAAGTTCAAAAGCAGCCACTTGGTCCGCGGCGTAATCGCGGCTTCCAAATCCTCGGCGCGCAGCTTGAACCCAGCATCTTCGACGCAAGGAACAGCCACAGGCACGCCGCCGGCGAACTTGACGATGTCCGCATAGCTTACCCATGACGGTGTCGGAATGACGACTTCATCGCCGGGATTGCAGGTCGCCAGCATCGCGTTGAAGATGACCTGCTTGCCGCCACCCGATACGATGATCTGGCTGGCATCATAGTCGAGGTTGTTATCACGTTTGAACTTACGCGAAATTGCCGTCTTCAAGGCGAGCGTCCCATCCATGGGAGGATATTTCGTATCGCCGGCAAGCGCTGCGGCGTGAGCGGCCTCGATGGCGTGGACAGGCGTTGGAAAATCCGGCTCGCCGGAAGACAGGCTGACGACTTTGACGCCGTTGGCCGCGAGCTCGCGAGCTCGCTGCGTCATTGCTGCGGATGCTGATATCGAAACGTTCTTCAGGCGATCGGCTGTGGAGGGCATGGTCAGGTCTTTCGTTCTCGGTAAAGCATGGAAAAGATGGTCAGACGGCGCGGATCACGACGCCAATTCTGTAACCGGAGCAATCTCGGCGCCGGCGTGATCGATTTCATTTCGGATGAGCCGCGCAAGCTCGATTGAGCCGGGCGTATCGCTATGAACGAGGATGGAGCGAGCCGGCATCTCGATGACCGTGCCGTCGATCGCCTCGACGGTGCCGTCCCGCAAGAATCGACGAACGCGGGAGCGAACCGACGCCTCATCCTTGACCAGAGCACCTGGAAGCCCTCGAACGACGAGCTTGCCCGCTGCGTCATAGGCGCGGTCAGCAAGGAAAAGCGAGAGCGTCTTGAGGTTCGCGCGCTTTGCAGCGCGCTCGATCTCGCTACCGGATGTGACAAACACCACCAGGCTGTTATCGGCCTTGGCGATAGCGTCCATCATCATGGCGGCGAGAACAGGGTCGCGATTGACCATGTTGCCCATTTCGGCATGGAATGAGAAATGGCCGACACGCATTCCTTGTGCATTGGCAATCGCTTGAAGGGCGCCGAGCTGATAAAGCATTTGCAGGCGAAGCTCGTCGGGCTGAAAGGCAATCTCGCGGCGGCCGAAACCCGCCCTGTCAGGCAGACCGGGATGAGCTCCGATGCCGACACCGTTCTCCTTCGCCAGACTGACCATCCTGCCCATGGTCTGCGGATCGCCGCCGTGGAAGCCGCAGGCAATATTTGCGGATGAAACGACGC
Organism: Rhizobium sp. FG113; assembly: GCF_057809895.1. Taxonomy (NCBI): domain Bacteria; kingdom Pseudomonadati; phylum Pseudomonadota; class Alphaproteobacteria; order Hyphomicrobiales; family Rhizobiaceae; genus Rhizobium; species Rhizobium sp. FG113. The sequence continues at coordinate 61,233 of NZ_JBMDKV010000013.1, read as the reverse complement.
GCATCATCGCTTCGTCATCGCAAAGCCGGTAGGGGCCGAAGCCCTCCCCCATGTCCGAATTCAAATCGATCTTCACCGTCTTCTCCCTAAGGAAACCCAATCAGCCGATGACGCCAAGCGCCCGCTTTACCATTGTCGCCGTCCGGTTCACGTCCGCGATGTAGTCGTTCACCGCCCTTTCGGTTGCTCTGGCTTCCGCGTGCGTCGAGCGCACGAACCGGATCTTGGTCCCGATGCGGGCCTGGCCGAGACGCCACAGGTCGGGCTCGATCACGCCGGCGATTTTCGGATATCCACCAGCGGTGTTTGCATCACTCATCTGTATGATCGGCTCGCCACCGGGCGGCACTTGGACCACGCCGGGAACCACACCATGCGAACGCATCTCCACCGGTGCGTCGGGCTTGATCGGATCACCTGACAGACGATAGCCGGTGCGATCGCTTTGCGAGGAAATCCGCCAGGACTGGCTCCAAAAGCGATCGGCATCCACCGAAAACAGCCCGTGCTCACCGGCGGCTATCGCGCGAACCGTGAGAACATCATCGACAACAGCCGGAAAGAAATCCGCAAGCGCCACCACAGGCTCGACGACGGCGATCGGATGATACGGCGGCGGGACAGCTTCGATCGTCACCCCAAGCCTATCACCGTTCGCAAGCGGGCGTCCGTCATGGCCGCCAAACCCGCCACGCAGGGTGGTGCTTCGTGATCCCATGACGATAGGGACATCCACGCCGCCAGCAACGGCGACATATGAGCGTGCCATTCGGCGCGGCTGGCGAATTTCGAGCACATCACCCACCACAGCGCGATAAACGCACCATGGCATCAACTCTCGGCCGTTCAAGAGCGAGGCGCCGTCAGCACCAGTGATGGCAAAGTCGACGACGCCCGAGAAGCAGAGCGTGAACGGAAACGTCTGCACTTCTATTGCAGCAGCAGATTCGGCGTTGCCAAGAAGAAGGTTTCCGACCCGTACGGCAAGCGGGTCCATGGCACCGCTAGCCGAGACACCGACTGCCCGGTATCCCGGTCGGCCAAGATCTTGGACGGTGTTCAGCGGACCTGTTTGAACGATTTCGATCACAACTCGATCCTTTCCGGAACAAAGCGCACGACGTCGCCCGGCGCCAAGAGGGACGGGTTGTCAGCCATTGGATCGAACATCCGCTGTTCGGCGTGGCCGATCGAGTTCCAGCCATTCGGGCCAGTCAGCATGGCAACACCAGTTTGCATGCCGCCAATAGTGACAGAACCCTTCTCCATACGCAGCGACGGCACCTTCTTGCGTGGCATGTAAATGCGCGGATTGAGGCCGTGAAGATAACCGAAGCCGGGTGCGCTACCGAGCGCGAACACCCTGTAGCTTCCCTCGAAATGCAGCCTCACGACTTCGCGATCACTCAACCCCGAGTGATCACAGATGGCAGCAAGATCGGTTGCGTATTCGCCGCCATAGACGACGGGAATCTCAACCGTCTTGCCTTTCAGATCGACGCTGCGCGCCTCGTTCCAGGCGTTAGCCAAGCGCTCGACAACAAGATCGGGCTGTTCTGGTGTTTCCTTGAGGATCGCCAGAATATTCGTCATGCCAGGAATGACCTCTGCGACGTCATTCCAATTCGCGACCGCACCTGCCAGTGCCCAGATCAGTCTTTGTGCCGGTAGATCGAACTCGCCAGGGGCTTCCAGCAAGAACGATTTGCCGCCGATGAAAGAAAGTCGAGTACCATCACGAAGGATATGCAGTCCCTCGTCATTCCGTGGGTGAACGTTTGTCTGTGTCGTCATGACGTCTTCTCAAGCTCGAACAAGGGCGTCGCGAAGCCGAGCAAGACGTCGGGCTCGGCAAGCGTGCGCCGCACCATACCGCCGTGAGGCGCGGTCACTGGGACAAGGATTGGCCCCACTGCCATCGAGCCGATGATGTCGCCCTGTTCGATCACCTTCTCGTTCTCATTCGCGATGATCGCCAACGGACGAAACCGACCAGCGATCGGCGCCTTGATGATGAATGTATCGGCGTGTTGCGCGAGGCGTTTTTTATTATGTGCAACCTCGACGCCTTTGCCGGCTTGGACGGTGATCCTGACGTGACCCTCGGGGGTAGTAATCTCTATGCCGTCGACACCAGCACGGATCAGCGCTTCGCAGAGCGTGGCAATCGTTGTCGGATCGGTAAGGCTGATCGCGCTCATGCCGAACTCCTGTGTCTCAACCAATGCTCGAGGTAGTGGATATCGGTTTCACCGCGGCCGAAGCCCTCGTCATCGAGAAGTGCACGCAGGAAAGGTATGTTTGTCGAAATCCCATCGATTTGAGTGGCCGCCAAGGCATCGCGCATTCTGGAGATCGCGGCGGGACGGCTATCGCCATGGACGATCAGTTTCGCAATGAGCGAATCGTAATATGGAGAGACGCGATAACCCGCATGAATGTGGGTATCGACGCGCACGCTGGGACCTTCTGGAAAGCGCACTGTCTCGACAATGCCAGCCGATGGTAGGAAGCTGTTCGGGTCCTCGGCATTGATGCGGCACTCGATCGAATGGCCAACGCTTTGCACTTCGTCCTGACGAAGCGTTAGCGGCTGGCCCTGCGCAATGGTGATTTGTTCCATGACGATGTCGAGACCGCTCGTCATCTCGGTCACCGGATGTTCGACCTGCAAGCGGGTGTTCATCTCGATGAAATAGAATCGATTGTCTTCGTATAAGAATTCAAAGGTTCCAACGCCACGATAGCCTATCTGGCGGCAGGCTTCGACGCAGGCTTGCCCTACCGGAGCGATAACGTCTGCCGCGATCCCCGGAGCTGGCGCTTCTTCAACAACCTTTTGATGCCGCCGCTGCATTGAGCAGTCTCTGTGGCCAAGCCATATGGCATTGCCATGGCTGTCGCAGATGACCTGGATCTCGATGTGACGCGGATGCTGCAGAAACTTTTCCATGTAAAGTTCTGCCGAACCGAATGCCTGCCGCGCTTCTTCGCGCGTTACCACAACTGCCTCCTGGAGCTGTTGGGGGTCGGCCACGACGCGCATGCCACGTCCACCGCCACCGCCGGCGGCCTTTATGATCACCGGGAATCCAATCTCTCGTGCCGTCGCCTCGATGGCTTCCGGGTCATTGGGAAGCGCTGTGTCCGGACCGGGCACACAGGGCACTCCGGCCAAAATCATGGCCCGTTTGGCAGCGATTTTGTCACCCATCGTGGCGATTGCCGAGGCCGGCGGCCCTATGAAAACAAGCCCAGCTCGATCGACCGCATCTGCAAAGGAGGACTTCTCCGACAAGAACCCGTATCCGGGATGGATCGCGCCGGCACCGGTGAGGCGCGCGGCAAGCAGGATTGCATCTTGATTGAGATAGCTTTTGGCGGCCGGCGACGGGCCAACACATAGAAAATGGGTGGCCGCGTCGCCATACTTGGCCGATCTGTCGGCTTCCGAACAGACAATTGCCGTTTTGAGCCCGAGTGCATCACAGGCTTTTTGAATCCTGACGGCGATTTCCCCGCGGTTGGCGATGAGAACCGTGTCAAAATGCTTTGCAGCGCCTGCGCCCTCGGCACCAAGTTGATCGCTCATTCGGCAATCTCCACGAGCACATCGCCCGTTTCCACTTCCACTCCATCGACGCCGGCCAGGTGGACAATACGTCCCGCGACCGGCGCCGTTATGCGATTGAACACCTTCATAGCCTCGATGATGAACAAGGTCTGCCCTTCGACCACCTGATCACCGACTTCCACAAACGGTGGCTCTTCCGGGGAAGGTCTACGATGGAGGACGCCAAACAGAGGCGCGGATACGCCCCGTGCCGGAGCGGCTCCAACTGAAGGGACTGGCGATGCCGTCCCTGTCTGCTGGGGAACGATCGTGGCGGCGGTACTTTGGTCTTGCGTGCGAAATATGCGAACAGTGGTGCCTTTTTCCGTAACTGACAATTCAGTCACGTTTGACTGCCCCACAAAATCGACCAACCTCTTTATTTTCTCAAGATCCATGAGCATCTCGGTGTACTGGAATGCAACTATCGATCACGGCGCAAAGCCGAAACCGCTCATCCAATAGCTAGCACGATGCATCCAATGATGGGGTCAGACGAAGTTTTGATGACCCGTGGTTTTCAGGCTGATCCAGGTTCTTGAATGGAAGCGAACCGCCGACCCCGTCGTTCGGTCATTGTTCGAGTGATCGACAAAACGATGTACGAAGTCGCTGACCCAGTCTGACATGCTCTACGCGATTGGCCTACTGGCTTGGGCGAGCTCAGCGGTAATGTGCTCCCCGTTAATCAGATGCGGGATTGGGAATTCAATCGCTGCGGGCTCGACCACCGACATCACCCCTATCGGGGCCATGATAGACATGACTTCCTCGTGGAAGGCTATCTGCTTGGCGTTGGTCCGACCCGAAAGGGTTTCCGCAGTATAGGGGCGTGGGTCGCCGTACCAGTTCTCCAGCCAGCATCCCAAAGGATTGAGCGGCAGGTCTAGGTGACGCAGCACGATTCTGTCTTTCTCCACACCCTCGAACTTTGAGCCGATGTAATCGACGAGCTCGAAAAAGAAGATGGATTGCGAGCGAACAACGGCCCCGACGCTGTCGGCGGAGCTTTTCTTCAAATGCGTCATCCGATAGTAATCCAAATGAGGGTTGAACGATATAGCCAGAACGTCGGTGTAGCGACCGAAGACCCACGCGTCGTCGGTTTCTGTAAAGGTGTCGAAAATCTCGATTTGAACGAGAGGGACAGAGATCAGTGAAAAGTACTGTCTGTCGTTGACGTTCTTCAAACCTGCATCACGCAGAAATTCTACGAACCTTCGTCCATTCGTCGTGAGTGGTGCTACGAAGGTCGGAAACTCCATCTTACCGTAGAGGGAATTATTTATATCCGCAAAGTCTAGGCTGGCCAGATGATGCTTTCCAAGCAAGGCGAAGTACGAAGAGAAGAACGGATATAGCGTGGTTTTGGACAGTGTATACCTGATGTCAATCTCGTGAGCGCTGCGCGTGGAGGCATCTCTCAAGAGGTCGGTGACCAAGCTGGAATGAAACTGTACCTTCGTGCAGAGGCCCCAAAGACCCTCAAGGAAAAGGTCGAGCGCAGAAAGCTTCACGGCCGGCGTGCCGCCAGCTATGGTGACCTGCAATTTTTCTAGTTCGGATCTAGCGACGACGAACGCTTCGTCGTCATAAACCGTGAGGTCGAACCGTGCCTTTAGATAGTCCACGAATGCTGAGTTGAGGTTCGCCGACTTCGAGAACTCGATGAAGTTGACATCTTCATCGCTATTCGCAGCAATCGTCTTCTGAATATCAGCCCAATAAACCGTCTTATTCGCGGGGTGGTAGACGAGAAGAAACAGCGGAATGGACAGCCCGCCCCAGTAAGTCATATCGTCTTGCCGCGGATAGAAGCGGAAGCTCTCATCGGTTTCGGACCGGATGTAGCTCGCTCCGGACTTTACCTGAGCTGCGACGAGTTTACCGGTTGGGAAGGCGCCCAAAGCGATTTCGATGGTGCCGTCTATCCCGACATCCTCTTGGAACTGATCACGCCAGATTAGATCGAGATCATGGCAGGCACGCTCTACGGCAAGAAGTCCCTCGCGCTCAGTCTTCGAATTCGGTGGTCTCTGACGCACTCTTCACCCTCGTCATCTTCTGACATAATCGCTTGTGCACCTGCCACGACATAGCCCTGCGGTTGCCGTTGTCCTTGCTAGGGGGCCCCCATTACGTTTGCCCCGGTTTTACTGCTGTTGCAATGCTGTCGCAGACTGCTCAATGATCCGGATTTAGGGCAACGTGTCCTTATCGACTTACTTTCGACGGTCGAGTAGGTCCCAATCGCACGCTATACCCAAAGATTCGTTGCGGACATTCCTTTATTTACTCCACACGCGCAGATTTATTCCACGTAGAAAGTATATCGCGTTTGGGTATATTCACGATTTAGCATTTCTAAGATCGCACTTTTGGCTGGGGCTGGAAAAATTGGGAGCGGGGCAGACTATGGATGAGCAGAAGCGGAAACTTCCAAAGGGCGTTGTCGGTGGTTGGCTTCTGCATCACGATCAGAAGCTATTGAATAGCAAGACGGTCGAATTCGAAAACATCGCGACCGCCGGCCGGTCAGCACGCCTACTCTCTGCTATTTCTAAGGAAGAGGGATGGACTGTCGGGAACGAGCGAGTCGTTGAGTTGGGTCGGCAACTCGGAATTCGCAAGCACGAACTGCCTGGACTGCTAGATGTGCTCGTATCTGAGGGCCTGGTTCAGACCGATAGCAGCGGAATATCGGTGTTGGGTGTCACGCAGGCCCGCTTACTAGATCACGCAGCAGGCATTTTTGATGCTCATGAACCTCAGGGTATCGAGTACGCAGCTATCGATCTGGCCGAACGGGGCAGTGCAAGCCCAGTCCGCCGGGCCGACGTATCCGAGGAGATCTCTGATACTTACAAGCTATCTAGGACAGAGTTGCAGGATCTGTTTGTTCAATCGGAGCACATCGGCTTCGTGGACTATGAGGGCAAGGGTGAGGACCGGCTATATTTCAACGGCTCACTATTCAAGCGGGAACATGCCGACAAGGCCAAGAAAATCCTCGACAGCCTATCGGGCGTAGAAACGCAGAATCTTTTGGAAGCCGACGACCGACTTGGAAAAAGCGGCTGTCTGCCTGCCGCGACAGTTAAGAAAATTGTAGGTGATATTTTATGGAGCAAGCTTCACCAGATCGGATATTTTGAGGTGAGTATCGTAGCAAATGAGTACGGCAGCACCGAATTCGTCACGAAACCAGAAGCTTTGACCAAATTCGTTCCGTCTGGTTTGGCAGATATGCTTGATGACGCGAAGGCTCTCTCGAGCAGCCTCACATTCGGCATACTCGCGAGTCCGGCTTCGCGTGGACAGATTAAAGCTCCCGATGTACTGATGGATCGCTTCATCAACCGAGGATATGTGGAAGGTTGGGCAACTGCTATTAAACGCGACTATACGGCCTTAGAGCGCAAAGGTGTCGTACAGGTTTCCTCATCTGCTAACGGCCATAGATTGACACTGCTGAAGCCGGAAGTTGGCAAAATGGCACGGGAGCTCGTTCTCCGGGGTGACGCGGCCAAGATCGCGGCCGAGCTCGTAATAGGAAATCGACAGACGGACTTTGCGGGGCCCGAAACAGCGCGTACAGAGGAACGGCGCAAAGATATTCCCGAAGCAAAGGCTGCGGCCGCGAGGTCACTGAACATTCTGAGGAAGCGCTGATGGGGAAGGCTAACGACGTTATGGACAAGGGCGGGGCCGCCGAAGAGGCTATGCGCGAGTACTTCAAAGGCCTTGGTTCGTTTGTTCTGCGCGGGGTTCCAGTTAAAGAGGGCTCTGAGACTGTCACAGACATAGACTTGTGGGTCTACACCAGATCGAGCCCGCTTTCCCGACATATTACGATCGTAGATATAAAGAACAAGAAGCGCGGGAAGGCCTTTGAGCGAGCGGTCTGGCTCAAAGGATTGCAGGCAGCTGTTGGCGCAGATGACGCCGTCATTGCATCCCAGGGTGCCCGTGACTCGGCCTACAAATTTGCGAACCGGCTCCAGATCAAAGTTCTTTCGAGTGGCGTATTTGACGCTATCGTCAAGAAGTATTCGAGCGAGGGCGAACGACTTGCATTTGAAGTAGTAGATAGCGAATGGCGTAGCACTATGATCGACAGATCGAACGTCTCGGCATTTGTTGAGTCTGCTAGACTAGAGGTCTCAAGAGGAATCGACTTCGCAGCCCTAAATCATTGGCTCGACGATGCCGTGAAATTGTTGAAGGAGGCTCGTGATCGCGAACGCCTATCCGCCGGACCAATAACTCGAGCATGCTATTTTACCTGCGCCTTAGTCTCAATTGCCGCAGACTTTCTCGGGAGGGAGCTCGTTCTCGCCGATCATGATACGAGAAAAAATCATTTTCGTTCCGGGATGATCTTCGGTCAGAGTGACGACGCTGCAGCAAAGCGATATCTTGACTTCGCTGAAAGCGTCGCAACTGACTTCCTGGACCAGAGCGGCGCAGCCGCCGCAAAGATTAGAAGCGGATTCGAAAAAGCTGCAGCAGAGCTACCGGTCGAAGGGCTAGTTGAGTTCTTCTCGAAGGCAAATTCTGGTCAGGAGCTTTTTAAAGCTGCTCAGGTGCTTGAGGAAGCGGCATTCGCCAAGACACTAGCAAAACCCTCTGAGCTTGCCGTCGAGGCAAAGGTAATTCTCGGTCTGTTGAGCGATTATGGCGGCGTCAGGCGCTCTGAAATTTTGGGCACAGGCGACACGCTTGGTAAGCGCAAGGCAGCAGATAGCACAGCGTCTCAAGGACTGCTTCCAATCTGACCTAACCTACCACGTCCAAGCGTTCAGTATGCAGGCAACCCTCAAGATACCAGTTGCAGCACGCGAGCGACCAAGCGGCTCGTCGACAGGCTCTTTATTTTGCAAAACTCAAAGCTCGGGCTAATGATGACCTGCGCCCATTTTCCAAGCTATGTCGCAGTCAGCCCGAAAAAAGCTACCAGTTTACAAAATTCAATCCGGTTGACAGAATCAAAAAAAAGCCCATTATCGCATCTGGTCAAGAATGGAGCGGTACGTGGCGAAGATTTATCCGTGGGACTATCATCCCGACCTAACCGAGGATCGGCTTTGCGCCGTGGCAGCGATGATTGTTGACGGTCGCCACGCAGCTCTAGACAGGTTTGATGAGGAAGCCGGCGACAACGGTTGGACACATGGGTGTCGTGCTTTTCAATTCGGACGAGCTCGCATTTTAAGAGCGATTGATGGCGGTGAAAGTCCGTGGCTCACCGCAATCGATCGCAGCCTACAACTGATTTTCAAGATCGGTGAAGTCCCTGTTCGCATTTATAAGGGCTTGGCCGAGGAACCAACCGGCCGCACCCTACGCCAGAGCTACGGCGAGCTTCAACAACTGGGCCTGCTTTTTCCGGATCGCCACGAGGGGCACGATCTTGCGTATCGTTTTGCGGTGGAGACGGATGTCGATGGAACCGTAATCGCAGTAAATTTTGTTGGTTTGCACGGGGAAACGGCTGTTCTCAACTGGAGCGTGCCGTTCGATAGTAGCCTTGGATTTACCGGCACGGTTGGTCGTGAAGCGTCCGAGAGCGTTGAACTGGAGGCGCCGCCCGTCGGTCTGCGCTCAGACCGTGTCGAGAAGGACGGCAGCGAGGATGCTTGAGGCGATGCTTTCATCCAAGAGCTAAATCATGCCTGAACAAGAAATCTTTGAAGGTGAGCGGTTGCGGCTCGCGCGCGTAGCTCAAGGCCTGACTCTTGACGAGTTGGGTGAGCGGATTAGTGCGACGCGACAATATCTCAATCAGCTGGAGCAAGGCACAAAGTCGCCGACGGAGCAAATGGTGGGTGCACTGGCTGCAGCAGTCGGCGTGACGCCAAGTTTTTTTGGGATGATCACGAGAGGCGGAGTGCGGCCGGAGCAGTGCCATTTCCGCAAACAACGGACCACGCCGATGTCGGTTGTCAGCCAAGTCCTTGCGCGTGGCACGCTGCTTGATAGCTTCATCGAAGCCCTCGATCACGAGTTAGATCTTCCTAAGGTGTCTTTTCCCGACATCCATGTCACGACTGCGACAGACATCGAAAAGGCAGCTGAGGAGACTCGCCAAGTCTGGAAGCTGGGATCTGGTCCGATTTCCAGCATGATGCGTGTTGTTGAGAATGCAGGCGCCGTCGTCAGCTTTTTCAGTGGTGTATCGGAGCGCGTTGACGCACTTTCAATAGATCGCCCTCGGCCAATGATTATCAGAAGTGAAGCCAAGCCAGCTGCAGTTCGACTGAGATTCGATCTTGCACACGAATGCGGCCATCTAATCATGCACAGAGGCATTGAAACCGGAGATAAGGCAACAGAGAGCCAAGCCAATCGGTTTGCAAGTGCATTCCTTCTGCCGCGGTCGTCTTTTATTCATGAGTTCCCAAGGGGACGGCTGCTTAACTGGCATGCAATTTTTGACTTGAAGCTTCGTTGGAAGGTATCCGCGGCCGCGATTATTCGGCGCGCCTTTGACCTCGGGATCATATCTGCCGACCAGTATCGGACCGGCTACATCCATCTCAGCAAAACTGGACAGAAAAAGATGGAACGATACGACGACGAAATTGCTGCAGAGGAGCCTGAGCTCCTCCAATCCGCGATGGCAGCTCTCGAGAAGGCGTTCCCAGGGGCGGTTCGACGCCTTGCTGCAGAGTCGGGATTAGAGGCGGAAATGTTCAATAGTGTTTCGGGTCTCAAACTACCTGAGCCGCATGATGATCGGAGCACTAAGGTCATCAATCTCTTTGGCCGTTAACTCCAGTTCCCCTTTATGGAAATGCTCGGTTGAGCAACAAGGGAAATAGATCATACACCACCACTTTCGCGGTACCGTCTCCACTTTTAAATTTCTATTGGTGGCCTAATGTTCAGGCCACCGTGTCGAGAAAGCGTCCCTAAAGGGAGTCTGGATTTGAGGCGGCGCTTCCCTCACATATTCAGCTGCCAAAGCAAACTTTTCGGGCGACAAACCACCAATATATGCAAGCGCTTCATCCGTGGAGTAAGCACGTTTCGTCAAGTCAGCGTAGTTGGGTGCGAGCGCCGTCCAGATCACCGCATCAAATTCATTTCGGCGTCCCCAATCGTCCACGTCATCGACAGCCTTGGGATGGCGCTCCTTGGCACGGGCGCTCACCGTTCCAGTTTTGATGTCGACGTATCCCACCCCGTTGACGTGAGCCATTCCCTCGCGAACTCTGAGATTCTCGCGTGCATCTCCTAGATCCGCAAACGCGCTGATAGCGTAATATGTCGGACATACCGTCCCATGTTGCTCATCCACCACGAGCGTCAAGCGACCGTTCCCCGAGACCCTGCTGAATTCAATGGCAAGAGGCGGCCCACCGACCTTGAATGCCTCCGTGATTTTAAGTTGTCGGGGGTCCCAAACCAGCGAACCCCAACCCAGAACCGCAATTCTCATCGCACCCCGCCTCTATTTCAGACGCAAGCCAATTACATCAGCTCGCCGCCTCTGGGTCTATGAAGCCGACAGTTTTCGTACAACGTCAACCATCGGGGAAGCAACGCCCAGGTCAATCTGATTCACGGTGGCCTTGTGCAAAGCCCCCGATCGTTATCACGGAAGAATAGCAGCCGTTCCTTGTATTTTGCCTGATACTGATTTGCGAGCCTTGCGCGCTTCCGTTCGAGTCTAGACTTCTTCCAGGCTCCTTCACGGCGCCAGTCAAGCCGAAGTATCACACCTGGGCTCAGTGGAAACGGAACGACAGCGAGCGGATTACTCAACCCAAAAGATCGACAGGTCCGCCGCCTTTGACCCAAAACACAGGGTTGTCGCTTGTGGCCAATTGTTGATCTTCGCTAATCTCATAGCTCCAATTCATACGCGCCATGAGTTCCATCAAGGGTTGGGCCTGCTGGAAGGCAAGAAGCCCGACCCGACGATCAACATGCATTGTGAACGCATCGTTGCCGTGCAGAATCTTATGGATGGCTCTATCCGCGTCCGACAGTTCGCCCCTTTCCTCCCTCTCTCGAAAATCGCGATCCATACTATGTCGGCCGCCCCACAAAGCAATTTGACCCATAGTTTGCGCGAACTGCCGAAGTTGCGCGGGATTTCGCGCAAACATCGTGGCTAGGAACGCCGCGAAATCGAGCTTTGCGACAGGTTCCAACGGCTTAAACGCTAACAGATCAGGATAAATACTCGCAGCCTGCGACTCGATAGTCGCAAGCGTGTCCTCAATGATCTCGGTTCGGATGCCATCCTCTCCGACCGGCGTGTAGATGTTAGTCTCGAAGGCAGTCTTCTCGGGAGTCGATTTGCGTGCAATCCCCGTCACGCAGTCATGCGTTCATAATTCTCCGTCGGGCTGTGTAAAACGCCTCAGATAGAATCTCGGGACCACATGCTGTCTTTTCGTCCGCTCGCTCATACTATCCCCCACGCCCGAAACCTCCCCCTGCCCGTCATCTCGCGCAGGCCGAGCTCCACCACGATCCGCCGTGCGGCCTGCTGCGTGACGCCGAGCGTCTCGGCCACCATGCCAGCCGAGACCAGTGGCTTTGCCATCACCAGCTCGACCAGCTCCGGCAGTTTCGAAGACGTTCGTCTCCCTGACACCTTCCGCTCCATCATGGTGCGGGCCAGCGCCAGCCGGTCGTGCTCCTTCAGGCCGTTCTCGGCCGCCGCCAGCAATCCGTGGGCGATCGCCAGCAGCCTTGTGTCACGATCGCGATGCCGGCGCCGATCGACCGGGATGGTTTTCAGGCCAACATTGACCGCCACCAGGTGGTCGCCGGTTGATATCCCGCCCTGGCGCAGCAGCGCCGCGGCCAACAGCCGGCCAAGCCACGGCGCGTGCTGCGACACGGATAGCTTGTTCCAGGCGTCGAGAGCGACAATCGCCGCCAGCACCGACGGCAGCTCTTGCGCATGCCGCACGACGTCGCGCCATTCATCGAGCCGCGCATCCTCATCCCAGTCGAGATCGTAGATCAGCGCCTTGGTGTCGGCCGCTCGACCGCTGACGCCAGCACGGCTGGGGCGTCTCGCTTGCTCGATCGCGGCGTTAGAGCGGGCAAGCACAGCGTCGATCTCAGCGAAGACACTCATGTCGGGATCGGACGCGTTCGCGCCACCTCGTTGCTCGCGCTCCCCCTCCCCTCCCCCCGGTGGCTCGCCCTCAATCTCGTCAGCCTCACTCCCGCCGTCGTCTCCCAATGATGGTCCGGGCCCAGGCCCAGCCTGCGCCCGGCGAAGCGCGCGCAAGCCGTCGGGGCTGAGGGCCCAAGTTAGCGACTGGCTGGCGATGCGCCGGCGGCTGCGCAGGACGTCGCGGGCGATGGTCAGTTCGTGGGTCGGGGCGCGGACGTCGGCGCCGGCATCGTGCAGGACGAGGTCCTCGAGATGCACGAGTTCGCCGTCGAGCCACAGCGAGGCGCAGGCGTCAGCAAAATTCTGCCGTTCGAGGAGGCCCACGCCGACGGCTGAGCGGGCGATGCGCTCGTCGAGCCGGCACAACGCTGCTGTCGCCTCAGTGACGAGATTCAGCATGCTTTGGAGAGGTAGAGCCGCGAGATCGTAACGCATTGAATTCATGGTAAATCATTCGTTAAACGAATGCTATGTGATATTTACTATTCGCCACTGTGTATGACTTTCAGGTGGGTTTTCAATTATCGATAATGATCGGTTATCGATTGTGGATATAAAAACCACGCGAATCCGCCTTGTCGGTCGCTCTTGCTCAGCGGATTGCCCGCAAATCCTGGCCTTCGAGCGATTTTCCGCCGAATTCGGTGAACCGTTCCGCCGCGACCGGATGGACGCGCCGCGTACCGGCAGGTCGCACCAGCTCGCTGTGGACGCCCAATGCGACCTGGCGAGGGGACTCCCCAATGACACCACCTGACATCAAGCCCAGTTTTCCAGTGTTTTCGCCACAGAGCGCCGCTGACGCGCGTTTGGCCCCGTGGATGGGTACAGATGCGTATCGTATCGAAGATCGCGCTGTACGATCTCCCATTTACTATGTAAAACACGCTTGCAAAGGAACCTTTATCACCACATTCATTATCTGAACGAAGGTCCGAGATTCGAGCAACAAATTCATGGCCAGAAACATCGGGGCGGCCGCCCCTCCCCCAGCCCGCCGGCTAATCGGTTATGCGCGCGTCTCAACGGACGAGCAGTTTAACGATGCTCAAGTCGCGGAGCTCCGTGCAGCCGGCTGTGATCGCATTTACCAAGAACACGGATCCGGTGCGTCGCGAGCCCGTCCGGTGCTCACGCGTATGCTGGGCGAGCTGTCAGGCGGCGACGTCCTTGTCGTCGTGCGGTTGGACCGCCTGGCGCGATCTGTCAGTCACCTGCTCGATGTGATCGAGGATCTCGAACAACGTGGCGTACATTTCCGCTCCCTCCGCGATCCGATCGATACGTCGACTCCGCAGGGCATGTTCTCGCTACAGGTTCTCGGGGCCGTTGCCCAGCTGGAGCGCGCCTTGATCGCCGAGAGGACAAAATCAGGCATGAGGGCGGCCAAGACGCGGGGCCGTGTCGCCGGTAACCCTGGACTACGCGAGCGCCGCCCTGAAGCAATCAGGGCCGCAGCCGCAGCCCGCAACCAAGTCTATCTTGATGAGCTGATCACCTCAGCGCAGACATGGCTTCCAACCGTCAAGCAGCTGCGGCCAAAGCACAGCTGGGACAACGTTGTGCGCGTCCTCAATCGGAAGGGCCACGACTGGACCGTCGAACGCCTTCGCCGCGCCGTCCACCGGATGGTTCGAGAAAAGCTCGCGGATCCTGCTCTTCTAGAGCGATCGCCACGTCGGCCGTCAGAGGATCACCATATGAAGCTCGTCGCAGCCATCGCAATCGCAGATCCCACCCTGTCATTGCGCGACATAGCCGGCCAGCTCGACCGGATGGGTGAGCGCCCAGTGCGCGGTGGACGAAAATGGCAGCCTTCGTCGGTCAAGGCGCTGCTGGATCAGGCGTTCCGGTTCGGACTTCTGCGCCAATGAGAGAATCGAGATGCTCTCATCCGTGAGACGATCGGCTGAACCCAAGTTCAGTTCAGTAGTCCCAGCTATCCAACGAGCAACCAGACGACTGATACTAGCGACGGTGATACGAAACTTAGTCCAAACGGTTGCCGGTCGCGATGACTGATCGATGTTGCGGTGAGGCTGTGACTGGCATTCCCTCAAATGGGAAAAGCGGTATAACACCCAACATGAAGCGAGGCCAAGGCCACTATCCCTCTCGAAGTTGAAGAACGGCTGCCAGCGCACCGGATAGGGCTCAAGTTAATCTTATCAGCTAGATTGAGCGCACAGACACACTTAGTCTGAGCCAAAACCTATATTCAGAGGCGTTTTCGATATGGAAGATCGCGTCCGTTTCGCGCTCGAAAAGCTGCTCAACGTCGCCAATGGTGATACCAGCCAGAGCCGCCGGGTGGCCAACTTCATCCTCGCCTGGTGGAATGCCGACGTTCATGGCGGCTTCGACCTGACAGACCTTGC
This sequence comes from Rhizobium sp. FG113, assembly GCF_057809895.1. Classification (NCBI taxonomy): domain Bacteria; kingdom Pseudomonadati; phylum Pseudomonadota; class Alphaproteobacteria; order Hyphomicrobiales; family Rhizobiaceae; genus Rhizobium; species Rhizobium sp. FG113. The sequence goes on along the minus strand of NZ_JBMDKV010000013.1, from coordinate 46,097 downwards.
CGATCTCGACCGCGACGTCTGCGAAGACGTGATCACCGTCTTCACTTGGATGGCCCGCGAAGAAACGCTCTCCTATCCGGATGCTTACAAGCCGGAGATCGTCGATATCATCCGCCGCTGGCGGCCGCACGTGGAGATCGTCTGATGGTGACGAAGCGGAAATCCACGGCCCTCATCGGTGCCGATCGGCGAGCCGTCGAGCTCGACACTATAGCCGCGGTGTTGCCGATCGAGCGTCGCGACGAACTCGCCGAGCCGCTGACCGACCAGGACATCGAGACGCTGCGCCACCTCGTCAACGAGGGAATGGGCGACAACACCCTCCGCGCCATCACCTCGGATCTCGCCTATCTTGAAGCCTGGGGGCTGGAGGCAACCGGCAGTCCCCTCCCCTGGCCGGCGCCGGAAGCGCTGCTGCTGAAATTCGTCGCCCATCATTTGTGGGATCCGCAGCGACGGGAAGATGATCCACATCATGACATGTCGGCCGAGGTCTGCGAGTCCAGGGCCCGACCGAAACAAAGAGGGCACGGTTTCAGCATGCAGCGCCTGGCAAAATCACCATGAAGAAGCCTTCCCTAGATCAACGTCGCGAACTGGGCGCTTTCCTGTCCGGCCAGCGTGCGAAACTTGATCCGCACGACTTCGGTCTTCCGGCTGGTTTACGACGCACTCCAGGGCTGAGACGAGAGGAAGTGGCCGTGCTCGCCGGTGTCAGCGTCAGCTGGTACACGTGGCTGGAGCAGGGCCGCGACATCCAGGCGTCGTCCGACACCTTGGCTCGGATTTCCAGTGTTCTCAGACTTGACGCCGTCGAGGCGGCCTACCTCGCAGCCCTCTCCTCCCGGGGAGCGCCGCCTGTTGAGACTGGCGGGACGCTAAGCCATGGCCTACGCGACCTGGTCAATGCGATCCAACCAATCCCCGCATATGTCCGCAACACCCGGTTCGACATTCTCGCGTGGAATAATGCAGCTGCCGACATGTTTGTCGATTATGGCTCTCTCCTGCCCCACGAACGCAACACCCTGCGCCTACTGTTCCTGTACATGCCCTATCGGACGCTGATCCTCGACTGGGAGCAAATGTCGCGTGGCATGATCTCAGCTTTCAGGGCGGCGCGGGCGCAGGCACAGGACAGGGCGCCATTCGATCGCTTGATCGCTGAGCTCAATGAGCTCAGCGAGGAATTTCGCTCTTGGTGGCCTGACACAAATGTTCAAGGTTTCGATGAAGGCCGCAAGCGCCTAAACCATCCCATCCATGGGCATGTCGAGTTTACATATGTGGCGCTTTCTCCGGAGGGGCGGCCTGACCTTTCGCTAGTGACTTATATTCCGCGGAAGGCTGCCTATGACTCGGACTCATAGGATCACAACACGCCTTACTGCACGGCATTCCCCAGACTACTGAGTGCTCAACAGCGCTTCTCGTGCGGTTGAACGGCATCATGCTGTTCGCGCGCGGCTACGCCGGCGAACCCAGGAGACCCTCATGAATGCCATCACAGCGACCGCCCCCGCCGGGGCCATTTCACAAAACCCGACGACCGGCGCGGTCATCGAAATCTATCCGTTCCACACTGCTGAGGCGATTGAACATATCTTGCAAGGCGGTGCGACAGCATATCGCCTGTGGCGGGACACGCCGATGGCGGAGCGCACCGCGACCTACCGCCGCCTCGCAACGACCTTGCGCGAAAGCGTTGACGAGCTGGCGACATTAATTACCCGTGAGATGGGCAAGCCAATTGGTGCTGCTCGAGCCGAAGTTGAAAAATGCGCAGCGACCATCGAGTGGGTCGCGAGCCATGGTCCTGCGATCCTTGCTGACGAACCGGTCGACGTTGATGGTGACGACGAGGTCCATGTGTCCTACCTGCCCATCGGCACTGTCCTCGGCGTCATGCCCTGGAACTTTCCACTCTGGCAGGTCATCCGCGCCGCAGCGCCGATCATGCTGTCAGGAAATGGCTTCCTTCTCAAGCATGCTCCCAATGTCATGGGTTCGGCCTATGCCTTGCAGCGGGCTTTTGAGGTCGCTGGCTTTCCGAAAGGGTTGTTCGCAAACCTCAATGCCGATTACCATGCGGTCGCCAGTGTGATAGAGGACCCCAGGATCGCGGCCGTCACCCTCACCGGCAGCATGCGTGCCGGCGCCGCGGTTGCCGCAACGGCCGCCAGAGCGCTCAAAAAGAGCCTGCTCGAATTGGGAGGCAGCGACGCGTTTATTGTTTTGGCCGACGCCAACATAGATCTCGCCGTAGAGGCGGCGCTCGAAGCGAGGTTTCAGAACACAGGCCAAGTTTGTCTCGCGGCCAAACGCTTCATCATCGAGCGACCGGTCGCCGAAGAGTTCACCCGCAAGTTTGTCGAGGGTGCGAAAGCGCTGAAGGTAGGCGATCCTTTTGATCTTGATACCCAGATCGGACCCATGGCTCGACACGACTTGCGCGAGGAGCTCCATGGCCAAGTGTGCAAGACGATCCAGCAGGGCGCGAATTTGCTTCTGGGCGGGCAAATTGTCGAAGGCCCCGGCAACTTCTATGAGCCCACCGTACTCGCCAACGTATCCCCTGGCATGACAGCTTTTGCCGAAGAGACCTTTGGTCCAGTTGCCGCTATCGCCGTCGCCGACGACATCGAGCACGCCATCGAACTTGCCAACGCCAGTGATTACGGCCTTGGTGGCAATCTTTGGAGCAGCGATGTTGCGCTGGCAAAGCGCCTCGCTCGTCGCCTCGAAACCGGCGGTGTCTTCATCAATGGCTTCAGCGCAACAAATGCTCGCATACCGGTCGGTGGGGTCAAAAAAAGCGGCTATGGCCGGGAGCTCTCTCACTTCGGCCTGCGCGAGTTCACCAACGCACAAGCCGTCTGGGCCAGAACGCTCGGTTAGGCTGAGCAGTTACGGGCCGTATCGCACTATGCGGGGCTGATTGACGGCTTCGCGGGCCATAGCCTTTTGCCAAGCTGTCTCGCTGATAAGCATCCTATCATGGGTCTGCGCCATTAAGACCTCCTTGCCGAGTTAACGGCTTCGCTGCCTTATGAAAGCCCGTTATCCACCGCTCCAGATCTTTACCCATTTCCTGAGTATCAAGCCGGAGGGCAAGAATCTGTACCTTGGAAAGCTTTCGCTCTAAGCCCAACGCGTAGCCAGTTTGCCGAAACTTGGCGACACCCGGATGAGACGTCGGCCTGCCTACGCTCATACAGCGAGTACCCGAGTGGAATCAAAGCTGCCAGCATCCCGCCGGCGCCTGCAAGCCGTTCGGTTAGCCACGCCTTGCCCGCCTTCGACTTCATTGCTCGGCTCAGTCCGCCGATTTTGTCACATCTACTGTAGATAGCGGATTTAGGCTAGTCTTCGACCAGTTTCAAAGCTTTTGCTCGAGTCGGGTTTGACACGATCTTTTGCTCGCCGGTCTATCCGCCGTTTGCGGACCGTTCAGTGGTTCGCAGCGCGCCGCCGAGACTTTGGTCACCTACCTGGCCAACGCGGGATCAGGGCGGGCAGGGCGCGTTTCAGAGTCAGTCAACAGCCAGCAGATGGCGACGGTGACATAAGTCGAAGTCCCTAAACGATATCTTCCGTTCAATGTGATTGCGTTTCAGGCCGGCCGGTTGAGATCGAACTTCCAACGCCCGCACCGCGAGCCAGGTTGCGCTAGCTCCCAGGAGACGTGGAACTGTTGCTGCAAGCCTTTGCGGAGGAGGGCGTTCACCAGCATAGACCAGAGCGACGGCGTGAATGCGTAGAATCGCATGAACTGATCTCGGCCTTCTATCACGAGTACAGAAAGACCAGCCGCGATCGCCTTGGCGACGTTGGCCCACAGTCGTAAGATCACGGCACCATCAATGCGTTGTAGCTGCCAGCGATGTTGTGGCTTAGGTGAGGCCAACACCCACTCGGGAGAAACGGCAACCGATGCATCGCTGTGTGACAAACTCCCGTAGCGGCCCGTATGCTTGGTGGTACCTTGTGCCAGCGATTATTTTCGCCGAGCGCGCCATCACTCAACCGCATCGCTGTTGGCAGTTGGCCGCGGCCCACAGACTTAACATATTGAAATCATTGTAAATATCGGATGACAAAGAATAGGGGCCAATTTGATCTGTGTGGGCCGCGGCCCACAAAGCTAACCAATTGAAATAATTATGTTTTTTAAACCAACAGGTCATATGGCATCCAATCACAATCTGCATCCAATGACTTCAGACAATAGTCCTAAGGTCGCGGTGATTGGCAAAGAAGGACAACAAAGCATCCATCAAAGCCACGTATCGCAGAGGCGCGTCGGCCGCATTCGATTTCGCTCGAGAGCAGCGTTAGCTCCTGCGAGCGCGTGTCGAGGCGCAGCATCAAGTGTCAGCGACTGACTGCCTAATACAGTAACAGAGACCATGGGGTGCTCAGGGCAGGGGAGGGGCGTCTTCAGCCTGTACGGACCAACGTTTGCGCCATAGCATAGCGTCTGAGAATGCCGTCGTCTCGCGGACAGCAAAGCACTCTCTACCAGCGCCGTCGATCGACGCCATCTACAGCGACGACGATTAGCCTTTGGTAGATGCTAGCCACAGCGATCAGGAAGCAGGGTGGACTGGCTCGACGGAGAAAGATTTTCTGTCTCGACCTAAACTTTAGCCAGGACCTCAGATCGGGCGCGGGACCCTCACCCAGCTCGGCGTCCGCGCACCATCAAAAACAGTGCCGTTCGTCGCCATCAAAAACCCGGGAATAACAAGTCTCATCCTCTCGGAGCGCAAGAGGAGGTAGCGATGAGTTTCGACCAGGCATCTTACCGGATCGTGTGCATGTCAGCAGGATTGCTTTGGCTGTCGCTAACGCCCGCTTGGGCGAACTGCACATCGGTTATGGCAAATAGCGAGTGGCCGGCTGTCGCCCACGCGATCTCAAATGCTCGTCTCTGTGAACAAATACCGGTCGGCCCCAATCGAACAAGGAGCTTCAACGTCATATCCGCCGAAATCTGCCGCAATGCGGGGGGCCTGACGTCGATAAGGGCTCAAGCACTTCTGACCTGCGAAACCGACGACAACGCGTTGTTCCAGTTAGAACCGATCGAGGGGAAGGTGACAGTGAACGTCACGCTCGACACCGCGGCCTGCAGGATAACGGACGCCCGCATGGATATCGACGACGGCGTTGGCGGCCTCCTATCCGGGCTCGCGGATACCCAGGACCTAGCAAGAGACTGGGCGCAATCGCAGCTCTCAAGATTGTGTCGATTGCGGTGAAGGATAGGTTAGGGGAGGGGAGGGGATCAATGAGGAATTCATATGTGCCGTCCACGATGCTTCCGATCGTCTCGTTTATCTTCGTCATTCCCGGATCAATATCTTTCGCAGTACGGACTTGCGATGGGTACGAATAAGCTTTGCTGTCGTGAAGCATCGCTGCCCTCAATTCCGTGACAGAGCATCTTGCCACTCCGCTCTAAGAACGGTCATCGCGTTGCAGAGCGGTCCTTCAGGTCTACAGATCTTACCCGGTAGCCAGCATCCTCTTTGGATCTGTTCCAGATAAGCGAATCCAACTCGATGCCCTATCCGGCTCGTCCAGCGCCGGTAACCGAGACGTGATCCCTTGCCACACATCTGCGTCGTCTTTGGGTGATAATCCTGCGTCATGACAACGGAGCATGAAACAGTGGATTGGGAACCTACAATTCAGCAGATGCTGATCGACCCATTGATAGCACAGGTGAACCGAGCCGACGGCGTGAACGATCGATCGTTTGCACAATTACTTCAGAGCGCGGCTCGGATACGCGATCTGAAGACCTCCGCGCTCTCGCCGACAACTGACGGCGCCCCAGCTATCTCTTCCCTCGCAACACCACACTGATGCTCGACACGAGCTGTCGTCAAAGCCTTGCGCACTCGGATATCCAACACCGCGTCTTAACCTACGCTTTGACAATCTAGCCGCCACGGCCAATCGAGCGCTCTCGTCCCCAAGGGCTCTACTATCCAACCTTACGGCCCAAATCCGCATTCGCTTTCAACAGCGCCATGATCATCGGCCCAAGAGAAAATTCACCGCGCTCAGCGCGGCTGGTCAAATCTCTCAGATATCCGCCAGCAGAATTGATCATGTTGGCTCGTTCAAGCATGCAGGCAACCGTGACGGCTGCATTTTCCGGTCCCATCACGTCGCACGCGTCCTGATAGGCCGAAGGGCTAATCCCCATCATCGACCGCACGACCACGCCGGCTGACATCAGATCCCGCCAGGCCGCGATGGTTCCGCCGGGACCGTAGTCAACTATCTGCGGGCACGCCTTCAAAACAGTACCCAGTGGGAACACCTTGAGCGGCTCGCTCCTCGGTCGGCTGTTTTCATTCGACTTCGCCCCCAGCTCTTCTTCAGAGCGTGGTTCAAATTCTATAGGAGATTCGGGATTTGAATTATGTATGTGGCGCTCATCGTGAGCAGCATTGGTGCCAGAATAATCCAATTTATTCTGTGTTTCCAGTCGATTAAGGATTTCTTCCCTCAGTAGCCGCATCTCTTCGAGTATGCTGACGACAATTTCGATTGTTGCCACTCGCGGCAACCGTCCAATCATGCCTACGTAAACAGCCTCTACCGCATACCAATCTCCTTCGGCTCCCTCTTCCATTGCCGCAGAGATCAGTTTTCGAACATCGCGCCGGCAGATCGTCAGGTCTTCTTTCGCCTTGCGCAAGGCTGCGCGTGCTGCGATGACCTCCTGTGCCATGATCGCGAGCTCTTCTGATCGTGCGAGAAGAGGGGAGAGGTCAAAGCCGAAAGCACTCTCCACATCGCCCGCGTCATCTTTACGAGCATAGCGTTTGCCGTTCGCGCTGTCCTTTCGCACGATCAAGCCGGCCTCGACGAGCAGCGCAAGATGCCGACGCAGCGTCGAACCCGGCATTCCATTGGCTCTGAGGGAGAGTTGGATGTTCGAGGGGTAAACGATAAGCTGTGCGTCCTCGCGCAGCTCATTGTCTGGATGAAAGCTCAACAGAGCGTCGAGAACCGCCAGGCTGTTCGATTGAAGCCCCAGCTGTTGCATGGCCGCCGACGCGTCCCGCTTGACCTTCCATTTATCCGCTGTTTTTCCCGCCTTCAGCTCGGCGACAGCCTGCTGACGCCGGACCAAGGCAAGCGTCACCGGCCGCCGCCCGAATGGCGTCGTCACATTCCCCGTATGCATCGTCTTTCACCTTTCAGCAGGCAAAAGAAATTCACTCATCAAAACGATGCCAAAGACTCTTGACGATGATTCCCGGAAATGCGATTCTACTGGTGCTAGACAGATAGGGGCTTCCGAGACGGCGACGTTTTGGGGGCTCTTTTCTTTTGCGGGTTACGCTTCCTTCTTCGCTTGTTGTCTTGCACGATAATCTGCGTAGAGCGTGGGCAGCTGCTCAAGTACGAAAGCGGCGAAATCAGGCGTCGCCTTCCTGTCGATTGTCAGCTCCACCTTCGCCTTGCTTTGTTTGACCTGAGCGAGCCTTTGCCCATCAAGTGCCGCAAGTACGTCGGGAATCCCCCGCTCGATTCGGCGGGGCTTGAGGTGCGCCAACGTGTCCTTGAAACGATCCTGTGACGGCAGGGCTCGAAGTGAGAGCGCGAAGCTTGTCACATCCTGCGGCGATGGCGCTTTTTCGAGGAGTTCAGCCAGTTCGATCCAGCTACGGCGCCCAACGCCCGGCGCGCGACCGATCGCATCGATCAGATCCGCCGGCAGGGCATCGACGATATTGAACATTCTCGTGAGGTCGCTCTTGTCAACCGACATGGCCGCCGTAATCACGTCTCGTGAGAACCGCTCTTTAAGACGCGCAGCGAAGCGTGCCTTCTCGATGAAGGTCAGATCCTCGCGTTCGTTGTTTTCCTGTCCCTGCGCGATAACCAACTGTTCATCGGTCAGGTCACGAACGATGGCCTTGACCTCAAGGCCCAACTCGATGAGCGCGCGCAATCGGCGATGGCCGAACGCAACCTGGTAGCGCCCGGGCTCGCTTGGATGAGGACGAACCAGGATGGGGACCTGTTGACCTTGCTCACGGATCGAGGCGACGAGACCATCGAGATCTCCGTCCATGCGATCCTGCACGAATGATGGCTCGATGCTGGCAGTCTCGAGCTCGACCACGACCTGGCCCTCGGCCAGCTTCCGTTCGATCTCGTTGGCTCGCCGGCTGCGATCGTTCAGATCACCCAATGATTTGCTGACGGCAGCCATCGGTTTGGATTTCGTGGCGTCAAGATGCGGCCGCGAGGGCGGGGGAGGGGCCGCTGGCTGTCCGTCCTTTGGCTCGCTGTGGAGCATGGATAGAAGGTTCTTCCGGCTCATGATCTACCCCATGTCGCCTTGATCAGGGATTCGATCTCGGCGTTGACGTTGTTCATCGATTCCAGCGCGCGATCATAGGTCGATCGGGTGAACTGACTGCGCTCAACCTCGAAAAGAGTCTGGTTTGTAATGCCTGCGTCGGAAATTGCGGTACTTTTCAGCATCGGATTGACGAGCACATCCTCGCCGAACATCGAACGAAGAAAGGCAACCATCTGGTTCTGCGGGCCGTCGGTCGGCTCGAAGCGCGTGACAAGGTAGCGCATCCAGTTGTTCCGATCCTGCGCTCCGGCTTCCGCGATTTCATCGAGAAGGGCGCTGGTCATCGCGAGAAACTGGTTCATGGACATCACATCCAGCATTTGCGGATGGATCGTGATCAAGACAGAGGTTGCGGCGGTCAGGGCCGAAAGTGTGAGAAAGCCGAGCTGAGGCGGGCAATCGATCACAACCACATCATAAGCATCCTCGACCTCGCCGATCGCCGCCTGCAGGCGGGCGAAGAAGAGCACGTCATCGGGTTTGCGCTGAAGCAGGGCCTTCGGCGTGTCGTGCTCAAACTCCATAAGCTCGAGATTGCCCGGAATTATATGCAGTTCGGGAATATAGGTTCCGCGAATGATTTCCTGGATTGGGCGGCGCTCTTCGTCGTAGCGAATGGCACCGTACACCGTTTCGTTCTCGCCAACGTCGAGTTCGGGCTGGTTGCCAAACAAGGCCGAAAGGCTCGCCTGCGGGTCAAGGTCAATGGCCAGAACACGATAGCCGCGCAGCGCAAGATATTGCGCAAGATGCGCCGATGTTGTCGTCTTGCCCGAGCCGCCCTTGAAATTCATCACCGAAATGACCTGCAGCTCCTCGCCATCACGGCGGTGCGGAAGATAGCGGCCGTTCGAGCGTGCGGGCTTGTCGAGATAGCCCCGCATCGCGGCAATATCCTGCACAGAATACATTCGCCGCCCGCCTGCAAGCGCTGGGCTGAAGTCGCGTTCGGAGCCTTCCGACGCTTTCTTCTCAAGCTCGACAGCGATTGTACGCAGATAGCCTTCGGCCACCCCCAACAATTTTGCTGCTTCCGATGGTGAGAAGGACCGGATAGTCTTACGCGCATGGGGCGGGAAAATGTTGGATTGATGCTCCTGGAGCTTAGCCGACAGCGATGCGGAATGGCTCGCGATCTTGGATCGGAGCGGTAGAGAGCGGCTAGTGCCGGCGCTTGCGGTCTTCGTCATCAATTTGCCCATCAGCTCACATATGCGGAAAACACCCAGGAAACGTCAAAATTCCGCATTTCAGGAGTGCCGCGATTCTCTCTCCCTTGCAAGCCTTTTAAAGTTAACGGAATTCGACTCGCTTCGCCGCCGTCGAAAACGAACAGCTTTTTATGCCCTTGGCGAAGAATCCGGACCTCGCAGTATGGTACAGGATCTGGGAGCGTGATGATTGCCGAAATCCGGCGTTCGGTGCGCGGCCGAAATGTCGCCCTTCAGCATCCAGACGACATGATTGATATGGCACTATTGTTAGGGAGCAGAATACCGGTGCGCCTTGGCCGCAGCCTTGTCGGTGAGGTGAGAGCGGGCTGCGCTCACCCGTCCAACGCTTGAAAAGTCGGGCAATTCGAGCGTGGCGAGATCGATTCAACAATCCGAAGCCGCTGCTTGTTCAGCAAAGGTCGCCGCAAGCAGCGGCTTCGGAGCGATCGTCAGAGGCCCATGGCCTTCAGTTCTTGCAGCGGCGGGATGGTATCGAACATATGCTGGTCGAGACGATCCCAGATGATGCCGCAGGTCGGCTTGTGCGGGCTGCTGACATTAATCGTGCGCGTCGGCGTGAAGATGACGTCAACGACGGTGTCATAGACGTCGGGCATCAGCTTTTCGGAAAGAACCTGGCAGTCGTGGACGACGGCCGCGCAAGGCGTCTCCACCGAAATGCGGCCGAGTTGGTAGAGCATGCCCCATTCGGCGTCGAAGAAGCCATGCCCCTTGCCGAAGCGGACACCTTCCAGGTTGATGGCGCCGGTACCCGTGACCATGTAGTCGACATCCGGCAGTGTTGCCTGGATGTCGGCCAGCGTCAGATGCTGTCCGATCCGCTCCATGCCATCCAAGGTGGAGGCGTAGAGATAAAGTTCCGGCGCGATCTTGGCCGGATCGAGCAGCCAGAATCCACGCTTGATCGAATAAGTGGTCATCAGCACGACCTTGCCGTCCTGCAGCGCCTTGAGGCGCAGACGGTCGAGGCAGTTGTCGGGCGTGATGAAGATCAGCTTGGCATCGCGATAGTAGGCGTTGTCCGTCAGCCGCTCGACCGCTTCCTCTCCGCCCTCAAAATCGGCGATGAATTCACCGAAATCGAAGTGGAAGCGGCTGTCGGCGACAGCGACCTTGCGCAACTCGGTCCATACGCGTTCGCGCACGGATGATTTGTGATCGGCGATTTCGGCTGCGGTGGTCATGAAAACTCCTTGTAATGCTTCAGGTCGCCGGCTGCATGCCGCGTTTGCGCAGCACGTGCCGTTCGATGATGATGACGATTTGATAGAAGAGAGCCGAGATGAGGACCGACACCAGGGCGACCGTCCAGATCATGCCGTAGTCGAGATAGCCTCGCGACTGGTTCAGGAGATTGCCGAGCCCGGTGCCGGTCGCCAGCCATTCGGCGATCATGACGCCCAAAAGCGCGCGCGGCACGGCAAGCCGCATGGCGGCGAAAAGATAGGGCAGGGATGCCGGGATCGAGACCAGCCTCAGCTGGGTGAGGGGGCTGGCTCCATAGGCGCGCACCACGTCGAGCGCGCCGCGCGACACCATGCCGAGCCCCTGCGCCAGCGTGACAAAGGCCGGGAAGAAGGTGACCGAAATGGTGATCCAGAGGATGACCGAAGGCCCGCGGCCGAGAAGCAGAACGAGAAGCGGGGTCAGCGCCACGAGCGGCATGGTTTGCGTGACCAGCGCCACCGGCATGAACGAGCGGATGATGCCGGGACGCACGACGGAGGCGAGCGCCAAGAGGAAAGCGAAGGCGAGGCCTGCCGCCATGCCGATCAGTGTCATCGGCAGCGTCTGGCCGAGCGCTGCAAGGAGCCGCGTCTGGGCCGAGGTCGCCGAGGGGGCGAGAAATAGATAATCGAAGACGGCGGCCGGGGTCTTGGCGATCATTGCCGGTGTGCCGAGCACCTTTAACAGCAGCCACCAGACGATAAAGGGGGGGGCGATCGAGGTGAGGGTGATGGTAATCATCGAAACGAGACCGCCCTCGGAACGGATGCCGGGCGGTGTGGCGGCGACGGTGACGGCGCGGGTGGAGCGGGTGAGGCGGGCCTCGATAAGCGCGAAAATGCCATAGGCGATCAGCGCCATGGCGGTTGCGGCAAGGCCGATACCCCAGAGGCGGGCGGGATCGGCGCGGCCAAGCGAGCCGATGAGATAGGCACCGAGACCGAAACGGCCGCCGCCGCCGAATTCCGCCAGGATCGAGCCGAGCACGGCGGCTGGTGCCGCAACACGCAGGCCGGCGAGGATCGCGGGGAGGGCGGCGCGGATTTCGACGAGGCGCAGAAGCGCAAGCCGTCCGCCGCCATAAGCGCGCACGACGTCGAGCATGCGGCGGTCCGTCTGGCTGATGCCGGTGACGGTGGCGCTCATGGTGACGAAATAACAGCCGAGTGCAGCGAGCACGACACGCGGCGTCATGCCGGAAAAGGTAAGGACGAGGATCGGCGAAATGGCGATCGGCGGCAGTGCGAAGATCGCGACATTGAGGCCGCGCCCGAGCCTTGCGGCAACCGGCGAGACGGCAAAGAGAATGCCGGCGAGGATGGCAAGCCCGTTGCCAATCAGGAAGCCGAACGATGCGCCTTGGAAGGTGGCGAGGATATGGGCCGGATAATCACCGCGGTCCGACCAAAAGCGCAGGAGAACGTCTGTCGGGGCGGGCAGTGCGCCACCGGCGACGAGCTTGAAGCGGCCAAGGACTTCCCAAAGGACGAGCAGGATCGCCGCGTTTCTGAGAGCGGACCAATGCCGGAAGCCGGTCGCTGTGGCCTGGTCAGTGGCCATCCAGCGCCTCCGCAACCTGATCTTCCAGCGCATGGAATTCCGGCGTCGTAAACACTTCCGGCAGGCGCGGGCGGGCGAGCGGGATGTCGACGATCTTGCCGATACGACCCGGCCGGCTCTGCATGACGACAACCCGGTCGGCGAGGAAGACGGCCTCGTCTATGCCATGGGTGACAAGAAGGGTCGTGGCGCGGCTTTCCATCCAGATGCGCTGCAGCTCTAGATTCATCTGACGACGCAGAATCTGGTCGAGCGCGCCGAACGGTTCGTCGAGGAAGAGAACCTTGGGATCGGTGACGAGGGCGCGGGCAATCGCCACGCGCTGGCGCATGCCGCCGGAAAGCTCGCCGGGCAGCGCCTTCTCGAAACCTTTCAGGCCGACGAGGGCGATCAGTTCTGCAATCTTTGCGGAAAAATCGGCGCGCTTGCGGCCGAGCACGTCGAGCGGCAATGCGATGTTTTCCTCGACACTGCGCCAAGGCATCAGGGCGGCATCCTGGAAGGCGACGCCGGTCAGGCCCGCTTTCGCCGCTTGCTGCGGTTTCATGCCGGCAATGCCGATCTCGCCCGATGTTGCGTCATCAAGGCCGAGCGCGAGGCGCAGCATGGTGGACTTGCCGCAGCCGGACGGGCCGATCAGCGCCGTGAACGAGCCTGCGGGACAACCGAGCGAAACATTGTCGAGCGCCTGAACGACAGCCCCGCGCCCCTGAAAGGAGCGCGAGACGGCTTCAAGCGTAATGCCGGTTGCAGAGGTCATCAAATTTCTTCGAGAACAGTGGTGTCGAAGTGTTCGCGCTTGGCGGTGATGCCGACGGCGGCGAGCGCCTCGATATTGGCGGCAATCGCTTCCTCGCTCATCGCATAGACGCCCTTGGCATTTTCGATCAGCGGCTTCTGCGCGGTGTTGAAATAGACCTCGTTTTCAATCGAACGCCCGGTGCCTTTGAACCAGCTGTCCGCAAAGGTCTTCGGATAAGCCGCCGGATCCTTGAGGTTTTCGTCCCAGCCCTTGCGGCTAGCCTTGAGGAAGGCGACGATTTCCTTGCGCTTAGCCTTCAACGTCTCTTCGGTGACGACGACGGTGTCGTTGAAGATGGTGAAGCCGAAATCGTACAGCAAGAAGGAGGTGGCTTCCTCGCCGGCCTGTTTGATGGTGAAAGGCACGTTGGTGGTGAAATCGACCGAAGCGTCGATCTCGCCCTTGATCAGCGGGGTCGGGTCGTAGGCGTAAGGCACGATGTTGACCTGGGCGCGGTCGACGCCGGAAATTTTCAGCATGGCTTCGACGGAGATGACGTTGACCGGCGGAACAGCAAGCGTCTTTCCGATCAGGTCTTTCGGTTCCTTGATCGGGTTCTTGGCCAGTGAGACGATGCCGATCGGGTTCTTCTGGTACTGGGCGCCGATGATCTTGAAAGGCGCGCCCTGTTCGACGATCGCCTTGATCGTCGTGTCCGGCGTCGTCAGCGTCAGGTCGGCCTTGCCGGCAATGATCGAGCTTTCCGGGATGACGTCCGGGCCGCCGGAGAGATAGTCCAGCTCAAGGCCGGCTTCCTTGTAGTAGCCCTTGTCGGCGGCGAGGAAATAGCCGGCGAATTCGGCATCGTTGATCCAGGAGGCCTGGAAATTGAACGGAGTGGCGGCAGAGGCCATGCGGCTCATCATCGGCATGGTCGCTGCGGCGCCCATCAGGCCCATGAAATGGCGGCGGTTGAGTGTAAGATGCATCGGTGGCTGTTCCTTGGTCTTTGGGTGAAGCGTCAGTGATGTTTCGTCAAACGATGCCACGCATGTGGGCGAGTTCCTTGAGCGGCGGCGTTTCGAAAATCTCGTCGCGCGCCAGGTCATCCCACTTGATGCCGCGGGGGCGCCGGCTGCGGCGCTCGACTGTGGCCAGTCGGCTTGGTGTGGCGATATAATCGACCTGTATGTCGGTCTCGCTCGGGCTCAGCTGCTCATCGACCACCTGCACGTCATGCACGATAGCCGCGACCGGCGTCTTCTCGTCAACGAGCCCTAGATCGGTGAACATGCCCCATTCAAGATCGAAATAAGTGTGGCCCTTTCCGAAGCGGATACCGTCGCTGGTCACCGCCGATGCGCCTGTCGCGAGAAAGTCGAAGCGGCCGATCGTGGTCAGCTCGGCAAGATCGATACGGCGGGAGAAATGCTCCATGCCATCGAGCCAGGCTGCGAAAGCCGCCGCCTCGGCCGGCACGATACCGGGCGCCATGTAGAGAAAGCCCCGCTGCATGTTGTAGGTGGACATGACGAAGGCCTTGCCCTCGGCAATCAGCCGCCGTCGCAGTTCGGTCATGGAATTGTCGGGGGTGACGAAGGCGAGCTTCATCGCCTTCCAGGCGTCAAGCCCGGCAATCCGGTCCGTTGCCTGCTCCACGCCTTCGAAATCGGGAATGAATTCGCTGAAACTCATATGGAATCGCGTGTCCGGCCGCGCGACAGCCTTGAGGCTATCCCAAATTCTCTGCCGGATTACGCGAGGCTGCGCCATTCTTGGCCCCTGTTTCAATGTTTCATACCTTTGAAACAACAGTTTCATTATTGCAAGAGGGCTGCTAATCTTTTTATGCAGAGCGGCAACCCGGAGAAATCATGGCCTCGCGTCTTGTCTTACGCATTCAGGAACGCCATTCGCGGCTGACCGCCGGCGAGCAGAAGCTCGCCCAGCTCATCCTCGATCGGCAGGATGATATCCTCACCCATTCCGCGACAGAGATCGCTGAGATGGCCGGCGTCTCTAAGGCGACTGCCGCGCGCTTCTTCCAGCATCTCGGCTACGCGGATTTCAATGAGGTGAAACTGCAGGCCCGTGAGGAACGCAATCGCACCGAACCTTATGGCTATTCCGTTACCCAGTCCGAACAGGTTGCGCTTGGCCGCACGATCGGCGCCCATTTGGAACTTGAGCTGAAGAATTTGACCAAGACCTTCGAGGAGATGCGCTCCGACAAGGTACGCCAGGCCGCAGAACTGATCGGCGCCGCTCCGAAGGTCTGGATATTAGGCCTCGGCACCGAAGAGGGCGTCGCGCGCTATGCGCGGCTGGTCTTTTCGCGGCTTCGTCACAATGTGATGATCCTCGGCATCAATCAAGGATCGTGGGCCGAGGACCTTGCCATGACCGGCCCGAAGGACGTGCTGATCCTGGTAACGCTGCCGCCACATCAGCCGATTTTGCGGCCGATTCTCAGCCATGCCGCGACGAGCCGTCTCAATGTCATCACCATCACCGACCGCACCTCGATGCTGGAGGCTCAACGTTATTCCAATGTCGTTCTGCCCTGCCATGTGGCAAGCTTCGCCCTCGGTCCATCGCATACGACGATCCTCAGCACGGTAAGACTTCTGGCATTGACCTACGCTGCTCACGCCGGTCGATCCGCGCAGCAGCGCGCCGAGATCATTTCGGCCATCCACGAAGAATTGGGTGATTTCGGCTGAGACGCTTGCTCGCAGCCGGGCCTTTCCGGCGTTGAGGACTGATGATCCGTTCGAGCTGGCAAACCACCAGCCACATCGCGTAAGAGAACTGAGGCAATTGAGTTAGGCAAATCATAGGTGGGGCAGAAGCGCCCGCCTTGATCAACGGCTTGCGGGATCGACGCGCGATCAGCTCGTGACCGACCAAGAAGTCTCCCATCGTCGTTCATCCCGGAAACCTTCTCTCTCATTGTTGCAAATAACGCAATTGAATCGAAAATATTAGTGCAATTGTTTGCGCACCTCGATCCGTGGCAATTTCCAGTCATCAGCCGAGCAACAGCGTCGTCTGAAGCTTGAAACGACAAAATTGCAGGATATGAAATGACCGAGATTTTTTCTTCCATGACGCGCCGCAGCGCACTGCTCTCCGCCGGTGCAGCCGCAGCGACCATGGCAATCTCACCCGCCTTTGCCTTTGCAGCGAGTGCTGCACCCACAAACACTAAAACAGAAGGAAATACTGACATGGCTACCATCACCACCAAGGACGGCGTCGAAATCTTCTACAAGGATTGGGGTTCGAAGGACGCACAGCCGATCGTCTTCCACCACGGCTGGCCGCTGTCGTCGGATGACTGGGATGCGCAGATGCTGTTCTTCCTGTCGAAGGGTTACCGCGTCGTTGCCCATGATCGCCGTGGCCACGGCCGCTCCGCCCAGGTCGCCGACGGTCATGATATGGACCACTATGCCGCCGACGCTTTTGCCGTCGTGGAAGCGCTGGATCTGAAGAACGCCGTGCATATCGGCCATTCCACCGGTGGCGGCGAAGTTGCTCGCTATGTTGCCAAGTTCGGCCAGCCGGCCGGTCGCGTCGCCAAGGCTGTTCTGGTGTCGGCAGTACCGCCGCTGATGCTGAAGACCGAAAACAACCCCGAGGGCCTGCCGATCGAAGTGTTCGACGGCTTCCGTGCCGCGCTCGCCGCCAACCGTGCGCAGTTCTTCCGCGATGTCCCGGCCGGTCCCTTCTACGGTTTCAACCGTGATGGCGCGAAGGTTCAGGAAGGCGTGATCCAGAATTGGTGGCGCCAGGGCATGATGGGCGGTGCCAAGGCGCACTATGACGGCATCAAGGCGTTCTCCGAAACCGACCAGACGGAAGACCTGAAGGCGATCACCGTTCCAACGCTTGTCCTGCATGGTGAAGACGACCAGATCGTACCGATCGCGGACTCCGCACTGAAGTCGGCAAAGCTTCTGAAGAACGGTTCGCTGAAGACCTACCCGGGCTTCTCGCATGGCATGCTGACCGTCAATGCCGATGTGCTGAACGCCGACCTGCTCGCTTTCGTGCAGTCCTAAAACGAAAACCTGGCCGTGGCGGACATCTGCCGCGGCCAGATACTCCAGTTCCTTGACCTGATACAGATCGATACCACCATGCAGCTGACGCCCGAACTTGTTGCCCTGACCATCCGCGATGTCCGTGATGATGGACCGGAACCGGGTTGGACACCGCTCTCGGAAGCTGAGCTTGACGATCTCGTCGACAGGATCGAACGTGAAGCGGCAGGTGAGCCTCTTCTGGTCTTTGCCTATGGTTCCCTGATCTGGAACCCGGAGTTCGAACCAGCCAGCCGCGAACGGGCAACCGCTTATGGCTGGCACAGGTCGTTCTCCTTGAAAATTCAGCGGTGGCGCGCAACCAGCGAGCAGCCCGGCCTGATGATGGCGCTTGAGCACGGCGGCCAGTGCGATGGCATCGTCTTCGAACTCTCAGCCGATCGCCGCCGCCAGGATTTGCGTGCTCTCGTCGCGCGCGAGATCAAGTATAGCGAAGTGGTGGACATGGTGCGGTGGCTTCCGGTGAGGACCGAAAGCGGCTCTAAGAAAGCCCTGACATTCTGGGCCAGCACCAAGCGGGCCGGGCTGACGAAACCGCTGCCGGTGGCGGAAGCGTCTTCGCTGATCGCGGCAGCCTGCGGTCAGGGCGGCTCCTGCGCAGAGTACCTTCACAATACGATCGTCGATCTTCAAGCGGAGGGCATCCGCGACCGCAACCTGTGGCGCCTGCAGGCGCTGGTCGCGGCCGAGATTTTGGCGCGCCAGAAGGCGTAGCCTACCATCCTGTCCGGTAAGCCGTCGTGAGGCGATGGCGTTGATACGATTTTACTAATCGCATTCGTCGCGGTAGCATGATCGCAGTCTGGGAGGACTGGCGACATGCTGGAGTTGGATTTCGGGTTATCCGAAATGGCGGAGGCGATCCGTGAGACGACACATCGGTTTGCGACAGATCGTATTGCCCCGCTTGCCGCGAGGATAGACGAGGAGGACTGGTTCCCGGTCGAGATCTGGCCCGAGATGGGAGCGCTTGGCCTTCATGGCATTACGGTGCCCGAAGACCATGGCGGCCTTGGGCTTGGCTATCTCGAACATGTTATCGCCTGTGAAGAAATCAGCCGTGCCTCGGCTTCGGTCGGCTTGTCCTACGGCGCGCACTCCAATCTCTGCATCAACCAGATTTCGCGCTGGGGATCGGCTGAACAAAAGCAGCGATACCTTCCATCTCTGATATCGGGCGCGCATGTGGGCAGCCTTGCCATGTCGGAAGCAGGTGCCGGCTCGGACGTCGTCTCGATGCGGCTGCGCGCCGATAGGGTTGACGGCGGTTACCGCCTGAACGGCACCAAATTCTGGATTACCAACGCGCCTTATGCCGAGACGCTGGTCGTCTATGCCAAGACCGTTCCCGATGCTGGCTCCAAAGGCATTACCGCCTTTGTAGTTGAGAGGGGCTTCGACGGCTTCTCGATCGGCCAGAAGATCAACAAGGTCGGCATGCGCGGATCGCCGACGGCGGAACTGGCCTTCAACGACTGCCTCGTTCCGGAGGAAAACATCATGGGCCCGCTGAACGGCGGCGTTAAAGTGCTGATGTCCGGGCTCGACTACGAGCGCGTGGTGCTTTCCGGCATTCAGCTCGGCATCATGCAGGCCTGCCTCGATGTGGTGCTTCCATATGTCAGGGAGCGCAAGCAGTTCGGTGCGCCGATTGGCAGTTTCCAGCTGATCCAGGCGAAGGTGGCGGACATGGTCGTGGCGCTGAATTCGGCTCGCGCCTACGTCTATGCGGTGGCAAGAGCCTGCGATGCCGGCAAGACGACGCGGCATGATGCGGCCGGAGCCATTCTTTATGCATCCGAAAGTGCGGTCAAAGTGGCCGAGCAGGCAATCCAGGCGCTGGGCGGCGCGGGATATACGAAAGACTGGCCGGTCGAGCGGTACTGGCGGGATTCGAAGCTGCTCGACATCGGCGCCGGTACCAACGAGGTGCGCCGGATGCTGATCGGGCGCGAAGTCATAGGTGGCGAGGGGAGGGGCTGATGCCGGAGCTGCAGACGGTGCTCGACCCCAGCTCGCAAGCGTTCGCAGTTAATCATGCGCATAATCTCGCTCTGGTGGAGGCACTTCGATCCAAGGTGGCGCAGGCAGCTCTGGGCGGCTCTGCGAAACATCGCGAGCGGCATGTCGAACGCGGCAAACTGCTTCCGCGCGACCGCGTCCAGCGCCTGCTTGATCCCGGCTCGGCGTTTCTCGAGATCGGACAGCTTGCCGCTAATGGCATGTATGACGACGAGGCGCCCGGCGCGGGCATGATCGCCGGCATCGGCCGTGTCTCGGGCATCGAATGCATGATCGTGGCGCACGACCCGACCGTGAAGGGCGGCGCCTATTTTCCGATGACGGTGAAAAAGCATCTGCGGGCGCAGGAGATCGCCTGGGAAAATCGGCTGCCCTGCATCTATCTGGTGGACTCGGGTGGCGCCAACCTGCCGCATCAGGCCGAGGTCTTTCCCGATCGTGATCACTTCGGGCGCATCTTCTACAATCAGGCGCAAATGTCGGCGGCGGGCATCGCCCAGATCGCCTGCGTCATGGGCAGCTGCACGGCGGGTGGCGCTTACGTGCCGGCGATGTCGGACGAAACCGTCATCGTGCGCAACCAGGGAACGATCTTCCTCGCCGGCCCGCCGCTCGTGAAGGCGGCGACGGGTGAGATCATATCGGCCGAGGAACTCGGCGGCGCCGATACGCATGGCCGGAAATCCGGCGTCGTCGACCATGTCGCTGAAAACGACGAGCACGCGCTTCTGATCGTCCGCGACATCGTCGCCACGCTCAATCGGCCGAAGCGGGTGGATATCGAGGTGGCCGAGCCACAGCCGCCGAAGCTCGATCCGCAGGAGCTCTACGGCATCGTTCCGCGAGACGTGCGCACGCCCTACGACGTCCGCGAGGTCATCGCCCGAATCGTCGACGGATCGGAGCTGCAGGAGTTCAAGGCACTCTACGGCACCACGCTGGTCTGCGGCTTTGCGCGGATCTGGGGTATCCCCGTTGCCATTCTCGCCAATAATGGCGTGCTCTTCTCCGAGAGCGCACTGAAGGGCGCTCATTTCATCGAACTTGCCTGTCAGCGGCGCATACCATTGCTCTTCCTTCAGAATATCTCGGGTTTCATGGTCGGCGGGAAGTATGAAGCAGAGGGGATCGCCAAGAACGGCGCGAAACTGGTGACGGCGGTGGCAACGGCATCGGTGCCGAAGGTAACGGTGCTGATCGGCGGCAGCTTCGGCGCGGGCAATTACGGCATGTGCGGCCGCGCCTATCAGCCGCGTTTTCTGTTCACATGGCCGAATGCGCGCATTTCCGTCATGGGCGGCGAGCAGGCCGCCTCGGTTCTCGCGACCGTGCATCGCGATGCCGAGAGTTGGAGCGTTGATGAGGCCGAAGCCTTCAAGGCGCCGATCCGGCAAAAATACGAGGACGAGGGCAACCCCTACTACGCCACCGCGCGGCTATGGGACGACGGCATCATCGACCCCGCTCAGACGCGCGATGTGCTCGGCCTGGCATTCGCGGCGACGCTGAATTCGCCGATACCGGAGCGCGCCCAGTTCGGCCTGTTTCGCATGTAGCCGGAGAGCCAGGGAGAGAAGAGACCGTGATAGACAGCCTGCTGATCGCCAATCGCGGCGAGATCGCGAGGAGGATCATAAGAACGGCGAAACGGCTAGGGATCCGCACCGTCGCCGTGCACTCCGAGATCGATGGCGACATGCCCTTCGTTCGCGAGGCGGACGGGGCGGTGTGCGTCGGGCCGGCATCGGCCAGGGACAGCTATCTCAACGCCGACAGGATCATTGAGGCCGCGATCCAGACCGGCGCGAAGGCGATTCATCCGGGCTACGGCTTTCTGTCGGAGAATGCCGAGTTCGCAGAGCGGGTCACGGCCTCCGGTCTGATCTGGGTCGGCGCGCCGGCGGCTTCGATCCGGGCCATGGGCCTCAAGGATGCGGCCAAGAAGCGGATGATCGCGGCGGGCGTCCCGGTCACGCCAGGCTATCTCGGAGAGGACCAGGCGGACGAGCGGCTGCAGCGCGAGGCGGATGCGATCGGCTATCCTGTTCTGATCAAGGCTGTCGCCGGTGGCGGTGGCAAGGGGATGCGTCGGGTCGATAGCGCCGCGGAATTTGTGGCGGCGCTCGACAGCTGCCGGCGTGAAGCCGTTGCCGCCTTCGGCGATGACCGGGTACTGCTTGAGAAATATATCCTCTCGCCTCGGCACATCGAGGTCCAGGTGTTTGGCGACACGCACGGAAATGTCGTCCACCTGTTCGAGCGCGATTGTTCACTTCAGCGTCGGCACCAGAAGGTCATCGAAGAAGCGCCGGCGCCGGGCATGGATGCGTCGACGCGCGAGGCTGTCTGCCAGGCCGCGGTCCAAGCAGCGCGCGCGATCGATTATGTCGGCGCGGGGACGATCGAATTCATCGCGGATGCGTCCGAAGGGCTTCGCGCCGATCGCATCTGGTTCATGGAGATGAATACCCGGCTGCAGGTCGAACATCCTGTGACCGAGGCTATCACCGGCCAGGATCTGGTGGAGTGGCAAATCCTGGTGGCATCCGGCGAGCCGCTGCCCCTGCGCCAGGAGCAATTATCGATCAACGGATGGGCGATGGAAGCGAGGCTCTATGCCGAAAACCCATCGACCGGTTTTCTGCCGTCAATCGGACGGCTGACCCATCTGAGGTTTCCCGAGGGCATCAGGGTCGACAGCGGTGTCAAGGAAGGCAACGAGATCAGCGCCTACTACGATCCGATGATCGCCAAGCTGATCAGCCATGGTGCAACGCGCCAAGACGCGGCGCGGCGATTGGCCCGTGCGGCAGCGGGTGTCGAGGTCTGGGCCGTGCGCACCAACGCCGCATTCCTTGCGCGCACGCTCGATCATCCCGATTTTCGCGCCGGCGCGGTCGATACCGGCTTCATCGAAAGACACGCGACCGATCTGGTCCCGCCGACCGAACCCAGCGAGCGCGTGCTGCAAGCGGCGGCACGGGCGATCCTGCCGAAACCGGGCGGCGATATATGGACGACGGCAAGCGGCTTCCGGATGAACGCACCGCCGTCGCGGGAGATCGGCGTCGAGGTCGGCGGTGCAGCCTATCGGGTGGAACTGCGCGATGATGGTGGCGAGCCGGCCGTGACCGATGCCGGCGTGCTCTTTCTGGATGGCGAAGCCTGGGCTTTCGGGCCGCGACGCGCCGGTCATGCCGAAGGAAGCGCCGGCCATTCCGATGGCGCAATCGTTGCGCCGATGCCGGGGAGGGTGATCGCGCTCATGGTCGCCAAAGGAGATCGGGTGGCCAGAGGTCAGCCCCTTGTCGTCATCGAGGCAATGAAGATGGAGCAGACGCTGAGCGCACCGTTCGATGGCGTCGTTTCGGAAATGAAGGTCCTTGCCGATGCCCAGGTCGTCGAAGGCGGTATTCTCATGCAGCTGGAAGGAGACCAGTGATGGCCGGGCGTCATTTCGAGGACTGGACCATCGGCGACAGGGTTACGCACGAGATTCGTCGCACGGTCACCGAAACAGACAATCTCCTGTTCTCCACCATGACCCACAATCCGCAGCCACTGCACATCGATGCGGAAGCGGCGAAGGCAAGCGAATTCGGCCAGATACTGGTCAATGGCACCTTCACCTTCGCGCTGATGATCGGGCTTTCAGTTGCGGATACGACGTTGGGCACGCTGGTTGCCAATCTGGGCTACGACAAGCTGGTCATGCCGAAGCCTGTTTTCATCGGTGATACGATGCGCGCCGAAACCGAAATCGCCGATCTGAAAGACAGCCGATCGAGACCGACGGCCGGCATCGTCACCTTCCAGCACGAGTTGCTCAATCAGCGCAGCGAAGTGGTTTGCAGATGCCTGCGCACCGCACTGGTGCAAAGGAGACCGGCATGAGGCTACGCTCACTGCTCTTCGTGCCGGGCGACCGGCCGGATCGCATGCAGAAGGCGCTCACGCTTTCCGCCGATGCCCTCATTCTCGATCTGGAAGATGCCGTTGCGCTTGTCGAGAAACCCGCAGCGAGAGCGGCTGTCGCCACTTTCCTGCGATCGGCTGAACGGCGGGCCAAGCTCTTCGTGCGGGTGAACTCACTCGGTAGTGGCCTTCTGGAGCAGGATCTCGCGGTCATTCTCGATGCCCGGCCCGACGCGCTTGTCTTGCCGAAGGCCGAGGGCAGTGCAAGTGTCGAGGCCTTGGCGGCGCTCGCCCCCGGTGTGCCGATCATGCCGATCGCGACGGAGACGCCCGCAGCAATCTTCCAGCTTGGAAGCTATGCGGCCGTTCGTCACCTCATCCTGGGATTGACTTGGGGGGCGGAAGATCTGCCAGCGGCGATCGGTGCCACACGGTCACGAAATGAGGATGGCAGCTATACCCATCCCTATGAAATGCTGCGTTCGCTGACATTGTTTGCCGGTCACGCCGCCGGCGCCGCTGCCATCGAGACCATCTACCCGGCATTAGGCGATCTGGAGGGCCTGCGGCGCTACGCGCACCGGGCGCGCTGCGATGGCTTTACCGGGATGATGGCAATTCATCCCTCTCAGATCCCCGTTATCAACGAGGCCTTCTCGCCGACGCAAGCCGACGTCGAAAAGGCCCGAGCCATCGTCGCGGCATTCGAAGCGAACCCCGAGAAGGGCGTACTTCAACTCGATGGCCAGATGATCGATGCGCCCCACTTGCGGCAAGCGCGGCGCATACTGGAGCTTGCGACGGGACCAGCGTAAGTGCTGGCGAACGAAGCGGCGTTCAGTTTCGAACGGCGCCGACGCCGCCAAGCCGCCGCGTTGCCAATCGTGTCGCCACTCTCGGAAATGAGCGATAGCGCGGTCAGATCAATGAGACGTCACCGGCCGGAAGAATGAAACCTTCGCGCCGACAACAGCCTTGTAGTCACACGCGAACCTTGCGAAGCGCATCGGTGATCTCGCTTCGGGCAACGCCGATCAGCTGCTCCATCGCGTGCCGGGCGGCTTCCGGCCTTCGCATTCTGATTGCTTCAAGCACGTCCTGGTGCTTCAGGATCGCCTGCTCGTGTGACTGGCTGGCGCGGTTCGTCAGACGGAAGCTCGCCAGAAGCGCGGCGCGGATTGCGCTGGCGAACTGGCGATAGACCCAGTTGCCGCTCGCATCGATAATGGCCGTATGGAACTCCAGGTCGGCGCGACTCCAGGCCTCGTTGTCACGTGAATTGGCCTCGACCATGTCCTCGAAGGCCTTGGAGATCTGGTAGAGTTGGCGCGCTGTTGCATTCGCGGCCGCATGCGCGGCGGCGGCGGGTTCAAGCAGCTGGCGAGCGTCGATCAGTGACATGTAGAAGTTCTCGTCGGTGCCGATGGACAGCAGCACATCCAGAACCAGCGGATCGAGATAGTTCCAGTTCTCGCGTGGCAGCACCGTCGTTCCCGCCCGCGTACGCGAGCGCACAAGCCCGAGCGCGGACAAATACTGCATCGCCTCGCGCAAGCTCGTACGGCTGACGCCAAATCGCTCGGTAAGCTCAGCCTCGTTGGGCAAGGTGGAGCCCTCCGCCATCTCGCCGGAAACGATCTTCTCGACGAAGTGATGCAGAAGCGCCTCGCGGACACTGCGCTTTCCGCGTGCTGCGATTGGGTCGCCGTCTTCCGTCAGAGTGCGTGCCGTCTTTGCGCCTGCCACTCGTGTCCCTCCCGATTCATATTCTGCAAATACCCGCAACACGCAGCAGTAGTCAATCACCGATAAATCGTCAAATAAATACGATTTATTATCCGCTAATTTGACGAGAACTCAGGCATTTTCGGCCATCCGGCGCCAAACGTAGGCGACATTCTAAAAATAAATCGTATTTATATTGACATTTGTACGATGATGAATAGTTTCCGGTCGTCGTGGAGAGGGCGGCAGATGAGCCTTGGTCTTCGCCGGTGGTCAATTTTGTTGGGAGGAAAAAATGAAGCTTTTCAGACGCGTCGCATTGGCGGCGATTAGCGCCCTTGCTGCCTCAAGCGCAGCCCCTGCCTTTGCGCAGGACAAGGACCTGAAGGTCGGCGCGATCTACATGGATGCCCAGGGTTTCTATGCCGGCGTCCGCAAGGGTATTCAGACAGGCGCCAACGACGCCGGGCGCAAACTGGACGTGGTGGAAACCAATGCGCAGGGCGATGTCAGCAAGGAATCGTCGTTCATCGATTCACTGATCTCCGCCGGCGTTCAAGCGATCATCGTCTCACCCGTTTCTGCCGACGGCTCCTACCGCGCGATCCGCCGCGCGCATGACGCTGGCATCCCGGTCGTCTGCTATAATACCTGCCTCAACGACGCCGACATGAAGGAATATATCTCCGCCTATGCCGTCGGCGACCCCTACGACTTTGGACACAAGCTCGGCGAGGCAGCGGCCGATTACTTCATCGCCGAGAAAAAGGATGCGCCGAAGATCGCGGTCCTCAATTGCGAATTCGTCGAAGTGTGCGTCACGCGCCGCAAGGGCTTTGAAGATGCACTGAAGGCCAAGGTTCCCGGCGCTCAGATCGTCGCGAACCAGGAAGGTGCCGTTCTGGACAAGGCGGTATCCGTCGCCAGCACCATGCTTTCCTCCAACCCGGATATCGATGCGTTCTTCGGCGAGGCCGGTGGCGCTACGCTCGGCGCCGCTCGCGCGGTCAAGAGCCAGGGCAAGACCGGCAAGGTTGTCGTCTTCGGCGGCGACATGACCACCGAAATTGCACAGGAACTTTCAGACTTCACGGTCATCAAGGCCGTGGTCGACATCTCCGGCCAGGGATTGGGCAAATTGGCTCTGGCTCAGGCGATCAAGTCCATTGACGGGCAGGCTCCGGCCGACATCAAGGTTGCCTACGACATCGACCTCTACAAGTCTTCCGACGACGGCAAGGCTTGGCTGAAGGCACACGCAGACGGCATCCCCTGATCGCGGATCCTCTCGCTTGCCTTGAAGAAAGAGGCCGCCGGCCCAACCGGCGGCATCGCTCCATAAGTGGAAAGATCTATGACACAAGCTACCAATCTTCAGCCAGCGTCATCGCCAATCGTTGCATCCGTCATCGGCTGTACGCGTCGCTACCCTGGCGTGCTTGCGCTCGACAACGCCACGTTCCAGGTGGCGGCCGGTGAAGTCCGGGCGCTCCTCGGAAAAAACGGTGCTGGAAAATCGACGCTCATCCGCATGCTGACCGGTGCCGAAATCCCGGACAGCGGATCGGTTTCGATCAACGGCGCGGAACTGTCGCATGCCGGATCGGGGCGCGCTCAGGAGTCATTCGAAAAAGGTGTTCGGGTTGTCTATCAGGAACTCAGCCTCGTACCTGGAATGACGCTTGCCGAGAACCTGTTCCTCGGCCGCTGGCCGCGCAAGGGCGGTGTTATCCAATATGCCGAGATGGAAGCCGCGGCAGCCGAAGCGATGGGACGGCTGGGCCTCGACCTGCCTCCCAACAGACTGGTTGCTGGCCTCAGCCCCGCCGAACGGCAGCTTCTGGAGATTGCCCGTGTTCTCGTCGGCAAGCCGACGATCGTCATTCTGGACGAGCCCACGAGCTCGCTTGCTGCGGCCGAAGCGGAAAAAGTGATGGCTGCGGTGACGCGCATCGCTTCCGAGGGCATAGCCGTGATCTATGTCAGCCACCGCATGAACGAGATCCGCCAGATCGCGCATTCGGCGACCGTGATGCGTGACGGGCGCATCATCGACACGGTTGACGTCAAGGGCGCCGACACGCGCGAGATCGTTCGGCTGATGCTGGGATCGGAAGCGTCGCAGGCGGCCGCTCTTGAAAACACCGGCAGTGACAAGGTCGTCCTTGAGGTGCGGGATCTGGCGCTTGCGCCTAAGCTGAACTCCGTTTCCTTCGCACTCAGGAAAGGCGAGGTGCTCGGCATTGCCGGCCTTCTCGGCTCCGGGCGAACGGAGCTGCTGCAGTCGATCGCCGGTGTGCGTCGTTTTGATGCCGGCCAGTTGCTTGTCGATGGCGCGACCGTGAAGCCTGGCCGCTACAAGGAGATGCTGGGCCGTGGATTCGGCTACACACCGGAGAGTCGCAAGGAAGAAGGCATCGTCCCGTTGCTGGGTGTCGATGAGAATACGCTCTCGACCAACTTCTCCGGTGTCAGCAAGACAGGTGTCCTGTCGAGCCGGATGATGGCGGAAGCAACACGGCGCGTGATCGATCGGCTGCATATCAAGGCAGCGCGCACCGACACGCCGATCGGCACGCTTTCCGGAGGCAACCAGCAGAAGGTCGTCATCGGCCGCTGGGTCTATGCCAACAGCCGTATCCTGCTCCTCGACGAACCCACGCGTGGCGTCGATGTCGAGGCCAAGGCGCAAATCTATGCAATCATCCGTCAACTCGCGGCCGAGGGCCGGAGTGTGATCTTTGTCTCCAGCGAAATCGAGGAACTTCCGCTTGTGTGCGATCGCGTCCTCGTCCTGAGAGACGGCACGCTGCAAGACGAGTTCATATCACCCAACATCGATCAGGATGCCGTGATGGCCGCCTGCATCAGCGGACATTGAGGGAGGCACCAGATGTCACTCGAACAGACGGCCAAGCCGTCCTCAAGATCAAAATCCAGCAAGTCGGGCTTTGGTCTGTCGCAACACATGAACGAGTTGAGCCTCTTCGTGGCCATCATCGTTCTCTACGTCGTGTTTACCTCGTCTGCGAACGGCTTCCTGTCGTTCAACAACCAGATCAACATCCTGCGCGATGCCGCCACGATCGGCATTGCTGCCTGGGCGGCCACACTGATCATCATCGCCGGCGAAATTG
This sequence comes from Rhizobium sp. FG113, assembly GCF_057809895.1. NCBI lineage: Bacteria > Pseudomonadati > Pseudomonadota > Alphaproteobacteria > Hyphomicrobiales > Rhizobiaceae > Rhizobium > Rhizobium sp. FG113. The sequence goes on along the minus strand of NZ_JBMDKV010000013.1, from coordinate 18,027 downwards.
ACGTCAGCGTCGGACCGATGGTGGCGTTCATTTCCGTCGTATTGGCTTTCTTCCTGCAGTGGGGTGCCCCGACGCCGCTGGCCTTTGCGCTTGCAATCGTGGTCGGCGCTTTGCTGGGATCCATCGCAGGTGCGCTGCGCGCCTATTGCGACGTGCCATCCTTCGTTGCCACGCTCGGCCTGTGGAGCGCGCTGCGCGGCACGGCCCTGTTTGTCACGGATGCGCTGCCTGTCTCCATCGGTCGCAACGACATGCTGGACGCGCTTGATCGCTCACTGTTCGGCGTTCCGCCGGCAGCAATCATCATGCTCGTGCTGTTTGCGGTCTTCGCGTTCATCAGCAGAAAGACAGCCTTCGGTCGGTCGGTATTCGCGATCGGCGGCAATGCACATGCCGCGTTCCTGAGCGGCATCAGCGTATCGAAAATTCGGGTCGCGCTATTCGCCATTGCCGGCGCCATGGCGGCAATCTCCGGCATCCTGCTCGTCTCGCGTCTCGGATCGGGCAATGCAACGGCTGCCACCGGCCTGGAATTCGACGTGATCGCAGCGGTGGTGGTCGGCGGCACATCCCTGTCCGGCGGCCGCGGGTCCATGCTGGGAACGCTTCTCGGCGTGCTCGTCATCACACTGATCGGGAATGGCCTCGTGCTGCTCGGTATCAACCCGTTCTTCCAGCAGGTCGTGCGTGGTCTCATTATCGTCATCGCCGTCCTGGCAAACATCCAGGCGATTAAGCGCAGCATGTCGCGAAACAAGGGCTGAGCGCATATCATGTCCGAAATCGAACTGACGTCAGGCTCGTTGTCACTGAAGGTATCGACGACGGGCGGTCTTGTCCTCGGCTTCTGGCAAGACGGTGACATGGGCAAGGTGCCGCTGTTGCGCCCGGCTCGGTCTGATGATGCCGACGCGCTATCATCAGGATGCTATCCCCTGGTGCCCTTCGGAAATCGCGTTCGGCAAAACCGCTTCGTGTACGAGGGTAGGGCGTATCACTTCACGCCAAACACCCCATGGGATGAGCATTACCTCCATGGCGAGGGATGGCAGTCGGAGTGGGCGATCGATGGCCAGGGCGATGATCACCTCGAGCTCGCCTTCACGCACCGAGGTGGCCATACGCCGTATGCATATCATGCGACGCAGTCCTTCGCGCTGAAAGATGGCGCACTGGTTTTGACATTGGCCGTGGAGAACCGCGGAGAAGTGGCCTTGCCGTTTGGCATCGGCTGGCATCCATATTTTCCGATGGCAGCCGAGACAACGCTCTTTGCCCCGGCTTCGAAGTTCTGGACCGAGGTCGAAGGCTGGCTGCCCGGAGAGGCGACAAACATTCCCGAGGACCTCGATTTCAGCAGGCCGTCCGAACTTCCGCATAGGTGGGTAAACAACGGATTCGAGGACTGGTGCGGCGAGGCGATCGTGTCATGGCCAGAGCACCACACCGCTCTTCATCTGACGGCGGACCCCGTGTTCAAGCACGCCTTCGTCTTCGTTTCCGATACGGCGTTCGATCCGTCATTCAAGCGGGATTACTTCTGCTTCGAGCCAATGTCGCATCTGGCGAACGGACATAATCTCCCCGACCTCGGTGATCTCAGGCGGCTGGAACCCGGCGAGACGCTTTCGGGATCCATCCGGCTTCGGCCACAAGCCATTTAATACGTCGCGCATAGCTGGAGAATCGCATGCCCGGTACTGGTCAGTTCGACTACATCATTGTTGGCGGAGGCAGTTCCGCCTGCGTCGTTGCCGCGAGACTTGTGGCCGATGGCAAGGCGCGCGTGCTCATCCTCGAGCGCGGCCCCGCCAAACCCAACCCAATCATGAATTTCCCCGCCGGATACATGAAATTCCTGGCGAAGGATACGTACCTCGCCATGCACAAGACCAAACCGCAACCACAGTTGGGCGGTCGTGGTCCGATCGTACCGCAGGGGCGCGTTCTCGGCGGCGGCAGCACCGTCAACGCCATGGTTTACATGCGCGGCCAGGCCGCGGATTTCGATCATTGGAACGAGCTCGTGACACCGGCCGGTGCCAATAACGATGGCGCCTGGTCCTATCAGGACATGCTTGGCTACTTCAAAGGCCAGGAGGACAACGATCATCTGGCGGGTGAGTATCATGGCTTCGGCGGTCCGCTGAAAATATCGCATCTGGGCCACACAAGCCCGATGACGCGCACCTACGTGAAAACGCTGCAGGGCATGGGCATTCCCTACAACCCGGATTTCAACGGCGAGCATCAGTTCGGCGTCGGCTTCATGCAGCACACGATCGATTGGGCGACGCGCAAGCGTTCAAGCGCGGTCGATGCCTTCCTGAAGCCGGTAATGGACAATCCGTTGCTGACGATCGAGACCGGTGCGACCGTAACCGCCATTCGCATGGAAGGCGACCGCGCGACAGGCGTCGACTACATGAAAGGCGGGAGCAGCAAAACGGCGACAGCGGGCGTCGAGGTCATTCTGGCCGCCGGCGCTTATCAGACACCGAAGCTGATGATGATCTCAGGCATCGGACCGGAAGATGAACTTGCCAGGCACGGAATAAAGACGCGGCTGGCGCTCCCCGGCGTCGGCAAGAACCTGCAGGACCACTATGAGTGCCCGGTCGTCGCCACGACCCGCGGATCGTTCGGATATTACGGAGCCGACCGGGGTTGGCCGATGATCAAGGCAGGGCTGCAATATCTGCTGTTCAAGTCCGGGCCCGTTTCCACCACCGGCGTCGAGACCTGCGCCTTCTATGACCCAGACGGCAACAACGACCGACCGACGATCCAGATGTTCTGCGTGCCTACGGTCTATCTCGATCGCGACGTGATGGGGACGGAGCCGGGAGACGGCGTCACCATCAACTCGCTGCTGCTGCGCCCCAAGGCACGCGGATCCGTAACGCTTTCGTCGGCGGAACCATTTGCCGATCCGGTTGTCGATACGCAGATCTTTTCCGACCCCGACGACCTGCGGCTGACGATGGCGAGCTTTCGCTTCGCTCGAAAGGTCCTGCAAGCCTCGCCGCTGCGTGATCTGATCGACAAGGAAATTTTCCCGGGCCCGGATGTCTCAAGCGATGAGGCAGTCGCCGCCCACTGCAAACGCACCGTAAAGACCGGTTACCACCCTGTCGGCACTTGCAAAATGGGCCGCGACAGCGATCCCGAAGCCGTCTTGGATGCAAGCCTAAATGTCTATGGAACACGCGGCCTGCGCGTGATCGACGCCTCGCTCATGCCGACCATCGTTAGCGGCAACACCAATGCCGCTGTCCTTGCCGCCGCCGCCAAGGCGGCCGACCTCATTCTCGCTTGATCGGACCCATGCCATGAAGATTACCAAGCTGACCACTTACATCGTTCCGCCGCGCTGGCTGTTCCTGAAGATCGAAACGGACGAGGGGATTGTCGGTTGGGGCGAGCCAATCGTCGAGGGGCGCGCGCTCACGGTTCAGGCCGCCGTGCACGAGCTTGAGGATTACCTGATCGGCAAGGACCCGTTTCTGATCGAAGACCACTGGAATGTCATGTATCGCGGCGGCTTCTACCGCGGCGGCGCAATCCACATGAGCGCGATCTCCGGCATCGACCAGGCACTCTGGGATATCAAGGGCAAAGCGCTCGGCCAGCCGGTTCACTCGCTGCTCGGAGGCCAGGTGCGAGACCGGATCAAGGTTTACTCCTGGATCGGTGGTGATCGCCCCGCGGATGTCGCCAACAACGCCCGGGAGGTGGTGGCCCGTGGGTTCCAGGCCATCAAGCTCAATGGCTGCGAAGAGATGCAGATCGTCGATACCTATGACAAGGTGGAAAAAGCGGTCGAGACCATAGCGACCATCCGTGAGGCCATCGGGCCGCATGTTGGTATCGGCGTCGATTTCCACGGCCGCGTTCATCGGCCGATGGCCAAGGTGCTGGCCAAGGAGCTCGAGCCCTACAAGCTGCTTTTCATTGAAGAACCAGTGCTTTCCGAGAACCATGAGGCGCTGAAGGAAATTGCCAATCACTCCTCGACGCCCATCGCGCTCGGCGAACGGCTGTACTCGCGCTGGGATTTCAAGCGCATCCTGGCCGAGGGCTACGTGGATATCCTTCAACCCGATCTCAGCCATGCCGGTGGCATCACCGAATGCCGCAAGATCGCCACCATGGCGGAAGCCTATGACGTGGCGCTCGCCCCGCATTGCCCTCTCGGCCCGATCGCGCTTGCCGCCTGCCTGCAGGTCGATGCTGTCAGCTACAACGCCTTCATCCAGGAACAGAGCCTCGGCATCCATTACAACAAGGGCAACGACATCCTGGACTACATCTCCAACAAGGAGGTCTTCCACTATGCGGACGGTTTCGTCAGCATCCCTCAAGGGCCAGGGCTTGGGGTGGAAGTCAACGAGGAATACGTTATCGAGAAGGCCAAGGAAGGCCACCGTTGGCGCAACCCGGTGTGGCGCCATACCGACGGCAGCTTTGCCGAATGGTAGGTTGGAGCGAGAATATGTCCGGACGGTTGAGTGGAAAGAAAATCTTTGTCACCGGCGCGGCGCAGGGCATCGGCCTGGCGATCGCAAAGGAGTTTCTCCGCCAGGATGCCTCGCTGTTCCTTATCGACAGGGATGCAGCGCTCCTGGCCGAACAAGCCGAGCGTCTCAAGCAGCTCGGCGGAAAGGTGGGCTACTGCCCGGTTGATATCACCGATGCCGCGGCTGTCACCGCCGCGGTCAAGCAGGCAGCCGATGAAATCGGCACGATCAACGCCCTGGTCAACAACGCCGGAGTCAACGTCTTCTCGCACCCCTTGGAGACCACCGATCAGGAGTGGGATCGGTGTTTCGACATCAACCTGAAGGGTGCCTGGAATTGCTGCAAGCCTTTGCTTCCTGACATGATAGCGATGCAGGGTGGCGTCATCCTCAACATCGCATCGACCCACGCCTTCACCATCATTCCCCACACATTCCCCTATCCGCTGGCCAAGCACGCACTGCTTGGAATGACAAAGTCGCTCGGGCTCGAATATGCAGCCCAGAATATCAGGGTAAACGCCCTGGCGCCGGGCTATGTGGCGACGCAGAAGGTTATCGATTACTGGGACAGCTTCCCAGACCCCGTCGCCGCCAAGGCCGAGACGATGAAGCTGCACCCGGGCGGGCGCATAGCGACGCCCGAGGAGATCGCACTGGCCGCGGTCTTCATGATCTCGGACGAATGCCCATTCATGAATGCGACCTGCCTGACCATCGATGGCGGTCTGAGCGTGCAGCAGCATCCGTAGCCATTGCCTGGTGCGGGATAGATAGCAATCGCGGGCCGCATGAATGCGCCGCCGCTGCCTCGATGTGACAACCGCGCACCGTGACGGAGCGCCTATCGTCGTGAAAACGTCAGCCTTATCTATTCACGTCTGAGGCGCCAGATCGGCTCGACATCGCCCACCACTCTTCGCGGTCAGCATCTGGTTTCTGCGCGACAGCGTCACGCGTTTCATGGCCGAGTGTTGATGGCCAAGAAGCCACCACAGTCCAAGAGGCTGTCGCACCGGCTTGTTCGTACCCGTGACCTAGGGAAGCATTCCAACTGGAGTGTGGTCCTACCGACGATGCCGTCGCTGCAACCGAAAATACCAAAGGCGGAGCGATCTTTCAGGTCGCTCCGCCTTTGGTATTTTACAACTGTGAACGCGAAAAGGCTTTAGGCGCGGGCGCCGTCTTGCACCGCAGGCTGGGGCCGCTTGCCGAAGGGGTGATCCACCATCACGTCATCGAGGCGCGTCCGCAGTTCGTCAGGATCCAATTCACCTTCCGCCACAAACCGCATGAGCAGTTCAGCCGCTTCGATCGCAGGGCGATCCTTGACGGACAGATCATGCTGAGCGCAGAACTCGTTGAGCACCTGCCGCATAATGATCACCTGCCAAAGTTCTCCACGCATATCCGTCTCCCTTTGAGGACTATCGGTAAGCGGAAGTTACTTTAGAGTTGTCGCAGGGGTTTGCCGGGTCTGTAGGAAGTTTGTCGCAGGATTTTTCAAAACGGGTACATTAAGAATGATGTCCTGCCCGGCGTAGGCCACCAAAAACGTCCGCGAAGACGCCACTGGACGGGAAAATGCCGGACGCTTTTGAAACGCCCGGCATAGTGTATTCACGCAGTGTTGGAAGTCGCGATAGACTGCCTCTCGTTACCTAACTATGCGAGAAGAGGCACCAGGGCTCCAACGCTCGCCTTCGCGTCGCCATAAAACATCCGTGTGTTGTCCTTGTAGAAGAGCGGGTTCTCGATGCCGGAATAACCGGTGCCCTGACCGCGCTTTGACACGAACACCTGCTTGGCCTTCCACACCTCCAGCACCGGCATGCCCGCGATCGGAGAGTTCGGATCTTCCTGCGCGGCCGGATTGACGATGTCGTTGGAGCCAATGACGATGACGACGTCGGTTTCAGGGAAGTCCTCGTTGATCTCGTCCATTTCAAGCACGATGTCGTAGGGCACCTTGGCCTCTGCAAGCAGCACGTTCATGTGGCCCGGCAGGCGGCCGGCAACGGGATGGATCGCGAAGCGCACGGTCTTGCCGGCAGCCCGCAGCTTGCGGGTAAGCTCGGACACCGCCTGCTGCGCCTGCGCGACCGCCATGCCGTAGCCCGGCACGATGACGACGCTGTCGGCATCGTTCAGCGCGGACGCCACACCTTCGGCATCGATGGCGATCTGTTCGCCTTCGATTTCCATGGCAGGACCGGTCGTCGTGCCAAAGCCGCCGAGAATGACCGAGACGAACGAGCGGTTCATCGCCTTGCACATGATGTAGGACAGGATCGCACCGGACGAGCCGACCAGCGCGCCGGTGACGATCAGGAGATCGTTGCCGAGCGTGAAACCGATCGCCGCCGCCGCCCAGCCGGAATAGCTGTTCAGCATCGACACCACGACCGGCATGTCAGCGCCGCCGATGCCCATGATCAGGTGGTAACCGATGAAGAAGGCGAGCAACGTCATCAGCATCAGCGTCCAGACACCACCGCCGTTGACATACATCAGCAGCAGGATGAGCGACAGGATGGCGGCGCCGGCGTTCAGGAAATGTCCGCCCGGCAGCTTCTTCGCCTTGCCATCCACCTTGCCGGCCAGCTTGCCGAAAGCGACGACCGATCCGGTGAAGGTCACAGCGCCGATGAAGACGCCGAGGAAGACCTCGACCTTCATGATCGCCAGCTCGACGGACGTCTTATGGGCGAGAATGCCGGCAAAGCCATCGAGGGTCGCGCGTGTCGCCTCGTCCATGGCAGCAACGCGCCAGGCTTCCAGGTGAGCGTTGAAGCCGATGAACACGGCCGCAAGGCCGACGAACGAGTGAAGTGCGGCCACAAGCTGCGGCATCTCGGTCATCTGCACGCGGTTTGCCACGTAATAGCCGGCAATGGAGCCGGCCAGGATCATCGGCAGAATGATGAACCAGTTGCCGACGCCCGGTCCGAAGATGGTGGCGACAATCGCAAGCGTCATGCCGACAATGCCGTACCACACGGCGCGCTTGGCGCTTTCCTGGCCGGACAAGCCACCAAGGGAAAGGATGAATAGAACGGCCGCGGAGATATAGGCAGCCGAAACGATACCAATCGTCATATTGAAAACCCTTTGATATCCCTTGGCCGATCAGGACTTCTGGAACATGGCGAGCATACGCCGCGTGACGAGGAAGCCGCCGACGATGTTGATCGTCGCGACCAGCACCGACAGAGCGGCAAGGAGAACGACCAACCAGTTGCCGGAGCCGATCTGCAGCAACGCACCGAGGATGACGATGCCGGAAATCGCATTGGTCACCGCCATCAAAGGCGTATGCAAGGAGTGAGAGACATTCCAGATCACCTGGAAGCCGATGAAGCACGCCAGCATGAAGACCACGAAGTGGTTCATGAAGCTTGCCGGCGCATAGGCACCGACGAGCAGCAACAGGGCAGTGCCGATCAAAAGCAGGAAGCCCTGGCTCTTCGTCTGCGCCTTGAAGGCCGCAGTCTCTTTCGCCCGCTTTTCCTCGGGCGTCAGCTCCTTGGCTTTTTCTTGTCGCTTCTGCGCGGCGATCGCCTGGATCTTCGGCGGTGGCGGCGGATAGGTCACGTTGCCCTCGAAGGCGACGGTCGCGCCACGAATGACGTCGTCTTCCATGTTGTGGACGACAACACCGTCCTTGGCCGGCGTCAGGTCCGTCATCATGTGGCGGATATTGGTCGAATAGAGCGTCGATGCCTGTGCGGCCATGCGGCTCGGAAAATCCGTGTAGCCGATGATGACGACGCCGTTGTCAGAGACGACACGCTGGTCAGCAACGGTAAGCTCACAGTTACCACCGCGCTCGGCAGCAAGGTCAACGATGACGGAACCCGGCTTCATCGCGGCGACCATATCGGCCAGCCACAGCTTTGGCGCATCACGCCCCGGGATCAGCGCCGTGGTGATGACGATGTCGATCTGAGGCGCCAGTTCGCGGAACTTCTCCAGCTGCTTCTCGCGGAACTCCGGCGAAGACGGTGCTGCATAGCCGCCAGTGGCTGCACCATCCTGTTGGCTTTCCTTGAAGTCGAGGAAAACGAATTCGGCCCCCATGCTTTCGATCTGCTCGGCCACTTCCGGACGGACGTCGAAGGCGTAGGTGATGGCGCCGAGCGAGGTGGCCGTGCCGATCGCGGCAAGTCCGGCGACACCGGCGCCGATGATCAGCACCTTGGCAGGCGGAACCTTGCCGGCGGCGGTCACCTGACCAGTGAAGAAGCGGCCGAAATTGTTGCCCGCCTCGATGACCGCGCGGTAGCCGGCGATGTTGGCCATCGACGACAGCGCGTCCATCTTCTGAGCCCGCGAAATGCGCGGCACCATGTCCATGGCGATGACGTTGGCACCGGTTGCCTTGGCCTGCTCCAGCAGTGTGGTGTTTTGTCCCGGATAGAAGAACGAAATCAGCGTCTGACCGGCACGTAGGCGCTCCAGTTCCCGCGGTTCGGGAGGGCGCACTTTGGCGATGATATCGGCTTGTTCAAACAGGGCCTCGGCTGTTTCGACAACCTCCACGCCGGCTGCGCCATAGGCTTTGTCAGAAAAGCCGGCCAGAGAGCCGGCGCCAGCCTCGATGAGACAGATATAGCCCAGCCTCTGCAGTTGCAACGCCGACTCCGGTGTCATCGCCACCCGGGATTCGCCGGCTATAAGCTCCTTCGGAGCTCCAATTTTCAATGTCATGTTTATTGTACCCCTAACGGCGACCGGGTCGCGCTTATTCAGTGCACGGCGGTTATGGCCGAGGCTGATCAACCAAAGACGTCAATACCTGTCCAGTACCGGAAATCGCAAATCCGAGCATTTCTGTCGGTTTCATGAATCTGCTAATCGATTTTAATTTTAATTGCCACTGGATGCAGGTGCGACAAAAGATAGCGAAAGCGTGGCATCTCACGGAAAACCAATTGCAATCCCAAGGCCGCAGCGAATCGGCCGCGTCTCGGCCCCATCGAGATTGAAGTCAGTAACCTGGGGCTTTCACGCGCTATTGCGTCGAATGTAGCTCCAGGGCGAATTGAAACGCCTCGGCGGAAGCGGGTTGCTAAGCTCCAGCCCGTCTATCAGGTATTGACCCGCCTCTTCGAACGACGACCATTCAGGGCCTATTGTCGTAAGGCGGGGTCGGCAGTAAAAGCCTTCTTCCGCGTTACCGCAGCCCACGACGGCGATCTGGTCTGGCACGACGATACCTAAGCGCGAAAACTCCTCAATCACCGTGACCGCCGTAAAATCGGACTCGACGATCACCGCAGTCGGACGCTCATCCCATGAGGCGATCTGGCGAGCACAATCGGCGGCGGTCGACCGTTCACTCGCCCCTGTCAGGACCGAAACTTTTGTGTCGATACCGAGCTCTTCCCGCCGACGGACGACCGCATTGAGACGGGGGTTGGTTCCCTGAGACGTGTTCTCAATATAGCCGATATGCCGATGTCCCTTGAGCACAAGATCCTCGAAGGCAATTTCCAGTGCTGCCGTCAGCCCGTTGTTGAGAACACTGAAGGGGCCAGGTTTGGCTGTCGCGTGGATGACAAGGCAATGTTTGGTCATCGATGAGAACGCTTTTTCGACTTCCGCCTCGGTCAGATAGTCAACCTCGGCCACGACGCCATCGGCCAAGCCTGCCTCTACCTCGCCGAGAATCGTTTCAAGGTCCTCAAGATTGGAAGCGGTCACGATGATCGGCATGAAGCCGCGCTCGCGTGCTGCCTTACCCAGTCCGTGGACCATTCTGTCGGCGTAGGGGATACCCAGCTTGGGAAAGATCACACACAGCCGTTCGCTCTTCTGTCGCCTGAAGTGGCGAGCAATCTTGTTCGGCACATAACCCAGTTCCTCGACTGCGCGCCGGATGCGTTCGCGCGCTTCTGGTCCTACCCGCTTCAGGTGTTCGGAGCGGTCGCTGAAATACATGGACACTGCGGCGGTCGAGACATTCGCCAAGCGCGCCACGTCGCTGACCGTCGCCGATTTCTCGACCACAACTGCTTCGGGGCTCTGCGACTTTCGACTTTGCTTGGTCATGTTCAGGTGATTTCAGGTCTGGGCTCGCCTGCGTCAACGATCCGTTTCAGTAGTTCCGCTCGCAGGACATTGCGTATTTCCATGTAATCCTCGCGATCGCAAAGGTTCTCCAACTCGTAAGGGTCCTTTTCGAGATCGTAAAGATACGCCTCCTGATAGAGCTGCGAATTCATGTCCACGTTGCCGCTTAGGTCGGCGGCCGTGATTTCGTATTTCCAGCGTCGTGTCCGCAAGGCTCGCCCCACGTGATGCTCGCTGATCTGGATGAATACGTTGTCCTCGGGTGTGGGGTTCTTCCTCAGGATCGACTGTCCCTGCATTTCTGCCGGGACGGGAAGCCCCGCGGCGTCCAACAGCGTGGGTGGAAGATCGATCAGGCTGACGAGACCATCGTACGGTCCTTTATTCATCAGGCCCGGCCCATGGAAAAACGTGGGCACGCGGATCGAGGATTCGTGGCAGGACCGCTTGTATTCGTTGTTTCTCGTCTTGAAATGGCAACCGTGATCCGACGTGAACAGAATGATCGTGTTGTCGAGTTGCTTGGAACTGATCAGGGAGTCGACAAGTCTTCCCAGCGCCTCGTCGAGGCGTTGGACCATGCCCATGTAGCCGGGGTAGTGCTCGTTGGACGACCCTTGTAGTGCCTGCAGGTCTCTAGGCAACTGCATGTTCTTCCGGATTCGATCCTCATAGCCGACGGGGGCGGGATAGTCGTCGAACTCATTTTGATGATGGGGCTCAAGGAACGAGAGGAAGAGGAAAAACGGCTTGTCCTTGCGTTTCGTGACATAGCGGACGGCGGCATCCGTCAACGCGTCGACCCGGTAGCCCGGCAGTTTGACCGCCTCTTCGGCGTCATTGAACATCGTGGTGTCGTAGGCGTAGGACGTGAACTCGAGAATGTTCGAGGCCAGCCAATGCTGATACCCGCCGCGCTGCGCGAGCGGTACGGGATCCTGCGAGGCAAGATGCCATTTTCCGATATAGCTCGTCTCGTAGCCTCCCTCCGCGAAGTGGTGTGCGAGGGTCTTCTGGCCTGCCGGGAGCGGGATATCATTGCGGAAGCAGCCTGTCGTTGTCGGATAGAGGCCTGTCTGCAAGGCGGACCGCGCCGGACCGCAAACTGGCTGGCAAGTGAAGGAGTTGGGAATGAACATGCCTTCTGCTGCCAAGCGGTCGAAATTGGGCGTAAGGCTCATCGGGTTGCCATGCAGACCGACGCTGTCCCATCGCTGCTGGTCGGTGAAGAACACGATTACATTTGGTGAATTGCGCATTGAATGCCTCTTCTTCCTATTTCATTCCGGAAGTCATGACCGACTGGACGAAGTAACGTTGCATGAAGATGAACAGCAGCAGGCTTGGCACGAAGAGAATGACCCCGCCTGTCGCCGTCAGATTCCATTGGGTAAAGAATTCGGAATTGAAGAGTGTGAGACCGGTGGTGATCGGTCGCATCTCAACCGAGCTTACGGCAACGAGCGGCCAGAGAAACTCGTTGAACTGGAATACGAATGTAAGCAGCGCAAGCGTTGCCATCGGCGGCCCGAGTTGGGGAAGCACGATCGACCTGTAGATCCGCCACTCCGAGGCTCCTTCAAGGCGGGCAGCGTCGAGCAGATCCATGGGGATTGGCCGGATAAACTGCCGCATCATGAAGATGCCATACGCGCTCATCGCAAAGGGCATAATCAAGCCCTGGTAGGTATCGAGCCATCCAAGCTCCGCCGTCAGGATATAGAGCGGGATCATTCTGATGAAGAACGGAAGCATCAGTGTCGACAGTAGCGCCCCGAACATCAGCTTGCTGCCCGGAAATTCCAGCTTGGCGAACACGTAGCCGATAAGCGGGTCGAAGATGAGATGAAGCAGCGTGATGCCGCCTGCGATGACAAAGCTATTGATGATGAACCGGAAGAACGGCGCCTTCTCCCAGATTGTGACGTAGTTGGAGAACTCCAGCACCGACGGAATAAGCACCGGTTCACCACTCATGAGGTCCGCATCGCTCTGAAGGGAAAGCGAGACCATGTAAAAGAACGGGAACAGTGCAAGGATCACGAAGATGCCAAGAACGATATAGATGACGAACAGTGCGCCCTTCGAGGTCTGATTTACATTGGCCATCAGTATGCGACCTCGCGATTGAGGAACCGGAACTGCAAAGCAGTGACGATGAGAATGACGATCAACATCAGAAACGAGAGCGCCGAAGCGTATCCGATATTGAGTTCCACGAACGCGGTTTCGAACACATGCAGCGCGTATAGGCGCGTCGCCTCGGCGGGGCCGCCGCCAGTCAGGAGATAGGGTGCGGACAGATCCTGAAGGTGGGCTATCATGCTGATGACGGCCAGGAAGAGTGTTGTCGGCGTCAAAAGCGGTATCGTGATCTTCGTAAACTGCTGCATGCGCGAAGCGCCATCGATCTCCGCTGCTTCATAGAGCTCCTTCGGGATCGACTGGATGGCGGCGATATAGATCAACATCGCATATCCGATATCCTTCCAAACTGTGACCGCGATGATCGTCGGCAACGCGGTAGAAGGCGTACTTAGCCAGTTCTGCATCGGCAGCCCCAGCTGCAGGAGGATCGCATTCAACATGCCCGTGTATGGATCGAGGATGCTCTTCCACATCAGCGCCACGATCACGAAGGAAATGATGTAGGGGAAGAAGATTATAGCCCTGATCGTGGTAGCCGCCTTGATCGGCCCCGAAAGGATCGCAGCGAGACACAGAGCGGGAAGCAGTGTTCCGACCGTCCCACAGACGGCGAAAATAACTGTCCGGATGAACGCGTCACGGACCCGCGGATCCGTGAGCGCCCTGATGTAATTGTCGAAACCGGTAAACTCCGAGTCCCCGATAAGAGGTTGCCCGCGAAAGAAGCTCGCCCAGAATTCGACAACGATCGGGTAGAAGAAGTAGACGGCGAAGTAGAGGATCGCCGGCGAAAGGACGACATAGGCAAAGATTGCCTGCCTGCCGTTACGGCTGCGAGCGTAGTTCATACCGACGATCTCCGGTCTTTGATCCTACCTATTTCTTCGACAGCTCAGCGTTTGCCTGTGCCGCATAATTCGACAAGACTTCCTGGGCCGGTTTGCCGTTGTAGAGGATGTCCTGCACCGCGGCCTTGAAGAGATCTTGGACCATTGCGTTCTTGCCCGTCAGCGCAAGATCCGCCGACGAGTCAACGGCGTAGGGCAGGCACTGGCTAAACCTGCTCAAGACGGGATCTCCCGTCACCTTCGGATCAGCGGCCCAGGACTTGCGTGGCATCGTCATCCCATTCGCCACCGAGGCGGCCAGTTCCGTGTCAATGGCAACGAAGCGCTTCAGAAGATCCCACGCTTCGGCGGGGTGCTTGGCGTCCTTTGGTATGAAGAGGCTAACGCCACCGGCAAATGTCGCCTGCTTCTTCTCAGTCAGGGAAGGAGCGACATCCCACTTGAGCTTGGGATTTCCGGTCTTGATGGGCGCCACGTCCCAAGGACCCGTCAAAATCATCGCGGCGCGTCCTGACGTGAAAAGCTTCTGCGGCCCCTCGTAGTCTGCGCCTGCCACAGGCAGAATCGCCGCCTTGTCCTTGTGAATCAAATCAGAGACGAACTGAAGCGACTGCGCCGCCTCAGGGCTATCGAACGTGACCTTGTTTGATGCCTTGTCGTAGAATGTGCCACCGTTCTGATAAATCCACGGAATAAAGTATCCGGCCACCTGATTTGGAGCGAAACCAATCCGGCCGTTTTTCGCCACGGCCATTGCTGCATTTCGGAATTCCTCCCAGTTGGCCGGAGGCTTTTCGAAACCCGCGGCCTTTAGCAGATCAACGTTATAGACGAGCGTTGCGCAAGTCAGATGCAACTGCACACCATAGTATTTGCCATCAACGGAGTTTCTCGAAACCGAAAAATCCTGCCAGTCGTCAGGATAGCCCATCGAGCTTCCGTCCTTCGCCACATAGTCGTTGAGTGGAAGGATCTTGCCCTGAAGAGCGAACTCCGGGACCCAGCCGCCGGGATCGGCTACGAGGTCGGGGACATTGCCGACGGACATGTCGGCAACAATCTTGGTGCGCATGTCCGGCCATTGGAACCTGCCCCACTCGACAGTCCAGCCGGGATGATCAGCCTCGAACTTCTTGATCACCTCAGCATAGGCTGGATAGGCGTGGCCCGCGTTCCAGTAGACCTTCAAGGTCTCGGCATGTGCGGGAGCGTAAAGGGCGACGGACAACGCGGTCGCAGTGATGCAGTGTGTCAGCTTCATTTGGTCTCCTCCTACCGAAATCTGCGGGCATGGCTCCGATGCCCCTCCTCAAGGGTGTTCGGTGCCGTGGCAAGTTAATCAATTAACTCGCGTAAGTTAATTGATTAACTTGATGTCGACGCGGTGTCAATATTTCTGTCACCTTGCGTCAAACGCCACTCGGAAACCGATGTGCCCGGTCGTCGAATCTCCGGTGCTCCCCATCCGCGCCGCAATGCGATAGCGATGGCAGTAGGAAGCGTGGCAAAGGTAGGAGCCGCCCTTCAGGACCTTTTTTCCCTGCTCTTTCGCGGACTTGTTCGCGATAGCGGCCTCCCTTCGAATAGAACGGATACGAAATGCGTCGGCGGTCCACTCCCAGCAGTTGCCGGACATGTTGTGCAGGCCGTAGCCGTTTGGAGGAAACGAAATAGCGGGCGCGAGGCCGACATAGCCATCCTTGCCCAGATCATCCCTTGGAAAGTCTCCCTGCCAGATGTTGCAAGGCGTAAAGGCGTCTGTTGGATGTTCGTCGCCCCAAGGGTAGATGGGTTCCCTCAGGCCACCGCGTGCGGCGTGCTCCCACTCTGCTTCGGTTGGCAAGCGCCCGCCGATCCATCGCGCGTAGTCCGTGGCGTCCTGCCAAGAGACATGAACAACAGGCAAGTCGTCCAGCTCCGCTCCCGATCGTTGCGGTCCGAATGGTGCTGCCCAATGGGCGCCGTCTATCTTTCTCCACCATTCGGCCCCGACGACACCGGTCGTCGGAACGCTGCCGTCGATGAACTTGTAGAAAACGTAGGACGACCCAAGCCGCTCCGCTTCAGTCACATATCCGGTCTCGCGAACGAACCTTGCGAACTCCGCATTGGTTACGGCAGCCGTAGAGAGGCGAAAGCTGTCGATCTGAACCGGTCGTGGCGGCCCTTCGCCATCAAAGGGAAGAAGCGGCTTAGCTGTCCCGACGTGAACGCGACCGCCCGGGATGTCCCTGACATCGCATGGTGGAGGAGACGTAGCGGGCTGGACCGCAGTCGCGCGATCCGGAAGCGACCCTGTTTCCGATTTGTTATCAAAGCTGCAGCAACTCATTTTCTACTTGCCATAGGTCGGTGGACTGGACTGACATCCACTCGATTCATATCGGCCGAGCCTCGAAAGTTGAAGGCTTATTCGGCATGTTTGGATGAATGATCATGGACGTGCCAATGGGAGCGCGGGAGCCCCCTATGGCGACTTCAGGCCGACAGTAGACATTGCACCTCTTGCGACTTGTTGACTCACATACGGCTGAACAATAACCTGCGCATTCAGTCGTTAGGCTTGTCCTCAGATGACGGATCCATCTCTTCAGCGGCGCCTTGCCGCCATCGTTGTTGCCGATGTGGTGGGATATTCGCGCCTGATGGAGGCTGATGAGGTCGCAACGGTGGAGAACCTCAGGGCACTACGTTCCGGCGCTATCGAGCCCGCTGTGCTGAGCCACAACGGTCGCATCTTCAAGGTCGTGGGCGACGGATTCCTAATCGAATTCGGTAGCGCGTTGGACGCAGTCAAGGCAGCGTTGGAAATACAACGTGCCACCACTGCCATCGAGGCCCCCGGAGACCGGCGCCTGCTTTTGCGCGTCGGCGTCAATGTGGGAGACGTCATTGGCGACGGTTCGGACATCCTCGGCGACGGCGTCAACGTCGCTGCGCGCCTCCAGACGCAGGCCGCATCGGGAGGCATCTGCATTTCAGCCGGTGTCCACGGAGAAATCGTCGGCAAGATCCACGAACGGTTCTTCGATGCAGGCGAACGCTATCTGAAGAACCTGACCCGCCCGGTCCACGTGTGGCATTGGCCGGATGCGCTGCAGAGCATATTGCAGTTGCCCGAAGGTCCCTCGATCGCCGTATTGCCGTTCACCAACATGAGTGGAGATGAAGCGGACGCGCATTTTGTCGACGGCTTGACCGAAGACCTGATCACCGACCTATCCCGTACGCCTGGCCTGTTCGTCATCGCGCGCAATTCCGTCTACGGCTACAAGGGTAAAGCAGTCGATGTACGGCTGGTCGCCCAGGAACTTGGCGTGCGCTACGTCCTTGAGGGGAGCGCCAGACGCGCGATGGGCCGTGTCCGCATCAATGCGCAATTGTTCGACGTGCTTGGCGGCAAGCACCTGTGGGCCGATCGGTTTGACAGGACTGTGGAGGATGTTTTCGAGCTTCAGGATGAAGTTAACGCCAAGATTGTCGAAGCCCTCGTCGGCCGGCTGACCGTGCCAACGCAACGCAACCGTCCGAAGAACGTCGAAGCATACGACCTGTGTGTCCGCGCACGCCTCCTGACGGAAGAGTCCCCGCAAACTGAGCGTGAGGCATATATCCTGCTCCAGCGCGCGGTTCAGCTCGAGCCCTCATATGCCGAGGCGCTCGGTCTGCTCGCATATAACCGTTGGCTTGCCTGGACCCATTTCGGCGAGCCTGAATATCCGAACCGGGGGATGGCGGCGACGTTCGCGCAGAAAGCGGTCGACCTCGATCCCAACGATGCTGGCTGCCGATACATTCTAGGGACCATCCTGGCTTATGAGCGACGATGGGAGGAATCCGAGGCAGCCTTCGCCAAGGCCCTGGAGTTGGACCCCAACCACGCCGACACCTGGGCTGCCATGTCGGACATGTCCGTGCTGGATGGCAAGATTGCAGCCGGCCTGGCGCAGATCGAAAAGGCCCTGCGGCTCAATCCCTATCCAGCCTGTTGGTACCTTTGCCATCTTGGACAGGCGCAATACGCCGCGCGCGACTATCAGGCGGCGAAAGCCACACTCCGCAGGGAGGAGACTTATCGTACCAACTCACGCAAATTCCTGGCTGCGACGCTTGCGCAGTTGGGCGACGATGATGAGGCGCACCGGGAAGCGGAATTGTTCCTGATCGCCCACCCTCATTTTACGATCGACCATTGGCTCAACTCTCAACCGCTGCGCGACACAGGCGTGCGGGACCACTTCGTCGATGGCTTCCGGAAAGCCGGCCTGCCGGAGAGGTGAACGCACCAGATCGTCGGGAGTGAGATCGCGGACTTCAGCGAGCAAAGCCATTGCCGACAGGCTGGGGGAGCGATGGGAGCACACCGCCCCCATCGCTTGGCTAAAGCGTGTCGCGCCAAACCAGATTCGGGATTTCCAAATCAGTTGATCCGTGAT
>NZ_JBMDKV010000012.1:0-196603 GCF_057809895.1 Rhizobium sp. FG113 | reverse complement strand
TGGAGGCGTGCTTAGATCCTCGGCACCTTGGCCGAGGATGACGACGAGAGCGTGGCGATGCGCCCACCCCCATTTCCCATTTCCCATTCCCCCTCACTATTCTCCACAACCGCTGTCGATCGCCGATATTTCCACTCCGCCCCCTTGCATTGCGCATCGTCATATCGTTATAACGTTACAAAGTAATGTTATTACATACTGAGTACCCGCAATGACCCTCCTCAACAACCTCGCCGCCGGCCTGATGGGCGGATCGGCAATGAGCCGCGTGATCGGCGCCGTTGTCGTCGCAGCCCTGCTCTGGATCGCCATCGCATGGGCGGTGATGCTGCCATGAGCGAAGACCTGATCCGGCTCTCCAATCTCACCGTCGCCTATAACCGGCACCCGGCCGTGCACCACGTCTCCGGCGCGATTACGGCCGGCAGCCTGACGGCCATTGCCGGGCCGAATGGAGCCGGCAAGTCGACGCTGTTGAAGGCGATCATGGGTGAGCTCAGGCCGAGCGAGGGGCGTGTGGAGCATCGGCTGCAGCGCACCGATTTTGGCTACCTGCCGCAGGCGGCCGATATCAACAGGCGGTTTCCGATCTCGGTGCTCGATACCGTGCTGCTTGGCGCATGGCGGCAGGCGGGGGCGTTTTCGCGGGTCTCGGGTGCGGAAATGGTGAAAGCACAAGAGGCGATTTCGGCGGTCGGGCTGGAGGGTTTCGAGCGGCGGCAGATCGGGTCGTTGTCATCGGGCCAATTGCAGCGGGTGCTGTTTGCGCGGCTGCTGCTGCAGGACGCCAAGGTGATCCTGCTCGACGAACCCTTCACCGCGATCGACGCCCGCACCACCCGCGACCTGATCGAGATGATCCGGACCTGGCATGGCGACGGGCGGACAATCGTGGCAGTGCTGCATGATTTCGAGCAGATCCGTGCGCATTTCCCGCAGACGCTGCTTCTCGCCCGCGAGATGATCGACTGGGGGCCGACGGCGACCGCGATGTCGGCGGAGAACCTATTGAAGGCGCGGGCGATGGCCGAGCGCTGGGATGAGGACGCAGACGCCTGCGCGCCCGCCGCATGACCATCTACGATCTCTTCTTCGCGCCCTTCGTCGATTACGGCTTCATGCGCCGGGCGCTGGTCGCGTGCCTTTGCCTCGGGCTCGGTTCCGGGCCGATCGGCGTGTTCCTGATGCTGCGGCGGATGAGCCTGATGGGCGATGCGATGAGCCATGCGATCCTGCCGGGGGCGGCGATCGGCTATCTCGTCGCCGGCTCGCTGTCGCTGACGGCGATGGGGATCGGCGGGCTGGTGGCGGGGCTCGCGGTCGCGCTTCTATCAGGTGCGGTCAGCCGGGTGACTGTGCTGCAGGAGGATGCGAGCTTTGCCAGCTTCTATCTGGCGTCGCTGGCGCTCGGCGTGCTCATCGTCTCGCTGAGAGGTTCCAATATCGACCTGCTGCATGTGCTGTTCGGCACCATCCTCGCCATCGATCCCCCTGCCCTCTACCAGATCGGCGCGATCACGACGCTGACGCTGATCGTGCTCGCCGCGATCTACCGGCCGCTGATCGCCGAATGCTTCGACCCGAGTTTTTTAAGGGCGATCGGCGGGCGTGGTCCGGTCTATCACTTCCTGTTCCTGCTGCTCGTCGTCCTCAACCTCGTCGCCAGCTTCCAGGCGCTTGGCACGCTGATGGCGGTGGGGCTGATGATGCTTCCAGCCGCGATCGCGCAGCTCTGGTCGCGCAGCCTGCCTTCGATGATGCTGGTGGCAGCCTTGAGTGCAGCGGCATCCGGCTATTTCGGGCTGATCGCCTCCTATCATCTTGAGCTCGCCTCCGGGCCGACGATCATCATGACGGCGGCGGCGATCTACGGCTTTTCCATCTTTTTCGCACCGTCGGGCCTTGCCCGGCGTCTTTTCCCCCGCGCCCATCTCAAGGGCTAACCAAAGGATGCTTCTATGCCCCATAGAAGATTGCTTCTTGCCGCCTCGCTTCCAGCGCTGATGGCCTTCTCGGCCATGCCGGCTTCGGCCGAAACGCTCAAGGTCGTGGCCTCGTTCACCGTGCTCGCCGATGTCGTCAGCGAAGTCGGCGGCGACCATGTCGAGGTCAAGAGCCTCGTCGGGCCGAACGGCGACCCCCACGAATTCGAGCCGTCGCCCACCGACGCCAAGAACCTGAAGGCCGCGAAGGTCACCTTCGTCAGCGGCGAAGGGCTGGAAGGCTGGATGGACCGGCTGATTGCTGCGTCGGGCTACAAGGGCACGCCGGTGACCGTCTCCGAGGGCGTGAAGACCCGCACCATGGAAGAGGACGGCAAGACGGTGACCGATCCGCATGTGTGGAACAGCCCCGTCAGCGTCAAGGTCTGGGTCGCCAACATCGAGAAGGCGCTGTCATCGGCCGATCCAGCCGATGCGGCGGCGTTCAAGGCCAATGCCGAGGCTTACACCAAGAAGCTCGACGAGATGGACGCCTATGCCAAGGGGAAGTTCAAGGATATTCCCGAGGACCATCGCAAGGTGCTGACCAGCCATGACGCCTTCGGCTATTTCGGCCGGGAGTATCATGTGAGCTTCCTGGCGCCGCTCGGCGTTTCCACCGAAAGCGAGGCGTCAGCGGCCGAAGTCGCCAAGCTGATCGAGCAGATCAAGGCCGAGCACGTGAAGACCTACTTCTTCGAAAACTCCAACGATCCGCGCCTCGTCAAGCAGATCGCCAAGGCAACGGGGGCTGAGCCCGGCGGCGAGCTCTATGTGGAATCGCTGTCGGATGCCAAGGGCCCGGCATCCACATACGAGAAGATGTTCCGCTACAATGTCGACCAGATCTCCGCCGCCATGGCGAAGGGTAGCTGACGATAGCGAATAGTATTTTCGACCTGCGGGATCAGACCTGCAGGTCGAATACGATCAGGCCGCCGAGGCCGCCATCCAGCGACGAGACGATGCGCTCGCCGACCGCGACATGCTCGGGATGGACGAGATAGGCGTCGCGCGCTTCCGGGCTTTCGAAGGTCACGGCAAAGCCATCGACGAAGCCGGCATGCAGGCCCTCGGGCGAGACGTTCGGGCCGTATTTGATATCCAGAATACCCGGAATAACCTGCTTCAGCGCGACGATCTGCTCGAATAAGGACTGCTTCTCTTCGCCCGTGATGGCCGATTTCAGCCGCATCAGCACTGAGTGCAGGATCATATGTTGCCTCCCGACATGTTGTTATCCGCAAAGCATAGTGGGAATGCGGCTGCGGGCAAGATGCAAAGATTAGCCATGGAAAAAGGCGCGACCGGTGACCGGCCGCGCCTTCTGATCAATAATTGCCGAGTCTCGATCAGGCGGCGGAGCGGCCTGCGAAAGACGACGTCAGGCGATCTGCGAGTGCGCGGGCCGGCGAGTGTACCGGACGCGAGCTTGACGTGGCGGCGCTGACGGTGCGGTCGTCGAGCTTGAACTGCGACAGAAGTTCCAGAAGCGTCGCCGCCTGGGTTGCCAGGCCGTGGCTCGCAGCGGTTGCCTGCTCCACCATGGCCGCGTTCTGCTGGGTGCCCTGGTCCATGAGGTTGACCGAGGTGTTGATCTCGGAAAGGCCGGTCGACTGTTCGCGCGAGGAGAGCACGATCGACTGGACGTTGCGGTTGATCTCCTGCACTTCGGAGACGATCTCCTGAAGCGCCTGGCCGGTACGGCCGACGAGATCGACGCCGCCGCGCACCTGGTCGCCGGACTTGGTGATCAGCTGCTTGATCTCCTTGGCGGCGTTTGCCGAGCGCTGGGCGAGTTCGCGCACTTCCTGGGCCACGACCGCAAAGCCCTTGCCGGCTTCGCCGGCGCGCGCCGCTTCGACGCCTGCGTTCAGCGCAAGCAAGTTGGTCTGGAAGGCGATGTCGTCGATGACGCCGATGATGTTTGAAATCTGGCTCGACGACTGCTCGATTTCCTGCATGGCATCCACCGCTTCGCGGACGATCTCGCCGGAGCGCTCGGCGCCGGCCTGGGTGCGCTTGACCAGCTCGCCAGCGTCACCTGCGCGGCCGGCTGAATCCTTGACCGCGGTCGTGACCTGTTCGAGTGCCGCTGCCGTCTCTTCGACGGAGGCTGCCTGCTGCTCGGTGCGGCGGGAGAGATCGTCGGCCGATGCCTTGATCTCGGCTGCGCCGGCATCGATCATCCGGGCGTTTTCGCCAACGGTGCGCAGCGTTTCCTGCAGACGACCGATCGATTCATTGTAGCTGACGCGCAGCGCGTCCAGCTGGTCGGCGAAGGGCGTTTCGAGACGGTAGGTCATGTCGCCATCCGACAGGCGCTGCAGGCCGACGCCGAGGCCATCGACTGCGAAGCGGACGTCTTCGGCTTCACGCGCCTTCTGCGCTTCGCGGGCAATCCGCTCGTTTTCGCTGAGGCCGCGATTGGCTTCCGTTTCGCGCTCCAGGCGTTCGCGTTCCAGCGCGTTGTTGCGGAAGACGGCGACAGCGGCTGCCATTTCGCCGATCTCGTCGCGGCGGGCGCCGTGCGGGATCTCGTGGCTGTTGTCGCCCGATGCAAGCTGGTTCATCGCGCCGGTGATGTCGCTGATCGGACGCGCCACGCGGAAGAAGGAGATGAAGGCGGCAACGATGGCGAGCAGGGCTGCGATCGCGACGGCCGTGAAGGTCGAGATCCGGGCGAAGCTGACGACATCGCTGGAGATCGCAATCGACTGCGCCGCCAGATCCTTGTTGTTGTCCACCACGCCCTTGATGATGCCGCTGGCTTCAGCGCCGATCGGGTCCATGTTCTCGACCATGAACGGCTTCAGGTTCGCCTGTTCGCCCGAGGTCGCCATCTTCGCGATCGTCGTGCCGAACTCGTCATAGGCGCGGAAGTCCTTCTTCAGCGTCTCGACCTTGGCGCGGGTGGCCGGCAGCGTGACGCGGGTCTCGAAGGAGTTGAGTGCGTCATCGCGGATGGCACGCGCGTCGTCCACCGCCTTCTGATGTGCGGCGATCTCCTGCGGCCCGGTGGCCGACAGCATGGCCATGACATTGCGGCGCTGATCGCCGAAGCTCTTGTCGAGCGCCGCCAGGAAGGCGTTACCGGTCATGTTGCGGACCATCAGCTGCGACTGCGTTTCCAGATTGGAAATGGAATTGAGCGCCAAGCCGCCCTGAATGACACCCAAGACAACAACGCCGCCAAAGAGCGCTGGTATCAGTGTCCTGATCTTCAAATTCATCATCGTAAGCCCCGGTGTTTCTTCAATCTTTTTCGATCTGGCCCTCCTCAACCGCTGACAGGTTTGACAAATCGCAATTTAGAAATACTTACCGGAGGGGCTGTTGCGGCGAAATGTAGCAAGTCCTTGTAGTCGCGTAGGCAAGTATACAGCGCGATGGATCACGGCTTCGAGATGGCCGTTTCGGGCGGAAAAACCGTCGTAAACGGGACGACGTCGGCGACATTCTCCTCTAAGCTGCGACGCATGACCGCACGGGAAGAGGAGCCCGCGCGTACCGCAGCATTTTCAACGGAGGAGATGAAAATGAGCAAGAACCGTGGCGTCGTCTACATGCGGCCCGGCGTTGTCGAAATCCATGACATCGATGATCCGAAGCTTGAGGCACCCGATGGGCGCCGCATCGAGCATGGCGTGATCCTGAAGGTGATCTCGACCAATATCTGCGGATCGGACCAGCACATGGTGCGCGGCCGCACCACGGCGATGCCGGGGCTTGTTCTCGGCCATGAAATCACCGGCCAGATTATCGAAAAGGGCATCGACGTCGAGATGCTCGAGGTCGGCGACATCGTCTCCGTGCCCTTCAATGTCGCCTGCGGCCGCTGCCGTTGCTGCAAGTCGCAGGACACCGGCGTCTGCCTCACCGTCAACCCGTCGCGCGCCGGCGGCGCCTATGGCTATGTCGACATGGGCGGGTGGATCGGCGGGCAGGCCCGCTACGTCACCATCCCCTATGCCGACTTCAACCTCCTGAAAATTCCGGATCGCGACCGGGCGATGGAGAAGATCCGCGATCTCACCATGCTCTCCGACATCCTGCCGACGGGCTTCCATGGCGCGGTGCGCGCCGGCGTCGGCGTCGGCTCGACCGTCTATGTCGCGGGCGCCGGCCCCGTCGGGCTTGCGGCTGCCGCTTCCGCCCGCATCCTCGGCGCTGCCGTCGTGATGATCGGCGACTTCAACAAGGATCGCCTGGCGCATGCCGCCCGCGTCGGTTTCGAGCCGATCGATCTGTCGAAGAGCGACCGTCTCGGCGACATGATCGCGCAGGTGACTGGCAGTAACGAGGTGGACAGCGCCATCGACGCCGTCGGCTTCGAGGCGCGCGGCCATTCGGGTGGCGAGCAGCCGGCGATCGTGCTCAACCAGATGATGGACATCACCCGCGCCGCCGGCTCGATCGGCATTCCCGGCCTCTACGTGACCGAGGACCCGGGCGCCGTCGACAGCGCGGCCAAGACCGGCAATCTGTCGCTGCGCTTCGGGCTCGGCTGGGCCAAGGCGCAATCCTTCCACACCGGCCAGACGCCGGTGCTGAAGTATAACCGGCAGCTGATGCAGGCGATCCTCCACGACCGCCTGCCGATCGCCGATATCGTCAACGCCAAGGTGATCCCGCTCGAAGAGGCCGTGCAGGGCTATGAGAGCTTCGACCACGGGGCGGCGACGAAATTCGTGCTCGACCCGCATGGGGATGTGGCGAAGGCGGCTTGAGCGGTATGAGGATGAGGGGGTGGCTGGCGTTGTGCCGTGTGGCCCCCTCACCCTACCCTCTCCCCGCTGGGGAGAGGGTGGCCCGAAGGGTCGGATGAGGGGGCCGCTGGCGCTGACGTTAGCCACTTTCGAAACTCCCACCCACAAAACAACATGCCTCTACCCCGGCAGGTTTTACCCCCGGCTGATACGGCATCTGATCGGACGGGGCGCCAGAAGCTGCCTCGTAAATAGTTTAGTTTTATTGACACCTTCCGGCGCCCCGTTCGGCGGTCTGCAATCGTGTCCTGGTTCCTTTACCGGGTGATCGGCATCTTTTCAGAGATATGCTCGCGGGGTTGTTCTTGTTCTTGAAGCTTTCGCTCCCCGGGCATCCCGAAGGGCCGTCTTGATCGACGCCAGGAGGGCCTCCACGGACCTGTCGCCCGCGGCACCCCGGCGCCGTTCCGCAAAACCCTTTCGGGCTTACGGTCGGCCAGTCGCCGTCCCTTATGTGCATAGGCGCGTGGTATCGGCGAACCGACCTATGCGCCCGCACACCAACTCTTCGCTGGCGGGACCATTCCGCAACGCCCCTCGTTTCACCCTGCGTCAGGGGCTTCCCGAAAGCGCCGGTCCCGCCTCGCCGGTAACGCAACCGGTGTATCCGAAGATGGGACGGGGTGATGATGGCGCAGGCGGCGAGCGCGGGGAAAATGTGTGGTGTAAGCGGTTGATATTGCAGCGTGTGGAGGTGAGATGAGAGAAGAAGGCGAACGTGGGATGGAGAGGCGTTTATTGATATCAGGATCAGCTCGACTTAGCCAAAGTGATAACGTTCTTAAAACACCGAGTTCCAGCATCATGCCAACCTGCATCAAGCTAGAGGAGCCGCAATGAGCGCTCGACTGTCGACAGCCATCAGAATCGGAGATGCCGCCAGGGCAATACTTCGGAAAACTCGGAGCTTTCCTGACGGGGGATTTGGGGAATGCGAAGACTTAAGGCATGGCAACCACATTGGCGTCGAGCCTATGCTTATGGCACTTTCCATGGAATTGGCGCTGAAAGCATGGTTCGTCTTCGACTACGATGATCCAAACGTCGCCAAATCGCATGATCTTCTAAAGCTGTTTGATAGTTTAAAGCCGGAAAGCTAAGAAAAACTCGACGCCGAATTTAAAAGATCAGTCGTCCCGTATCATCCCAACTGCCTTTTCATGGACTACGGCATTCGTCACATCTTGTTTCAACACAAGGATGCTTTCATCGACTGGCGCTACCTTCATGAAGGAGGCAAAACAATGAGTTTTGAGCAGAGCGCCTTCGAGGCGACGCTCGAAATGGTTCTGCGTGAGTTCGAAAAGCGATACTACGTCGAGCCGTTTAAGCCTCTCTTGTCATCGTGACATACGCCCGGATCGAAGGCGCACTCGCAAAGGGTGTATTCCGGCAATTATCCCGGGGCTCGAAGTGAAAGCGCCCCACCCAACCTCTCCGCCACCTCAAACAGCGCCGGCACCGCCGGATTGCTCGACGCAGCCGAAGCACAGAGCACGATGTCGAACTCCGGCGCATCCTTGATCGGCCGGGAGATCAGCCCTTCCGCCAAGTCCGCGCACAAAGACTGCGGGATGAGCGCGATGCCCAGGCCTTCGGCGACGAGGCGGATGATGGTGTGCTGCAGGCGGGGTTCGAGGGCGAAATGCGGGACGACGCCTGGGGAGGCGCAGTAGTTGCGGATGGCGTCGCGCAGGGTCGGCGTCACGCTTGCGGGGGCGGCGATCAGGCGTTCGCTTGCGAGATCGGTTGGGCCGGCGATGTCGAGTTCGGCCAGGCGGTGATCTCCAGGCACGATCAGGCGCAGGCGGTCGCGGGCGAGAAGCGTGGTGCGCAGATGCGTCGCCGGGCTGCCGCCGAAGGTGACGGCAGCGTCGAGGCGGCCTTCGATCAGCATCTCCTCGATGTCGGTCGGTAGGCGCTCCTCGAGCGCGAGGCGGACATCGGGGCGCGCCTCGGAATACAATCTCACCAGTGCCGGGACGACGCTGTAGGCGGCGTTCATCATGAAGCCGAGTTTCAGCTCACCCTTCACGCCCGATGCGACCAGCTGCACGTCGCGGCAGGCGGCGTCAAAACGCTCGAGCACCGCGCGGCACTCCTCCAGAAAATGCTTGCCCGCCGCTGTCAGCGCGACGTTGCGGGAATTGCGCTCGAAGAGGCGAGCGCCGAGCGTCTTCTCGATCGCCGCGATCTGCCGGCTGAAGGGCGGCTGGCTCATGTTCATGCGCGCCGCCGCGTGGCCGAAGTGCAGCGTCTCGGCGAGCGCCACGAAATAGCGCATGTGGCGCGTGTCCATTTCATACCTCTGGAGTATCAATCAGCGATGATACCAACATTGGATTATATCGGTATCAGGGGCTAGACAATGGTCTTTGCAACCTGAGTTTCCTCCCCAATGCTGACCAATCTCCTCATCGTGCTCCCCATCTTCGCGCTGATCCTGACCGGATGGATCGCGCGCAAGACCGACGCGCTCGGCCCCAATGCGACGCGCGAGGTGAACCGGCTGGTGGTCTATCTTGCGCTGCCGGCCCTGCTCTTCGACATCATGGCCAATGCGAAGCTATCGCAAATCTGGCAGCCGGGCTTCATCCTCGCCTTCACCTCGGGCTGCGCCATCATCTTCTGCGCGACGCTCTGGTGGCGGATGGCCAAGGGCCGGCATCTGGCCGATGCGGCGATCGACAGCCTGAACGCCAGCTACGCCAATACGGGCTTCGTCGGCTTTCCGCTGGTGCTTTCTGTTGTCGGCGACAACGGCATGGCGCCGACCCTGATCGCGACGATCGTCACCGTCTGCGTGCTCTTCGCCGTCGCCATCGTCTTGATCGAGGGCGGGCTGCAATCGGAGACGCGGCGGCGCGATATCGCCAGGAAGACCTTCCTCTCGCTGGCCAAAAACCCGCTTTTGATCGCGCCGGTGGTGGGCGCGCTGTTCATGGTCTTGGGCGTTTCGCTGCCGGCGCCGGTGCATGCGTTTCTAAAACTTCTCGGCGGGGCGGCCTCGCCCTGCGCGCTGATTGCGCTCGGGCTGTTTCTGGCCGGATCGAAGGCGGGGGCGGCAACCGAGCGGGCGGCGACGGCGGGGATACTCGTCGGGCTGAAGCTGGTTGCGCAGCCTTTGGTGACTTGGGTCATCGCCGGGCCGCTGCTGCATCTGCCGCCGGTTGCGGTGCATACCTGCGTGCTGCTCGCGGCGCTGCCGACGGGGACCGGGCCGTTCATGCTGGCGGAGTTTTATGGGCGCGAGGCGAGTTTGACGGGGCGCATGGTGCTGGCCTCGACGGTGCTGTCGATTGGGACGATTTCGGCTTATTTGGCGGTTTCTGGGTGAGCGGCCGGTAAGAAATGTTTTGCCGTGTGGCCCCCTCATCCGCCCTTCGGGCACCTTCTCCCCTATGGGGCGAAGGGAAGATGGAGCAAGCGGGCCGCCACGAGTCCCTTCTCCCCAGCGGGGAGAAGATGCCGGCAGGCAGATGAGGGGGCCACGGGTGAGGTGTTTAAGATAATGATTCTGATGGACAAGTTGGGGCCCGGAACCCCCTCATCCCCGGTGCAACTAGTTGCACCTGAACCCTTCGAGCCACCCTCTCCCCGCTGGGGAGAAGGGAAAGCCCCCGCCCTACCGCTTCTTGAACGGCTCCATGCCCTTGCGGGCCAGCTCGTCGGCGCGTTCGTTTTCCGGGTGGCCGGCGTGGCCCTTGACCCAGTGCCACTTGACCTTGTGGCGCTGGTTGGCGGCGTCGAGCGCCTGCCAGAGTTCGCCGTTCTTCACCGGCTTCTTGTCAGCCGTTTTCCAGCCGTTCTTCTTCCAGCCGAATATCCACTTGGAGATGCCGTCCATGACGTATTTGCTGTCGGTGTGGAGATCGACCTCGCAGGCGCTTTTCAGCGCCGTCAGCGCCGAGATGGCGGCCAAGAGTTCCATGCGGTTGTTGGTGGTTTCCGCCTCGCCACCGCAGAGCTCCTTTTCGACCTCGCCATAGCGCAGCACCGCGCCCCAGCCGCCGGGGCCGGGATTTCCGGAGCAGGCGCCGTCGGTGTAGATGTCGACGTGCTTCATGGCGTAAGCCCGTATTCTGCGGCGGATTTGATCTGCCGGTGGAAGCGCAGCTTGCGCAGGTATTCGAGCGGGTCTTTCTTCGTGACCATCGCGCCCTCGGGCGTCATCAGCCAGTCGTAGAGGCGAGTGAGGAAGAAGCGCAGGGCCGATCCGCGCGAGAGGATCGGAAGTGCCGCCAGTTCGGCGTCGCTCAGCGGTCGCACGCTGGTATAGCCCTCGAGCATCGCCATGCCCTTGGTGATGTTATAGGCGCCGTCCTTTTCGAAGCACCAGGCGTTCAAGATGATCGAGACGTCGTAGGCGAGCAGATCGTTGCAGGCGAAGTAGAAATCGATCAGGCCCGAGAGATCGTCGCCCAGGAAGAAGACGTTGTCGGGGAAGAGATCGGCGTGGATGACGCCGGAGGGGAGATCCTTAGGCCAGTTCGCCGAGAGAAAATCGAGTTCGCCGCGGATTTCGGCCTGCAGGCCCTTCTCGACCTCGTCGGCGCGGGCTTCAGACTTGTCCCACAGCACCTGCCAGCCCTCGACGGAGAGCGCGTTCGGGCGCTTGAGGTCGAAACCCTCGCCGGCGATGTGCATGCGGGCGAGCGCCTTGCCGACTTCACGGCAGTGTTTCGCTTCCGGCTTGCGCAGCCACATACCTTCGAGGAAGGAGATCAGCGCCGCCGGGCGATCCGACAGCTGGCCGAGCAGCGCGCCATCCTTGCGCGGCAAGGGCAGCGGGCAGGACAGGCCGCGGGCGGAGAGATGCTGCATCAGGCCGAGGAAGAACGGCAGGTCTGTCTTCTCGACGCGCTTTTCGTAGAGCGTCAGGATCAGCGGGTCCTTCGACGTATGCAGCAGGAAGTTGCTGTTCTCGACGCCCTCGGCAATGCCCTTGTAGGACAACAGCGTGCCGGCGTCATATTCCGTCAGGAACCACTTCAGATCGTCTTCGGAGATATCGGTGTAGACTGCCAAGGCGGGCTCTCGTTTTCGGTTTGGTGCTTCGGTCGGCTTCGGGCGGCGCAGATATTACCCCCCTCTGCCCTGCCGGGCATCTCCCCCACAAGGGGGGAGATTGGGTGAGGCGAGCATCTTCCCCAAACAATTGTCGTTGGCGATGGCGCAGGGAGCAAGCGGCTGGCCGATCTCCCCCCTTGTGGGGGAGATGTCCGGCAGGACAGAGGGGGGTGGCCCACTCTCCGACCACCGATTATCCGTTCACGAACGCCATGTCCGCCGTCGTCAGCTCGATGTCGCGCAGTTCGCGGTTGACGAGGAAGTGCTCGTTTTCCTGAACCGTCTCGGCAAGCTCGACGCGGGCATCGAAACGGGCGCGAAACGCCTCGATGATCTCGTTGACGATCACCTCGGGGGCCGAGGCGCCGGCTGAGAGGCCGAGCGTTCCGACGTGGCCGATATCGTCCCAATCGAGCTCGGAGGCGCGCTGCACCAGGATCGATTTCTTCGCCCCTGCCCTCAGCGCCACTTCGACGAGGCGCTTGGAATTGGACGAGTTGGGCGCGCCGACGATGATGAAGAGATCGCAGCCGGGGGCCGCCTGTTTGACGACTTCCTGGCGGTTGGTCGTGGCATAGCAGATCGAATCGGCCGAGGGCGCCGTCAGGTTCGGGAAACGCTCCTGCAGGCGGGCGATGACGCCGGCCGTGTCGTCGACCGAGAGCGTGGTCTGCGTGACATAGCCGAGATTGTCGGGATCGACGGGCTCGTAAAGATCGACATCTGCGATGGTCTCGACCAGCGACACGGCGCCTTCCGGGAGCTGGCCCATGGTGCCGATCACCTCGGGGTGGCCGGCATGGCCGATCAGGACCACGTGGCGGCCGAGCTTGTTGTGGCGCATGGCCTGCTTGTGGACCTTGGAGACCAGCGGGCATGTGGCGTCGAGATAGAAGAGGTTGCGTGTGGTCGCATCCTCCGGCACCGATTTCGGCACGCCGTGGGCGGAGAAGACGACCGGCTGGGTGCGATGCTCTTCCGGGATCTCGTTCAGCTCCTCGACGAAGACGGCGCCCTTGGCTTCCAGTCCCTCGACGACATAGCGGTTATGAACGATCTCATGCCTGACATAGACGGGCGCGCCATAGGATTTCAACGCCAGAACGACGATCTGGATCGCCCGGTCGACGCCGGCGCAGAAGCCGCGCGGCCCGCAGAGCCTGATCGTCAGTGGAGGTTTCGCCGCAATATTCATGTCTTTTCCGGTTAATGCAGATGTGCGTCTCTAGCCCAATATAGGCAGAAATTGAAGCGATACTATTGCGCCGGCGGATTGCCGCGCTTGCGCAAGCGCGCGACGACGACGATCACGACCAGCGTTAAGGCGAGACCATACCAGGTGAAGGCGTATTGCAGGTGGTTGTTGGGCAGGTCGACCTCGGTGACGCCGCCGATCGGCATGCCCTTGGGATTGGGCGTATCATCGGCATCGACGAAGAAGGGCACGACGGCAGCCTTGTCGAGCCCGGTGCTCGAGGCCATCACATCGAGGTCCTTCCAGTAGAAGATGTTCTTGGCGACGTCGTTATCGGGCACGACCCAGGACGGCTTGCTCGGGAGTTTGCTGCGGGCGAGACCGTTGACGGTCTGCTCGCCCGTCAGCTGGCCCTGCATGCGCATTTCCGGTTCCTTGTTGTCGTAGGGAACGAAGCCGCGATTGACGAAGACATCTCGGCCGTCTGCAAGCTGCAGCGGCGTGTAGACGTAAAATCCGGTCTGGCCGCGCCAGGTGGCGAAGAAGTGGCGTTCGCGGCTGTTGTCGTAGACGCCTGTCGCGGTGACGCGGCGGTATTCGATATCCTCGCCCTTGGCGGCCATGGCCTCGATATCGGACAAGGGGACTACGGGTGCTGCGAGGCGGGCGGCGATATCAGCGAGCAGGCCTTCCTTCCAGTGCAGCCGCTCGACCTGCCAGGTACCAAGCGCGATCAGGATGGCGAGCGCGACGAGGACCGCGATGGCGGTCAGGACGGATCGCGTGCGGCGGCGGGCAGCGGCTGTGGCATCAATCACGGGAGAGACGTCCTTCACGGGCATTGTGGCGGTATTGCATGGCGATGAGGATGCCCTTGCACCAGCGTAGCGCCAGCAGCGAGAGGATGATCGTCAGCGGCGCGAAGAGCAGGATATGCAGCCAGATCGGCGGCGAATAGTTCACCTCCAGCCACAGCACCGAGCCGATGACGATGAAGCCGACGATCAGGATGACGAAGACGGCCGGGCCATCGCCGGCGTCGGCAAAGGCATAGTCGAGACCGCAGGCGGCGCAGCGCGGCTTCAGGCCCAGCAAACCATTGAAAAGCTTGCCGTTACCACAGCGCGGGCAGCAGCCGCGAATGCCTGTTTTCAAAGGATCCACAGGCGGGAAATGCGCGCTGTCCTCGTTCATGCTATCCTCCCGACGCGGTGAGTCACCGCCATACTGTCACCCATAATGTAATCGAAATGCGAAGTGAAATGCCTGCGCGATTTCGCCTCACTGATTCGCGCCAAACAAAAGAAGAAAATATATGTCCGAGGAAAACCCTGCCGCTCAGATCGTCATCCTGAACGGCGCACCGCGCAGCGGAAAATCATCGATCGCCAAGGCGATCCAGGACGAGTTCGACGGCCCGTGGATGAACCTCGGCGTCGATGCCTATAACGGCATGACGCCGGAGCGCTATCTGCCGGGCATCGGCCTGCGTCCCGGCGGCGAGCGGCCCGATCTTGAGGAGATGGTACCGTTCTTCTACGCCGCACTCTACGAGACCATCGCCATCCATGTCGGCCTCGGCCTCAACGTCGTCGCCGATCTCGGGCACCACGATTTCTATTCGCAACCGCTCGGCATTCTCGCCGACTGCGCCCGCCGGCTGGAAGGTTTTCCGGTTCTGTTCGTCGGCGTGCACTGCCCGCTCGACACGATCATGCGCCGCCGCGAGATCCGCATGCCGGGTCGCGAGGGGCTCTACGACCAGGCAAGCGCCGAGGACCCGATCCCCGATTCGGTGCAGCGCTGGCAGGACCATGTGCACCAGCCGGGCATCTACGATCTGGAAGTGGACACGTCGCTGCTGACGCCGCTGGAGTGCGCCGAGATCATCCGGCAGACGCTCGATATCGGCATTCCCAGGCCGTCGGCGTTCGAGCGGATCGCGGAAGCGCGGTAGGGGCCGGTAGAAGCGGACTTCCTGCGCCGGTGAACCGTGGATGTGGCTAACTCAGCACCCGGAGCCCCCTCATCCGCCCTTCGGGCACCTTCTCCCCGCGGGGAGAAGGGAAAAGCGGCACCCTCTGCGGTCTCTTCCCCTCTCCCCTCGGGGAGAGGGTAGGGTGAGGGGGGCCACTGGTGAGACACTGCTACGGAGGTCCGCACGGGCCATTGCCGTCATCCATACCCCATGCTGCTTGAAATTGTATTCAGATCTACAAACATTACATAGGTAGAGAACGAGGAGGTTTTGGCGTGGCGCTATTGAAGTATGTTTCGATACTTTCTGCTTCGTACTTCCTGATCGTCCTCCTAAGCGTGGCGGCTTTTGGAGAACCAAACTGGGGAGGTTGCCTGCTGCTTCTGGTGTTCGCGGAATTTTCTCGTCTTTTTACGGTTTGGTTTAACCTCGCCTTGCGTGGAAAATAGCATCAGCAAACTGACCTCGTCGTACCGCCCACCATAAAAAATGCGGAGCCACCTCTCGATGACCCCGCATCTGCGTTACCGGCAGGCCCCACGGCCCGCCCTTTCAATCCAACAGCCGCAGCCCTCACCCGGCCGCGAGCGGTGCGCCCCAGCCGCCCCAGACGTAGATCGAGAAGAACAGGAAGAGCCAGACCACGTCGACGAAGTGCCAGTACCAGGCGGCCGCTTCGAAGCCGAAGTGTTGCTTGGGGGTGAAATCGCCGCGTATGGCGCGGATCAGGCAGACGATCAGGAAGATCGTGCCGACGAGCACGTGGAAGCCGTGGAAGCCGGTCGCCATGAAGAAGGTGGCGCCGTAGATCGAGTTCTTGAAGGCGAACGGCGCGTGCGCGTATTCGTAGGCCTGGACGCTGGAGAACAGGACGCCAAGCAGCACCGTCAACGTCAGGCCCTGGATGAGGCCCTTGCGGTCGTTGTGCAGCAGCGCGTGGTGCGCCCAGGTGACCGTGGTGCCCGAGAGCAGCAGGATGACGGTGTTGTAGATCGGCAGGTGCCAGGGGTCGAGCACCTCGATGCCCTTCGGCGGCCACTGACCACCGGTGAAGGCCAGACGCGAGGCCTGGATGGCTTCGTGCGGATAGAGGCTGGCGTCGAAATAGGCCCAGAACCAGGCCACGAAGAACATCACCTCCGAGGCGATGAACATGATCATGCCGTAGCGCAGATGCAGCGAGACGACGCGGGTGTGGGCGCCCTCATGGGCTTCCTTGACGGTATCGGCCCACCAGCCGAACATCACGTAAAGAACGACCGCAAGGCCGATGAAGAACAGCCAGGGATGGGCCCATTCGATGCCGAAGATGTGCAGCGAGCCGCCGTTGAGATAGCGCATGTAGCCGACGCCGCCAAAGGTCATGACGAAGGCGCCGAACGACGCCAATATCGGCCACGGGCTCGGATCTATGATGTGATAATCGTGATGTTTCTGATGCGCTTCGGCCATTTGGACTCCCCCGGACCTATCCTCTCCGCTCCGGCTTAGCCGGAAACGAACCCAGTATCAAAGTTTCTTTTCAAGCGTTTGCGTTCCATCCTCGCGCGAAGCCACCGGCTTCGGTCCTTCCTTCGGATAGAACGTGTAAGACAAGGTAACGGTGTGGATATCCTTGGATTCCACGGCCTTGACGATATCGGCGTCGATGTAGAAGACGACAGGCATATCCAGCTTCTCGCCCGGCTGCAGCACGGTCTCGTTGAAGCAGAAGCACTGCACCTTGTTGAAATAGACACCCGCCTCGCCCGGCGTGACGTTGAACACGGCCTGGCCGCGCTGCGGCTGATCGGACTTGTTGACGGCGGTGAAATTCACCTGGATCGTTTCGCCGATGCGCGGATTGACCTCGCGCTCGACGGGCTTGAACTCCCAATCCAGCCCCGGCGCGACATTGGCGTCGAAGGTGACGCGCATCTTGCGGTCGAGGATGACAGTCGAGGCCTGCTCGACGCGCTGCGTCGTGCCGTTATAGCCGGTCAGCTGACAGAACATGCGATAGAGCGGCACGGCGGCATAACTTGCCGCGCCCATGCCGAAGACGAAGGCAAGGCACATGAAAACGACGGCGCCATTGTTGCGCGGTTTTCTCGGCGTGCTTTGCGCTTCGCTCATCTCATGCCCTCAAGTGAATTTCACGATGGTTATGGCGTAGAAAATGACGACCAGAGCGGCCAGCACGAGGCCAAGCGCAACGTTGCGGTTGCGGCGGGACTTGCGCTGGGCGTCGGTGAGCTTGACGGTCTCGATCAAAGGCCGGCTCCCCAATGCGTCATCAGGACGGACGCCAGGCGGTCGAACATCAGCGCCGAGAAGATGGCGAAGAGATAGAAGATCGAATAGGCGAACAGCTTCTTGGCCGGCACCATCTTCTCGTCGCCATCGGGCATGCGCCAGCAGATGACCGACCAGTAGACGAAGACGGCGCTGAGCAGGCCGGCAACGACACCATAACCGGTGCTGGCAAAGCCGAGGAAGGTCGGCGCAACGGCACTGAAAGCGGTCAGTACGGCGTAGACGACGATCTGATTCTTGGTGGTGCGCTCGCCCGAGACATTGGGCAGCATCGGCACGCCGACGGACTGGTAATCCCGCATCTTGAATAGCGCCAGCGCCCAGAAGTGGGCGGGCGTCCAGAGGAAGATGATCAGGAAGAGAACCGTGCTTTCGATGGTGACGCTATCGGTCACGCAGGCCCAGCCGATCATCGGCGGGAAAGCACCGGCCGCACCGCCGATGACGATGTTCTGCGGCGTCGAGCGCTTCAGCCACATCGTGTAGACGACGGCGTAGAAGAAGATGGTGAAGGCGAGGATCGAGGCTGCAAGCCAATTGACGGCGAGCCCGAGGATCGACACGGAAAAGCAGGAGAGCACGAGGCCGAAGGCGAGCGCCTCGTTGGGCGCGATACGGCCGGCCGGGATCGGGCGCTTGGCGGTGCGGGTCATCACCGCATCGATATCGGCGTCATACCACATGTTGAGCGCGCCGGAGGCACCAGCGCCGACGGCAATGCAGAGCACCGCGATGATGCCGATGATGGGGTTGATGTGGCCGGGCGCCACGATCAGGCCGGCGAATGCGGTGAAGACCACAAGCGACATGACGCGCGGCTTGAGAAGCTCGAAATAATCGCGGGCGCTGGCTTCCGACATGCGAAATTCGCTGTCGTCTCCTAGGCTGCTGCGATCGTCGATGACTGTCATTGGTATTGTCCTGAAAACTGAACGGTGACCGCCGCGCTCCTCCGGCGGCGGTCACGATGTCTCGCATCCATTTACTTGATGCGCGGGAGCTGTTCCCATTGGTGATAAGGGGGTGGCGAGGAAAGCTGCCACTCGAGGGTCGTAGCACCCTCACCCCACGGATTGTCTCCGGCGACGCGCTTCTTGGCGAAGGCTTCGAACACGCCGAAGAGGAAGATCAGAACGCCGAAGGCCGAAATGTAGGAGCCGATCGAGGACACGTAGTTCCAGCCGGCGAAGGCATCCGGATAGTCGATATAGCGGCGCGGCATGCCGGCGAGGCCGAGGAAGTGCTGCGGGAAGAACACCAGGTTGACACCGATGAACATGACCCAGAAGTGCAGCTTGCCGATGAGCTCGTTGTACATGTAGCCGGTCATCTTCGGGAACCAGTAGTACCAGCCAGCGAAGATGGCGAAGACGGCGCCGAGCGATAGAACGTAGTGGAAGTGCGCCACGACGTAATAGGTGTCGTGCAGCGAACGGTCGAGACCGGCGTTTGCCAGCTGCACGCCGGTGACGCCACCGACCGTGAACAGGAAGATGAAGCCGATCGCCCATACCATCGGCGTCGAGAAGGTGATCGAGCCACCCCACATCGTCGCGATCCAGGAGAAGATCTTCACGCCCGTGGGCACGGCGATGACCATCGTTGCGAAGACGAAGTAGCGCTGCGCGTCGAGCGACAGGCCGACCGTATACATGTGGTGGGCCCAGACAACGAAACCGACGGCGCCGATCGCGACCATGGCGTAGGCCATGCCGAGATAGCCGAAGATCGGCTTCTTCGAGAAGGTCGAGATGATGTGGCTGACGATACCGAAGCCAGGCAGGATCAGGATGTAGACTTCAGGGTGACCGAAGAACCAGAACAGGTGCTGGTAAAGGATCGGGTCGCCGCCGCCCTCGGGCACGAAGAAGGAGGTGCCGAAGTTGCGGTCGGTCAGCATCATGGTGATGGCGCCGGCGAGAACCGGGAGCGACAGCAGAAGCAGGAAGGCGGTGATCAGAACCGACCAGGCGAAGAGCGGCATCTTGTGCAGCGTCATGCCGGGAGCGCGCATGTTCAGGATCGTGGTGATGAAGTTGATCGCACCAAGGATCGACGACGCACCAGCGATGTGGAGCGCGAAGATCGCCAGATCGACCGCAGGACCGGGCGTACCCGTGCTCGAAAGCGGCGGATACATGGTCCAGCCGCCGCCAGCACCATAAGCGCCAGCCGGGCCTTCGACGAACATCGACATGATAAGCAGAAGGAAGGCCGGAACGATCAGCCAGAAGGAGATGTTGTTCAGACGCGGGAAGGCCATGTCAGGCGCGCCGATCATGATCGGCACCATCCAGTTGGCGAAACCGCCGATCATCGCCGGCATGACCATGAAGAAGATCATGATCAGCGCGTGCGCTGTGGTGAACATGTTGAACATCTGCTTGGCGCCGTCGATGGCGGCATCGCCTTCGTAACCATAGACCATGGCGGCAAGGCCATGGAAGATCTGGATACCGGGCTCCTGCAGCTCCATGCGCATGGCAACGGAGAGCGCGCCGCCGACGATGCCGGCCATGATCGCGAAGATCAGGTACAGCGTGCCGATGTCTTTGTGGTTGGTCGAAAAGAGCCAGCGATTGACGAAGCTCGGCTTGTGCGAGTGGTGGTGATCGTCATGGGCGTGCGCGCCATGATCGTGATCATGCGAATGATCGTGTGCGGAAGGTCCAGCCATGTCCCGTTCCTTTTCCTTTACTGAGCGACGTTTTCGGCGACATCGAGGGTCTTTGCGGGACCATCGGTTTCAGCCATGAGGTTCTTGTAAGCACCGGGCAGGTCGGAGGCGGCGGACGCCATCCACTGCTTGTACTTGTCCTCGGAAACGACGCGAATTGCGATCGGCATGAACGCATGGTCCTTGCCGCAGAGTTCGGAACACTGGCCGTAGAACAGGCCCTCGCGCTCGGCGCGGAACCAGGTTTCGTTCAGGCGGCCGGGCACGGCATCGATCTTGACGCCGAAGGACGGCATCGCGAAGGCGTGAATGACGTCGGTCGGGGCCGCGGTCACGAGAACGCGCACCGTCTTGTTGACCGGCAGCACCAGTTCGTTGTCGACGGCGAGAAGACGCGGATACTTGGCCTTGTCTTCCTTGCCGGCGGCGGCGCGATCCTGATCCTTCAGGAGATAGCTGTCGAAGGCGAGCGGATTGTCGCCCGAGCCCTCATACTCATAATTCCACTGCCACTGCGTCGCGGTCGCCTTGATGGTGACATCAGGGTTCTCAGGAAGCGTCAGCTGCGCGGTCAAAAGATTGAACGACGGAACCGCCAGGAAGAGCAGCACCAGAACCGGTCCCACGGTCCAGGCGATCTCGATCGCGGTGTTGTGGCTTGTCTTTGATGGAACCGGGTTCGCACTGGCCCGGAAGCGAAGACAGACGATGATAAGAAGAGCGAGCACGAACAGTGTCACGGGAACAATAAACCACAGCGTATATTGTTCGAACCAGTGAATATCGCGCATGATCGGCGTCGCGGCTGGCTGCAAAGTGGCCTGCCACGGCATCGGTTGGTCGGCATAACTGCCGGAAGCAAAAAGCAGACAGACCATCGCGGTCATGCCTGCATAGGCCTTCTTAATCACGTTTCATCTCCCTCGAGCGCTGACCCGCGTGCACTGCACGCAGAATCCTTGCCATCCTCATGCGCTTCAAACCACAGTTTAGCACTTGCCGCAATAATCCAAAGCATTTGGCCATGCGGCATTTTCGCCCCGATGATCCCTCCTCCGGGCGCATCGAAACATGCCATGATTTTCCTTATGATACGGAAAATGTTGGCTTGAGCCAGCCATCCTTCCCAAGAATAATCAAGAAACGTCCCATTTCCGCCGTAGTCCCCGGCTTTTCAGCGGGTGGGGCTTTTCATTTTGGACGGCCCGCCCCAACTTAGCGGCACTGATTCGAACTGCAGAGGTTTTCATGGGTTTCCGTTCCCTAGTGCGGCCGTTCGTGCTGTCGGCTTGTGTTACCGCCGCGGCGATCGCTCCGGCTTTAGCGCAGACGCCGGCGCCGACACCACCTCCGGCCGCGCCAGCACAGCCCGCCCCCGGCGCCCCTGCCGCGCAGGCGACACCAGGACAGACGCAACCGCAGGCGCCCGGCACCGTGCGCTCCAATCACGGCGCGTGGTCCGTGGTGTGCGACAAGCCGGCCGGCGCTTCGGCCGAGCAATGCGCGCTGATGCAGAACGTGATTGCCGAGGATCGCCCGGAAGTGGGCCTCTCGGTGGTCGTGCTGAAGACCGCCGACCGCAAGTCGAAGATTCTGCGCGTGCTCGCGCCGCTCGGCGTGCTTTTGCCCAACGGTCTCGGCCTTAACGTCGACGGCAAGGATATCGGCCGCGCCTACTTCGTTCGCTGCTTCGCCGACGGCTGCTACGCCGAAGTCGTGCTCGAGGACGAGCTCTTGAAGACCTTCCGCAGCGGCGCCAGCGCCACCTTCATCGTCTTCCAGACTCCTGAAGAGGGCATCGGCATTCCCGTCGACCTGAAGGGCTTCGCCGAAGGCTACGACGCGCTTCCCTGATATCAGGGCCTGACAAGGGCCCCGATCGCTGGGCCCGACCTCCGCGTCTGATCGCTTTTGCGATCCTTACGAATTCGACACTTGCTCGAACCGTCCCCGGGACCTACATCGGCAGGAAGCATTTCCTGCCGCAGCGGAGCATAATGACATGAATACCGATCTCCTGACGCTTTTCGACGCCGACGAAGCGAAGATGCGTTCGCTTGTCGCCGAAGCCCTTTCCGGCGCCGACGACGGGGAGCTCTATATCGAGCACGCGCAGGCCGAATCGCTGATGTTCGACAATGGCCGCCTCAAGGGCGGCAGCTTCAACACCGAGCAGGGTTTTGGCCTGCGCGCGGTGGCGGGCGAAGCGGTGGGCTACGCGCATGCGGGCGATCTCTCGGTTTCGGCGCTGAAGCGGGCTGCGGACGCCGTGAGCGCGGTGACGCGCGGCTATACCGGCAGCTATGCGGCGGCCCCGCAGGGCACCAACAAGAAGCTCTACAG
The DNA here is from genome assembly GCF_057809895.1 of Rhizobium sp. FG113. Classification (NCBI taxonomy): domain Bacteria; kingdom Pseudomonadati; phylum Pseudomonadota; class Alphaproteobacteria; order Hyphomicrobiales; family Rhizobiaceae; genus Rhizobium; species Rhizobium sp. FG113. The sequence continues at coordinate 174,294 of NZ_JBMDKV010000012.1, read as the reverse complement.
CGACGAAAATCCGATCGGCTCGCCCACCTTCGAGGAGAAGGTCAAGGTTCTGCAGGACATCGACGCCTATCTTCGCGGCAAGGACGACAAAGTCCGGCAGGTGACGGCTTCGGTCGCGGCCAGCTGGCAGGTGGTCGACATTCTGCGCGCCGACGGTCACCGGGTCCGCGATATCCGCCCGATGACGCGTATCAACATCTCCGTCATGGTTGGCCAGGGCGACCGCCAGGAAAGCGGCTCCTACGGCAGCGGCGGCCGCATCGGCTTCGGCGACTTCATCGCCGAGGGCAACTGGCAGTATGGCGCGGATGAGGCGCTGCGCCAGGCGCTGGTCAATCTCGAAGCGATCGACGCGCCTGCCGGCACGATGGACGTGGTGCTTTCCTCCGGCTGGCCGGGCGTGATGCTGCACGAGGCCGTCGGACACGGGCTGGAAGGCGATTTCAACCGCAAGAAGACGTCGGCCTTCGCCGGCCTGCTCGGCCAGATGGTCGCGGCCCCCGGCGTGACCGTCGTCGACGACGGCACGATCGACAGCCGCCGCGGCTCGATCACCATCGACGACGAAGGCACGCCTTCGGGCTACAACGTGCTGATCGAAAACGGCAAACTGGTCGGCTACATGCAGGACCGGCAGAACGCCCGGCTGATGGGCATGAAGCCGACGGGCAACGGCCGCCGCCAGGGCTACGCGCATGTCCCGATGCCGCGCATGACCAACACCTACATGCTGGGTGGCGACAAGACGCCGGAAGAGATCATCTCGTCAGTAAAGAAGGGCATCTACGCCGTCTCCTTCGGCGGCGGACAGGTCGACATCACTTCCGGCAAGTTCGTGTTCGGCTGCACGGAGGCCTATCTGATCGAGAACGGCAAGATCGGTCCCGCCGTCAAGGGCGCAATGCTGATCGGTAATGGTCCGGATGCGATGCAGCGGATCTCCATGGTCGGCAACGACATGAAGCTCGACACCGGCATCGGCAATTGCGGCAAGGCAGGCCAGTGGGTTCCCGTCGGTGTCGGCCAGCCGCATCTGAGGATGGACCAGGTGACGGTGGGCGGCACGCAGGCGTAGGCCCTTCCCCGATGACCGATATCAGCATTCGCCCCTTCGCGCCGTCAGACAAGGACGGCGTGATCTCGACCATCCTTCCGATCCAGAGCGAGGAGTTCGGGATCGCGATCACCGCCGCCGATCAGCCGGACCTTTCGGCCATTCCCGAGTTCTACCAGTCGGGCAAGGGCCAGTTCTGGGTGGCGACATCGGGTGATACCGTGGTCGGCACGATCGGGCTGAAAGATATCGGCAACGACCAGGCAGCACTGCGCAAGATGTTCGTGGCGGCGGATTTTCGCGGACGCGAACGTGGCGTGGCCACGGCACTTCTTGCGGCGCTGGTGCGGCACGCAGAGGCGCAGGGGCTTGCCGATGTCTATCTCGGCACAACGGACAAGTTTCTCGCCGCGCACCGCTTCTACGAGAAGAACGGCTTCGTCGAAGTCGAGAAGAGCACGCTGCCGCCAAGCTTTCCTGTGATGGTCGTCGACAGCAAGTTCTACAGGTTGAGCGTCCGCGCCGCCTGACGCTCATAGAGCTTCATCCAGCGAAAACAGCCACTTGCGCTTGATCGCGGCAGCGAGATCGAGATCGTTTTGGTGCGCGAAAAGCAGGATGTGGCCGAGCACGTCGGCGGCTTCGTCTTCGAGGTCGCGGGCCATGTCCTCGCCGGAACGGCCCTTGGGCCGCCCTCGCCCGCTCACACGGTTCCAAGCCTGGGTCAGTTCGCCCATCTCTTCCTGGAGCTTCAGCAGAAACCAGTCGGCGTCGCGGTTGATGCCGTTTTCTCCGGCATAGGCACTCGAGGCCCGCTCGAACTTCAGGGCAAGATCATCCAGCATCATGTTCTCCTTTCGTTTACGTAGGAGAACCCTGATTCAGCGACAATGTCCAGTCGGAATGGCTGGCGGATCAGCCGCGGTCGCCGAGCAGCATGCAGTCGTAGGAGCGCTTCTTCAGCGCGTCGCAGGCGGATGTCGCAGCGTCGCGGCTTTCAAAGCCGACGAAGCGGGCGCGGTAGACCTTGTTGGCGCCCTTGCCGACGGCTTCCGTATAGGGGTTGGCCGACTTCAGCGCGGCGCCGCCTTCGGACTTGGCCTGGGCGAGAAGCGCGCGGGCGGCTTCATCGCTTGGAGCAGCAGAGATCTGGATCGACCAATCGCCGGTTGAGGCGACGGATGCGAGCGGCTTGGCAGAGCCGATTTTCGCCGATGGCGTTACGGCGTCGAGCGCCGACGGACGCTCCTGCGGAACGGTGTCGCTCAGATAGCCGAGCGCCTTGGGAGCAAGTTCGCTGCGGGCGATTTCAGGTGCTGCGACCGGGGCGACATCCTCGACGCGCGGTGCGGAGGCGGGAACAGGCAGGTCGCTGGCGTCTGCCGCGGATGCAACTTCGACAGGCTCGCGCGAATTGACGCTGGCGACCAGGCGGGCGCCACCCGAGGAGGATGCGCGGCCCATGGCTTTGTCGAGCAGGGCCGCCATCTTGTCGTCGCGGCTGCGGGCGGTGCGACCGCCGAGGACCACGCCGACGACGCGGCGGTTGCCATCCTTGACGGCGCTGACGAGGTTGAAGCCCGAGGCGTTGGTATAGCCGGTCTTGATGCCGTCCATGCCCTGGTAGCGGTACATCAGGTTGTTGTGACCGCGAATCTGGCGGCCGCGGAAATTAAAGCTCGCGGTCGAGAACAGGCGATATTCGCGCGGATAATTCTTCATCAGGGCGACGGCGAGCGTGGACATGTCACGCGCCGTGGTCACCTGGCGGCCATCCGGCAGGCCCGAAGCATTATAGAACGAGGTGCGGCTCATGCCGAGCTGGCGCGCCTTCTGCGTCATCAGGCGGGCGAAATTGCTTTCCGAACCACCGAGCTTTTCGCCCATGGCGGCAGCGGCGTCGTTTGCCGACTTGGTGATCATGCCGAGGATTGCTTCGCGCACGGTGATCGACGTTCCTGCCTTGGCGCCGAGCTTGGTCGGCGGGCGGGAGGCGGCGTATTTCGACATGACGATCGGCGTATCCCAATTCATCTTGCCGCGATTGATGGCCTCGAAGGCCATGTAGATCGTCATCATCTTTGTAAGAGACGCGGGATGGTTGAGGACATCGGCGTTTTCCGACGACAGAACCTTGCCGGTTCTCGCATCGAGGATGAGGGAGGCGCTGCCAGCCATAGCCGACAACGGCGCCGCAACGACCAACGTCGCGGTTATAATCGCGGCCAACAGCTTTCTCATGCACTTCCCCTCGATGAACGGCCGACCCTCGTCGCCCGAATTTTGTCCCGTTCCTGTACAGAAGGACACAATATGGCGCGACTTTGCGGCAACGTGGACCATTTTTGTCAAATTTTACCCTTTATGGTGAAAAAAACGTAAAACACGCCCTGCAATATTAGCATTCAGGCAAAGTCAGCATTCAGCAAGGCTTAACCTCGCGCTTGCTAGGGTCGCCCTCCTCACGACCCCGCAAACGGAGCGGAGATGATGAACGCCAGAACGCTGGCAAAGCGGATCGCGATAACTGGCGGGCTGGAGGTGGCAAACCTCCTGCGCTCGGTCGGGCTGATGCGCGGCGCACGCGGCATGGGCGCGATCTTCACGCTGCATCACGTTCGCCCCCACGAGCCGGCCGCCTTTTCGCCGAACGCGCATCTGGAGATCACGCCGGACTTTCTCGACGCTGTGCTGACGCGGCTGAAGAGCGACGGCTACCGATTCGTGTCGCTTGCTGATGTTCCCGACGCGCTCGCTGAGCCCAAACCGTCGCAGCCCTTCGCGGCGTTTACGCTCGACGACGGCTATCGCAACAATCTCGTCTACGCCATGCCCGTCTTCGAGCGGCATGAGGCGCCGTTCACGATCTTCGTGGCCAAGGGGCTGGTGGAGCGGACGCATACGATCTGGTGGGAGACGCTGACGGCGCTCTTGCGGCGCGAAGACAGGCTGAGCTTCGATTTCGGGGCTGGCGTCGAGACGATCGACATCGCGACACCCGCTGACAAGCACCGCGCCTTTGCCCGCTTCGCACGCTATATTCATATGCATGAGGAGACCTCTGCTGTAGAGGCCGTGGATGCGCTGGCGCGGTCGCATGGGATCGACCCCACCGAGATCGTCGACGATCTGGTGATGGGCGCGCCAGAGCTCAACCTCCTGGACGCCAGCCCGCTCGCCTCGCTCGGCGCCCACACGGTCAGCCACCGTGCCGTCGCGCGGCTTTCCGACGCCGAGGTTCGCGATGAGATGACGCACTCCCAGGATTATGTCGAGGTGATCAGCGGCCACCGGCCTGATGCGTTTGCCTATCCATATGGAACGCGCGAGGCGGTGACGCAGCAGCAGGCGGCGATCGCTAGGGATCTCGGCTTTTCTCTGGCGGTGACGACGCAGCCCGGCGTGATCGGCCGGCAATCGCTCGAGCGCTCCACCTATCTGCCGCGCCTGTCGATCAACGGGCTCTATCAGAAGCCGCGCTATGTCTCCGGCCTTGCTTCGGGGATTCCCTTAAAACTGATGGGCAATCGCGGCTGAGGGGCTAGGCCCTCCCCGCCGACATTATCCACCGATCACTTTCTTTTGAGGCGGCGCGCCATTTCCAGGTGACGCCAGCGCCCCGAGGCACGATCTTTTCAACCTAGGATGAAAATTCGAGCGAGGAGCGCCGTGGTTGCGCGGCGCTCCGTTTCGATGTCAGCGGCGGCGGGTTCGTGCCGCCTTTGCGCGGGTGATTGCAGACGCCACCGAGGCGATGCTTACGGATACATCCGCACCTTGTCCCAGCCGCCCTCGGGCGTGGCGCGGCGGAACTCGATGCGGTCGTGGAGCCGGAACTTCTGGTCTTTCCAGAACTCGATCGAGGTCGGCTTGATGCGGAAGCCGGACCAGTGCGGCGGGCGCGGAATCTCGCCGATGGCATAGCGCGCGGTGTATTCGGCGACGGCTTTTTCCAGCGCGAAGCGGCTTTCGAGCGGGCGCGACTGCTTGGAGGCCCAGGCGCCGATGCGGCTGCCGCGGGCGCGGGTCTTGTAATAGGCGTCGGCCTCTTCGTCGCTCACCACTTCAACCGGGCCGCGCAGCCGAACCTGGCGGCGCAGCGTCTTCCAGTGGAAGCACATGGCCGCTTTTTTCTGGCCGAGGACTTCGCGGCCTTTCTGACTTTCGAAATTCGTGTAGAACACAAATCCGTCTTGATCGAATCCCTTAAGGAGAACCATGCGGACATTGGGAAGGCCGTCTTCATCGACCGTCGCAAGCGCCACCGCATTCGGGTCATTGATCTCGGAAGCCTCGGCTTCCTTCAGCCAATCCGCAAAGAGCTGGAACGGCTCGTTTTGCTCGGTGAAGTCACTGGTTGTTAACTCATTTTCCGACATATTAGCTCAAATGCCCCGGGTTTATTCGATAATTGCCCAGCCCAAAACTACTGGACAGGACACAGGGTGGAAGTCATAGCAAAGTCAGTTCGTCATACAAAGGGCCTCATGCGCCAATGCGCGGCCATCTGCGTTGTCGGAATGGCAGTGCTTTCTCTCTCCGGCTGCATGGCCGGCGGGCTTGATATGTTCAGCAGCAACAAGGTCGACCGTTCGGTTGCAACGGGCACGGTGCCGCAGCCGGCGCCGACAAGCGACAGCATCTCCGACGAAATGACCGTGGGCAATGCCGTCACCTCGGCCGACATCAACGGCCTGCAGGGACGCCCCCTTCCCTGGGCGAACGCTTCCACCGGCAGCGCCGGTGTGATCGACACGATCGTCGAAAACAACGACACCGGCCAGGTCTGCCGTCAGTTCAAGACGACGCGCCATTCCTATGTCGGCATCTCGAAATTCTACGGCAAGACCTGCCTCGTCGGCGGCGGCAACTGGCAGCTCCTGAGCTTCCAGCCAGAGAGCTGAGCGGCCTTTTCAGGCAGTCGTTAACGGCTGCCCCCGGCTACGTTTCCAGATTTAGCAAAAGATAACCATTCCGCATAAAACCGTGGCGTGTCCTGACGCCAAATAAGGACTGATTAGCAAGTTTGCGGGACTGTGGTTCGCATATGTGCGCAGATTTTCTGCTCGCGAAGCGAACTTCGGCGCACCAAATGAGTTTAATCGGGGCTGCGGAGTGCCGGACAGGGCACCTCGCATTTGGACACCGGGCGGTTTGGAACATGCGCGATCCTTATAAGATATTGGGCGTCAGGCGCGACGCGGGGCAGGACGAGATCAAGGCAGCTTGGCGCAACATGGCCAAGGTGGTGCACCCTGACCATAATCAGGGCGACCCGCTGGCCGGCGCTCGCTTCGCCGAGATCGGACGCGCCTACGACACGCTGAAGGACCCGAAGAAGCGCAGCCTCTTCGACAGCGCGGCGCGGGCAGCCGAAGCCAAGCAGAACGAGAAGCAGAACGAAAACACCATCATGGCGCAGCGCCAGGCGGCGCGCGAAGCCGCGATCCGCGCCAAGCAGGCGCAGGAAAATGCCGAGCGGGTGATGGAAGAGCTGGCGCGCGCAGCGGCGCAGAAGGCGGCCGCCGAGGCCGCCAAGCAGCCACAGCCGCAACAGCAGCAGCAGGCCGGCGCTACCGAGCCCGCGGAAGAGATGATCGAGCGGATATTCGGCAACCAGGCGCGCGCGGCGAGCGGTGGCGGACGGACGCGCGGCTTTGCTTCCGGCCGGGCCAAACGGCCGGAGCCCGAGAGCGCCGAGACCGACAAGCAAACGGATAAGGCTACCGAGAGCGCCAAGGCCGGCGATGCCGGCAAGAGCGCAGACGACGAGCACGGCGCGGACGAGACCGCGGCGGCGAGCGCTGCCGTCCTGCAGCCGCTGAGCCTTCTCACCTCATTCGTTCGCCGCTTTACCGGCGGTGCGGCCCCCGCGCCCGAGAAGGCGCCGGATCAGCTAGCCATTGCGACAGTGACCATCGAGGACATCCTGAAGGGCGCCTGGGTGAACGTCGATCTCGGCGATGGCCGCGATGCCGGCTTCGCGCTGACGCCGGGGACCACCGAGGGCCACACGGTGCGCCTCAAGGGCCAGGGTCACAAGCTGACGGGCATGCAGCGCGGCGACGCGGTCGTCAATATTCACATCGCCCCGCACGCCGACTTCACCGTCGACGGGTTCGACCTTCACACAGTGCTTCCCGTCACCATCGAAAACGCCGTGCTCGGCACCGACGCGCGCATCGACGGACCGAACGGACCGCTGACGGTCACCGTGCCGGCATGGTCGGGATCGGACAAATCAATCCGCTTCGAAGGTCAGGGATTGTCCAAATCGGATGGCGGAAAGGGCGATCTTGTGGTCGAACTGCGCATTATCCTGTGGGAAAAGCCCGACGATAAGGTCACGGATTTGATGAGAATTATGAAGAACGGCCTGTTTTTGTGAATTTTAGGTGACATTAGCACCCTTTGTTACGTTCCCTAACAGTTGATGATTGCTGCCAATCTTGAACCGGCTGGCCGGCTATGCCATAGGCAGGATCGATCAATTTACTTAAGGGGCGAAACATGGCTCAGGCACAAGGCCTCATGTCAGGCAAGCGCGGCGTCATCATGGGCGTTGCCAACAATCGTTCGATTGCGTGGGGCATTGCCAAGGCTATTCATGCACAGGGCGGCGAGGTTGCCTTTACTTATCAGGGTGATGCGCTGAAGAAGCGGGTCGAGCCGCTGGCAGCTGAACTCGGCGGCATTCTTGCCGGACACTGTGATGTCAGCGACGAAGCATCGATCGACGAGGTTTTCGACAACATCGAGAAGACCTGGGGCAAGATCGACTTCATCGTGCATGCGATCGGCTTTTCGGACAAGGACGAGCTCACCGGCCGTTACGTCGACACCTCGGCGGACAACTTCGCCAAGACGATGCAGATCTCCGTCTATTCGTTCACCTCGGTCGCACGTCGCGCCGAGAAGCTGATGACGGATGGCGGCTCGATGCTGACGCTGACCTATTACGGCGCCGAAAAGGTCATGCCGAACTACAACGTCATGGGCGTTGCCAAGGCAGCCCTTGAAGCCAGCGTGAAGTATCTGGCGGTCGATCTCGGACCGAAGAACATCCGCGTCAACGCGATCTCGGCCGGCCCGATCAAGACGCTTGCAGCGTCCGGTATCGGCGACTTCCGCTACATTCTCAAGTGGAACGAATACAACGCGCCGCTGCGCCGCACCGTCACCATCGAAGAAGTCGGCGATGTCGGCCTCTACATGCTTTCGGACCTGTCGCGCTCGGTCACCGGCGAAGTGCATCACGCCGACAGCGGTTATCATGTTATCGGCATGAAGGCTGTGGACGCGCCGGATATTTCCGTCATAAAAGACTGATCGTACTCTCTTATGAGTCATGCTCGCGGCCCCTCCTCGCGGAAGCGATAAGGGGCCGTTTGCAATATGGAGCCGATCATTGCTTATCTACGTCATTCGTCACGGCCAGACAGACTGGAACGCGGAACGTCGCCTGCAGGGGCAAAAGGATATTCCGCTCAATGCCATCGGTCGTGAGCAGGCGCGCCAGAACGGGATCAATCTCGCGGAAATCCTGAAGGTCGAAGGCATCGAGTTCGATTTCATCGCGAGCCCGCTCGGCCGTACGCGCGCGACGATGGAGATCGCCCGCGAGGCAATGAACCTCCCGCCCAAGGATTACCGCACCGACGAGCGTCTGGTGGAAGTGTCTTTCGGTGACTGGGAAGGCTTTACGGTCAAGGAACTGAAGGCGACCGCCAAGGACCGGATCGTCGAGCGCAATCTGAACAAGTGGGATTTCATTCCGCCGGGTGCCGATGCCGAGAGCTACGAGATCATGTCGTGGCGGGTGGCTTCCTGGCTGAACGAGGTGGACCGGCCGACGGTCTGCGTCACGCATGGCGGCGTCATTCGCAGCCTGTTCAGGACGATTGCCAACGTGCCGAAGGATGAAGCGGCCGAGGGCGAGATTCCGCAGGACCGGATTCTCAAGATCGAGACCGACACGAAGCAGATCGCCTGGATTTAATCAGGAGAGGTTAGGCTTCGCGCCAGCCGAATTACTGTACGATATCGAGATCGTTGATGACGCGCTTTCCGTCGACTTCCGTATAGAAGACGATGACCTTCACGCCTGCCTTCAAGCCTTCGAAATTGAATTCTTCCGACGCCTGATAGGTCTTGCCGTCATCGAGCGTGAGGCTGAGATTGCTCATGTCGATGTTCTTGATCGTCGCTTCCACGTCCGCGCTCTCGGCAAAGCCGCTGATCGGCGACAGAAAACTCGCTGTGGCCAAAAGTGTAGCAACTACGAAGCGCATAACGGCATTCCTTCGAAAACACGACTCAAACATCCAATTGTGCATAGATAGCCTCCCGAATATGGCGAAATTTGCCCTGAACCGTGACCATTCCCGCCCAATTGATGAAGCGCATTTTAACAACAATCAAGAGGGTTCGTTAATACAGCCGTACACTTAAAACGTGTTCCCAATACTACCTGTAAGAAATCGTAAATTAACACCCGCTACTTACAGTCATAAGGAAACGGGGAGACTGGGGTTTTGCTATTCCGCAGGAAACATAACGAGGCAACGCGGAGTTCTTTGCGGAATACCCATATCTCGTTTCTGGTTTCCTGCCTGGTCGCCGTGGTCGTCATCATCGTCGGTTTCAGCCTGGATCGCGCCAATACCGCGGCTAATCTTCGCGAATTGACGATCCGCACGGAAAACGAGACCAGCCTTATTCGCGCGCGTGTGACCGCCCAGATCAACATGGACATCACCATCGTGCGCGACCTCTCCAATATGGTCGCAATCAGCTCTAAGATGAATGCCGAGGAGATGGAGCGGCAGATCAACTGGCTGCTCATCCAGAACCCGCATTTCGTGCATATTGCCGTTGCCCCCGATTTCATCGTGCAGTCGGTATTTCCGCCGACGGAGGGCAAGGATCGGCTCGGCCACGACGTGCGCGAATTCCTGATGGATCGCCAGTCGGTGGCGCGCACCACCGGCAACCAGCAGGCGCGTTTCTACGGACCGATCCGCACGCTCGACGGCAAGGACACGTTCGCGATCTTTTTCCCCGTCTTCGTAAAAGAGAACGGCCAGCGGCGGGTCTGGGGCGCGGTCGAGGCGGTGATCGACGCCGACATGTTCTATGAGAACACCGGCCTGAAGCCGGCGCGCGACAGCGAGAACCGCGAGAAATATCCGCATCTCGACCACCTCTCCATCGCGCTGCGCGATCTTGGAACGACGGGTGCTGCCGTCTCCCCGTTCTTCGGTTCACCGGAGGTCCTGGGGCAGCGGCCGCTGACGCGCAAGATCACATTCGCGGGCGGACGATGGGAAATCGCGGCGGCGCCGAAAACCGGCTGGACCGCCCCTCCAGAGAATCAGCAGACGCTGCGGTTCATCATTCTCGCCGCCGCCTGCCTCACCATCATTCCCGTGTTCTTCGCGACCCTTCTGCTCGGCGAGCGCAACAAGAACATCCGGCAACTGGAAAAGCGCGAGGAGACGCTGCTGGAGCTGTCGCAGCGGCTCAACCTGGCGCTTGAGACGTCCAATATCGGCATCTGGGAACTGAGGAATGGCGGCCAGAGCCTGTTCTGGGATGGGCGCGCGGCCGCATTGCACGGCAAACAAGCGATCGAGGGCAGCTACTCGCTCGACGACTGGCTTGAAACGATTGTTCCCGACGATCGGCGGGTGGCGAAGATCCACCTGCTGAAAGATGGCCGTTCAGGCTCCTCCTACACGACGCAATACCGGATCGAGCTTTCGGACGGCAGCACGCGCTATCTGCGATCGGTGGGCTCTGTCTATAACGACGCCGCCGGCACCATCCGGACGATCGGGATCGTCTGGGACGTGACTGCCGATGCGGTTGCCGCCGAGACGCTGCGCCGGGCGAAAGACATAAGCGACATCAAGAATGCCGAGCTGGAACTTGCGCTCGACGAACTCTCGCACCGTGAGGCCGAGCTTGCCGAGCTCTCGGGCAAGCTCGATCTGGCGCTTGATTCCTACCAGTGCGGCATCTTCGAGGCCACGCTCGGCAAGCCCGGTTCGTTCTGGGACGACCGGATGCACGAACTCTACGGGCTGGAGCCGCGCGCCGGATTCATGGACGAGGAGACCTGGCTCTCCTGCGTGCTCGAGGAAGACCGTCCGTTGGCGATCGAAAGCGCGCGGTACTTCAAGAAGGTCGGCGATACGCATACCGTCGTCTGTCGCGTGCCGACCGAGGACGGGACGATGCGCTATGTGCGCTCGACCGGAAAGGTGCATGCGACCTCGAGTGGCCAGCTGAAGATCATCGGCGTCGCCTTCGACATCACCGAAGACGCGCTGATGACGGCGGAGCTGAAGGCGGCGAAGGACGAGGCGATCGGCAAGAACATCGAGCTCGAACTCGCCAACAACCGCATCGAGCACAATTCGCTACACGATCCGCTGACCGGGCTCGCCAACCGACGCAAGCTCGACAAGGCGCTGGAGCAGCTGACCGATGCCGGCCAGCACGCCAGGCAGAAGTTCGCGATCCTGCACATCGACCTCGACCGCTTCAAGGAGATCAACGACACGCTGGGCCACGCGGCGGGCGACGCCATGCTCGTCCATGCCTCCCGCGTGCTCTCTCGCAGTATCCGCCCGAGCGATATCGTGGCGCGCATCGGCGGCGACGAATTCGTCATCCTGGCGCTCAATGCCAATGACGCCGAGATGTCGGCGCTTTCGGGCCGTATCGTCGAAGAGATGCGCCAACCGATTGACTTCCAGGGGTTTGCCTGCCGATGCGGCGTGTCGATCGGGATTGCGCTCGCGAGCGGCATGCGCGTCGATGCCCGCAAGGTGCTGATCAACGCCGACATCGCGCTCTACCGCGCCAAAAGCCAGGGCCGCAACCGCTTCCAGTTCTTCAATCACAATCTGCAGGCCGACATCATCAACAACAAGCGGCTGGCCGACGAGATCCTCTCGGGCATCGAGAACGGCGAGTTCACCACCTGGTACCAGCCGCAATTCAGCGCCCGCACCATGGAGCTGACCGGCGTCGAGGCGCTGGTGCGCTGGCAGCATCCGTCCCGGGGTCTGCTGACGCCGGACAAGTTCCTGAAGATCGCCGAAGAGATCAACGTCGTGCAGACGCTCGACCGCATCGTTCTCGAAACGGCGCTGAAAGACAAGATGCGGTGGGCGGCGCTTGGCGTCTCCGTTCCCAAGGTTTCTGTTAACGTCTCGGCGCGGCGCCTGCATGACGATGCGCTGGCTGATTCGCTGCGCATGCTGCAGATCAGGCCGGGCGAGATTTCGTTCGAGCTGGTGGAGTCGATCTTCCTCGATGAGAGCGAGGACGTCGCCGCCGAGAACCTCGACAAGATCAAGGCGCTCGGCATCGATATCGAGATCGACGATTTCGGCACGGGGCACACCTCGATCGTCAGCCTTTTGAAGCTGAAGCCGAAGCGGCTGAAGATCGACCGGCAGCTGGTGCAGCCGATCATCACCTCGGCGCAGGAGCGCGCGCTGGTGCGCTCGATCATCGACATCGCCCGCTCGCTCGGCGTCGAGACCGTGGCTGAGGGTGTAGAGACTGTCGCGCATGCCAGCCTGCTTCTCGAACTCGGCTGCGATCTGCTGCAGGGCTATGCCTTCTCGCGCCCCCTCTCCTTCGACGACTTCACCGAAGCAGCCACCCATACGGCCTGGCGCATCGCTTCGTAGTATGGCTTTGCGCGGTTGTTCTCGGATTTGAGGAAACACCGTTTCCCAATGGAGACGGTTTGGCGCAAAGAAAGCCTTTTGCCCTCTCGGCTTTTGGCCTATGAGTGTCGCGCCTTTTTAAAGAATGGCGCGGCCCGGGGACGCCCGGCGGCGCGATCCGGTCGGAGCATATGTCACACAATACATTCGGTCACCTCTTCCGCGTAACCACCTGGGGCGAAAGCCACGGTCCGGCGCTTGGCTGCGTCGTAGACGGCTGCCCTCCCGGCCTGCGTTTCAAGCTTGCAGACCTTCAGGTGTGGCTCGACAAGCGCAAGCCCGGCCAGTCGCGCTTCGTGACGCAGCGCCGCGAAGACGACCTCGTCAAGGTTCTCTCGGGCGTGATGCTGGATGCCGACGGCGAGACGATGATCTCGACAGGCACGCCAATCTCGATGCTGATCGAGAATACCGACCAGCGCTCGAAGGATTACGGCGAGATCGCCCGCCAGTATCGGCCGGGCCATGCCGACTACACCTACGATTTGAAATACGGCATCCGCGACTATCGCGGCGGCGGGCGCTCTTCGGCGCGCGAAACGGCGGCGCGCGTGGCGGCCGGCGGTATCGCGCGGCTTGTCGTTCCCGGCGTTCGCGTGCGCGGCGCGCTGGTGCAGATCGGCAAGCACAAGATCAACCGCGACAATTGGGACTGGGACCAGGTCGACCAGAACCCGTTCTTCGCGCCGGATGCTGATATCGTTCCCGTCTGGGAAGAATATCTCGACGGCATCCGCAAGAAGGGCTCGTCGATCGGGGCCGTGGTCGAGGTCGTCGCTGACGGCGTTCCGGCCGGTTTGGGCGCGCCGATCTACGGCAAGCTCGACCAGGATATCGCCTCGCTTCTGATGTCGATCAACGCCGTCAAGGGCGTGGAAATCGGCAACGGCTTCGAGGCGGCGGAAATCACCGGTGAAGAAAACGCCGACGAAATGCGCATGGGCAATGACGGCCAGCCGATCTTCCTGTCCAATCATGCCGGCGGCATTCTTGGCGGCATTTCAACCGGTCAGCCCGTGATCGCCCGCTTCGCGATCAAGCCGACCTCGTCGATCCTGACCGAGCGCCAGTCGATCGACGCCGACGGCAAGAATGTCGATATTCGCACCAAGGGTCGCCACGACCCCTGCGTCGGCATCCGCGCCGTGCCGATCGGTGAGGCGATGATCGCCTGCGCCATCGCCGACCACTACCTTCGAGACCGCGGCCAGACCGGCCGGCTGAAATAGGAACGTTCCCATGCCTTACGATCAGAAGCGCGTCGTAGACGCTATCCGGGCCTTCGAGGCCGGCGAAATCGTTGTCGTCGTCGATGACGACGGCCGCGAAAACGAAGGCGATCTTATCGTTGCCGCTGTTCACTGCACGCCGGAAAAGATGGCCTTCATCGTGCGCCATACCTCGGGCATCGTCTGCACGCCGATGCCGAAGGAAGAAGCCAAGCGTCTCGGGCTGAACGCCATGGTCGCGGAAAACGACAGCGCGCATACGACGGCCTTCACCGTCACCGTCGACTTCAAGCACGGCACGACGACGGGCATCTCCGCCGACGACCGCACGCTGACGGTGCGCAACCTCGCCAACCCGAATGTCGGCGCCTCCGACTTCGTGCGCCCCGGCCACATCTTCCCGCTGGTCGCCCGCGAGGGTGGCGTTCTGATGCGCTCGGGCCATACGGAAGCTGCCGTCGATCTCTGCAAGCTCGCCGGCCTGCCGCCGATCGGCGTGATCTGCGAACTCGTCAACGACACCGGCAGCGTGATGCGTGGCCCGCAGGTATCGAGCTTTGCCGAAGAAAACGGCCTGAAGCTGGTCTCCGTCGCCGACCTCATCGCCTATCGCCAGCGCAAGGAAACGCTGATCCAGCTGCAGGCGAGCTTCGACGTCGAGACGCCGTTCGGCAAGGCCAAGGCGCACAGCTACTCCCTGCCCTGGGATCCGATGCAGCATCTCGCCGTCGTCTTCGGCGATATCCGCGATGGCATCGACATTCCGGTGCGCCTGCACACCGAAAGCGTCGTGGACGACCTGTTCGGCAAGCGCTCGGTCGATCACTACATGAAGAAGATCGCCGAGAAGGGCCGCGGCGTCATCGTCTATCTGCGCGAAGGTTCTGTCGGCGTCGGCCACCAGGACAACGGCCGCAAGGCTCTGGGCCAGGGCCGTGAAGCCCATGCGGAAGCGCAGAACCGTGAAAGCGAATGGCTGGAAATCGGTCTCGGTGCGCAGATCCTGAAGGATCTCGGCGTCAGCTCGATCAAACTCTTGACCCGCAGCGAGCGCCACTATGTCGGCCTCGAAGGCTTCGGCATCAAGATCGCGGAAACAGAGATCGGCTAAGGCCGGTGAGATGATCAGCCGGCGGGTAAGACCCGCCGGTTTGAACCGTTGTCAGGCGGCGATGCGCTTGAAGCGCGTCCTGACGTTCTGCATGTAATATTTGCCCGGCGATTCAGACGTCACCATGGCGATGACATGGGCTTCGGCCACGCCTTCGAACATGCGTTCCTCGCCATTGTTCAGGCAGACACGCAATCTGCCGTCTTCCTGGCTGAAATAGACCGCATCGATCAGGGCGGACCTGACGGTGACCGGCTTCATCCGCGCACGCTGTTCGCTCAACGAAACGATCGAACCTGTCGCCGCGGCGCGGGCGTCGCGACGGTTACGCATCAGTGCTCTGACCCTGCGGGCGAGGCTGTTCCATGCCGTCCATGCGGCGTATCTGATCGCTCGTGTTTTCATGCTCCAATCGTAGGCGAACGGTCCTTAAGAAGTTCGCGAAGAAGCATGGTAAACCCCTGTCAAGATTAACAGGCGGTAATCATCTAAAATCCGAACTATCTCAACGATGACAACCGCTTAGCCGCGCCAACCTTCCAGCATCTCGACCCGCTCGACACCGGCGAAGCGGGCGACGCGATCGAGCTCTGCGGCAAGCTTTTCGAGGCGGCCGGCGGAGGGTTTTACGCCCGGCTCCAGCCACAGGCGCTTGACGTCGAGCGAGCCCTTCTTGCGGTCCGCCTTCATGTCGATGCGGCCGATCAGGCGATCGCCTTCCAAGAGCGGAAAGACGTAATAGCCATATTCGCGCTTGGGCTCGGGCACGAAAATCTCGATGCGATAGAAGAAACCGAAGAGGCGTTCGGTGCGGTTGCGGTCGCGGATCATCGGATCGAAGGGGCTCAGCACCCGGATGCGCGGTGGTGCCGCGGGATAATCGTCGAGCGTATCGAGGAAATCCGAGAACGCCCAAGAGGGGCGCGGCTTGCCGCCCAATGCCGGCTCGATCAGGATCTCGGTCAGTTCATCTCGGTGGGCGACGACCCAGCCCTTGGCCTCATCCGGCGAGACCAACGCCCAGAAGGCCGCTATCTCGCCATGGGTGGCAAAGCCCAGCCTCGTCAACGCGCTGCGGCAGGCCCAGTCCACGAATTCCTCACGGCTGACCTCGGGCTCGTGAAACTCGGGCGGGATGACGCGCTCGACCAGATCATAGACCTTCTGGAAATTCGAGCGGCCGGAGATGGCGAACTTGCCGGTGCGCCAGAAATATTCGAGCGCCGTCTTGTTGGGGTGCCAGTTCCACCAGCCTCCGGAGACGTGGCCATCCGCCTTGATCTCGCGCGCCATGATGGCGCCGTCGCGGCTCACCCGCTCGTAGGTCTCGTCGAAGGCATCCTCGAAACCCTCGCCGCGCCATTTGCGCCAGCGATCCACCAACACTTCCTCCTCCCGCCGGAACTTGTGCTTCCAATAGCGGAAGTAGCTGCTCGGCAGGATGGAGGCGTCATGCGTCCAGTGCTCGAACAGCGCGCCGTCCTTTTCGAGCAACGCCGTCAGATGCTCTCGCTTGTAGGTCTGGTTGCGCGAGAAAAGGATCTGGTGATGGGCGCGCTCCACCCACTGGATGCTGTCGATCTGCACGAAGCCGAGATCGTGGATCAGCTGTAGCAGGCCGGGTTTGGTGAGCACGCGGTTGGGCGGGGCACTCAGGCCCTGCTTGGCCAGAAAGATGCGGCGGGCGTCGGCATTGGAGATCAGCTTCGTCATGGCAGCGATGATAATCCGGAAAATGTTCCTAGCCACCCGAATATGGCGGGTTCGCGCGAGGATGCAATGGGCTTCCAGCCGCCCACGTTTTGATCTTCCCTCCGGCCGCATTCGTTTATAGAACGGCGCTTCACCTCAGGGGGACGCAGTGAATATCCGTTTCGAAAGCGCCGGTGTCAGCTATGGATCGCGGACTGCGCTGCAGCCGCTGACGCTTGAACTCACCGAAAAGCGCATTGCCATCATCGGGCTGAACGGCTCCGGCAAGACGACCTTCGCACGGCTGATCAACGGCTTGACCAAGCCGACGTCAGGCCGCGTCATCGTCAACGGTCGCGACACATCGGACGAGAAGGCAGCGCTTGGCGATGTCGGCTTCATTTTCCAATCGCCGCAGAACCAGATCATCCTGCCCGTCGTGCGCGATGATATCGCCTTCGGGCTGAAAAGCCGCGGACTTGCGAAGGCCGAGATCGAGACCAGGGTGGCCGAGGTGCTCGATCGCTTCAACGCCGGGCATCTGGCCGAGCGGCGCGCGCACGAGCTTTCCGGTGGCGAACTGCAGATGGCGGCACTCTGCTCGGTGCTCGCTACCGGCCCCGATATCCTCATTCTCGACGAGCCGACCAACCAGCTCGACCTGCGCAACCGCGGCCTCGTGCAGGGGCTGATCGAGAGCCTGCACGAAAGCGCCATCGTCATCACGCACGATCTGGAGCTGATCACCGATTATCCGCGCGTGCTGGTGTTTCACCAGGGGCAACTGGCGGCCGATGCGCCGGCCGCCGAGGCGATCGCCCGCTACCGGGAGCTCGCTGCCTGATGCAATCGCTCTATGTCGAGGGCAATAGCCGGCTGCACCTGATCTCGGCGCGGGTGAAGCTCATCGTGCTTGCGGTGCTCGGCATCGCGCTGTTTGCCACCGCCAACATCGCGCTGCTGGCCATCGCCGTCGTCGCTACGGGCGCGGTCTATTTCGGCATCGGCATGCCGGTTCGCGCGGCCCTTGCGCGCTTGAAGCCGATCCTTCTCACCATTTTCATCGTCGCCGTCTTCAGCCTCGCCTTCAATCCATGGCATGGCGCCGTCGTGGCGCTGCTTCGGCTGACGGCGCTGATGCTGTTTGCCGCGAGCGTGACCGCGACCACGACGATCGCCGCTTTCATGGACGAGATCACGCTTGCCGCCCGGCCGCTGGAGCGCCTGGGGCTGGTGCGGGCCGACGATGTCGGGCTTGCCGTCGGGCTGGTCGTGCGCTTCGTGCCTGAAATCATCGGCCGCTACCACGCGATTGCCGAGGCGCACCATGCGCGCGGGCTGAAGGTACGGCCATCAACGGTGCTGGTGCCGTTGATCATCCTGACACTGAAGGATGCTGATAACATCGCGGCTGCGATTGACGCGCGCGGTATTCGGCGGCATGTGAATTAGCACCTATTGAACCACGGAGCCATCATGAGCACCCGAGACCTCGTTCTGTCCGCCCTGTTTGCCGCCATCATCGTCGCGCTCGGCATTCTGCCGCCGATCACGCTCGGCTTCATTCCGGTGCCGATCACGGCGCAGTCGCTCGGCGTGATGATGGCCGGCGTGGTGCTCGGCGCCCGGCGCGGCACGGTGGCGGTGCTGATCGTGCTGGTGCTTGTTGCGATCGGCCTGCCGGTTCTCTCCGGCGGACGCGGCGGGCTGGCGGCGTTTGCGGCGCCCACCACCGGCTTCCTGATCGGCTGGGTCTTCGCCGCCTTCACGACCGGCTATATCAGCGAACGGCTGGTGAAGCACGGCCAGGCGGCCGGCATGCAGCTGACCGGCTTCTTCTTCGCGGCCATGATGGGCGGGATCGTCGTGCTCTATGCTTTCGGCATCGTCTATCTCGCCTTTGCCGCGCAGATCGGCCTGAAGGCGGCGTTTACCGGCTCGATGGCCTTCATTCCCGGTGATGTGATCAAGGCGTTCGTTGCGGCGCTGGTCGGCCGCGCGGTCATGGCCGGTTATCCGCTGCTGCCGGTTAAAGGCTAAGCCAGAACCTAGTTCATGAAACCGTAAAGCCAGTCCCGCGTCACTTCAGGCAGCGGGACCGGTGCCTTGTCTTGGCGCGTCTGCGCCTGCCAGACGATCTCGACCTCGGCGGCACGCTCATCGCCTGCGTCAACCGCGATGATGAAGCCGACGGAGCGCACGCCGATCTTGTCGACGGCGGTCGTAAACAGCACCATTTCACCATAGCGCAGCGGACGATGCAGAATGCAGGTGATCTTGCTCGCCACGTAAAGAGGCTCGTCTCCCAACTCGGGTCGCTCGGACCAGAATTTCGCCAGCGCGGATTCGGCATAGGAGATGTAGGAGCCGAGGAACATCTGGCCGTTCATGTCCACATCGCGGAACGGCACGTGGATCTGCACAATGTTGGAGCGCATCGCAGCGTTCATCGATTTCTCCCAGTCTCAGCCTTTGCTACCACGCAATTCCGCACGCAAAACCGCGCTACACTTTTGCTGGAATTGCTTTAGCCCCCGAGAATAACGTCCAGCTAATATTATGTAAATGAACGCGAAAGGCGTATGACAGCGCACGATTGTTGAAATCGCGAGCCCCTACCCCATCTGCTGTGGAACATGACGAGGCAGGCAGATAGAGTGATTTAGAGCCTTTCCTGGTTAGCTTGAAGCATTCTGCCGGAGCAGGTTTTCGTCAGGGCAAAGGCGATTGGCGAAGGGCATACCCCGGGTACGGTCGAGCCGATCGCCTTTGATCCTGGCGGAAAGATGCCCGGCCCTTCGGGTTGGCTGAAACGGGCCGCCTGATCGTCCGGCCGGCTTGGCCGTATGCTTAGGCTACGACGCGCGCCGGCCGGACGACCATTCGACTCCGTTTGAGCCAACAGAATGCTTCAATCTAACCAGGAAAGGCTCTTATGAGCACCCGCCTTTACGAACATCCGATCTTTCTGGAACACATCACGCCCGAGGGACACCCCGAGCGATCCGACCGGCTGCGGGCGCTGAACGTGGCGCTGGGGCATCCGCATTTCGACCGACTGGACCGCCAGCAGGCGCCGCAGGCCTCCGAGGACGCCGTGCTTCTGGCACATCCGGAAGAGCATCTCTTCGCCGTCATGCGGCAGGTGCCGGAGGAAGAAGGCGAGATCAACCAGCTCGAGGCCGACACCTATGCCAGCCCGAAAAGCCTGCAGGCGGCGCTGACGGGGATCGGCGGCGCGATGGCGGCAGTCGACGACGTCTTTACCGGCAAGGCGGACAATGTCTTCGTCGCCTCGCGGCCACCCGGCCACCATGCCGAAAAGTCCAAAGCGATGGGCTTCTGCTTCTTCAACAACGCCGCCATCGCCGCCCGCCACGCCCAGCTTAAGCATGGCGCCGAGCGCGTGGCCATCGTCGATTGGGACGTGCACCACGGCAACGGCACGCAGGACATCTTTTGGGACGATCCGTCCGTGCTGTTCTGCTCGACGCACCAGATGCCGCTTTATCCCGGCAGCGGCGCCAAGACGGAGACCGGCGCGCATGACACGATCGTCAACGCGCCGCTTTCGCCCAATGTCGGCAGCGAGCACTTCCGCGAGGCGTTCAAATCCCGCGTGCTGCCGGCGCTGAACGACTTCCGCCCAGACCTGATCATCATCTCGGCCGGCTTCGACGCGCATCACCGCGACCCGCTGGCGCAGATCAACCTTGTCGGCGAGGACTTCGACTGGGCGACCGGGCGGCTGCTCGAAGTGGCCGACAAAAGTGCCGGCAACCGGGTCGTCAGCCTTCTGGAAGGCGGCTATGATCTGGAGGGCCTGGCCGAATCGGCAGGCTTGCATGTTTTGAGAATGATGAAGGGTTGAGCATGACCGACAACGCCAAGCCGGAGGTTTCCGGCCTCTCTTTCGAAAAGGCAGTCGCCGAACTCGAAAGCATCGTCGCCCGGCTGGAACGCGGCGACGTGGCGCTGGACGAGTCCATCGAGATCTACGAGCGTGGCGAGGCGCTGAAGAAGCATTGCGAGACGCTGCTTTCGGCCGCCGAAAACCGCATCGAGAAGATCAGGCTCGACCGCGCGGGCAAGCCGCAGGGCGTGGAGCCCTTGGACGGGGCTTGATCGGCTCACCCCGTCCGGTTGCGAACCAGCCTTATTTGTCGAGGCTAAGCATCACGTAGGCTTCACCACCTCGCCTGTCGTGCTGGAAGATAAAGCGCTTTCCCTTGATCGTCGCGACGAAAGGCTTTCCTGCCTTGGCGTCATTCGGCACCTCCGCGCCGGAGGCCGCGATCACACGAAGGAACTGCGCATGCAGCGTCGGGTCCGAGCGGTTTTCGCTGGTGACCGCGCATTCCTTCTTGGGCTTGATCTGCACGGACATGGAGTGGTCGTCGGTCATGCCGCCGAACTGCTGGTCGGCGTCTTTTACGCCATAGCGTTTCGCCTTGGCCGCTGCGGTGGCGAATGTTGGCGCCGATGCAAGGCAGACATCCTTGAACGCCGCAATGGCGATATCATTGCCCTTGCTGCTCTTTGGCGCGGCCAACGCCACCTGTGGAACCATCAGGCAAGCTGAGAGGGCCATTGCGACGCTGAACTTTGCTGCGCGGCGGGAAATGCGGTCTGTGGTGATCGTCTTCATAGGTTTACTTTGCCTCAGGCTTCGGTGTTAGGGCCGAGAACAACAGAGCGTAATCGGCCGTGAATTTCGTGTAGGTGATGCGTGGATAGATTTCCGGAACGTTCAGGCGGATTGCATCCTTGAACGTCTGCGGCGCCTCCGAGCCAGCCAGGCGCGCCCGCGCGCTGGAAAAGAACCCACCGCTGCTGATCTGAACGATATCGATTACGCCTGCATCGACGATTTGGCCCTTGCCGATGGTGATCGTATTGTCGCCAAGCAGCGTGTGCGGCTCTTTTCCTTGAGCCCCGAACAGTCCGCCATTTCCAGTCCCCATGGATGCGGTACTGTTGCCGTTCTCGCAAGTGATCATGGTAACGGCATAATGGCCCGGCTCGATGGGGCGGAAGGAGGTGCGGATATCGCGCACGCCATTCTCCTTGATCAGCGCCGGCACGTTGAGCGTCAGCATTTGCGCGGTCGTCTTGGCAAGCTTCTTAACCATCGCATCGGCACCATAAATGCCGCTGGGCTGCCCGATTTCGGTAAATGGTCCCGAACTGATCTTGCCATCGACGACCTTCTGAAGGCGGACGGTGCCGCGCACGCAATAGCTGCCATTGAGCGAAACGCGCACGACGGCAGCAGCGCCCTTGTCCGCGACCATGGCATCCGCCTGCCTGGCGGCATCCTTGCCGTCGGCGCCCATTTTGGTTGAGTTTGGATTGGTGGCGCAGGAGGCCAGGGTGGCGAACACGGCCAGAAGAGCGGCGCTTTTCGCCAGCCTTCCGAGCTGTCCATTTTTCTTATACTGCATGTACGAATGGCTTTCAGGTTTAAATGCGCCCCTTGGTTGCATCAATCCCGAAATGAGACAAGGCCATACCAACGCCAGCGAGCGGCGACGTGCGCGTGCGGTAAAACCGCCGTTAATGACCACAGCGAGATTGTAACTTTTGGATCGCGTCACCTCGCAAAGGTTTGTGCTCGATCGCAGGCTGGTGCAGCGCTGCCCTTACCCATCAAACCCCTTGGCCATCGGCCAAACGTCGGTCTATCATCCCCGAAACAGCAGAGGGGACGAGACGGCATGACGGATAGATTGAAGGGCAAGATCGCGATTGTCTCGGGCGGGGCGACCGGCATGGGCGGGGCGGCGTCGAAGCTGTTTGCGGCCGAGGGCGCCAAGGTCGCGATCATCGATCGCAATGGCGAGGCGGCGGCTGAGACGGTGCGTGAAATCCGCGCAGCCGGCGGCGAGGCTGATTTCTGGACGGCCGATGTTTCTGACGAGACGGCGGTGAACGCGGCGGTCTCCGCCATCGAGGCGCGCTACGGCGCGGTGACCGTGCTCTTCAACCATGCCGGCACGATCGTCATCAAGCCATTCCTCGAGACCACGCTTGAGGAATGGGACTGGCTGCATGCCGTCAACGTACGCTCGATGTTCCTCATGACCAAGGCGGTGCTGCCGAAGATGATTGCGGCCGGCGGCGGGTCGATCGTCTGCACCTCGTCGATCTCGGCTGTGGCGGCGACGCCGATGGAGGTGCTCTACGACACCACCAAGGGCGCCGTGCACATGTTTGCCCGCGCGATCGCCGTCGAATTCCGCGACCGCAACATCCGCTGCAACGCGGTCTGCCCCGGCTTCATCCGCACACCGCATGGCCTGCGCGAAGTGGCCGACCTGCAGAAACTCGGCGTCGATGTCTCGGACGCGGCGATCGCCGCGCAGCAGGGGCGGATCGGCGAGCCGGAGGACGTGGCGCGCGCGGCCCTTTATCTGGCCAGCGATGAATCGAGCTTCGTCAACGGCGCGCATCTGTTCGTCGATAACGGGTTTACGGCGATGTGAGCGCTGCGGGCGGCTTGGCCGGTTGTGGCGGCGTCTCGACCAAGTCGCAGAGGTCGATTATATTGGAGGCATGGACAAGGATCAGGTCATAGCGATCATTCGCAAGCATGAGACCGAACTGCGGGCAGCGGGCGCGGAGCACGTGTCGCTGTTCGGTTCTGTCGCGCGCGGAGAAGCGACAGCGGAGTCTGACCTTGACGTGCTTGTCAAATTCTCCGAGCCCGTGATCCAGTCCGGCTTTGGCTATTTCAGCGCGCTAGAAAATCTGCGCCTGCTGATCAGCCGGATCACCGGCGCGCCCAGCGTCGATATAGTCGCGGAACCCTTGGGCAAGGAACGGTTCAAGCGCAACGTGGAACGGGACCGCGCCGTTGCCTACTAAGCGCCCTCTCATCCGCATGCGCGATATCGTCGAGAACGGCCAAGCCATTCTCAGATACTCGCACGGAATGGAACTTGGAGACTATGTTCGCAACAACCTAGTAAAGGATGCTTGCGAACGATGCTTTTCACGGCTTTCGGAAGCGGCAGTAAAGCTTGGTCCGCTTGCTGAACAGCTATTCCCCTCACACAATTGGAACGGCATCCGGAATTTCGGCAACATCCTGCGCCATGGCTATCCTGATGTACTGGACGATGTGCTTTGGGCCGCTATCAGCCAGCATCTTCCGCGATTGCTTGCCGAGCTCGAAACATTCCTGGCGAAGTATCCTGAAGACCAGGAAACGCTTTAGAAAGGCCCCCCATGTCCTTCTTCCCCGGCAAAGACCCCCTCCCCGGCGATGCCTTTGCCTGCGACGCCATCGAGAACTTGATCATCCCCCGTACCAGCGATATCGGCGGGTTTCAGGTCAGGCGGGCGCTGCCGACCAGGCAGCGGCGGCTGGTGGGGCCGTTTATCTTTTTCGATCGGATGGGGCCGGCGATATTGAAGCCGGATGAGGCGCTCGATGTGAAGCCGCATCCGCATATCGGGCTGTCGACGGTCACCTATCTGTTCGACGGCGAGATTCGGCATCTCGACAGCCTTGGAACCGAGAAGGTGATCCGGCCTGGTGATATCAACCTGATGACGGCGGGGCGTGGTATCGTGCATTCGGAGCGCACGCCCGACAATCTGCGCGGCCATCCGCTCCTGATGTCCGGGCTGCAGACGTGGCTGGCGCTGCCCGATGACAAGGAGGAGATCGATCCCTCCTTCGCGCATACGGAAAAGAGCGCAATGCCCGTGATCGACGAGCGCGGGGTGCGTGGGCGGGTTGTCATCGGCGCGTTCGCGGGCATGAGCTCGCCCGTGAGCGTGTTTTCCGACACGCTCTATGCCGATATCAATCTCGATGCCGGCGCGAAATTCCCGTTCGGCGCCGCGCATGAGGAGCGGGCGATCTATGTTCTGTCCGGCGAGGTGGTGATCGCGGGCGACCGATTCGCGGCCGATCAGCTGCTGGTCTTCCGTCCGGGGGACGCGATCACGCTCGAGGGCGGTGCCCAAGGCTGTCATCTCATGCTGTTCGGCGGGGCGGCGCTGAACTCGAAGCGTTACATCTGGTGGAACTTCGTTTCCTCGTCGAAAGAGCGGATCGAAAAGGCCAAGGAGGAGTGGCGTACCGGTCGTTTCGACATCGTTCCGGGGGATGAAGAGGAATTCGTCCCTTTGCCGGAGTAGCGTTCTCCTCTAGAAAGGATCCTTGCGGTTCTTGAAATCGACTTCTTTCACCGCAACTTATGGCCTAAAGGCTATGTGCCCCAAAACGCCTGGAAAAGACGACAAGAACAAGAACGACAAGAAAGAGTGCCTCCCGTGACACAACCGCCGAAGACGCCGCTGCTGGACAAGGTCATTTATCCGGCCGACCTCCGAAAGCTGGAGGATCGCGACCTGCCGCAGCTTGCGCGCGAGGTGCGCGACGAGATGATCGACGCGGTGTCGAAGACGGGCGGGCATCTGGGCGCCGGCCTCGGCGTCGTCGAACTGACGATCGCCATCCACAATGTCTTCAACACGCCCGACGACAAGCTGATCTTCGATGTCGGGCACCAGTGTTATCCGCACAAGATCCTGACCGGCCGGCGCGACCGCATCCGCACGCTGCGCCAGGAAGGCGGGCTCTCGGGCTTCACCCGCCGCGCCGAAAGCGAGTACGATCCATTCGGCGCAGCACACTCCTCGACCTCGATCTCGGCCGGCCTCGGCATGGCGGTGGCGGCAGATCTCTCCGGCTCGAAGCGCAATGTCATCGCGGTGATCGGCGACGGCGCGATGTCGGCGGGCATGGCCTATGAGGCGCTGAACAATGCCGGCGCGCTCGATGCGCGGCTGATCGTCATCCTCAACGACAATGACATGTCGATCGCGCCGCCGACAGGCGCCATGAGCGCTTATCTGGCGCGTCTGGCCTCTGGCCGCACCTATATGGGCATGCGCGAAGTCGGCAAGAAGCTGACCAGCTATCTCGGCAAGTCGGTCGATCGCGCCATTACCCGCGCCGTCGAGCATGCCCGCGGCTACGTGACCGGCGGCACCATGTTCGAGGAGATGGGCTTTTATCATATCGGGCCGATCGACGGTCACTCCTTCGAGCACCTGCTGCCCGTGCTGCGCAATGTGCGCGACAATGCGCATGGGCCGGTGCTGATCCATGTGGTGACGCAGAAGGGCAAGGGCTATGCGCCGGCGGAAGCCGCCGCCGACAAGTATCACGGCGTCAACAAGTTCGATGTCATCACCGGCGCGCAGGCGAAGGTGAAGCCGAATGCGCCGAGCTACACCAATGTGTTTGCCGAAGCGCTGGTGCAGGAAGCCGAGCTCGACGACAAGATCGTCGGCATCACCGCCGCCATGCCGAGCGGCACCGGTCTTGACAAGCTCGCAAGCGTGTTTCCGTCGCGCTGTTTCGATGTCGGCATTGCCGAGCAGCATGCCGTGACCTTCGCCGCCGGGCTCGCTGCGGAGGGCTACAAGCCGTTTACAGCACTTTATTCGACCTTCCTGCAGCGCGCCTTCGACCAGGTGGTGCACGATGTGGCGATCCAGGGCCTGCCGGTGCGCTTCCCGATCGACCGCGCCGGCTTCGTCGGCGCCGACGGGCCGACGCATGCGGGCTCGTTCGACACGACCTTCCTCGCGACGTTGCCTGGCTTCGTCGTCATGGCCGCCGCCGACGAGGCGGAGCTGAAGCACATGGTGCGCACGGCGGCCGCCTATGACGCCGGCCCGATCTCCTTCCGCTATCCGCGCGGCGAAGGCGTGGGCGTCGAGATGCCGGTTCGCGGCGAAATCCTGCAGATCGGCAAGGGCCGCATCGTCAAGGAAGGCACCAAGGTGGCGCTGCTCTCCTTCGGCACGCGCCTGGCGGACTGCATGCTTGCCGCCGAAGACCTCGATGCCGCAGGGCTTTCGACGACGGTCGCCGACGCGCGCTTCGCCAAGCCGCTCGACCACGACCTGATCCGCCAGCTTGCGCGTCACCACGAGATGCTGATCACGGTTGAAGAAGGTGCGGTCGGCGGCTTCGGCAGCCATGTGCTGCAGTTCCTCGCGACCGAGGGCCTGCTCGACAACGGGCTGAAGGTTCGCTCGCTTGTCATGCCCGATCTCTGGGTGGAGCAGGCGAAGCCCGAGGTGATGAACGCGCAGGCCGGGCTCGACCGGGCCGGGATTGTCGGCACCGTGTTCAAGGCGCTTGGGCGGCCTGCGGCTGTTGGGTTTGCTGGGTAAGTGGGTTGGTTGATGGGTTGGGTGAACGCTCGGCCGTCTTGATTTGCTGAACTAGCTGACTTGGCGCAAGAATTACCCCCCTCTGCCCTGCCGGGCATCTCCCCCACAAGGGGGGAGATCGGCTGGGCTTGGCCGCTCGCTCCACTCTCATTGTTTGGCGTAGACCTAACCGCGAGTCGATCTCCCCCCTTGTGGGGGAGATGTCCGGCAGGACAGAGGGGGGTGTCACGGGCTCAAAGCAAGCCATAGCCCTCCCCCCGCCTCCCCCTCACAACCCCGCATTCGCCGTCGGGCGCACGACGATGTCGTTGACGTCGACGTCGGCGGGTTGGTCGATGGCGTAAAGGATGGCGCGGGCGATGGCGTCGGGTTTCAGCGCCACGGCGCGATAGGCGACCATGGCCTGAGCGGCGAAGGGTTCGGTGATGGTGTCGGCGAGTTCGGATTCGACCACGCCGGGATAGATGCAGGTGACGCGCAAGATCTTGTTTTCCTGCCTGAGGCCATCGGAAATCGCCCGTACCGCGTATTTGGTGGCGCAATAGACCGCCGCTGTCGGCGAAACGGCGAGGCCGCCGACGGAGGAGACGTTGATGATCTGGCCGGATTGCTGGGCGTTCATGATCGGCAGCACGGCGGCGATGCCATAGAGCACGCCCTTGATGTTGACGTCGATCATCCGATCCCATTCCTCGACCTTCAGCGAGGACATCAGTGACAGCGGCATGACGCCGGCATTGTTGACGAGGACGTCGACGCGGCCGAACTCGGCAATAGCGGCATCGACGAAGGCCTGCATGTCGGCGCGGTCGGTGACGTCGAGCGCTCTCGAGATCACGACACCACCATCGGCGCGGATTTCCTCGCTCAAAGCGTCCAGGCGATCGGTTCGGCGCGCGCCGATAACCAGTTTCGCACCGGCGCGGCCCAATTCGCGGGCCGTGGCGGCGCCAATGCCGCTGCTGGCGCCAGTGATCAGCACTACCTTGTTGTTCATATCGGTCATGTCTTGCTCCTCAAGCGATCTGTTGACCGACACAGGATCGCGCCGGCGGGGCCAATTGCGGTAGACGGCTTTTCCGGAATTCTTGCACGATCCTCCGAAATGGGGTGATGGCCCCCTTGGCAAAGCGCGCGCGACAGCCGATGCTGGCATGATGGAAACAATTGCCGACCTTGCCACTTTGATCGACCGCCATGCGGCAGTGGATGGAAACTTCGACACCGTGCTGCCGCGCGTCGGCATTATACGATCCTCGGCAACGACCGAGCCGCTGCATACGCTCTACAAGCCCTCCTGCTGCATCGTGGCGCAGGGGCGCAAGCGGGCGACGATCGGCGATACCAGTTATATCTACGATGCCGCGCATTATCTCGTTGTTGGCGTGGACCTGCCCGTTATCGGTGCGGTGATCGAGGCGAGCGCTGACGCGCCCTATCTCTGCCTGCGGCTGGAGTTCGACCGAACGCTTCTGAACGAGATGATCGCGGGTGCACCAGCACGCGACGAGAACCCGGCGGCGGCGCGGGTGAGCGAGACGACGCCACGGCTGATCGATGCGGCGGCGCGTCTGCTTGGTCTTCTCGATGCGCCCGAGGATGCGCCGGTTCTGGCGCCGCTTGTCGAGCGGGAGATTTTGCATCGGCTGATATCGGGACCGCAGGGCGGGCTGATCCGGCAGATCGCCAGCGGCGAGAGCCGGCTGAACCAGATCGGCCGGGCGGTGGATTATGTCTGCCGCAATTTCGGAAGCCCGTTCGCGATCGAGGAACTGGCCGATATCGCCGGCATGAGCTCGTCATCCTTCTACGAGCATTTTCGCGCGGCGATGGCGATGAGCCCGCTGCAGTTTCGCACCCAGATCCGCCTGCAGGAGGCGCGTCGGCTGATGATCGTCGAGGGGATGACGGCGGCCGAGGCGGGATTTCGCGTCGGATATGACAGCCCATCGCAGTTCAACCGCGACTATGTCCGCGTGCACAAGGAGACGCCGAAGCGGGATGTGGCGCGGATGCGCACATCTCCGAACTTTGCCGGATTCTAGGACACGGCGGGCGGCAGCAGGAACAGCGTCAGGCCGAATATGGCGTAGACGGCGAGCGCCAACACGCCGACATACCACGCGCCGCGCCCGCCATTGGAGAGCAGTGCCGCCGCCATCATGGCGAGGAACATCATGGCCACCGCGCCCGGCCAGAATTGCAGCGACATGGGCTCGGGGCCGATGAAATAGCTGACGATGACGAGAACGGGGGCGACGAAGAGGGCGATCTGCGAGGCGCTTCCCAGAGCGATGCCGACGCTGAGATCGAGCCGGTTGGCGCGGGCAGCCGAGAAGGCTGCAGTCATTTCCGCCGCCGCACCCACGAGCGCCACGACGATGAAGCCGACAAAGGCGGGCGTCATCCCCATCTTCTCGGCTGCCGCCTGGACGGAGCCGACGAAGACCTCGCTGATCAACGCCACGAAGAGCGTGACCACCACCAGGATGATGATGCTGGTCGATAGCCCCCAGCCGCCATGATGCTCCTCGGCCTCGCCGATGCTGGCGAAGAGTTCGCGGTGGGTCTTCAGCGAAAACAGCATGCCCATGGCGTAGACGGCGATCAGGATCACGGCGAGGCCGAGACTGAGCGCCTGCACCATCTCCGGCCCCTGATCGGCGCGGCTGACAAGCGAGGGGACGAACAGGGCGACGGTGGCGAGAAAGAGCAGCGACGCCTGGAAGCGGGCGCTGACGCGATTGAACTCCTGCAGGTGATGCTTGAGGCCGCCGAGCAGGAAGGAGCCGCCGAGCATGAACAGCGTGTTGGTGACGATGGCACCGGCGATGGAGGCCTTGACCAGCAGATATTGCCCGGCCTGCAGGGCGGCGAGCGATATGACGAGTTCGGTGAGATTGCCCAGCGTGGCGTTCAACAGGCCGCCGACGGCGTCACCCGTGCGGGTGGAGACGGCTTCGGTTGCGCGGCTGAGCAAAGCCGCGAGCGGGATGATCGCAAGGACGGAGAGGATGAAGAGCAGCGTGTGCGATTCCGGTGCCGCCATATCGGTCAGGATGACGACGGGTACGAAGACGAGCAGCGCCAGGAGCGGCGCGGCGCGAAGCTCCGCCATTGCAACCTCGACCAGCCCCGAAGGCCCATGTTTGCGCTGAACGTTCTGCACGGCGGGCTCCATCCGGATTTTCGCGCGGATGAGCATAGGGGCTTGGTCGTCGGCCTGCATTGCGCGTGATCAACGCTGCGCCGATATCGCTGCCTTTCCCGCGAAGGATTGATCCTGCGCAATGCGCAGCGTCCTGTGCCTGCTAGTTTGGCCGGGATGAAAGCGAGGGGTGTGGTTGGAATGCAGTCAGGAGCGGCGATTGAAGTGCGGTACATGGTTGTGCCGGGCCGCCTTGGTCTCGTCGACGTCATCGACCAGACAACGGGCCTGCCTGTCGATGCCGGGGTGACGGCTGTGCTGCTTGAGCCGCGTGAAGCGAGGGAACTTGTGCGGTGGCTGCTGCGTCGGGCGCATGCTGAGAGCAGTCGCGCGCATGCTGAAGGCGGAGGGCGGCGTTCGGCATGCGCCGCGGAAGACATTCCGTTCTGTCGGCTCGCGCGTAGATGCAACGAAGCAGAGATCGCCGTGCAATATTGACCCACATCCATTGGAGGTCCGGTGCCCGTCAATTTTCTCCTCGCCACCGCGCTGATCGCGGCCACAGTCGCCATACAGGCCGTCTTCATGGAGATCGGGCTTCGCGCCATCCGGCATGCGGAGCCGGGATATCTCGGCCGCCATGCCACGATCGCCACCGTCGTCTGGGTGAGTTACCTCCTCATTCCGATCAGTCTCGATATCTGCCTCTGGGCGCTTCTCTACTATTTGATCGGCGCCCTGCCCTCACTTGACGACGCCATCTATTTCTCCACCGCCACCTTCACGACGGTCGGCTATGGCGATGTCGTGCTTGGCAAGGAGTGGCGGCAGATCTCGGTGTTCGAGGCCGTCAACGGCTGGATCATCTTCGGCTGGGCGACGGCGCTGATCATGGCCGTCATCCAGCGCCTGTATTTCCGGGACGGCAAGGCGAACAACGCGTGAGGTATCAGGCGCGCGAGGTCATGAAAACGCCGACCAGCGTGACGCCGAGGCCGACGAACATCGTCAGCGTCAGTGGCTCGGAAAACAGCGCCCAGGCCCAGAGCATGGTCACCGGTGGGCTCAGATAGATCGCGGCGCTGACCTTCGCGACAGGGAAGAGCCGCAGGCTGGTGTAATAGACCGAATAGGCGGCGAAGGTGGCGATCAGCACCAGCCAGACCATGCCGATGGCAAAATTCTCAGTCATCGGCGGCGCGATGTCACCCTGGATCAGGGCGCAGATACCGAAGAGCACCGAACCGGTCAGCGTGTGGATGCAGAGGCTCTGATGCACCGGCATGTGGCCGACGCGCCGGCGCTTGTGGAGCACCGAGGCGAGCGCGAAGATCAGCATCGAGCCGACGGTCAATCCGTAAGCCCAGAGCGGCGCCGAGCCGAAGCTGAGGCTATCGAGCGAGACGATCAGCACGCCCGCCACGGCAATCGCCGTGCCCAGCCACTGGCGGCCGCTCAGGCGTTCGCCGAGCACCGGCTGCGACAGGGTGGCGATGGCGAGCGGCAGCAGGTCCGAGATCAGCGCCACGAGGCCCGTCGGGACGCGCTGCTCGATCGCCAGGGCGAAGCCGCCGAGATAGAGGAAGACCGACATGACGCCGAACCACATTTGCCCGACGATGGCCTTCCACTGCATGCGTGGGCCGATGGTCAGGGCGAAGGGGAGCAGGATCAGGCCCGACAGCAGCGTGCGCCAGAAGAGCACGAGCACGACGCTCGCTTCCTCGCTGGCATAGCGGATGCCGACGAAGCCGGAGCTCCAGCCGATAATCAGCAATGTGGCCATCAGCGGCCATAGAAGGCGGTGCTGCTGCTTGGTCGTGGCGGTCAATGCGTGGTCCGTCATCGGTGATCCCTGTCATGCGTCTTACCGAGGGCATAAGCCATTGATTGCGAGCGAGCACATGACAAATTTCGATCACGGCATGACTTTTAAGCGAAACCAGTCATGGAAGTTTGCAAATGCGGGCTCAACATTGCATGCTCTCGCCGGCAGGCAACGAAGAGACGGAGCGAAATGAGCGACCTGAACAACCGGCGGCTGGAGATCGACGCGCTGCGCGCCATCTGGGCGATCCGCCATCACGGCGGCATCACGCGGGCGGCGGAAGCGCTCGGCCTGTCGCAATCGGCTGTCAGCCACAAGATCAAGCGGCTGGAAACCAGCCTCGGCTGCGAGCTGCTGAACCGCAAGGCCGGTTCCACTGTCTTCACCACTGAAGGCGAGGAGCTGCTGGATTATGCCGGCCGCATTCTCGGGCTGCACGATGAGGCGCTGCTCAGCCTGTCGAAGACGACGCTTGCGGGGCGGATCGCGCTGGGCCTGACGGAGGACACGACCTGCTCGGCGCTCGCCCATATTCTCGGCCGCTTCCGCCGGCTGCATCCCGATGTGTCCGTGCGCACGCAGGTCCGCATGAGCCTCGTCTTGAGGGCGATGCTCGAGCAGGGAGAGCTCGACGCGGCGATCGTGCAGGTCTTCGCCTACGAGGTGCGCCCGACCGATGTCATCCTGTTTCGCGAAACGCTGCACTGGGTGAAGCATCCGAGCCTGCTCTTGCCGCAGAGCACGTCCGTGCCCTTCCTCTCCTTCCACGACGATTGCTTCTATCGCCACTGGGCGCTCGATATCGGGCAGGATGGCGGGATCATGCTGGAGACGGTGTTCGAATGCGCGAGTGCCGCGGGGATTATCGCCGCCGTGAGCTCGGGTATGGGCGTGGCGCTGCTCAACGAGCGGCATTTGCGGCCGGAGATGCAGATCATCACCGACCGCTTCCCGGTGCCGCCGGATCTCGTCTATGTGGTCCGTCGCGGCCGCAAGGTGCGCAACGCAGCACTCGATACGCTGGTGGCCGAGATCGAAAGCGAGATCAGCCGCTATGGCGGATTGGCGCTGGCCAGCTGAGGTTTCGACCGGCTAGGGTCCTGAACGCGAAAGGGGCCGCGTCATGCGCAGCCCCTTCCCTTTCCTGTCGATGATCGGGCGTTCGATCAGAACTCCGACCATTCTTCCTTGACGGCCGCGGCACTGGCACCGCCGCCACCGAAGGCGCGGGCAACGCTGCGCTTCAGCGCGTTGGCCGGCGACGCGACCGGGCGCGAAGCCGGGGTAGCGGCTGCCGCACGCGGCGCGGCGCGGTCGTTGCCGAGGTTGAACTGGCGCAGCAGATCGTCCAGCGCCATGGCTTCCTGGGCGAGCGAGTGGCTGGCGGCCGTCTGTTCCTCGACCATGGCGGCGTTCTGCTGGGTGCCCTGGTCCATGTTGTTGACGGCGGTGTTGATCTCCTGCAGGCCGATCGACTGTTCGCGCGTGGCGGTGACGATGGCGCCGACATGGCGGTTGATCTCCTGCACGGCGCCGACGATTTCGGACAGAGCCTTGCCGGTTTCGCCGACCAGCGAGACGCCGGAGTTTACCTGCGTGCCAGACGTATTGATCAGCGCCTTGATCTCCTTGGCGGCGTTGGCTGAGCGCTGGGCGAGCTCGCGCACTTCCTGGGCGACGACCGCGAAGCCCTTGCCGGCTTCACCGGCGCGTGCGGCCTCGACGCCGGCGTTCAGTGCCAGCAGGTTGGTCTGGAAGGCGATGTCGTCGATGACGCCGATGATGTTGGAGATTTCGCCCGAGGACTTCTCGATTTCCTGCATGGCGGTGACAGCCTTGCGGACGACCTCGCCGGAGCGTTCGGCGCCGAGACGGGTGCGCTCGACGAGCTGGCCCACATCCTCGGCGCGCTTGGCGCTGTCGCGGACCGTGGTGGTGACTTCTTCGAGGGCAGCTGCCGTTTCCTCGACGGCTGCGGCCTGCTGCTCGGTGCGGCGGGCCAGATCGTCGGCTGCGGTGCGGATTTCGCCGGCGCCGGCATTGATGGCGGACGCATTGTGGCCAACCGACTGCAGGGCTGCCTGCAGCTTTTCGACGGCGTGGTTGAAGTCGTTGCGTAGGCGGTCGAACTGCGGCGCAAAGGCGGTGGTGATGCGGATCGCGACATTGCCGTTGGCAAGACCGGACAGACCATCGGCGAGGTTGTCGATGGCGAAGCGCAGTTCGCTTTCCTCGCGCGCCTTCTGCTCGTCGCCCATCTGGCGCTGGCGTTCGGCATCTCCACGCATGCGGTCGGTTTCGCCGGCCAGACGCAGCTTCTCGATGGCCGCGTTCTTGAACACCAGCACCGACTGCGCCATGCGGCCGACTTCGTCCTGGCGATCAAGTGCCGGAACCTCGATATCGTTCTGGCCACCGGCCAGACGGCCCATGGCGGAGGTCATGCCGACGATCGGGCGAACGATGCTGCGCGACAGCATCCAGGCAAGCACGACGGCTGCGAGCGCTGCGAAGATGCCGCCGAAGAGCAGCGTCATGTTGAGCGCTGCACTGGCATCGGCCTTGATGGCGGAAAGGGCTGCGGATTCTTCACGCGCGGCTTGCTTGATCTTGGCAGAGGCCTGGCGGAAGCCGTCGAGCTGGCCCTTGGTTTCGTTGACGCCGATCTTGACGATCTGGTCGATCGGCATGTCGGTTTCCTTGCGCGCCTTGCTCTGCGGCACCGCAAGCTGGTTAAAATAGAGGTCGGCGGCCTTCTGCATGGCGTCGATCTGGCTCACGAACTCGGTCTTGCCTGCGGCCGTCTGCTTGGCGGCGGAAATCGCGTTCAGCATGCGGTCACGGTTGTTGAAGAGATCGCCATAGGTGCTGTCGCTCTTGAAGAGCAGGAAGCCGCGCAGGTTCACGGCCTGCTCGAGCATGGCCTGTAGCGCGTCGTCGATCTGGTTGACCAGCAGCTCCGACCGCTTTTCCTAGATGGCAGCTTCCGCCACGGCGCCGGCCTTCGAATAGACGAAGGCGGAGACGGATACAAAGATGAGAATGAGAGCCGCGAAGGTCGCGGCGAGCTTACCGTTCAGGGACATGTTTCTAGCAAACATCAGTCGGTCTTTCCTGGGCGCCTGGCGCCATGGCAAATCGGGCACGCGTCAGCGCGTGCGGGGAAACTATCAACGAGGGAAAACATGATCGGCGGTGGAATTTCGGGCCATCATGGCGGACGCGGTTTTCGGCCGCTGCAATCGACGGCGACACTAGCCACGGAAAATTTAAAATTGTTTAAGTCGGCGCGACAACGGGTCGCAGTTTATTGGCTGCAGGCACTGAATTCTCGGGGATTCAACCCGTTTGACGCTTCGTCGTCACACACCATCATAGCGCAGGTTGTAGCTCTCTTTTCGCTTGGCCAGAGACCGCTAATTTTCCCATTGCTGTCGACGGGTGAGCCAGCACGGGCGATCCATGTGACATCAGAGGACTGCGGCGACGGCGGAGGCGATCAACAAAAGGCTTGCAACTGATGGCATTGCCCGGCATGGACAGGCCATGTCCGATCAAAATACACAACGCATCGACCAGCTCCTCGTCAGCCTGGGTCTTTTTGCCAGCCGTTCGCGCGCCCGCGACGCGGTCAGCCGTGGCACCGTCAAGGTCGACGGCAAGGTCGTCACCAAGGCCGGCGCCGTCTTCGGCGAGGATGTCTCGATCGAGATCGATGATCCCGCGCAGGAATATGTGTCGCGCGCGGCGCTGAAGCTTGCGGCCGCACTCGATCATTTCAAGCTCGATCCGACGGGCCACCACTGTCTCGATGTCGGCGCATCCACCGGCGGCTTTACCGAAGTGCTGCTCGAACGCGGCGCCACGCATGTGACCGCGATCGACGTTGGCCACGGCCAGATGCATCCGCGGCTTGCCGAAAACCCCGATGTTACCAATATCGAGGGCCTGAACGCGCGCAATCTGGAGGCTGAGGATATCGGCCATCCCCTCACCTTCATCGTTTCCGACGTATCCTTCATCACGCTGAAGCTGGCGCTGGCCCCGGCGCTCGATCTCGCTGAACCGGGCGCGACGGCCGTATTGCTGGTCAAGCCGCAGTTCGAGGCCGGCCGCGAGGCGATCGGCAAGGGCGGCATGCTGAAGGACCCTTCGACAGCACCGGCCGTCGCCGCCGAACTGGAGCGCTGGTTCGTCGAGGACATGGGCTGGACCAGCCTCGGGCTGATCCCCTCTCCTATCTCGGGCGGGGACGGAAACCAGGAATATCTACTCGCAGGAACGAAACCGTGAGCACTGAAACAGTCACCATCCAGAAGCTCGGCGCCCAGGGCGACGGCATCGCCAACGGCACTGATGGCCCCGTCTACGTTCCCTTCACGCTGCCGGGCGAGACGGTCGCCATCGCGCGCGTCAAGAGCCAGGGCACGGTCATGTCGATCACCACGCCTTCCCCAGACCGCCAGGAGCCGCACTGTCGGCACTTCGGGCCCGATGGCGTCAACGGCACCTGCGGCGGCTGCACGCTGCAGCACGCAGGCGACGCGGTCTATCGCGGCTTCAAGCGGCAGCTGGTCATCGACGCGCTGAAGTCCAAGGGACTGACGCCTGAAGTCGGCGAGCTTGTCGTCGCTCATCCCGGCGAGCGCCGCCGCGTGACGTTCGCCGCGCGCAAGACCGAGAAAGAGATGCTCATCGGCTTCAACCAGGCCGAAAGCCACCATCTCGTCAATATCGAGGAATGTCCCATCTCGTCGGCAAGCCTCATCGCGCGGCTGCCGGCGATCAAGGCGATCGGCGCGGCACTTGCCGTCAACGCCGAAGCGTTCCGCGTCACCGTGCTGGAAACGGCGACCGGCCTCGACATCGCCGCTGACGGCCTGAAGAAGCTGTCGGACCAGCAACGGCGCAAGGCGACCGAGACCGTGCTCTCGATGCGGGGGATCGCCCGTGTGTCGGTCAATGGCGAGATTCTGATCGAGCCGGTGAAGCCGATGCTCGATTTCGGCGGCGTCCAGGTATCGCCGCCGGCGGGAAGCTTCACGCAGGCGACAAAGCCCGCCGAGGAAGCGATGTCCGAGCTGGTGCTTGCCCATGTCGGCAAGTCCAAGCGCATCGCCGACCTCTTCGCCGGGACGGGCACCTTCTCGCTCAGGCTGGCACGGATCGGCCGGGTGCATGCGGTGGAAAGCGAAGACAAGCCGCTTGCGGCACTCGACCACGCCGCGCGCAACACGCAGGGGATCAAGCCCGTCAGCGTCGAGCGCCGCGACCTGTTTCGCCGGCCGCTGATGGCCTCTGAACTGAAGGTCTACGACGCCGTCGTCTTCGACCCGCCGCGCGCCGGTGCCGAATTCCAGTGCAAGGAGCTTGCCCGCTCGACGGTGAAGAAGATCGCCGCCGTCAGCTGCAACCCGCTGACGCTTGCGCGCGACCTCGCCATTCTCGTCGAGGGCGGCTATCGCATCACCTCGGTGACGCCGATCGACCAGTTCCTCTGGACCTCGCATGTCGAGGTGGTGGCGACGCTGGAGAAGTAAGCGAGCGTCCACGCTGCCGGATAAGGTCAGCTGGCGGTCCGCAACAGGCCGCCGGCGAGATGCTTGAAGGCATCGACGACCTTTTCCAGAACCGCATGCGGATCATCGGCGGCGGCGATCCATAGCGCTGCATTGAGCGCCGCACCGTTGATCAGCCGGGCGGCGGCTTCGGCATCCACGGGCTTGACGATACCATCAGCAATCAGCGCCTCGATGGTCTCAGTGCTGGTGCGCAGGCACGCTGTCTGGTTCGGCCATTGCGAGGGATCGCCAAGCACGGCGGGGCCATCGAGCAGCATGATCCGCTGGATCTCAGGCTCGATCGCCATCTCGATATAGGCGATGCCTTCGTTGATAAAGCCTTCCCAGGGTGTCTTCCCCTTGGCCTGCGCGGCACGCTGGCGCACCAGCATCTCGGCGTCGATCTGGTCGATGACGGCCTGCAGCAGCCCCTTCTTGTCGCCGAAATTGTGATAGAGCGCGCCGCGCGTCAGCCCCGCTTCGGCGGTGAAATCATCCATCGACGATGCGGCGTAACCCTTTGTGGCAAAAGCCTTTCGGCCGGCCGCGATGAGTTTCCCCCTCGTTTCCTCGACCATCTGCGCGCGCGTTCTCGCCGTCACCCTCGTCTCCATCAATTAGCATACGCGACGTATGCGTATTGACATACGCAGCGTATGCTTCCTATATTCACATACGGGGCGTATATCACTTTCGCCCTTGATCGTGAAGAGCAGAGATCCAGGTGACTGAAAAGCAACGTGCCGCGCCCTTTGGCTCGGCGGCGCGCGCCTGGGCTTTGCCTTGTTGAAACAGGAGCATGACATGACCAAACGCGACGCAATCTTCCCCGCCGGCCGACAGGCGCTTTATGAGATCAACAGCTATTCGGCAGCGATCCGCTCCGGCGACCTTCTCTTCGTCTCTGGCCAGGTGGGCAGCCGTGAGGATGGATCGCCGGAGCCTGATTTTCCGAAGCAGGTGCAGCTCGCCTTCGACAATCTCTCCGCCGTACTGAAGGCTGCCGGCGCCGGTTTCGATGACATCATCGACGTCACCAGCTTTCATACCGATCCCGAAAACCAGTTCGCGACGGTCAACGACGTTCGGCTGAAGGTGTTCAGCGACAAGCCCTATCCAAACTGGACGGCTGTCGGCGTCAACTGGCTGGCGGGCTTCGATTTCGAGATCAAGGTGATCGCCCGCATCCCGCAGGCGAGCTGATCTTCGTGGTTTTCCGCTGCACCTGCGAGTAGCGCGAGTGCAGCGGGAGTTCAACAGAATTTCCTAATGATCATCCAGCTCGACAGAATATAATTCATCTATAAATTCATCTATGATAAATAATCTGCGTGTATCAATGGATAATACACGGAGGATAATATGTTTGTTATTTCCATTGATGATCATGGCGACGAACGGAATTTCCTGGCGACATCCTTCAATATTGACAGGGGCGTCGTGATTGCCACGATATGCGGCATGAAGCGCAAATTCGATGCTGCCGACGTCATCGATATTCTACCGGTGGAGCCGCTTTCGGCCCGCAACAACCGTTTCATCGCGGAGCAGCCCGAGCGCCAGCGGATGCACGGATAACGGGTTTTCCCGATCTTTCCAAGTCCATAAAAAACGCCCGCGACATGCGCGGGCGTTTTGTCGTTTATGACACCGATCGATCAGGCGGCGGCGTAGCGGCGCGTCATGCCGTGATTGCCCGGCTGCAGGTTGAACTGGCCGAGCAGGTGCATCAGCTTGGCGGCTTCCTGGGCGAGACCGTGGCTTGCGGCCGTCTGCTCCTCGACCATCGCTGCGTTCTGCTGGGTGCCCTGGTCCATGGTGTTGACGGCGGTGTTGATCTCGGCAAGGCCGGTCGACTGTTCGCGGGTGGCGGTAACGATCGCGTCGACATGGCGGCTGATGTCCTGCACCTGGCCGACGATCGTTTCCAGCGACTTGCCGGTTTCGCCGACGAGGCTGACGCCGGAGCGAACCTGGGCGTTGGAAGCCGAGATCAGCGTCTCGATCTCCTTGGCGGCTGTAGCGGAGCGCTGTGCGAGCTCGCGCACTTCCTGGGCGACGACCGCGAAACCCTTGCCGGCCTCGCCAGCGCGCGCGGCCTCGACGCCGGCATTCAGCGCCAAGAGGTTGGTCTGGAAGGCGATGTCGTCGATGACGCTGATGATATTGGCGATCTTCTGCGAGGATTGCTCGATCTCGGTCATGGCCGAGACCGCCTTGCGGACGATGTTACCGGACTCCTCTGCACCGCCGCGCGTGCGCGACACGAGGCTGCCGGCCTCTTCGGCGCGGCGGGCGGTGTCCTTCACCGTGGTGGTGATCTCTTCGAGTGCGGCGGCAGTTTCCTCGATCGAGGCGGCCTGCTGCTCGGTGCGCCGCGCGAGGCCATCGGCGGCGTTGCGGATCTCGCCGGCGCCGGCGTCGATCGCGTGTGCGTTATGACCGACTTCCTCTAACGCTTCACTGAGCTTGGCGACCGAGGCGTTGAAGTCGCTGCGCAGGCGATCGAGGTGATCGGCGAAAGGCTGCTCGATGCGATGGGCGAGATCGCCCTCAGATAGTGCGCCAAGGGCACCCGCCAGCGCCTCGACGGCATGATTGATCTCGGCTGCCTCGCGCGCCTTGACGGCTTCGTTGCGGGCGCGCTCGTCGCGGGCATGCGTGCGGTTGTCCTCGGCGCTGCGTTCGAGATCAAGGCGGGCAAAGGCGTTGTCGCGGAAGACGGAAACGGCGGCTGCCATGTCGCCGATCTCGTCATGGCGATTGGTATAGGGAACGGCGGCTTCGAGATCGCCATCGGCAAGGCCGGCCATGCGCGAGGCAATGGTCGTGATCGGGCGCGAGATGCGCTTCCAGGCGAGATAGGCGGCGGCGATGGCGGCGATGAGCGCCACGGCAAGACCGGCGACGATCGAGACCGTGCCGGCGTAATAGTTGACGGCGGCCGAGACGAGGCCGGCATCGGTCGACTGACGATCTCTCGCGATCATGCCGTCGATCAGCGTCTGGATGTTGTTTGCCGACATGGACAGTTCGCCGCGATAGAGCGAATTGGCTTGGCTGCGCTTGTTGTCGAGCGCCAGCGCGATGATCTTGTCGGCGACGGCCGTGTCGTTAGCGAGCGCCTTCTGCAGCCGCGCGAAGTTCTGGGTCATATACTCGCTCTTCGGCTGCTTTTCGAAGGCATCGATGGCGGTTGCGAGCCGCTGGCGGCGGGTCTTAAGCGTGGTCTCGGCGTTGCGGAAATCGGTCTTGCCTGAGGCCAGCAGATAATCGGCATAGCTGCGGCGCACGTCGTTCAGCGTCGTGACGATGGCATGCAGGCGCTCGGTGTTCGGGATGTTTTGGGCGCCGATCTCACGCGTATTGGCTTCGAGACTGGTGAGCGCAACGGCGGCGATGGCGCCCTGCACGAGGGAAATGGCGACGAGGGACAGAAAGAGCACCGGAAGCAGCGTCTTGATCTTCATTTTGAACATAGCATTGTCTCGAATGCGGCCGACCGACATGCCTCAGCGATCGGGGGGGGGGGGCGATCCGCTGGCGTCTGCGCCTTTGATTGTGCCGAAAAAGGGGCCGGGCGCTCATGCCCGTGCTGCATCATGCATTGCCGATCACTAAACAAGGCAATTGGTAAAAATTGATTAAAAGTAATACTTTTTGAACATTCTGGCTTCAACGCCACAATGAAAGAGCCGCTCACGCTGGGCGTGGCGGCTCTGGCTTTGCTCGAATCTGATGTTGGCCGACGGCCGGAGATATCAGGCGGCGGCGCGCATTTTCGCCGGCGCATCCCGGCGCTGGCGGAAGGTCGAGGCCAGGCCGTTCAACGCAGCGGCCTGCTCCGACAGACCGTACACGGCAGCGGCCGTCTCCTCGACGATGGCAGCATTTTGCTGCGTGGCGCCGTCCATCTGGTTGATCGCCGCATTGATCTCCGTAAGCCCCGAAGATTGCTCGCGGGCGGAATCGGCGATCGTCGTTGCCAACTGAGAGATATGCGAGAGGTGGCCGATGATATCGCCCAGCGCCTTGCCGGAATCGCTGACCAGCGCGACACCGCGCTCGACCTGGGTGCCCGAATTGACGATCAGTGTCTTGATCTCCTTCGCCGCCTTGGCGGAACGCTGCGCGAGCTCGCGCACTTCCTGGGCAACGACTGCAAAGCCGCGACCGGCCTCGCCCGCGCGCGCCGCCTCCACGCCGGCGTTCAAGGCAAGAAGATTGGTCTGGAAGGCGATCTCGTCGATCACGCCGATGATCTGGTTGATTGCCTTTGAGGACTGCGCGATCTCATCAATCGCGGCAACCGTCTGATTGGAGATCTTCTCCGATTCTTCGGCGTCGCGCTTGGCCTTGGCCGAGAAGCTGGCGGCGGTGGCGGCGCTTTCGGCTGTGCTCTTGACGGCTGCTGTCATCTGGTTGAGGGCAGCGGCGGTTTCCTCGACACTGGCGGCCTGCTTTTCGGTGCGGCGCGCCGTATCGTCGGTGGCGCGGCTGAGTTCGGCGGTGGTGGCGCGGATCGTCTCGGCGTTCACGGCGAGCTTGCCGAGGACGCCGGCCAGCTGATCGACCGTGCCGTTGAAGTCCTGGCGCAGGCCTTCATATTCATCCGGGAAGCGCTTTTCGAGAAGACAGTCGAGATCGCCGGCGGCAAGCTTTCTGAGAGAAGATGCAAGGGTGCGCACGACATCCGCCTGCTCGGCGGCCTTGGCTTCGTCGCGCTTGCGGGCTTCAGCTTCCTGGCGGCGCATCTTCACGACATCGCGAATGTCCTGCCAGAAGACGACCTGCGCGTTGCGGCCGGCGATGTTGGCCTGGAGGATTGTCGCCAGAACCGGCAGCGGCGTGCCATCGAGGCGCTGATGATCCCATTCGAAACGGGCCATGCCGTTTTTCTTGATCTCGGCGAAAATGGCGACGGCGGCTTCGCTGGTCGGGCGGCCATCCGATTGCACCGCCGGTGAAAGCTTGGCCGGGTGGATGCCGATGATCTTGTCGCGCGGCAAGTCGAGCATCACCTCCATCGCGTGGTTGCAATCGACGATGTGCTCATCCTCCAGTACGTAATACGCATCCGGCGAGCGCATGAAGATGAAATCGGAGATTTCCTGCCTGAACGACAATGCACTTTTAAATAGTTTCACAGCATAACCCTCGTTTTGGCGCGAGAATTGATGCGGTACGTTAAATTGTAGTAAATTTTTACTTTCGCAAATTCACCCGCCAAAAAGCATAAATTCATACTATTGGATACGGCGGTTCCCCGGCCTCAACGGCGCATGAAAGCTTCGAATGCGGCGCGGGCTTCAGCACTTTGCAGGCGGGTGGCGAAGTGGCGGGCTTCTTCGTCGATACGGGCGATGATCTCTTCGCGGTCGCCACGGATGAGATCGCGCGAAAGGCGCAAAGCCTCGGGCGGTTTGGCGGCGAGCTTTTCGGCGAGGCTAAGCGTTTGCGCCTCGACCTGATGCGGCTCCACGACTTTGAAGACCAGGCCGGCATCCCTCGCCTCCTCGCCGGAGAAGGGTTCGCCGGCGGCGAGCATGGCGAAGGCGCGCTGGGCGCCCATGATGCGCGGGGCAAGCAGGCTGGAAGCCGCTTCGGGCACCAGGGCGAGATCCACGAAGGGGGTGCGGAACTGGCTGCGGGCGGATGCGACCGTCAGGTCGCAATGCAGATGCATCGTGGTGCCGATGCCGATCGCCAGGCCATCGACGCCCGAGACGATGGGCTTTGCCGGGCGCACCAGCGCATAGAGGAAATCGACGACCTCACGCGGCATGCCGCCGCCCATC
This sequence comes from Rhizobium sp. FG113, assembly GCF_057809895.1. Lineage (NCBI taxonomy): Bacteria > Pseudomonadati > Pseudomonadota > Alphaproteobacteria > Hyphomicrobiales > Rhizobiaceae > Rhizobium > Rhizobium sp. FG113. The sequence goes on along the minus strand of NZ_JBMDKV010000012.1, from coordinate 130,923 downwards.
GCGACTTCAAGGAAGTCGCCGAGATCGTTGCCAGCGGAAAAGCAGCCCTCGGTGCCGAGGAAGGCCGTGGCGCGGATGTCAGGATTGCCATCAGCCGCAGTCAGCGCCTCGGTCATGGCCTGATACATGACGCGCGTGATGGCGTTCTTCCTGTCCGGTCGGTTGAAGCGGATGATCTGAACGCCGGGATGAGCAGCCGGGCGCTCGATGAGAATGTGGTCGGTCATATCGGGTCCCTCAGGCGAGAATGGATTTGGCAGCGGCAAGGCTGGCGGCGCCGTTGACGACAGTATCCTTAAGCGACGTGGTTTCGGCCAGCAGGTTTTCGGCAGCGAAGCGGCAGAGCGCGATGCGATCGGCGGCCTTGCCATCATCCGCATCCGCGAGCGCGCCCTTGGCGAGATAGCAGCCGGTCAGCGTCAGGCCGAAGAGGCGCTGATAGGGCGTGGCGCCAGAAAGCGCGTCGGCCACGTTGCCGGCTGACAGTTGCGCCAGGAGCCAGTCGGTCGCTTCCTGGAGATCGGTGATTGTGGCGTTCAGGCGGTTTGCGGTGGCGCCGAAGTTTTCGGCGTTCGAGGCGCCGACACGGTCGGCGATCTGCTGCAACTCGGCGATCAGGCTTTTCACCTCTCCGCCATCGGATAGCGGCAGCTTGCGGGTGACAAGGTCGATCGCCTGGATGCCGTTGGTGCCTTCGTAGATCGGGGCGATGCGGGCGTCCCTGAGATAACGCGCGGCGCCGGTTTCCTCGATGAAGCCCATGCCGCCATGCACCTGGATGCCGAGCGAGGCGACGTCGACGCCGATATCGGTGGCGAAGGACTTGGCGACCGGGGTCAGCAGGGCGGCACGCTCCTGCCAGTGTCTTTTGTCATCGCCGGCGCGGTACGCCATGTCGGTGGCGTGGGCGCAGCTATAGGCGATGGCGCGGGCGCCCTGGGTCAACGCCTTCATGGTGAGCAGCATTCTGATCACATCGGGATGCTCGATGATCGGGCTCATGCCTGCTCCCGTCCAACCGGGCGCCTTGCCCTGGGTGCGCTCACGGGCATAGGCGACGGCCTTCTGCGTGGCGGCTTCGGCAATCGCAACGCCCTGCATGCCGACGGCAAGGCGGGCGTTGTTCATCATCGTGAACATGCAGGCGAGGCCCTTGTTTTCCTCACCGACCAGCCAGCCGATGGCGCCCTTCTCCTCGCTGAAACGGCCGTCGCCATAGATCATCGTGCAGGTGGGCGAGCCGTGGATGCCGAGCTTGTGCTCCAGCGCGTGGCAGAAGAGATCGTTGCGGGCGCCGAGCGAGCCATCGTCATTGACGAGGAATTTCGGCACCAGGAACAGCGAGATGCCGCGCGTACCATCAGGCGCATCCGGCAGGCGAGCGAGCACAAGGTGGATGATGTTGTCGGCGGCGTCGTGTTCGCCCCAGGTGATGAAGATCTTCTGGCCAAAGATGCGGTAGCTGCCGTCGTCGCGGCGCTGGGCGCGGGCCTTGAGCACGCCGAGATCGGAACCGGCATGCGGTTCCGTCAGGTTCATCGTGCCGGTCCATTCGCCGGAGACGAGTTTCGGAAGATAGGTCGTTTTCAGCGTGTCGCTGCCGTGGGCGGCGATGGCTTCGATGGCGCCCATGGTCAGCGTCGGGCAGAGCGCGAATGCCATGGAGCCGGAGTTCCACATTTCGAGTGCCGCGACATTCAGCATATGCGGCAGCGCCTGGCCGCCGAAGTCTTCCGATGCCGTCAGGCCGTTCCAGCCGCCAGCGGTCCAGTTGCGGTAGAGATCGCGCCAGCCATCCGGCGTCGTCACCTTGCCATCCGATATGCGCGCGCCCTGGCGATCCCCGATATCGGCGAGCGGGGCGATCTCGTCGGATGCGAAGCGGCCGGCTTCATGAAGGATCGCATCGACCAGATCCTCGCCGAGATCGCCAAGCAGGCCGTCGTCGATCGCCTGGGCGAGACCGGCCACGTGCTTCAGGGTGAATGCGATCTCCTCGACGGGCGCCTTGTACATACTGTTCTCCTCGTAAGCCTGATGGCGCGGGATAGCTCTCCCCTACCCGCTGCCTCCGACGGCAGAGCTAATTGATTTTTACGTAAACGTCAATTTCAAACTTGTGGGTGCCACTGTCATGAAACTGTGGTGTCGCTGTCATAGGGAGGCATCGCTTGAAAGGGTCTTGCCATCGGGTGCGGCGCCATGCTCATGCTCTCATATGAGCTGCCGATCCGGCGCTGCTGGTCGCCAAGACCCAGACGCCAGCGTGGAGCGCACCGCCAATGCAAGAGGACCGGCAAAGAATGGATACACTGCCTGTGAGCATGCCGGGTTTCGTCTGGGGCTACCGTTTCCCTGAAGGCGGCGGCAAGCCGATACGGCTCTCCAACAGCGCGGTTCCGGCCGACCTCACCGCCGATGGCGGCTTCTACTGGCTGCATCTCAACCTCGCCGACGCCCGCGTGCCCGCGCTTATCGATGCGCTGTCCGGGCTTACCGACGACGCCAAGGCGGCGCTCACCACGCACGACACGCATTCGGCCATCACCGTCGACGAGCAGATGCTCTACGGCACGCTGGTCGATTGCCAGCGCGAATTCGACCACGAGACCGCCGATCTCGGCTGGCTGCACTTCGCCATCTCCGACCGCTTCATCATCACCACCCGGCTGCAGCCGCTGCGCAGCGTCGAGCGGGCACGGCTATTGATGGAGAAAAACCCGGCGAAGTTCACCCGGCCGGTCGATCTGTTCGAACTGCTCGTCACCGAATTCCAGCGCACGCTGATTTCGATCGTGATGGACCTGACCGAAGAGCTTAATATCATCGAGGACTTCGTCTACGACACGGCGCCGCGCGACGAGCGGCGGCGGCTGGCGCCGGTCCGGCGCACCGTCGTGCGCATCCACCGGCACCTGAGGACCGTGCTCGGCCTGATGCGCCGGGCGGCGGCTTCCGATGACGACGAGATGCCCTTCGGCTTCGAGGATGTCGCCGGGCGGCTGACGGCGCGGCTGGAGACGGTCGACCACGACATCTACGCTCTGCAGGATCGAGCACGACTGCTGCACGAGGAAATAGATTCCAAGCTCTCGTCGGAAACCAACCGGCACCTCTACATCCTGTCGATCATGACCGCCTTCCTGCTACCGCCGACGCTGGTCACCGGCTTCTTCGGCATGAACACGGCCAACCTGCCGTTTACGCAGGGATCGACCGGGACGGAATACGCGATCGGGATGATCATCGCGTCGATCGCGCTGGCCTGGTGGCTGTTGAAGCGGGTGAATATTCTTTGACGGACAAACAAAAATCCCCTTCGGCAGCGAACCGAAGGGGATTTTTCACGTCAACTAGGCCGACAGATCAATAAGGCGAAACGCACTGCTGGCGTGGGCCGTTATACGGCTGGAAGGTATTGTCGTAGGCGCGGTAGGAGCGGTAGCGCTGCTGGCACCAGGCGACATGGCTCGATCCGGCTGGGGCGACGTAGCGCGGTGCCGGTGCATAGCGCGGCTGGCTGGCGATGGCGCCGCCGATGATGGCGCCGGCGCCGAAGGCGGCGAGCGGGTACCAGTAGCCGTTATAGTGGCGATAGCCGGGACGCGCGTAGGTATAGCCGCGATAGCCGCCGTACCAGCCGGGACGATAGGCCGGGCGGTAGGGACGATAACCGGGATAGTAGCCACCCGGGCGGCCATAATAGCCCGGACGCGGTCCGCAGCGGCCGTAACGGCAATACTGCACGTTTTGAACATCAGCCGATTTTTCCACCTGCGGCGCGGCAGGCATCTGCACGGCCTGCGACGGCGCGACGCTTGTGACCAGCATCAATGAGGAAATGGCCGCGACGACGAGTTGCTTGAACGACCTGGGCATGAACACTCCAATCTCAGCGTAAATTAATCCGTGGTGTAACGCATTGATGGGGAAAATGTTCCTAAGCGCATCTTTTTTCGCGACCGGTCACGGTTTTTTGTTTATTCGTAAAATCTGATAAATAGTCCATTAACCAGTTTTCATCACTCTCGTTACATGAAGCAACGGCATGGAAGAGCCACTCTCCGTATTCTGCTTCTGGCGATCACGGCCGGACTGTCTCATTACGCCACGGCCGCCGACACACTCCCCTGGAAAAAGACGGATAACGCGCTCGTCGTCGATGGTTACGAGCTGAACACGATCGACTGGGAAGCGCTGACCTCCGATAAGCGGATCGCCGGCTTCATCTCCAAGGCGTCTGACGGGCTGCCCGAGAGCTTTTCGTGCGATGGCGACCATGCCGGGGACACGGTGGGCCATTGCAAGACGATGTGGCGCAAGTACGCGGTCAGCCGCGAGCTGTTCCAGACAAGGCGGCTGGTGGCGCGCGCGGCGGGGCTTTTGTGGGGCGCCTATCACCTTGCCCGCCCCGGCAACCCGATCGACCAGGCCAACCACTTTCTCGACTATGCGACACCCAAGCCGGACGAGATGATGATCCTCGATCTCGAGGGTATCGATCCCACGAAATTCATGTCGCTCGAGGATGCGCAGATCTTCGTCGGCCATATCAAGACGCGGACCGGTCGCTATCCGGTGCTCTATACCAACCACGACACGGCCCGCTACATCGCTGCCTATCGCAACGACTATCCGGTGCTGGCGCGGCTGCCGATCTGGTATGCGCGCTACAAGCCCGACGTCAAAGGCGTTTTCCCGATGGGCAACTGGGACAATTACCTGCTCTGGCAGTTCTCGGCCGGCGCCAATTGCAGCAAGCGGCGCTGCCCCTATCGTGTGCCGGGGACGCTGACCGACATTGACGTCAATGTCGCCGCGATGGACAAGGCGGCGCTGACGAAGATCTGGGCGCAGGGCAATCTGCTGCCGGCGCGCGAGCCGGATCCGCCGCTGATCCTCGCCAAGATCGAGATGGAACCGCGCCAACCGCTGCCGCCGGTCGTGGCCGCAACACCGGCCCTGCCGCCGATCGCGCAATTGCCCGCCGCCACACAGCTGCCGGCAGCCGCGACGGGGGTGACGGTGGCGGCGCGGGATGGGCTCGTGACCTCATCGGTGCCGCCGCGTGAAATCAACGCCCTGAATTATCAGGATTTCTGAACGCCCAAACGAAAACGGCCCCGGCTTCGGTGAAGCGCGGGGCCGTATTCTCTTGCGAGGCTAGCGTCAGGCGACGACGGAGAGCTTGGCCTGATCGCCCTGCAGGCGGTTTGTCATGAACAGCGCGTACCATTCGAGGAATTGCATGACGCCGCCCTCGTGCAGCATCGAGTACGGGCCGGGTTCATAGGCCGGCGAGTGGATGCCGAAGGCGTTTTCCTCAACGATGCGGCGATCCTGGTCGTTGGTCTCGGTCCAGACGTGCGTCAGTTCCTCGAGATTGTAGTCGACACCTTCGACGGCGTCCTTGTGGACCAGCCACTTGGTGGTCACGGCCGTCTCGTTGGCGCTGAGCGGCAGGACGCGGAAGGAGATGGCGTGATCGCCGAGGATGTGGTTCCAGGTCGTCGGGTAGTGGAAGAGCAGCATGGTGCCGATCCGGTCGATCGTCACGTCATCCGACAGCGGACGGGCGACGGCGCGCTTGCCGGACATGGTGTAGCTCTCGGCATCCTCGATCAGCGGCATGCGGGCGGCGCGGAACTGTCCATCAGGCGAGATCTGGAACTTGCTGGGAAGGCCGGCGGCCTCGCAGCGTGCCCAGTGGCCCGCGATCTCCGGATCATCGGCGCCGCCATCGGTGCCGGTGACGCTCGGCGCCTCGGGATAGGTGCGGCAGAGTTCGGGATGGTTTGCGGCGCAGTGGTAGCACTCGCGGTTGTTTTCCCAGACTAGCTTCCAGTTGCCCTTCTCGATGATGGTGCTCTGGAAGGCGATCTTGGCGTCCTTCAGGTGATGCGGCATCATGTAGGGGGCGACCATGTCGCGGACCGGCTGGAAGTCGGGCGCCTTGTCGGCGAGGCAGATGAAGATATAGCCGCCGAAGCTTTCGCAATGAACCGGCTTCAGGCCGAAGCCGGACTTGTCGAAATCGTCGCCCATGTGGCGGGCGAAGGCGAGCTTGCCGTCGAGATCGTAGGCCCACTGGTGATAGGGACAGACGAGACGGACCGACGAGCCGTGATCCTTGGTGCAGACGCGCGAGCCGCGATGGCGACAGCTGTTGTGGAAGGCGCGGATGACGTTGTCTCGGCCGCGAACGATGACGACGGGATACTGGCCGATCTGCACCGTGAAATAGGCGCCGGCCTTGGGCAGCTCGCAGTCATGGCCCATGAACAGCCAGTCGCGATAATAGATCATCTCCATATCGAGCTTGAAGTAATCCTCGTCGATATAGAAGGGTTGCTCGAGGCTGAAGCCCTCGCGGCGGTTCTTGAGCTGCCGTAAAACGTTGCTGCGAATATCCATCTCATATCCTCGTCTATTCGGGCTGCCACATAACGGATGGCGAAAGCCGCGGGAAGCGCTCGCCCCCTCTCCCGAAGGAGATATTGCCTATGTCATACATTTAACCACTGCCCACGCCGCCCGCGTGGCTGCAAAGCGACATCGGCTTCGAAAATGACGACAGTTGCATTCGGGCAGTGGCGGCACGACAGAAAACGGGCATTTCCGCGTCGCTTCAAACAAATAGGATTATTTGCGACTTTGTCGAAATTACCAGAGATCAAGGAAGGCGAGAGTGGCCTTGCCGGCGATATTCTGTTTGCGACAGAGCTTGCGGCCGTTTGTAGCAGCCGCGGTCGCGCCCGGCCCAATTTAACATCGCATTAAGCATGATTGCCTATCCTTCGGCCAAAGAGACAGGCAGCCGGATCCGAGACCATGGCGAAACTTCGTTACTTCGACGCCAGAGCGAGCGTCGACCAGCCCGCCGCGCCGGTCGCGCCGCATTCCGAATTCCTGCGCACGGGCAAGATCACCCGCCACCAGTCGCATTGGCTGGCCGCCGAGCGCCGCTATCTCACCCACGACGAAGTGGCCGAGAAGACCGGCCGCAAGCTGCAGACCGCCGGCGAGAAGACGCACCAGCATATCAACGGCTTTCACCGCTCCATCCAGTTTCCGAAGATGGTGTTTCACCGCACGCTGGAAGACAGCCCGCATCTCGGCTACTGCCATGTGACCGCGGCGCGCACCAAGTTCGCGCAATATGACGCGGTCAGCTGGGCCTTCTACATCGCCAATTTCTACGCCGATATCGGTGACAACGACAATGTCTTCGAGAAGATCGACGTGCGTTACTCGCGCATGTACTTCGCCGTTGCCATCCGGCCCGGCGAGCATACGCCGGAGAAGATGACGATCGACCGCAATATCCGCGGCAACGGCCTGCTCTTTCGCACCGACGATCCGCAGGTCGCGATCAAGAACGTGCTGTTGCTCGGCGCCCGCAACGAGCAGCTCCGCGAGATCATTCGCCAGCTTTGAGACCATTCGCCAGCTCTGATATTGATCGCGGGGCCGCAAGGGCATAAGGACTGCCGGACAGACTATCCGGGCGGCATATGGCAGAGATCATCGACATCACCGAGAACAGGCAGCAGGCGATCGACGCCGCGTGCCACGTGCTGGGCGAAGGTTTGCCGATCGCCATTCCGACCGAAACGGTTTACGGCCTTGCCGCCGACGCCACCAATCCGGCGGCCATCGCCCGCATCTACGAGACAAAGGGCCGGCCGCAGTTCAATCCGCTGATCTGCCACATGGCGGACCTCGAAATGGCGGAGATCTATGCCGATTTCGATCCGCTCTCACGGGCGCTGGCGGAGGCCTTCTGGCCCGGTCCGCTGACGATCGTCGTGGCCTTGAAGGCCGAGAGCGGCATCCATGCGCTGGCGACGGCCGGGCTCGATACCGTCGGCATCCGGGTGCCGAAGGGATTTGCCGGCGAACTGATCCGCGCCTTCGGCCATCCGCTGGCGGCGCCGAGCGCCAATACATCGGGCAAGATCAGCGCCACCAGCGCCGCCCATGTGCATGCCGACCTCGGGGAGAAGATCAAGTTGATCCTCGATGCTGGGGCGAGCGATGTCGGCGTGGAATCCACCATCGTCAAGGTCGAGGATGGCAAGCTCAGGCTGCTGCGGCCGGGCGGGCTGCCGGCAGACGAGATCGAGCGCGTCGCCGGCGTGAAGCTGGTGCGGCCGAAGGTGGCATCCGCCGCGATCGAGGCGCCGGGCATGATGGCCTCGCACTATGCGCCGGGGGCTGCGGTGCGGCTCGATGCCATCGAGGTGAGAGATGGCGAGGCGTTGATCGCCTTCGGCCCCTCCCCTGTTGCCAATGCTGATAGAGCAAAGGTCGTGCTCAATCTCAGCGAAACCGGCGATCTCGCCGAAGCGGCCACCAATCTTTTCGACTACATGAAGCGCGCCGATGCCAGTGGCGCTGCGACGATCGCCTTTAGCGCCATTCCCGACCAGGGTCTCGGCGAAGCCATCAACGACCGGCTGCGGCGCGCCGCGGCCCCACGGGAATAACAGAGGATAAAGCCCGATGAGCAGCGTTTCACCTGATCTACTCGACCGTTTCGCAGCCATCGTCGGCGACAAATATGCGCTGCGCGGCGAAGCGGATCTGGCACCGCACCTGATCGAAAACCGCGGCCTCTATCACGGCTCCTCGCCGATGCTCCTGAAGCCCGCCAACGTTCAGGAAGTCTCAGCCATCCTCAAGCTCGCCAGCGAGACCGGCACATCAGTGGTGCCGCAGACGGGCAATACCGGGCTTGTGGGCGGACAGACGCCGCGCGAGGGTAAGTCAGACATCATTCTTTCGCTGGAGCGGATGAACAAGATCCGCGACGTCGATCCCGTTGCCAACGTGCTGGTCGCCGATGGCGGCGCTATCCTTGCCGACGTGCAGAAGGCGGCCGAGGCGCATGGGCGGCTGTTTCCTCTGTCGCTCGGCTCTGAAGGCTCCTGCCGCATCGGCGGCAATCTCTCGACGAATGCCGGCGGCACGGCCGTGCTCGCCTATGGCAACATGCGCCAGCTCTGCCTCGGTCTGGAGGTCGTGCTTCCGACCGGCGAGATCTGGGACGGGCTGCGCCGCCTGAAGAAGGACAATACCGGCTACGATCTGCGCGATCTTTTCATCGGCGCCGAGGGAACGCTGGGTGTCATCACCGGCGCGGTGCTGAAGCTCTTCCCGCAGCCGCTCGGCAAGCAGGTGGCCTTTGCCGGCCTGAACTCGGTCGAGGATGCGCTTGCGCTCTTCAACCTCGCTTCCAGCCTGTGCGGTACGTCTCTAACAGGCTTCGAGCTGATGCCGCGCTTTGGCGTTGAGATCACCGCCCGCAATATCGAGGGCGTGCGTGATCCGCTGGAATCGGAACATGCCTGGTACGTGCTGATCGACATCTCCACCTCGGATTCGGCCGAGACCGCCGAGCGGATGATGACGGCGCTCCTGGAGCAGGGTTTCGAGGCAGGCCTGGTGCAGGACGCCGCCATCGCCTCCTCCGTCGCGCAGCAGACGGCGCTCTGGCATATGCGCGAGAGCATGTCGGAAGCGCAGAAGCCGGAAGGCGGATCGATCAAGCACGATGTGTCGGTGCCTGTCTCGACGGTGCCTCAGTTCATGCACGAGGCCGAGCAGGCGGTGATGGCGGCCATGCCTGGCGCACGCATCTGCGCCTTCGGCCACATGGGCGACGGCAACATCCACTACAACATCTCGCAGCCCGTTGGCGCCGACAAGCAGGCGTTTCTCGAGCGCTGGCACGAGATGAACGTGATCGTGCACGGGCTGGTGCTTGCGCATGGCGGCTCGATTTCGGCGGAGCACGGCATCGGGCAATTGAAGCGCGATGAGCTTGCCGCGATCCGCCCGGCGATCGAGATCGACCTGATGCGCCGCATCAAGAAGGCCTTCGACCCTGAAGGCATCATGAACCCCGGCAAGGTCGTCAATATCGACTGACGAAAAAAGCGGCCGGATGGCCGCTTCTCACCTCACCGTAACGACAGCGCTTAACGCCTGCTGTTGCTGTTGATGCTCGCCGCGTTCGAGGCGTAGGAGCTCATGATTGTCAGCGCCGGCGATGTCTGAGTGTTGTTCTTCAGGTCGTACATGGCGGTGAATCGGCGCATCAGCTTGTCGACCTTTTCCGGGTCCTGGAAATCGCTGACGTCGATGAACTTCTTCAAGAGCGTGGCCTGCTTGTCGACATCCATGTTCGACATGCTCGTCGGCAGGCTGTAGGCGGTGGTGATGACCTGGAACAGCGCCTGATCGCCGATCAGCGAATAGATGGACGTTATGCTCGGCGCCTTGCGGGCGAAGTAAAGCGCGAGGCGCACGCCGTCATTGCTCTCGCCCTGTTGGGTTTCGAGCGTCATCTGCAGGTAGCCCTGCTGCGTCCGCTCCTCGGCGCCGACGTTCTGGATGGCGCCAATCTTCGAACGGGTCAGGTTGCCTGATGTGTCGAAGTTGAAGTCGGCGACGATTTCCTTGAATTTCGTCGGCGCCGTCTTGTTCAGATAGCTGTTGGCGTCCGTCGTATCCGAGGTGAAAATCTTCTTCAGGGTCGCCTTGTCGTAGTCCTTCGGCTCCAGGCCGTTTGCCTTCAGGACGAAATCGGTCAGCGTGCTGTCATCGAGGAAGTCGTCAAGCGACTTCACGGTGACGATCTTCTTGGCGAAATCATCGACCTCGGTGGTAGCGTCCTTGGATGCCTTGTCTCTCAAGGGACCGGATGCCATGCCGAGCGTGGCGAGCGACTTGTAGGTCGTGCCATATTTCGCAAGCACGGCCGTCGATACAGCCTGCACTTCCGAGGTGGCCTTGCCGTCCGTGTCGAAATTGAACGCGCGCACCATGTTGGTGATGCGTTCATCCTTCAGCGAGGCGACGTAGCCCTTGGGGTCGTAGGGATCGCTTTGCAGCAGCGTGCGCATCATGCTGCGCGGCACGTCCTGCTCCGTCAGCCCGTAGGAGCGAAGCGCCATCTGGTAGAGATCAGGAAGACTGTCGTTGCTGCGATCGGTATCGGCCGTGAGGTTTGTCCTCAGGAAATCGGTGACATTGGTGACCTTGTCATCGGCCATCCGTGCCTTGTAGTTGGCAACGGAGCTGTCGATCTCGGCCTGCTGCTCATCAGCGTAATGGGCCGAATAGAGCGTATCGACGCTCGTCGTCTGCTGGGTGCTCTGCGGACCCGACATCGCGGCGGCGGAGCCGTCGGCGGCGAAATTGAAGGCCTCTTTGACGTTGCTGAAACCGCTTGAGGCGGCGAAGCTCGAGTCGGTCAGGATACTCTTCAGATCGGCATCGTTGATCGTCGATGGCAGCGAATAGGTGCTCTTGATGAAGCTTGTGAGCTTCGTGTCCGCAATCAGGTCGTCGACATTGGAAAGCGTGCTGATCTTGCTGCGGTAATAGTTGAGATTGTCGTTCGCGCTATAGCCCGCAAGGCGCGTCTGGCTGATGGTCTGCGCGCCGTCAGACGTCACGCTGCCGTCGGCCTGGAAGTTGAAGGCGTCGTGCACGTCCTGAAGGCCGAGCAGGCCGGCGTAGCTGGAATCGGTCAGAACGCTTCTCAGATCCGCGTCGCTCAGGCTTTGCGAAATGCCATAGGCATCCTTGATGTAGGATGTCATCTTGGTATCGGCGATCAATTCATCGACCGTCGTGATGTCGGCGATCTTGGTTGCGTAAGCGCTCGAAATGTTGTTGGCAGCCGTTGCCGTCGCGCCGATCTGGGCCGATGTCTGCGCGGCGTATCCCGCCTTCGTCGTGTCGACGGTGCCATCGCTGTTGAAATTGAAGGCGGCGGTGATCGCGTCAAATCCCAGCATGCTGGCATAGCTTGAATCGGTCAGCACCCGCTTCAGGCCGGCATCGCTGAAATCCGCGCCGGTGCCATAGGCAGCCTTGATGTAGGAGGTCAGGCGCTTGTCGGATATCAGCTGATCGACACTGGTGATCGAGCCGATATTGGCGTCGTAATAGGCCCTGTTGTACTCGGCCGCCTTGGTCGTGACGATCGACGGGACGGTGAGATTGTACTGCTCGACGACCGCGTTCTTCTGATCGGCGGTCTGCGCCGTGCCGTTGACCGTACCATCCGCGTTGAAGCTGAACTGGGCGGCAAGCGCCTTGTACTTGGCGTTGCCGGTGGTGTTGACGAAGCTATCGGGATCGTTGACGTCGCTGGTCAGCACCTTACTGAGATAGTCATTTGAGACGTAGGTCGGATCGATTCCGAAAGCGCTGAGCACATAGGTGCGAAGGCGGGCGTTCGACGTTAAGCCGGTGACGCTCTGTACCCTGTCGATCGCTGTGCTGTAATAGTTCGATTCCGTGGCAGCGTTGGCGCCTTCATCCGCATAGGACTGGGTGTAGAGCCCCAGCATATCGGTTTCTTGGGCATCGCTCTGAGGGTCCGTCGCCGTCGTGCCGAAGTTGAAGGCGGAGGCAAACTCCTTGTAGCGGCTGTCCGACAGCTTGTTGGCGAAGCTGTTGGCGTCCGTCAGGTCGCTCTCCAGAACCTTCTTCATGAAGGCCTTGGCGTAGGTCATATCCTCAAGGCCATAGGCCTTCATCGCATAGCTGTAGAGCTTATAATTGCCGAGGAAATCATCTACATCTTTGACTTTGTTGATGTTTTCTTCGTAATACTGGGCTTCGCGCTTCACCGTCGTCTGCGAAGCGACGCGGTCAAGGCTCTTCTGCATGTCGCCCGACAATATCGTATAGGCCATCGAAGCGGAGATCATGAGCGTTCTATTCCGGCAAAGTCTTGAATGAATGACAGACGGTTTCCGCCCCATTTTGCTATGAAAAGCTTACCCGAGACTTACCCGCGGGATGTCGCGACCTGGCACAGCCGGTCGTTCACCTCTCGGAAACCCTGCCACGTTTGGTTTTGATAACCATCCAGGGAGGCAAGGTCTTCTTAACCGCGATTTTTAAGCTGTCTCGAACAGCCGGCGCCTATTGTCAGCCACAGAGGACGAAAAGTCCCGAGGAGAAGACCGGAAACCGGCTCTCAGGTAAGACAAGGGTGAGAATGAACATGAACAATACGGTTATGAAGCCCGCATGGGCTGGAGCGACACTTCGTCTTGATCCGTCGCGCTTTCCGCAGCAGGTGAGCTACGCCATCCACGACTCCACAACCGACGTCAGCATAACGATCGACGAACGCGGCGCCATCCTGCGCAAGATCCTGCCTTCCAGCGGCCTGCCGCTCTCCATCGCGCTGCCGAAGCGCGCCTTCAAGGGCGTCGCAGCCCGCGCCATCGACCATGGCAATGGCGAAGTGACCGTCACGCTCGAACTGCATCACGAAGATCCCGATCTTTGCGTGCCGCTTCTGGTCGCGCATGATCTCGCCGACATCGCCGCCGACTGGCGCGGCTGGTCGGAAGCCTTCCGTATTCCCATGCTGATGGTCGAGGCCGACGGCATCGCCCGCCCGCTGGAAGAACATCTCGGCGAACTGCGCACCAGCCACCTGAAGCCGCGCCGCCGCCACTCCTACTTCGCCAACCGTCGCCCGCGCTTCCTCGTGCGCCGCTCGACCGGCACGCTCGGCGTCGCCATGAAGATCGAAGGCAAGGAAATCATCGCCCGCAGCTAAGGGCTGATGCAAAAGATCAAACGGAAAGACCCGGCCAGCGTGCCGGGTTTTTCGTTTTTGGACCTCGGCATGCGATCTTATGGTTTCATTTGGCCCGATTATCAAACAATGATAGCGTCTTCGCATCCTTGAGGGGGATTCAGATGCCATCTGATGACACCATTTCTGCCGTCAATGAACGCCGCGCTCGTTGGCTCGACGAGCTGAAACGCGAATACGCTTCTGGCAAAGCGAGCGGCGAACCGGAAGAAATCGACGCCGTTGCATTCCTGCGCGAACTTAACGCGGAACGCGCTGCCAACAGCTAATGATCGCAGAAGACGACAGACGGCCTCGGTTGACAAATGGCCGGCTGGCCATAAGCTGCGTGCATAGCTTTGAGATCGCAACCGTCTTTCGGAGATGAGCGTCATGCCGGTGGCAACAAAGTGCATGAGACGGCTCCCGCTGGCGATTATCGCCTTTTCCCTTTCAGCCCTGACGGCAAGTGCCGCGACGCTCGACGGCATCATCGAGCGCGGGACTGTGCGGATCGGCTATATCGACGACGAAGCGCCCTTCTCCGTGGCCAAGGCCGGGGCAGAGCCGACGGGTTATGCGATCGACCTCTGCAACAGGATCGCCGATGACATCGAGCATCAGGTGCCGGAGTTGAAACGCGAATATGTGCAGAAGACGCTCGCCAATGGCTTCGATGCCGTGAAGGATGGTGAGGTCGATCTGCTTTGCGGCGCGATCACCGTCAATCTTGAGCGGCGGGAGATCGTCGATTTCTCGCAGCCGATCTTTTTGACCGGTGCAAGCGCTCTGCTTCGCAAGGATTCGCCCGACTACCTGCAATCGTTCTTTTTCGACAAGCCGGCCGTGAGCGCCGTCAGCCAGCGGGCCGCGTCGGCGAGCGTTATCGGCGCGCGGGCGAACTCGACGACGGGGGCGGCACTACACGAAGCCATGAAGGGTCAGGCATCGACGACCACGATAGCCGATTTCAACACGCATGAAGAGGGGCTAAAGGCGCTGGAGGATCGCAAGATCGACGCCTATATCGGCGATCAGGTGCTTCTCACGAGCCTCGCCACCCGGGCGCGCGATCCATCCTTGCTCGAGGTCGGCAACCGGCTGTTCACGCATGAGCCCTATGCGATCGCCCTGCCCCGAAACGATGCCGATTTTAGGCTGCTCGCCGATCGCGCCTTGACGGATTTCTATCTGTCCGACGATTTCCTTACGGTACTCGACACCTATTTCGGCGCCGATGCGCCAATGCTGCACACGCAAATCATCATGCAGCACGTTCCGTAGGCTTGTTATCGACCTACGGCAGCACGAACAGCAGCGACAGGAACAGACCTGCGAAGATGATCATGCCGACGCGGTTGTTCGACTTGAACAGCGCCAGGCACTGATCGGCATCGTTGATATCGAGCGTGATGATCTGCCAGGCGAACATGCCGGCTGCGATCAATAGGCCGAGATAGGCGATGATGCCGACGCCTGCGAGCAGGAAGGCTGCGAAGGTGAGGATCAGCATCAGGCCATAGAGACCGACCAGCCATTGCTTGGTGTTGTCGCCGAAGAGGCGCGCGGTCGAGCGGACGCCGATCAGCTCATCGTCTTCCTTGTCCTGGTGGGCGTAGATGGTGTCGTAGCCGATCGTCCAGACGACCGCGCCGATGTAGAGCAGGACCGGCGCCAGCGACAGACTGCCGAAGATCGCGGCCCAGCCCATCAGCGCGCCCCAGGAGAAGGCAAGCCCGAGGAAGAACTGCGGCCAATCGGTGAAGCGCTTGGCGAAGGGATAAAGCGCGACGATCGCGAGCGACGCAACGCCGAGGATGACGGAGAACCAGTTGAGCTGAAGCACTACAATCAGGCCGACCAGCGCCTGAAGCAGGATGAAGATCTTCGCCTGCATGCGGGTGACGCGGCCAGACGGCAGCGGGCGCGAGCGGGTGCGCGCGACTTCCATATCGATCTTGTGATCCACGAGATCGTTATAGGTGCAGCCGGCACCGCGCATGGCGACGGAACCGATGAAATAGAGCACCAGATGCCAGATCAGCTGACCGCCGGAAAAGAGGCCGACATGAGCCGCCGCATTGGCCGCCATCGCCGCCGACCAGAAGCACGGCCACAGCAGAAGCTGCCAGCCGATCGGCCTATCCCAGCGCGCCAGCTGCGCATACGGCCAGAGCCATGGCGGCAGCACCCGGTAAACCCAGTTGTTGGACGGCGCATCCGCAACGCGCCCGTTGATTCCGTCGATCTGTTGCATGCGGTCATCTAGCGACGTGGGGGATGTGGGGTCAAGCGGGGATGGTGGGGCTTACGCCGCACCCTACCCATTCCACCGCCGGATCACCGGCTCCGTCAAATCATGCTCATACCCCAGCACGCTGATGCTCGTCGTATCCAGCACGAAATGTGCCCCGCCCTCCGGCGGCAGCCCCAGCCAGCGGGCAGCGAGCACGCGGAGGAAGTGGGAGGAGGAGAAAATCAGGATCGGGGCGTTCACCGAGCGGATCGCGGCGATGATGCGGTCGGCGCGGGCGCCGACGTCGGCGGTGGTCTCGCCATCGGGGCAGCCGTCGCGGAAGAGTTGCCAGCCGGGGCGGTTGGCCAGGATTTCCTTGGTCGTCACGCCCTCGTAGGCGCCGTAGTCCCATTCGGCGAGGTCGTCCTTCACGACCATCCGCTCGCCGAAGCCGGCAAGGCGGCAGGTGTTGCGGGCGCGCTCAGACGGGCTCGACCAGACTTCGGAGACGGTCAGGCCTTCAAGGCGCGGGCCGAGGCGGCTGGCGGCGGCTTCGCCGTTTTCGGTCAAAGGGATATCGCTGCGGCCGGTGTGGCGGCCGGACAGGCTCCATTCGGTCTCGCCGTGGCGCACCAGCGTAATCTCGGGGTAGGCACTGCTCATCTCGCAACCCTTTCAAAATGAAACAGCGGAAACAAAAAAGGCGCGGGTGTCGCCGCGCCTTTTCGTCAAGTCAGAGAATGACCTTTTCGAGCGGCGGACGCGTTGCCTCGAATTCCTTCAGCTTCGCCTCGTTCGCGGCGATATAGTCGCGATTATCAGGGGTGGAATACTGGTTCTTGGAAATCTGGATCTGCATGATGAAGAGTTCGTCCCAGCGGAAGCCCATTTCGGAGCCGGCCAGATAGAACTCCCACATGCGGAAGAAGCGTTCGTCATAAAGCGCCACGGCTTCGGCCTTGCGCGCCACGAAACGCTCGCGCCAATGGCGCAGCGTGTAGGCATAGTGCAGCGGCAGGACCTCGACGTCGCGGACCAGAAGGTTCGCCTTTTCGATGGCCGGCAGCGTTTCGCCGATCGAGGGGATATAGCCCTGCGGGAAGATATACTTCTCGATGAAGGCGTTGGTGCCGAAGCTCGGCTTCGGACGGGCGATCGAATGCAGCACCATGACGCCGTCGTCCGCCAGCAGCTCATGCACCTTGCGGAAGAAGTTGCCGAAATTGCCGATGCCGACATGCTCGAACATGCCGACGGAGACGATGCGGTCGAACTTCTGGCCCTTCATCGTGCGGTAGTCCTGCAGCTCGAAGCGCAGCCGGTCGCTGAGACCGCGCTTTTGCGCCCGCTCGCGGGAGATCTTCAGCTGCTCTTCGCTGAGCGTGATGCCGGTGAGATCGAGCCCCGGCGTGGACTCCGTCAGATACATCCCCATGCCGCCCCAGCCGGAGCCGATTTCCAGCGCGCGCTGGTTGGGCTGAAGCAGAAGCTTGGCGGCGATGTGGCGCTTCTTGGCGACCTGCGCCTCCTCCAGGCTGATGCCGGGCGGATTGTAATAGGCACAGGAATATTGCCAGTCCTCATCGAGAAAGAGCTCGAACAGCTTTTCCGACAGATCGTAATGATGGGCAACGTTGCGCTTGTTGTGATTGACGGGCAGACGGCTCTTCAGCTGCTGCAGGGCGATGCGGCCGATCAGGAGGGCCGCCATCGGGATATCGAAGATTTCGTTGGTGGTGTTCTGTTTCACCAGGGCCAGGAAATCGTAGATGTTGCCTTGTTCCAGAATGAACCGGCCATCCATGTACATTTCGCCGAGCTTGAGGGTGGGGTCTCGGCGGATCAGTCGCTCCGCCTCCTCGTCGGCAACGCGGGCGGCAACGAGATCTCCGGTGCCGTCCCCGATGGTGTGTGTCTCGCCATTGGCGAGTGTGAGCTTAAGGTTACCCTTGCGGATGATTTTTTGGACAATCGATAAGAAAGCCGACGCCATAAGTAAGGCCTCGCAATGTGACAGGAATCCAGTCAACTTAGGCCGTCTGGTCTGCCTTACAAGCGCCGTATTTGGCACTTCGGCAACAAGGCTGCCGAAGTGTGACATTTCTGCAATGCTTATCCGTAAACCCTTATTTTCGCTTCATGGCCTCGGCGAGTGCTGCGCCGAATGCCCCCTGGCTCTCCTGCTTGGGGCTCGACGAACGCCGCTCGTTTCCGCCGCGAGGGGCTGGATTTGAACGGGTTTCGCCGCGCGGCGCAGGAGCGCTAGCGCCATCATCCTTGCGCATGGAAAGGGCGATTCGCTTGCGCTTCGCGTCCACCTCGACGACGCGAACCTTGACCACGTCGCCGGCTTTCACAACTTCGTGAGGATCTTTGACGAAGCGATCGGCAAGCTGCGAGACGTGCACCAGGCCATCCTGATGGACGCCGATATCAACGAAGGCGCCGAAGGCGGCGACGTTGGTTACCGTTCCCTCAAGCGTCATGCCCGGCTTAAGGTCGGAAATCTCGTTGATCCCTTCGGCGAAGGTCGCAGTCTTGAAGCTCGGGCGCGGGTCGCGGCCGGGCTTTTCCAGTTCGGACAGGATGTCCTTGACCGTCGGAAGGCCGAACTTGTCGTCGATGAACTGGCGCGGATCGACCGATTTCAGCACCGCGCTGTCGCCCATCAGCGTGCGCAGGTCACGGCCGCAGGCGGCGACGATCTTCTTGGCGACGCCATAGGCTTCCGGGTGGACCGAGGAGGCATCGAGCGGCTCCTTGCCGTCGCGGATGCGCAGGAAGCCGGCGCACTGCTCGAAGGTGCGCTGGCCGAGGCGGGCGACCTTGAGCAAATCGCGGCGGGTCTCGAAGCGCCCGGTCTCGTCGCGATGCCTGACGATGGCTTCGGCGATCGAGGTGCCGAGGCCGGAGACACGGGCGAGCAGCGGCACAGAGGCCATGTTGAGATCGACGCCGACGGCATTCACCGCGTCTTCGACCACTGCATCGAGCGAGCGCGACAGCTTCTGCTGGTCGACATCGTGCTGGTACTGACCGACGCCGATCGACTTCGGCTCGATCTTGACAAGCTCTGCCAGCGGATCCTGCAGGCGGCGCGCGATGGAGACGGCGCCGCGCAGCGACACGTCGAGATTGGGGAATTCGGCAGCGGCGGTGGCCGACGCCGAATAGACCGAAGCGCCGGCTTCCGAGACGATGACCTTGGTGGGTTTCGCGCCCGGCAGATCGGCCAGCATGTCGGCCACCAGCTTTTCGGTTTCGCGGCTGCCGGTGCCGTTGCCGATCGAGATCAGCTCGACATTGTGCTTGCGGATCAGCGAGGCGAGCTCGATCTGCGCGCCGCGCACGTCGTTGCGCGGCTGGAAGGGATAGACCGTCGATGTCGCGACCACCTTGCCGGTGGCATCGGTGACGGCGACCTTGACGCCGGTACGGATACCCGGATCAAGGCCCATGGTCGGGCGCGAGCCGGCGGGGGCTGCGAGCAGCAGGTCCTTGAGATTGCGGGCAAAGACGTGAATCGCCTCTTCCTCGGCGCGTTCGCGCAGCTCGCGCATCAGATCGAGCGACAGCGACATGGAGAGCTTGACGCGCCACGTCCAGCTGGCGACCTCCATCAGCCAGCGGTCGCCCGGGCGGCTGTTGCCGATCTCGTAGGCGGCAGCGATCATGCGCTCGACCGGCTTGTTCGGCGAGGCTGTCTCGGCATCCGCCTCAATCGTCAGCGTCAGCACTTCCTCGTTCCAGCCGCGCAGCATGGCGAGCGCGCGGTGGCCGGGGGCCGTTGCCCAGCGTTCGGAATGGTCGAAATAGTCGGAAAACTTCTCGCCGGTCGCCTGCTTTCCCTCGACCACCTTGGCCTTGAGGAGCGCGGCGCTGCGCATATGGGCGCGTAGTTTGCCGAGCAGGTCGGCATTTTCGGCAATGCCTTCGGCGACGATATCGCGGGCGCCTTCCAGCGCCGTCTTCACGTCGGGGACATCAGCGGTGATATAGGCTTCGGCCAGCGTTGCCGGCTCCTTGGCGCGGTCGGCGAGGATCGCTTCGGCGAGCGGACCGAGGCCGCGCTCACGGGCGATCTCGGCGCGGGTGCGGCGCTTCGGCTTGTAGGGCAGATAGAGATCCTCGAGCTCGGCCTTGGTGGCGGCACCCTTGAGCTTTGCCATCAGCTCGTCGCTCATCTTGCCCTGGCCGGAGATCGATTCCACGATCGTATCACGGCGGGCTTCCAGCTCGCGCAGATAGACGAGGCGTTCGGAGAGATCGCGCAGCTGCGTATCATCCAGCCCGCCGGTCACTTCCTTGCGGTAACGCGCGATGAACGGCACGGTCGCGCCCTCATCCAGCAACTCGATCGCGGCCTTGGCCTGCTCTGGCCGGGCATTGATCTCGGAGGAGATGACTGCGGAGAGCATGCGGATATCAGCGGCCATGATGGTTCCTGCGTTTCAATTGAGGTGGCGGACCATAGCGGCGAAAAGCGGCAAGGCAAGGATGGAGATGGGTTTCCACAGCGGAAATGGGGCGTGTTGGAGTGTCATCGACCCAAGGCTGGGATGCTTGGCGCCAATTTCGGACGCAGCAGGTATTTTGGCAGCCGCGCCGTAAATGCTGTTAAGGGCAAGTTGAGTATACTTGTTGATGCAACTGTTTACAGATCGAGATGATAAATTTGCATTGGATGAGGATAATTCTATCATCAATCGAGAAGGAATGGTTTTCATTGGGTAAGAGCCTCAAATATGCAATCGGCTGTATGCTCGCGCTTCTCGGTCTAGTAGGCGTATGGGCGTATTCGAGTCTCACAACCTGGCGTTGGAACGATCGGATTACGCTGGTGCTCAGGACGCCGGACGGGGACCGTCGTTTCGAGACTGTCGTCGGCGAAAGCTTAACGCTTACAGGGGGATTTCTGGTTCCTTCTGAAGCCGCTGGCGCCCGACGCGGTCTGCGCGGTGAGGCGATGGTGGTTGAGATTCTACCGGGTAAGTACCTTTTTGTTCTTCTGGAGAACATGCCATCGGCTTTGGATTTGTTCAGGACCAATGAAAAGTTGCTGCCGGTCGAGAAAGCAGCGTGGCTCAAAAAGGCGACGAGTGAATCAATTCAACTTTCGCCGAGTCAATATCCGATCATGGCGGCGTTTGTGAATCTCGATGATCCGTCGAGTGTGCGACAAATAACGTCCGCAAACATTGCTCGCTTTTTTGACAGCTCCGTCTCAATATCATCGATGCAAATGTCCATCACGAAGGACCGCATTTCTTCTCAGGACGTGGGAACCTTACTGCCTTGGTTGAGTAGATATTCTGACAAGATGCTGGATGGCAATAAATATCAAAGGCTTGGCGCAACAGCGACGTTTGCAAACAGTCTCAACACTTTAGCTTTTAGGAGGAGGTGAGCCATTTCGATTTCGGAATGTGTCTCCTCGTGCAATTTCATCATGGCCGCAGATGTCAGGATCAATTCGTCAATGACCGCAATGGGCCGGCCGATAGACGACATTGATAGTCGACCGGATGAAAAACCTATTTCTGAACATCTAAGGCTGCCGAAAGACACTCCGGCTACCCAAATCCCCTCCCCGCCCGCTGCATCCCGCTTTTGCAGCTTGTAAACCTGCGCCATTCTTTGCTAGCAGAGGCGACCGTTTTCAGACCCGCAAGGTAGCGCCTTCCCCGTGGAGGCAAGGAAAGTGACATGCCCGATCTGCTGTTAGAACTCCGCTCCGAAGAGATCCCGGCCCGCCTGCAGCGCAAGGCTGCTGGCGATCTGAGGAAGCTTGTGACCGACGCGCTCGTCGAGGCGGGACTTTCCTATGAGGGGGCGCGGGAATACTGGACGCCGCGCCGCCTGACACTCGACATTCGCGGGCTGACCGCCCGCTCCGCCGATGTGCGCGAGGAACGCAAGGGACCGCGCACCGACGCCAACGAAAAGGCGATCGAAGGTTTTCTTCGCGCGGCCGGGCTGTCCTCGATTTCCGAGGCGCAGGTGCAGAGCGACCCGAAGAAGGGCGATTTCTACGTCGCGATCATCTCCAAGACCGGCCGCAGCGCCGAGGAGATCGTTGCCGAGGTGATGCCCGGTATCATTCGCGATTTCCCCTGGCCGAAGCCGATGCGCTGGGGCAAGGCCTCGTCGCAGCCGGGTTCGCTGCGCTGGGTGCGGCCGCTGCAGTCGATCGTCTGCCTGTTTGGCACCGAGCATGAGGAAACGACGGTCATTCCGTTCGAAATCTCCGGCATCGTTGCCTCCAACGTCACCTACGGCCACCGCTTCCATGCGCCCGAGGCGATCACCGTCAAGCGCTTCGACGATTATGTCGCGAGCCTTGAGAAGGCCAAGGTCATTCTCGATGCCGAGCGCCGCAAGGATATCATCGTGCACGACGCCCGCGACGTCGCCTTCGCCAACGGCCTCGAACTGGTCGAGGACGAAGGCCTGCTGGAAGAGGTCTCCGGTCTTGTCGAATGGCCGCAGGTGCTGATGGGCAGCTTCGAGGAAGCCTATCTCTCGATCCCGTCCGAGATCATCCGGCTGACGATCAAGACCAACCAGAAGTGCTTCGTCACCCGCAAACCGGGCGAAGAGACGCTTTCGAACAATTTCATCCTCGTATCGAACATCGAAGCGACGGATGGCGGCAAGGAAATCATCCACGGCAACGGCAAGGTCGTGCGCGCCCGTCTTTCCGACGCGCTGCACTTCTGGAAGCGCGACCAGGGTGATCTGCCGGATCTGGAAACGCTGGAGGCTTCGGCCAAGAAGTTCAGCCTCGACCTCAAAAAGCCGCTCGACCAGCGCATGGCCAAGCTCGATGCGTTGAACGTCACCTTCCATGCCAAGCTCGGCACGCAGGGCGAGCGCGTGGAGCGCATCCGCGCCATGGCCGCCAAGGTCGCCTTCCCCGCCGGCGCCGACTACAAGCTGGTCGATCGCGCCGTGGTTCTCGCCAAGGCGGATCTGCGCACCGAGGCCGTCGGCGAGTTCCCCGAGCTGCAGGGCGTAATGGGCCGCAAGTATGCCGTTCTGCAGGGCGAAGAGGCCGTGGTCTCGACCGCGATCGAGGAGCACTACAAGCCGCAGGGCCCATCCGACCAGCTGCCGCAGGACAAGGTGGCGATCACGGTGGCGCTCGCCGACAAGCTCGACACGCTGATCGGCTTCTGGGCCGTCGACGAGAAGCCGACGGGCTCCAAGGACCCCTTCGCGCTGCGCCGCGCCGCGCTCGGCGTCATCCGCATCATCCTTGAGCGCGGCGTGCATTTGACGCTGCTTCCGCGCATCGTCAGCCACATGGCGCGCATCGACATGGATATCGGCAACACCGTTGCCGCCGACGACATGTCGCGCCAGCTCGACCTGCTATCCTTCTTCCATGACCGCCTGAAGGTCTATCTGCGCGACCAGGGCGCCCGCCACGACCTGATCGACGCGGTGCTGACGCCCGAGACCGACGATCTTCGTATGGTCGCCCGCCGCGTCGAGGCTCTCACGGCCTTCGTCAGCTCCGAGGACGGCAAGAACCTGCTCGCCGGCACCAAGCGCGCCGTGCAACTGCTGGCCGCGGAAGAGAAGAAGGGTACCGTGGTCGCCGACGGCGTCTCCGAGGCGCTCCTGAAGCTCGACGCCGAGACGGAGCTTTTCGCGGCGATCAAGACGGTTTCGGCCGAGGCATCCGGCGCGATCGAGAAGGAAGACTTCCGCTCGGCGATGGCCGCTCTCTCGACGCTGCGCGCGCCTGTCGACCGCTTCTTCACCGACGTGCTCGTCAACGACGAGGACGCCGCGATCCGCGCCAACCGCCTGGCGCTGCTGCGCCTCATCCGCGAAGCCACCGGCACCGTCGCCGACTTCTCGAAGATCGCCGGCTGATCCCTTTCAGCCGATGATGCCCAAGGTGATCACCGCCAGGACCGCGTAACGCGCGGTCTTGGCGATCGTCACGAAAAGCAGAAAGACCGGCAGCGGCTCACGCATGACGCCGGCGACGACGGTGATGGGATCGCCGACGACAGGCAGCCAGCTTGCCAGCAACGACCATTTCCCATACCGCCGATACCAGCGCTGCGCCCGATCGAGCGCCACCTCCCCCACCGGAAACCACCGCCTGTGGCGAAAACGCTCGATGCCGATGCCGAGCAGCCAGTTGACCAGCGAACCGAGGATGTTGCCGACGCTGGCGACGATGACGAGCAGCAGCGTGGAATATTGCCCGGATAGAATGAGCGCGACGAGCCCCGCCTCCGACTGCGCGGGCAGGATGGTGGCCGCGATCAGCGAGATGGCGAAGAGGCCTGCATAGGCTGCAAGCGTGGTCATGTCGCGCTGGGCTCGGTGGTCTGCATGGTGGGGCTTTCGAATGGCGACGGGTAGCGTTTGGGTTTTCATGATCATGTTGCGGGGCTGGGCACAAGCGTTGAGGCCGCTGAATGGCGAGATCGGCATGTCTTGACATGATATCACATGCGATATCATATAACCGCCATGATCGTCGTTGATGCTAATGTCATGGTTTCGGCTTTGCGATCCTCGAAAGGCGCCTCGCATCAGCTTGTGCGCGAGATGCTTACTGGTGGTGTCGCCTTCGCTTTGTCGCCGGCGGTGGCGCTGGAGTATGAAGATGTGCTGAAGCGGCCGGGCATTCTCGGCAAGGCTCCCTGGCTCAACGAGAGCAAGATCGACATCGTGCTCGATGCGGTGGTCAGCAAGGCCGAGCCCGTCTCGCCGTGGTTTCACTTCAGGCCGTTCCTCGCCGACCCGAAGGACGACATCTACATCGAGTGCGCCCTGGCAGCCGGAGCCACCCTGATCATCAGCAACGACCGCCATTTCCGGCATCCCGCAGTGAGCGCCTTTGGCATGTCAGTCATGAGCGCTGGAAATTTCATCGCGCAAAGGAGACAAGAGACATGAGCACCTATCCTCTCAGAATAGCCGATCATGTGATGGAAGAAGCCAAGCGCGCGGCGGCGGAGGACAATGTATCGCTGAACCAGCTGCTTTCCGCCTTCATCGCCGACGGCATCGGCCACCGGCGGGCGATCATGAGCTTGAAGAAGCGCGCGGAACGGGGCGATGTGAGCGCGGCGCTCGCCATCCTCGACGGCGTTCCCGATAGCGAACCAGATGCCGGCGACGAATTGGTCGCTGCGAAGAAGATGAGCCGGAAGTAGCGCAGGAAACAGCTGACGGCGGTGCTGTGTACTGGGGAGTCTGTTCTCCGCAAGGTCCATTCACGTCGAGCTAACCGACACGGCAGCAGATACTCGGGACGAGCCCGAGCATGACGTCGGCGGGTGCGGAACGCCTCGTTAAGCCATTGAAAACAAAAGGCTTCCAAATTCTCGACGTCATCCTCGGCCTCGTGCCGAGGATCTGAGCACGTCTCCAGGAATGCAACGTGAATGGCTCTCACGCCAAGCCGCACCACCGATCACGCTCGCGCCCGCAAAACACAAACAGCCGCCGGATCGCTCCGGCGGCTGCCTTCATCTATCGCTCTTCCCGAAAGCCTTACGCCGCGCGTCGAGCCTGCGCTGCCCCGTACTCAGCCTGGGTGCCGACGCGGAAGCCGCGGATGAGGTTGAGGAGTTCGTCGGTGTCGCTGGCGAGCGATTCCGCCGATGCGGTGGTCTCTTCGGCCATGGCGGCGTTCTGCTGGGTGGCGGCGTCGAGCTGGTTGATCGAGGAGGTGATCGAGCGCAGCGTCGTGTCCTGCTCGGAGGCGCTGTGGGCGATCTTCGAGACGATGTCGTTGGCGGCCTTGATCTGGTCGGAGATGCGCTTCAGCGCCTCGCCGGCCTCGCCGACGAAGCGGACGCCCTGTTCGACCTGGCCGGAGGAGCGGGCGATCTGGTCCTTGATCTCCTTGGCGGCGGCCGCCGAGCGCTGGGCCAGCTCGCGGACTTCCTGGGCGACGACAGCGAAGCCCTTGCCGCTTTCGCCGGCGCGCGCGGCTTCGACACCGGCGTTCAACGCGAGCAGGTTGGTCTGGAAGGCGATGTCGTCGATGACGCCGATGATCTTGCCGATCTCCTCGGAAGACTTCTCGATCCCGCCCATAGCCTCGATCGCCTGGGTGACCACGGCGTCGCTGCGGTTGGCCTCGGAGCTCACCGAGTGGACGCGCTGGCTTGCTTCATGCGCGCCTTCGGCGGTCTGGCGCACGGCGACGCTGAGCTCGTCGAGCGCGGCCGAGGTCTCTTCCAGGCTTGCGGCCTGGCGCTCGGTGCGCTGCGACAGCTCGTTGGAAGCGCGGCGGATCTCTTCCTTGCTGACGGCGATGTCGCCGCCCTTGACCGACACCTTTGACATGGCGGCCTCGAGATGGCCGAGCGCATCGTTGAAGTTGTCGCGCAGGGTGGCATATTTCTGGCCGAGATCGGCGCAGCGAACCGTGAGGTCGCCACGGGCGATCTGCTCGAGCGCCTGGCCGATGGTGGAGACCACATGGGCCTGCACCGCGGTTTCGTCACGCTGCATGCGCTGGTTGTTCTCGCGCTCGTCGTCGAGCGCCATCTGCTGGGCGGCCTCGCGCTCGGACATGGCGTGGCGCTCGCGGACCTTTTCCTGCAGCGCCTTCGTGGCCTTGGCCATCATGCCCACCTCGTTGTTCATGTCGGTGTGGGGAATGGCGATCGTGACGTTTTCTTCGGCGACAGCCTGGAGGGCGGTGTGGATGCGCGTCAACGGGCCGGAAATGCTGCGAACCACGTAGAAGGCGGCGGCGGCGCCCAAGAGCAGCACGACGAGGCCGCCAGACAGCGCCTTCAGCACGTCGGAGCGAACCTGCGCGTCGAGATCGTCAAGATAGACGCCGGTGGCGACCACCACCTGCCAGGGCTCGAATGCCTTGGTGTAGACGGCCTTGCGGAACTGCGCATCGGCCGGCTGGCCGGGCTTCGGGCCATAGAAATCGACGATGCCACCGCCGGCGCGACCAACCTTTACGATCTCGTCGCGGTAAGGCTTGCCGCGGCTGTCGGGCGAGCCCTTGCTGCTCTTGCCGAGCTTCGGCGTATCGTAGGTGATGCGCATGACGACGTCGTAGTCGTAGCCGATAAAATAGCCGTTGGGCTCGTAGCGGATCGACGAAAGCTGCTTGTATGCCAGCGCCTGTGCCTGCTCGCGGGTCAACTCGCCGGATTTCTCGCGGTCGTAATATTGCTGCATGATGGACAGGCCGGATTCAACCTGCGTGCGCAGCATCTCGTTGCGCTCATGATAGATCGCATTGGTCGAGGAGCGTATCTGCAGGGAGGAGGCGGCACAGAAGGCCACCATCAAGCCGGCGACGAGCAAAAACAACTGCCTGGAAATTCTAAGATTCTTCATTTGGCCTCGCAACGGAGCTCTGGTGAGATCATCCGGCGCGGTATCCTACCGCGTATGCGTCGGCGCCACTGCGCCCGACGCTGGTACTGCTGCGAAAACGACATGCGGCTACCGGTCGCAGCTAGAAATGGCCTGTTTTTTATAAGAAACACTTAACCAAGGACTAGATGATGTCCCAAACACGAAGTGGGTCCAAGCGCGGTGCCAGCGTGGACCGGCGAAGTATAAAATAGAAAATGCGCCCCTGCTTCTCTTCAGGAGCGCATTTCACCACCCTTTTGAGGTGGAGCCCCGGATGACCAAAACTTTGGACGGGAGGGGCAGGGAACTTTAAATCAAGGCCTAAGCTTGAAATTAGAAACGTCGAGCGGGCGCGTTTGTTCCGCCGGCTGGCCTGCAGCACCTGCAACGACGGGCTTGGTATCAGCGCTGATGACGGCCGACGTCGTCGCTGTATCGACACCGTCGACGGCGGCTGGGGCAGCGGCAACAGCCACCGTAGCCGGCGCCTTGGTCACGAACACGACGGGCGAGCCGCCCATCCAGCCTTCGGTGCGAAACAGCTTCTTTTCGCCGTCGACGTCGCGGATCTGCGAGTGCTCGAGCGCGCCATCGGCGAGCGTCGGGACGATATATTCCTTCTTGGTTTCCACGACCTGAAGCGGCGGGCATGTGGTGCAGGTCATCTTGAGGATGCTGCTGTCGGTCGAGGCCGCATCGGCGCCGACCACGTCGATCGACGACGCCATGGCGGAACCCGCCATCAACGCAGCAACGACACCCAAAACAACCGCAGAAACCTGACGCATGGAAACACTCCGTCTTACCTTGAACACAGGTTTAACGCGGCTTTATTTCCATCCCGTCAGGGGAAAGGGTAAAAATTTAGAGAACTGATCCGATTTCGATATCGGATCACGCTTTTTCGCGCTTGATCGCCTGCCAGCCGATGTCGCGGCGGCAGAAACCGTTGTCCCACTCCACCTTGTCGAGCAGCGCATAGGCGCGGGCCTGGGCCTCGCCGACCGTCTTGCCCGTCGCAGTGACGTTCAGAACGCGACCGCCGGTGGCGACCAGCGCGCCATCCTTCAGCGCTGTGCCGGCATGAAACACCTTGGCGCCCTCGCCCGCTTCGGGGATGGACTTGATCGGGGTGTTCTTGTCGTAGGAACCCGGATAGCCCTTGGAGGCCATGACGACGGTCAGCGCCGGGTCATCGCTCCATTCGGCGGTCACCTTGTCCAGCGTGCCGGTGGCGGTCGCATAAAGGATCGGCAGGAGATCGCTCTTCAGGCGCATCATCAGCACCTGGCATTCGGGATCGCCGAAGCGAACGTTGTATTCGATCAGCTCTGGGCCCTTTTTCGTGATCATCAGGCCGGCGAAGAAGACGCCGGAGAAGGGATAGCCACTCTCGGCCATGCCGCGCATGGTGGGCTCGATGATCTCCTTCATCGTGCGCTCGACCATCTCAGGCGTCATGACGGGGGCTGGAGAATAGGCGCCCATGCCGCCGGTGTTCGGGCCGGTATCGCCCTCGCCCACCCGCTTGTGATCCTGGGCGGTGGCGAGCGCCAGCGCGTGCTTGCCGTCGCTCAGGCAGAAGAAGCTTGCCTCTTCGCCATCGAGATAGGCCTCGACCACGACTTCGGCACCGGCAGCGCCAAACGCGCCCTCGAAGCAATCGTCGACGGCGGCAAGGGCTTCATCGACGGTCATCGCAACGGTCACGCCCTTGCCGGCGGCAAGACCATCGGCCTTGACGACGATCGGGGCGCCCTGCTCGCGGATATAGGCCTTGGCCTTGGGGGCGTTGTTGAAACGCTGGTAGGCGCCAGTCGGGATATCGTAGCGGGCGCAGATATCCTTGGTGAAACCCTTGGAGCCTTCGAGCTGGGCAGCCGCTGCCGACGGACCGAATACGGCGAAGCCCTCGGCGCGCAGACGATCGGCCACGCCGGCAACCAGCGGCGCTTCCGGGCCGACGACGACGAAATCGATCGCGTTGTCCTTGCAGAAGGATACGACGGCGTCGTTGTCCTCGGTGTTGACGGGGACGAGCGTCGCGTGCTCGGCGATCCCTGGATTGCCGGGGGCGGCGTAGAGCGTGGTGAGTTCGGGCGATTGCGCCAGCTTCCAGGCCAATGCGTGCTCGCGTCCGCCCGATCCGATCAACAGAACCTTCATGCCCGTCCCTTTCCAGTTTGTGAGTGGCGGTTAAGGGGCTGGAGCGGAAAGGTCAAGCCTAAAGGCTACCAACCGCCGCCGCCACCGCCGCCGCCGCCACCGCCGGAGAAACCACCACCCCCGCCGCCGGACGAGAAGCCACCGCCGCCGCCGGAAAAGCCCGACGAGGTCGAGGTTACGGGTGCGGGGAGTGTCGAGGCGATGGTGGAGGCCATCGAGGAGGAGAAGCCGCCGATGCTGTCGCCGAAACTGCCGGAATGGGTCGGATACCAAATGGGCGAATAGGCGGCTGCCGCCGCTCCTGCTGCTGCAGCGGTTGCCAGCCAGGTCTGGAAGGCATCGCTCCAGGGTTTCTCGACACCGAGCGCCACCGCATAGGGCAGCAGTGTTTCGAAATGCTGCGGCGACATGGCAGGCGCGCCGGCCATATTCATGCGGTCCTTTTCGGCAACCGTCAGGTAGCGGCGCAGGCCATCGATATGGTCCATCAGCCGGCTGCCGAGCGGCGTCGGGGCGCCCATCAGGAAGAAGAACACCACATTGATCATGACGATGCCGCCGACGGCGACGATGACGGGCCAGTGGTCGGCTGCCGTCAACTGCTCGACGGCGGCGGTGACGATGCCGGCGAGGATGGAGAGAAGCGTGAAGCCGAAGAAGCCGCCGATGATGACGCCGCCGATCTTGCTGCGCAGCGACGCCCCCTTGCGGAAACTGAGACCGAGGCGCGACGACAGGATGCCCAGGAATACCGCCGAGAAAACCGTGGCGGCGATGAAGCCGCCGAGATCGGCATCGATTTCGCCGAAGGCCAGAACCGCGATGATGAAGATAACGCTGAGGACGATGCCGCCGACCATGTAGAGCGCGTTCGAGTGATAGTACTTGCCGCGATGTTCGCCTTCGATCGCCTGTCGGAACTTCTGGCCGGCGTCGCGCACCTTTTCGCCATTCGACTTGCTGATCGAAAAGCTCTGGCCGGAGCGGCCAACGAGAGACAAGAATGCAGCCTGGCCGGCAGGCAGGGCTTTCGGCAGCGGCTTGTCGGTTCGGGTGACCGTGATGCTGGAGCCGATATCGTCGAAGGTGACGTATCCCTTGACGGCGAGGTCGAGCGCGTTGGCCGAAAAGGCCGGCCAGCCGGCGCCGTTGAAGCCCTTGTTGTCGATATAGTTGACCAGCGCCGGCGAGAGCCCCTCCGGCGGGTCCCAGCGCGGCACGACGACACCGCGGGCCGGATCACGCCCTACCCTCACCCAGAAGAACACATAGTAGAGCGCGACGAGGAGAAGGCCGGCGACGGCGATGACATCGGCCATGTGGTCGCGCAGCCACCAGGCGCGAAGCTGAGCTGTCGACGGCGGGTCGATGACGCCCTTCGGCACGCCGGCAACGACGGTCAGGCCCTCGTTCTGCCCGAGCATGCGGGTGGTGGCGAAGATCGCCTGGTTGCCCTCGATGCGCGACGTGGCATTCGTGGCTCGCGAGCCGAACGGCCCGGTGTAGGCGGCAAGCCTCGTCACCTCGCCCGATGGCATGGTGATGCGCGCCGAGGCCTGCTCGATGGCGAACTGCCAGCCGGTGCCGGTGACGTTCCAGTAGACCTCGTCGTGATCCGGGAAGTAGCGGATCATGCGATCGGCCTTGTAGGTCAAGACATAGGTGTGCTCACCCTCAGGCACGATGGTGTCGCTGGAGCCGGCATAGATGCGGATGCCGCCGTCGATGCTTTCGGTCTTGTAGGGCTCGGGTTGGCCGTCGCGAGTGACGGAGAGGAGATCGAAGCCGACGCGGATGGTGCGTCCCTCGCCATCCAGCATGGTAAGCGGGAAGTCGCGGAAGATGCCGCGCTTGACCTTGAACCCTTCGGCGACGATCGAGATCGTCTCGGTCACGGTGAGGTCGCCATCCTTGGCGACCTCGACTTCCGAATGATAGGAGGTGATGCGCTCGTTTGCGGCGGCAAAAGATGCCGCCAGCAGAAACAACAGAGCGGCAACGAGACCGGACAACCAACGCATCAAGACATTCTCCCCCTTGTCTTTTCAGAATTGTCTCTTCGGATTGCCCGGCGAGATTTGCTGCCGGTTACTCGTCCTTTATCGCGACGCCGAGCGAGGACAGCACCTTCCAGTAATCCGGGAAGGTCTTGCCGACGCAATCCGGGTCCAGAATGGTGATGCCGTCGATCTTCAGGCCGGCGAGCGCGAAGCTCATGGCGATGCGGTGATCGGCGAAGGTGTCGATATCCGCCGGCAGGTGCTGGCCAGCCAGCGCCGGGTCGGAGGAGACGATCAGGTCGTCACCATCCTCGGTCGCAAGGCCTGCGCGGATGTTGTTGAGGCCGGTCGAGACCGCGTGGATGCGGTCGCATTCCTTGACGCGCAGATTGGCGATGCCGACGAAGCGCACCGGCGTTTCGTTGAAGGCGGCCAGCACGGCGATGGTCGGCACCGCATCCTGCATCTGCGAGCCGTCGATTTCTGCGGGCAGATGCGGGAACTGCTTGATAACGTCGTAAGCCTTCGCGTCCGGCTGGGTGAAGTCCTCATTGGCGACACCGAGGTCGATCGCGCCCTTGGTCAGCACTTCGGCGGCCCAGAGATAGGTGGCGGCGGAGGCGTCCGGCTCGATGACGAAATCGGTTGCGGTGTAGCCGGTCGGCTCGATCACCCAGGAGGACGGCGTCGGCTGCGTGACCTTGGCGCCGAAGGCGCGCATGACAGCGAGCGTCAGGTCGATATAGCCGCGCGCACCGATATCGGCACCGGCAAGCTCGATGGTGAACGGCTCGGAGCCGCAGGCCGCCGCCATCTGCAGGGCGGAGACATACTGACTGGAGAGGCCGGCATCGATGACGACCTTGTTGTTCGCAAAACGGCCGTTGGCGTCGATCGTCACCGGCGGGCAGCCGGTGGGCGCTTCGATCGAAACGCCGAGCGACTTCAGGGCATCGACCAGCGGCTTGATCGGGCGCTTGCGCATATGCTCGTCTCCATCGACGACATAGCGGCCATGGCCGAGCGCGAGCGCTGCCGTGAGGAAGCGGGTGGCGGTGCCGGCATTGCCGAGGAAGAGCGGGGCTGCGGGCGCCTTGAGCTCGCCGGAGCTGGTGACGACGAAGGTGGTCGCGTCGGGCTCATCCACCGTCACGCCCATGGCGCGCAAAGCTTCGGCCATATAGCGCGTGTCGTCGCTCTTCAGCGCGCCGGTGAGCCGGCTGGTGCCCTTGGCGAGACCTGCCAGAAGCAGCGCGCGATTGGTAATCGACTTCGAGCCGGGAGGCACGGCGCGGCCGGACAGCGGCTTGGCCGCCGGGATGATGGTGAGCTTGTCTTTACTCATGGGCTTGTCTTTACTCATTGCGTCTTATCCGCTGGCCCTATCCGGCCGCGATCTTGCCCTGCTCATAGCAGCTTTTCAGCAAAGGCAAATGGCTGTTCTCAGAACTTCGGGATCAGAACTTTACGCTCGGGACAGCGCGATCGGCCTCGTTGGTGATCTCGAAATACTCGCGCTTGGTGAAACCGAACTGGTTGGCGACGAGGTTGGAGGGGAAGCTTTCGACCTTGACGTTGAGATCGCGGGCGGAGCCGTTGTAATAGCGGCGTGCCATCTGGATCTCGCTTTCCATGGTTTCGAGCGAGGTCTGCAGCTCGCGGAAATTCTCGTTGGCCTTCAGATCCGGGTAGGCTTCGGCGAGCGCCATGACGCGGCCGAGTGCGGCACCCAGCAAACCTTCCGCCTGCGCACGGCCGGCGACATCGCCTGCCGGAACGGTCTGCGCCTGGTTGCGGAGCTTGACGACCTCTTCGAGCGTCGTCTTTTCGTGGGTGGCGTAGCCCTTCACCGTTTCGATCAGGTTGGGGATCAGATCGGCGCGGCGCTTCAGCTGCACGTCGATGCCGGACCAGGCCTCCTCGGCCATCTGCCGGGCGCGCACGAGGCCGTTGTAGACGAAGACCGCATAAAGCGCGATCAGGACGATGAGGCCTAGAATAATATACATCGCGAATCCCCCGTTACGACGCAAGGTCGGCCGGGAGACTATGCGGCTTGGCGACGCTTGTCATCTCCCGCCTTTTGCAATCTGGCGCATCCCAAGATCTCGCGATACCGCGGTGGCCGGATAGGGCCTATCTTGACCATGGATCGGCCGACGGCGGCGGGATCCGAACAAGGTCACGGGGATCAATCAGCCATGAGCGCAGCCATCTTCCTGCTCAACATGCTTGCCATCTCATCGTTCTTCATGCTCAAGGGCGCGCCGCGTCCGGCAGCGCGCACCGTAGAGATCAAGGCAGACAGACGCCGCTGATTGATCAGGCAGCCTTGCTGGCGAGATTGACGCCACCGGCGTCGGTCAGAAGGAAGGCTTCGCCGCAGGCCTTTGCGAGCGTGCGCACGCGAAGGATATAGCTCTGGCGTTCCGTCACAGATATCACGCCGCGCGCATCCAGCAGATTGAAGACGTGGCTGGCCTTGATGCACTGGTCATAGGCCGGGAAGACGCACTTGTGCAGCTTCTGGTTATCGGTATCACCAGGGGCGCCGGCGGCGAGCAGCGCCTGGCATTCCTTCTCGGCATCGATGAAGTGGCGATGCAGCATCTCGGTGTTGGCGAATTCGAAGTTGTGGCGCGAATATTCCTGCTCTGCCTGCAGGAAGACATCCCCATAGCTGATCTTCTCGTCGCCCTCGCGGCCGTTGAAGTTCAGGTCGTAGACGTTGTCGACGCCTTGGACATACATGGCTAGGCGCTCAAGGCCATAAGTCAGTTCGCCCGCGACAGGCGAGCATTCGAGGCCGCAGACCTGCTGGAAATAGGTGAACTGCGAGACTTCCATGCCGTCGCACCAGCACTCCCAGCCGAGCCCCCAGGCGCCGAGCGTCGGGCTTTCCCAATCGTCCTCGACGAAGCGGACATCGTGCAGCAGCGGATCGAGGCCGATCGCGGCGAGCGAGCCGAGGTAGAGCTCCTGCAGGTTCGGCGGGTTCGGCTTCAGGATGACCTGGTACTGATAATAATGCTGCAGACGGTTCGGGTTTTCGCCGTAGCGACCGTCGGACGGGCGGCGCGAGGGCTGCACGTAGGCGGCCTTCCAGGGCTTGGGGCCAAGCGCGCGCAGCGTGGTCGCCGGATGGAACGTACCGGCGCCGACTTCCATGTCGTAAGGCTGCAGCACCGCGCAACCCTTGTCCGCCCAGTAGCTGTGCAGCGTCAGGATCAGCGCCTGAAACGAGCGCTTCGGGTTCATGTGGTCGGGGATGCTGGGTGCAGACATGAGGTTAGTCGCCATTCAATTGGTTCGGTGGGCGACAGGTGCCACGAGCGGCGATGAGGGTCAAGGGTTTCGGGACTTATCGGTTGTTCGCACCGTCGCGATCAAATCTCCAATCCGGCGGCAGCTGCAGCTTGAATGCCCTGATCCGTTCAAACGCCTTCGACCGGGCATCTGCTGTGGCTAGTTCAGTATTGCGATCAGTACCGACGCGAACCGCGATGTCGTCGCCTTCCTTCAACCCGAGTTCATCCACAATTGCCTGTGAGATGCAGACTCCGAGACCGTCTTCGAATTTGACAATCCGCATGGCGCGCTCCGACGTGAACCGCTCACACCGTATCACACAGCAATGGGAGCGCCAAAGTAAGCTATCCGGCCTCTTCCCCACAGTTTGCAGGGAGGACAAGCGGTGTCGGTTGCCTTATAGTAACTACAGACCTTGCCTTGGAGACGATTATGAACGCCAAGAACGCCGTGATGCTATCGGATGAGGATCTTCGTTACGCGGAGAAGCTCGTCGAGGACGGGCGGTTTGCGAGCGTGTCGGACGTCGTTAAAGAAGGGCTGGCGCGGATGAGGAAACGCGATGCCTCAAGCGATCCTCTTGCGGGAATGGCCGACGAGATCCGGCGCCGAATGGAGTTGCCCGAGGATCAGCGGATACCGCTGGATGGCGACACCATGTTCGATGAAGTGAGAGCATTCATCCGCGAACGTAAAGCAACGAGAAAGTATGGCGTATAGGGTTACCCGCCATCCTCTCGTTAAGAACGATCTTCTCGACATCACCATGCTGGTTGGTGAGTACGCCGGCTATGAAGTTGCCGAGGATAAAATCGACCTGATTGAGCAAAAGCTCCACTCTCTTGCCGACTTTCCTCATATCGGTACCATCCGAAGCGACTTTCACCCGCATCTGCGCGCGATTCCCGCATCGGATAAAGCGACCGTCTGCTTTACCGTCAATGACGAAACCCAATCCGTCTTTGTTCTCTGCATCAGCTATGGCGGAGCGGATTGGCAGGCGCGGGTTCGGGAACGAGGCTGATCAAAGCCCTCCCCCTCAATCATCATCCTTCTTCAAATGATACTCGCCCGTCACCGGGTCCTTCACCAGCGTGCCGATCGCTCCGGTCTGCTGCTCCCTCTGGGCGCGGCGGGATTTTTCCTGCAGGCGCTTGGCTTCGGCCACGAAGCGGCGGTAGAGGAGCCAGGCGCCCAGGACGAGCACACCCATGATCAAAAGCTGCGGCATGTCGTCCTTTTTACTCCCTAGAGCCCGTATCGGCTCCACAATGCCTTGTCTTCGGCCGTCTCGACAAGACCGGCCGCGAAGCCGGAGGCGGCTCCTTCGAGCGATGATGATATGCCGGGAATGCGGCGTCCGAAAAGCCCCCTTGCAGGGGTTACGAGTTCGAGCTTGGTTTTCGAGCCGTAACGCTTCTTCAGTTCCTGGCGCATGTCGCCGAGACCGTCGATAAGGCCGAGTTCCAAGCCGCGCGTGCCGGTCCAGAAAAGGCCGGAGAAGACCGTCGTGTCATCCTTCAGTTTGCCGGCGCGGCGCTCGCGCACCATCGCGATGAAGACCTGGTGGATCTCCAGCTGCAGCGTCTTCAGATATTCGATGTCCTTTTCCTTCTCCGGCTGGAAGGGGTCTAGGATCACCTTGTTTTCGCCCGCGGTATAGACACGGCGCTCGACGCCGATCTTCTTCAGAAGCTCGGGGAAGCCGAAGCCGCCGGAGACGACCCCGATCGAGCCGACGATCGAGGTCGGGTCGGCGATGATCTCGTCGCCCGCAAGCGCGATCATGTAGCCGCCGGAGGCCGCCACGTCCTCGACGAAGACGATGACCTTCTTCTGCTTCTCGCGCGCCAG
This sequence comes from Rhizobium sp. FG113, assembly GCF_057809895.1. Taxonomy (NCBI): domain Bacteria; kingdom Pseudomonadati; phylum Pseudomonadota; class Alphaproteobacteria; order Hyphomicrobiales; family Rhizobiaceae; genus Rhizobium; species Rhizobium sp. FG113. Next base: position 94,376 of record NZ_JBMDKV010000012.1, on the reverse strand, counting down.
TTCGCGGATGCGGGTGAAGATCAGCCGCGACTGAACCGGCGAACCGCCAGGGGAATTGATGGAGATGGCGACGGCGGGCGTGTCCTTGAAGCCGAAGGCCTTTTCGAGCACCTGCGCGGTCGAGGCAAGGTTCAGCGCCGGGCGGAACTGGCTGCCGCCGGTCATGATCGCACCCTGGAGCCTGACGACCGGGATCACGATGCCCTCCGTGCGGAAGCGCTTCGGCATCAGTTTTCTCAAAAATCCGGCCATTCCCATTCCTTCGTGCGAACTCGGTGAAACGTCACCTCCATGTATGCGTCGCAACGGCAAACGCAATGGCTGGGCCGCAAATGATCCGCCTCAGTATTTTCTTGTTGCGAATGACTTGCATTATCATTCTAATCAGCCATATTGCTCTTATTGATAGAACAGGCGGATGCTGCATGGACATTATGACACCCAAGGCCAAGACGGGCTGGCGCCACGAGCGCGAGGAGGCGTCGATGGCCGATGTCCACCGTTCGATCGGAACGCAGAAGCACGCCTCGCGCTGGCGCCGCGCCATCGCTTTCGTCGGCCCCGGATATCTGGTGGCAGTCGGCTACATGGACCCCGGCAACTGGTCGACCTCGCTCGCCGGCGGCTCGAAGTTCGGCTACACGCTGCTCACGGTGGCACTACTGTCCAACCTGATGGCGATCGTGCTGCAATCGCTCTGTGCGCGCCTTGCCATCGGCTCCGGCCGCGATCTGGCGCAGGCCTGCCGCGATGCCTTCCCGCGCTGGGTATCGATCCCGCTCTGGCTGTTTGCTGAAATCGCGATCATCGCCACCGATATCGCCGAGGTGATCGGCACGGCGATCGGCCTCAACCTTTTGTTCGGCATTCCGCTTGAACTCGGCGTCCTCATCACCGCGCTCGACGTGTTCCTCATCCTCTATCTGCAGAAGATCGGCTTCCGCTGGGTCGAGGCCTTCGTGATCGCGCTGCTCGGGATCATCACCGTCTGCTTCGGCGTGCAGATCTTCATGGCCGATCCGCAGTGGGGCGATGTGATCCGCGGCTTCTTCCCGACCACGGAGATCGTCTCCAATCCGGAGATGCTCTATCTGGCGCTCGGCATTCTCGGCGCCACGGTCATGCCGCATAATCTCTACCTGCACTCGGGCATCGTGCAGACCCGCGATTACGGCCACAGCGTGCCGGAAAAGCGCGAGGCGTTGACCTATGCGACGATCGATTCCACCGTGGCGCTCTGCTTCGCGCTTCTGATCAATGCCTCGATCCTGATCCTCGCCGCCGCAGCCTTCCATGCCAATGGACGCACCGACGTCGCTGAACTCGGCGAAGCCTCCTCGCTCTTGGCGCCGCTACTCGGGCTTGCGCTGGCGCCGACGCTGTTCGGCATCGCGCTTTTGTGCTGCGGCCTGAACTCGACGGTGACGGCGACCATGGCCGGACAGATCATCATGGAAGGTTTCCTGAAGATCAGGCTGCAGCCCTGGATCCGGCGGTTGATCACCCGCGCCATCGCCATCGTGCCGGCCGGTTTCGTGACCATCTGGTATGGCGACGCGGGCACCGCCGAGCTCTTGATCCTGACGCAGGTCGTGCTCAGCCTGCAGCTTTCCTTCGCGGTCTTCCCGCTGGTGATGTTCACCGCCAACAAGGCAAAGATGGGCGACCTCGTGGCACCGCGCTGGCTGTCCGCCATCGCCTACACGATCGCCATCATCATCGCCGGGCTGAACATCAAGCTGTTGTTCGACTTTGTGATCGGCTAACGCCTGGAGTAAGCCGCGCGGCCGTTGTTGAGGTCGTCGACAAAGGGGGAGAACTTGTGGCTCCCCTCTTCGTGCATGATCAGCGGCGCGCGCAGCGACAGCCGGGCGCGTGAGCCCTTGATCGCGGTCACCAGAATGCGAACGGCGTTTTCGCCTTCACGCGGGTGGATGGCGGTGATTTCGATGCCGCCGAAGCGACGGCCGCAGGCGTCGATGATCTCGGCGATCGATTCCGGGCGGGCGATCAGCGACAGCTGGCCGCCAGGGATCATGATGGCGCCGGCCGTGCGCAGCCAGCTTTCGAACAGGTCCTCCGTCATCGCATGCGCCTCCGCCTTCAGCGCATCCGGCGTCTTGCGGTCGCCGGGATCGTTGAAGGGCGGGTTGAGGATGACGTGGTGGAAGCTTTCGTCGACGAGGCCGGCGTCGTTGCGCGCCTTTGCCTTCAGCGTCACATCCGCCTCGATGACGGTGACGCGGCCCAGCATGTGGGCGTTTTCCGCGAGATCGAGGCTGCGGCGGGCATAGTCCGCCATCTCGACGGAGCGCTCGAAGAGCACGACCTCGGCCTTCGGCAGCCGCGAGGCGACGGCGAGACCGGCCGCACCGGCGCCGGCGCCGAGGTCAGCGACCTTTACCTCTCTCTCGTCATCCACCAATGCGGCAAGCAGCATGGCGTCCATGCCGGAGCGGTGCCCCCTGCCCTTCGGCTGGAGAATATGAAAGGCGCCGCGATGGAAGGCGTCGATGGTTTCGGTTACGGGCTGATCGGGCGTGGGCTCGCTGGTCACGGTGTCGCTCACTTCTGCTCACGCAGTTCGTCGCCAAGGCCGGCGTCGATGAGGATGCCGCGGGCGCGGTCGGCCTGGTCGTCCTCGACCAGCAGGCGGCGCGGCAGCATGCCGAGCGAGCCTTCCAATATGCTCATGCCCTGATCGGCGATGAAGCAATGGATGCCGGCATCCTTCATCAGGCTTTCAGCGAAGGAGAGCAGCACGGGATCGTTGGCGCGGATAAGTTCATGCATTTACCGTGAAATCCCTTTCAATTTTCCGCGACGTGGCAATTTCGCCTCTTGCCGCTCAAGCCGCCCCTTTCTATTGTCAAATCCAATGAGTGAACAGGAGTCCGGGTCGTTGGGCGTGGTCATACCGCTTGAAGAAAGCAAAAACAAACTGGCATCCGTCAAGCCTTTGGTGGATCTAACCAAGGCGGACATGGAGCGGGTCAACCAGTTGATCCTTTCTAAGGCCGGTTCAGACGTGCAGATGATCCCCGAAGTGGCGAACCATCTGATCTCGTCCGGCGGCAAGCGCCTGCGACCGATGCTGACGCTCGCCTCCTCCGCGCTCTACGGCTACCAGGGCGAAAACCACATCAAGCTCGCGACCGCGGTCGAGTTCATGCATACGGCAACGCTGCTGCACGACGACGTCGTCGATGAAAGCGACCTGCGCCGTGGCAAGTCCACCGCCCGCATGATCTGGGGCAACCAGGCAAGCGTGCTGGTCGGCGACTTCCTGCTCGGCCAGGCCTTCCGCATGATGGTCGATGTCGGCTCGCTCGATGCGCTCGACGTGCTCTCTTCCGCCGCCTGCGTGATCGCCGAAGGCGAAGTGCTGCAGCTTTCCGTCGCCAAGAACATGGAAACCACCGAGGACGACTATCTCTCGGTCATCCGCGCCAAGACCGCGGCGCTGTTTGCGGCGGCTGCCGAAGTCGGACCGATCGTGGCGGATGCCGGCAAGGCCGGCCGCAACGCGATGAAGTCCTACGGCATGAACCTTGGCCTCGCCTTCCAGCTGGTCGACGACGTGCTCGATTACGGCGGCAAGGCAGCCGATCTCGGAAAGAATGTCGGCGACGACTTCCGCGAGGGCAAGATCACGCTTCCCGTCATCCTCGCCTATCGGCGCGGCACCGAGGAAGAACGCGCCTTCTGGCGCAAGGCGATCGAGGGTGGCGAAAGCAACGATCAGAACCTCGAAAAGGCACTTGGCCTGATCACCAAGTACGGAACGCTGAACGATACCATTGGTCGGGCGGTCCATTATGGCACGATTGCACGCGATGCACTGGCGCCGCTTCCCGATACGGCATGGAAATCCGCACTGATGGAAGTCATCGACTTCTGCATCGAGCGCGTCAATTAACCGACGATCATTGGTCCAAGGCTGATTTTCTTGCGGGGTCGCTTCAAAAAAGCCATCCTGTCGTGAATCAGTCTTCTCAACTGATTTTGCAGTCGACGCTGGTGGGCTGTTCTCACGAAAGGTTTTCTAATGCGGCGGAAATTTGCCATACGTCTTCTTTCGAGCGCGTCGCTTGCGGCAGTTCTGTCGCTGAGCGTGCTCGGCGGCGCCAATGCCGAAGACGCGGCCAAGAAGGACGACGCCAGCGCGACCGTGATCTTCGATCCTGATAGCGTCAACACCTTCTCCGGCGCTTTGCTTGCCGCCCGCACCGCCGATGTCGACCACGATTACGAAACGGCGATCGAGCTCTACAAGAAGGCGCTGCAGATCGAGCCCGGCAATCCGGAGATCCGCCAGCGCCTGATGATCTCGCTGCTGCTCAATGGCGACATCAAGGACAGTGTGCGCTACGCCAACGAGCTGAAGAACGATCCGAGCATCGAGCGCCTCTCGACCATCGTGCGCGGCGCCGACGCGATCCGCCGCGGCGAATACAAGACGGCCGAGAGCGCGCTGAAGACCACCGGCCCGACCGATCTCGACCGCGTCATGAACGACCTGATGGCCGCCTGGGCGCGACTTGGCGCCGGCAAGGGCAAGGATGCGCTGTCGCAGGTCGAGAAGCTGAAGGGGCCGGAGTGGCTCGCCATCTTCCAGAACTACAATGCCGGCGCGATCGCCATCGTCAACGGCGATGTGCGCTCTGCGCGCAAGCACCTGAACGACGCCGTGCTCGACAAGGATGGCGCTGCGACTGCGCCCGATACCTTCATGCGCGCCATCATGGCGCTCGCCCGCCTGGAAGCGACGCAGGGCAACAAGCAGAAGGCGCTCGACACGGTTTCGGTCGGCGACAACCTGCTGCCCAACTACGCGCCGCTCAACGCGCTGCGCCAGAGCATCACCAATGGCGAAAAGCAGGTGCAGCAGATCACCAACGCCAAGCAGGGTGCGGCCGGCGTTCTGTTCTCCTTTGCCGGCGCGCTGAACCGTGATGGGGCCGAGGACATCGTCTCGCTCTACCTGCAGATCGCCCGTGCACTCGATCCTGACAGCGCCGACGCGCTGGTCATGCTCGGTGGTATCGCCGAGAAGCAGAACCAGCTGGACCGCGCCATCGCGCTCTACAAGGAAGTGCCCGACAATTCGCCGATGAGCCGCATTTCCGAGCTGCAGCTCGGTCTGGCGCTGGCCGAAGGCGGCAAGGTCGAGGAAGCCCGCGCGCATCTGCAGGGGCTGATCAAGTCGGACCCGAAGGATATTCGCAGCTATCTCGCGTATGGCAGCGTTCTCTCCGACGCCAAGGACTACAAGGCGATGGCCGAGAACTACGACAAGGCTGTCGAGGTTATCGGGCCGCTGCCGGGCAAGAACACCTGGACAGTGTTCTTCCAGCGCGGCATCGCCTATGAGCGGCTGAAGCAGTGGGACAAGGCCGAGCCGAGCTTCCGCAAGGCGCTGGACCTTAACCCGAACCAACCGCAGGTCTTGAACTATCTCGGCTACTCCTGGATCGACATGAACCGGAACCTCGACGAGGGTCTGGAGATGATCAAGAAGGCCGTCGATCTGCGCCCCGACGATGGCTACATCATCGATTCGCTCGGCTGGGCCTATTTCCGCCTCGGCAAGTTCGACGACGCCACCGAGGAGCTGGAGCGCGCCGCACAGATCAAGGCCGGCGACGCGACGATCAACGATCACCTGGGAGACGCCTACTGGCGCGTCGGGCGCAAGCTCGAGGCCGTCTACCAATGGAACCGGGCGCTGGGCTCGGAACCCGAGGCCGCCGAGATCCCGAAGATCAAGGACAAGATCGCCAACGGCCTGCCTGCCGTGACCGACGACGCCAAGACCGTCGACAAGAAGATGCCCGATCCGGCCCCTGTCGACCCGAAGCCGGCCGACAAGAAGACCTGATCATCCATGGCTGACACCGGCTTCGGCTTCGCCGACGGCGTTGCGATCAGCGAGGATGCCTTTGCCAAAATCAATCTGGCCCTGCACGTCACGGGCCAGAGAGACGACGGCTATCATCTGCTCGAAATGCTGGTGACGTTCACGCGGGCGGGCGACCGGCTGGACTTCGCGCCAGCGGATACCGATGAGTTTCACATCTCCGGCCGATTTGGCGACGCGCTCACTGGAGATGGCGGCACCAATCTGGTGCTGAAGGCGCGCGACGCGTTGCGTCTTGCCGTCCTCGACGTTGGCGGGACCGCACCGCCGGTCAGCATCCACCTGCGCAAGGATTTGCCGATTGCCTCGGGCATCGGCGGCGGCTCGGCAGATGCGGCGGCGGCACTGCGCGGGCTGATGCGGCTCTGGGGCACTCCCCTGCCCGCCGCGACCATCGACGTCATCGCCATCAAGCTCGGCGCCGATGTACCGATGTGTCTTGCGAGCCGGCCGCTGATTGCGCGCGGGATCGGCGAGCGGATCGAGACGGTGCGTGACTTGCCTATCTTCCCCATGGTGCTCGCCAATCCGCTGAAGGGGGTTTCGACGCCCGAGGTGTTCCGCCGACTAGCGACCAAGACGAACGGCGCGCTTGTGGTAGCACCCGGCCGCTCCTGGCTGGACGGGTTGCGCGCCACGCGCAACGATCTCGAACCGCCGGCGCGCGCGCTGCTGCCCGAGATCGCCGAGATTTCCGATATGCTCTCCGATCAAGGCGCGCGCTTCGTGCGGATGTCGGGCTCGGGCGCGACGTGCTTCGGCATATTTGCAAGCGCGGACGAAGCGAAGGCCGCAGCGGACGCGCTTCACGGCAAGCGGCCGGACTGGTATTTCGAGGCAACCGAAACATTGGCGGGAGATGATGATGACAGGCGTTGACGACACGCGTCCGTTCATTCCGGTGGGATTTGCCGTGCTGACGGTTTCAGACACGCGCACGGCTGCGGACGACCGCTCGGGCGATACGCTGGCGGCCCGCATCTCGGAGGCTGGGCACCGGCTGATCGCGCGCGCCATCGCGCCCGACGACAGGCAGGCGATCGCCACGCAGGTGCAGGCGTGGACGGCGCAATCGGACGTCGACGTGATCATCACCACCGGCGGAACCGGCTTTACCGGCCGCGACGTGACGCCCGAGACGCTGGAGCCACTGTTCGACAAGCGCATGGATGGCTTTTCGGCGGTCTTCCACCGCATCTCGCAGGACAAGATCGGCACGTCCACCGTGCAGTCGCGCGCGACGGCGGGGCTGATCGGCACCACCTTCGTCTTCGTGCTTCCGGGATCGCCCGGCGCCTGCAAGGACGCGTGGGACGGCATCTTGAAGGCGCAGTTCGATTATCGCCACATGCCGTGCAATTTCGTGGAAATCATGCCCAGGCTCGACGAACACCTGAAGCGCGGCGCTTAGAGCCTAGTTCCGCGCCGAGCGCGCCACCCACGACGGGATGAGCTCGGCCGATAGCTTGCGCAGCTTCTGCCCCTTGACGAATTCCGCCAGTTGCATGCCGCTGCGCGCCGTCGCCAGAGCATGTTTTTTCGGCAGCAACAGGCCAAGTTCAAGCGGCGCCAGACGGCGCAGGCGCTGATAGAAGGGCCGGCGATAACCACGCGAGGCGGTGAAGCGGGCGGGCAGCTTGTTCAGCGCCACATATTCGGCGATCTCGTCGATCCAGCCGCTTTGCGGGCGGGCGCCGGGCTCGACGAACAACAGCCATTCGCCGCGCGCCGAACGCAGTATGTCCTTGATATCCCAATGCTGATGGAAGCGGCAGCCGGCAGCGTCCGCGACCTTGGACGAGCCATCGCGCGAGCCGTGGTCGAGCACCACCACGTCGCTCACCAGCCCCTCCACGGCACCAGCAACCAACACCGATAATGTCTGCGCCAGCTCAGGTTCCTGATCCCGGCATTCCAATACGACAGTCAACATTGCTCATTTATAGTGCGACGCACAAAACATTACCAGCGACAGTTTTCCAAATTTGTTCTTGCATTGTTCTCATTTCAACGATAGGAATTTAATCACCAGAACGGATGGGGACGACGAGTCTTCCATCGACGGAGAAACCCGATGAACGAACAGTCCCTTGCAGGGCAGGCCGCATTCGCGCCTGCCAATACGGCGGATATTGCCGACGCGATGATCGTTTCTTCCGGCCTCAGGATCGAGGTCGACCGCCGGCGTGGCCGCGGTGCGGGACTGAACCCGAGCGGGCGCTTCGAGCCGCAGAGCCGCGAAGGCTTCGACGATGGCTGGCAGACGCTGGAAGAGTTGCCGCCGTTCAAGACCGAGGTGCAGATCGAAAAGCCGCGCACGGCGATCACCCGCAATGAATCGCCGGATATCCCCTTCGACCGTTCGATCAATCCCTATCGCGGCTGTGAGCACGGCTGTATCTATTGCTTCGCGCGGCCCACACACGCCTATATGGGCCTGTCCGCGGGGCTGGATTTCGAAGCCAGGCTGTTTGCCAAGCCGGATGCGGCCAAGCTCCTGGAACGCGAGCTTGCCAAGCCCGGCTACAAGCCGCGGGTGATCGCCATCGGCACCAATACGGATCCGTACCAGCCGATCGAAAAGGAATGGCGGATCATGCGGGATATCCTCGAGGTGCTGGAGCGGGCGAACCACCCTGTGTCGATCGTCACCAAGTCGGCGCTCATCCTGCGCGACCTCGATATCCTGCAGCGCATGGCGGAGAAGAACCTCGTGCGCGCTTCGCTGTCGGTGACGACGCTGGATCGCAAGCTGGCGCGGACAATGGAGCCCCGCGCCTCGACCCCATCGAAGCGGCTCGATGCGCTGAAGGCGCTGAGCGACGCCGGCATTCGCACGTCGGTGATGATGGCCCCGGTCATTCCGGCGCTGAACGACCATGAGATCGAGCGCGTGCTCGATGCGGCGCATGCCGCCGGCGCTACGGAAGCGGGTTATGTGATCCTGCGTCTTCCATTGGAAGTGTCGCCGCTGTTTCGCGACTGGCTGCTGCAGCACTATCCCGACCGTTACCGGCACGTCATGTCGCTGGTGCGCTCGATGCGCGGCGGCAAGGATTACGACGCCGATTTCAGCAAGCGCATGAAGGGCGCCGGTCCCTATGCCTGGCAGATCGCCCGGCGCTTCGAGATGGCCACGAAGCGGCTCGGCATGACCCGCCGCAGCATGCCGCTGCGCGACGACCTGTTCGTGCCGCCAAACGGCAGCGGCGTGCAGCTGTCGCTGCTCTAGTTTTGTAGCATGTCGTTGTCGCAAAACCTCTGCACACTTTTGCGCGACATGCTCGGACATTCCCTTACGGACGGCTGACCCTGGCCTTCCGTTCTCAAGTCCCCGGCCCGCCGCCCTGATCCGGGGACTTGCAGGAAATCGGGTTGGCGTGCGAAGTTCAGCCGCATGAAACGTCGCACGCCACCCGATTCTCCCATGCTTTTCGAAGATGTCCCGCTGCTTCCGGATTTCCGGCTGGAGCTGAAGGCGCGCAAGGCCGGCCACTGGCCCGTCGCCGGCGCCGACGAGGCAGGGCGCGGGCCGCTGGCGGGGCCCGTGGTCGCCGCCGCCGTCATTCTCGACCCGAAGCGCATCCCCGATGGCCTGAACGATTCCAAGCAGCTCTCCGCGCAGAGACGGGAAGAGCTGTTCGAGCAGATCCTTGCCACCGCAACCGTCGCGATCGCCTCATCCAGCTCGCGTCGCATCGACGAGACGGATATCCGCAAGGCGAGCCTCGATGCCATGCGCCGCGCGATCCTCAGCCTCTCCATCCCGGCAAGCTATGTGCTGACCGATGGGCTTGACGTGCCCCCTGGGCTCGATTGCCCCGGCCAGGCCGTCGTCAAGGGCGATGCCCGCTCCGTGTCGATCGCCGCCGCCTCCATCGTCGCCAAGGTCACGCGCGACCGGATGATGACCCGCGCCGACCTGATCTTCCCCGCCTATGGTTTCGCCGCGCATGCGGGCTACGGCACCGCGCGCCACCGCGCCGGCATCGACAGCCATGGCCCCTGCCCGCTGCACCGCATGAGCTTCGGGCGGCTCAAGCAGTTCCTGGTCACCGACGGCGAGTAGACGGCACCTCGGCCGGCTTCCGGGCGCTACCGCGAACAACACCTCCAAAACGCAAAAAGCCCCGGCGAACCGGGGCTTCGAAATGTAATAGGACCGATCTCAGTTGAGGCGGGTCTTTACCTGGCCGAGGGCGTTACCGAAGAGTTCGGACTGAACCTTGGCATCGGCCTTCTTGACGAGAACCGTTTCAGCGGCGGCGATGGCGAGGTCGACGGCTGCGGAACGAACCGCCTTCATCGCATCGGCTTCGGCCTGCTTGATCTTCGCTTCCGAAACCGCGGTGCGGTTGGCAACGAATTCCTCGGTCTTCTTCTTGGCTTCGGCGGTGAACATTTCCGCTTCGCGCTCGGCGGCTGCCAGGATATGGGCAGCTTCCGCTTCGGCTTCCTTGCGCTTGCGCTGATATTCGGCCAGCAGGTGCTGGGCCTCTTCACGCAGGCGCTTGGCTTCCGACAGCTCGTTGCGGATCTGATCGGCGCGGTCGTCGAGCGACGTCGCCATCATGCCGGGAACCTTGAGGTAGACGACCAGTGCCAGGAACAGGACGAGACCGACGAATGCGAAGAATGTTGCGTCCAGTGCAAATTCCATCGATCAAGCTCCCTTCTTGGCCGCGGTAACGGCGGACGTGACTTCAGCCTTGGTGGCGGTGCCACCGATCAGCTGCTCGACGACGGCCTTTGCCGTTTCCTCGGCGATCGTGCCGACATCCGCGAATGCCTTCGCCTTGATATCGGCGATGTGGCCTTCCGCAGCCTTCAATTTTTCGCCCAGAGCGGCTTCAACCGCACGGCGGTCAGCCTCGGCCTTGAGCTTGGCGGCGTCGCGCGCTGCCGTGCCGATTGCGTTCGACTTGGCGCGGGCTTCTGCGAGTTCGGCTTCGTAGGCAGCAACGTCCGCGTCTGCCTGCGCCTTCAGGCGTGCAGCCTCATCGAGGTCCTGGGCGATGCGCGTGTGGCGCTGCTCGAGGATACCGCCGATGCGCGGTGCAATGACCTTTTGCATGAGCACGAAGAAAATGACGAAGGTGATCGCCAGCCAGAGCAGCTGGGACGCATACGTCGAAGTATCGAAAGGCGGGAAAACACCGCCATGGTGTTCGGCTGGCACGCCGGTCTCGGTATGAACCTCGCCTGCGGCCGGGGCAGCATGCGCGTCTGTACCGGTCGCTGCACCAGTTTCTGCGGTTCCCGCCGGGGCTTCTTCAGCGTAAGCCGGGGTCACAAAAAACATGCTCACCTCCAGGTGTACTGCAAATACAAAGGATCACGGCTCGCTGTTCGCAGGCCGTGATCCCTCAGTGCGCCGAAATTAAACGGCGAACAGCAGAAGGAGAGCGACGAGCAGCGAGAAGATGCCCAGAGCTTCCGTAACGGCGAAGCCGAATACCAGACGGCCGAACTGGCTGTCAGCGGCAGACGGGTTGCGCAGGGCGCCCGACAGGTAGCTGCCGAAGATGTTGCCGAGGCCGAGAGCCGTACCGGCCATACCAAAGCAAGCGAGGCCTGCACCGATGAATTTTGCTGCTTCCGCGTCCATGTTGTACTCCTTTGAAATGGTTGTTGCGGCGAATTGACTGACGCCCGCGGACGTCAATGTCGGTATCCCTTAGTGGCCACCCGGATGGATCGCGTCGTTGAGGTACATGCAAGTCAGTACCGCAAAGACGTAAGCCTGGAGGAAGGCGACGAGGAACTCGAGACCCGTCAGGGCGACGGTCATGATGAGGGGAAGAACGGCGCCGCCGATACCAACCGCACCCATGGCTCCAAGCGAGGCAACGAAGCCCGCGAACACTTTAAGGGTGATGTGACCGGCCAGCATGTTGGCGAAGAGACGAACGGAGAGCGAAATCGGACGCGACAGGAACGAGATGATTTCGATGGCGACGACCAGCGGCAGCAAGATGCCGGGAACGCCCTGAGGCACGAAGACATTCAGGAAGTGGAAGCCGTGCTTGTAGAAGCCGTAAACCAGAACCGTGCCGATGACGAGCAGAGCAAGAGCAAAGGTGACGATGATCTGGCTGGTGATGGTGAAGAAGTATGGGAACATGCCGAGCAGGTTTGCCGTCAGCACGAACATGAAGAGCGAGAAGACCAGCGGGAAGAACTTCATCCCCTTGGATCCGGCGCCCTCTTTCAGCATTCCCGCGATGAACTCGTAGGACATTTCAGCGACCGACTGCGAGCGGCCCGGCACGATGGCGCGGTTCGACGTCGAGAAATAGAGGAAGCCGGCGGCCACGGCAGCGGAAGCCGCCATGAACAGCGAGGCGTTCGTAAACGAGAAATCAATCCCGCCGATTTCGATCGGCACAATCTTCTGGATCAGGAACTGATGAGTCGGATCGTTAGACACCGCTTGTTCTCTCTATATCTTATACCCGCACGAGACGGGATTATTGCACTGGATCGAACGCCTGAACGTTCCGCCCTATTTCCGGTCGCTTTCGCGCATATCGAGATCAGGTTTCGCAACCTTGCCCGCAGCGCGCATCACGTTCAGCACGCCGGCACCAAATCCAAGAAGAAGAAGTACGATCAATCCCCAAGGCGCAGTGCCGACAAAACGGTCGAAGAGATAGCCCAGGACAGCGCCGACCACGACCGCGGAAATGAACTCGCTCGAAAGCTTCATCGCCTGGGCATAGCCCTTGCGGCTTACCTCGGCGCGGGCTTCGTCGGCCTCGTCCTTCCCCGCCTCGATGCGCTTGGTCGCGAGTTCCGCTCCCAGTTGCGCACGGCGCTTTTCCAGACTCTCCTCGCGGTCATCCGCCATCGTGCTCTCCTCCGCCTGCCGCCGTCCGCTACGCCGCTACCCCGGTTTACCGGACAACGACCCCAAGGCTGAAGAACCTTCCGGCCCGCTTTGAAGTCGCGCGCAACATAGTTTTAGCAAAATCCATAGTCAAGGCGTAGCAGGCCGATGTCCAGCCATAAAATAAGCGATCAAAAACATATGGTTAGATCGATACGGGCGGGTTGTGGCGGAATCGGGGGAAAGAATCCGCGGGCTGACGCGGCAATAAGGCGCGAAAACGCGCCTTTTACCGGGTTTTTGTCAGCTCCAGCCGCCACCATAGGTGCGGTAGAAGACGTGCAGGCCGATGCGGCCGACCTTTTCCATGGTCTTTGCCCATTTCGGGCGAACATAGACGGCGTGGTAATGGGTGGCGGAGCCAACCTGGGGCAGCCAGATGCGGCCGGCGGTGACCGCCATCGCCACATCGCGGGCGATTCTCCAATGGGCCTGCGAGTTCACGCGGTCCTTGATGTTGTCGCAAGCGAAGGAGAACTGGCAGCGGTTGCGCCAATCCTCGTTCTGGTAGACGACGCCGCAGATGGTCTTCGGGTAAGCCGGGTTGCGCACGCGGTTGAGGATGACCTGGGCGACGGCCGCTTGGCCCTTCACGGTTTCACCACGCGCCTCGAAATAGATGCCTGACGCCAGACACTGCTGCTCGGCAGGCGAAAAGACGCTGGCCGGCAGGATGCTCGCGGCCCAGGCGTGATCCTTCGGGCCGATCTGCGGCACGAAGCGACCGTTGTCGGCCTTGTCGGTCAAGATCGAATCGAAGGGGGACTGGCGAGCATAATCGGGAGCGGCGGGAGCGAATGCGGTTGCGAGCACGTCGGACTTGTTGCTGGTGACGAGATCGGCCAGCATCGGCGAGATGTCGGCTGCGGGCTTCGGCGGCTGCTTGCGATAGAAGTTGGTGGCGATCTCGATTTCCTTGCCGCGGATCTTCGGCTTCACGAAGGCCGACTTGTCCTTCAGGTTGAAGGTCGGCTGAAACAGAAGACGGGTCCGCTGCAGGATCGAGCCGGCGGAGAAATCCTTCGGCGGCTGCACTTGCTCGACGGCGACCACCCTGCCCTTCTTGGTGGCGCGGTTGACGCGATCCTCATCGGGCGTGTCTTCGTGGCCCTTGTTCTCGGCGGTGAAGGCGACCTTGCGGCCATCGGGAAGCACCATCCCGGCGCCGGATGCGATCGCGCCGGTGACAGCGGGATCGGCGAAGGCGAGCTCGGCCTGGTGGATGGAGCCGGCGGGCGAGTTGGTCAGTACCATGCGCCAGTTCTCGCGACCCTGATCGAGGCCGGCCAGAAGCGCTGCCAGATCGGCATGCGAGGCCATGGTGGGGAACATCAGCCACGCGCAGACGCCGAAGAGCGCGGGGGAACTCCATCTTTGCAGCAAGGGGCGCAGCTTATCGAAGCGGCGCGACGCACCAGGGGTGCATGATTTGCCAGGGACACGACTATTTCGACGCAACACCAGACTCCGGCATGGGACGCATGAACATGCCGATAAAAATGTCTCATTAACCTTGATGCTTGGTTAATACGCCGCCCTCAATTGATACAGCATTTGCTTATAGAGCCTGAAACGCAAAAGCCCGGCGCGAGGGCCGGGCTTTTGGAGGATGCAGTGCCACGTCAGATGATGACGTGCGAGCCGAGTTCGACCACGCGGTTGGCCGGCAGGCGGAAGTAATCCGACGGGTTGGCGGCGGCGTTGGCGAGCGCGATGTAAAGGCGGTCCTGCCAATAGGGCATGCCCGACTTCGCATCCGGCACCAGCTTGCGGCGGCCGAGATAGAAGGAGGTCGACATGATGTCGAACTTCAGCCCGGTCTTGCGCAACGTCGCCAGTGCCTGCGAGACATTCTGCGATTCCATGAAGCCGAACAGAAGCTCGACGCGCGAGAAGCGCTCGGAGATCTGCTCGACCTTGTAGCGATCGGCGCTCGGCACGCGCGGCTTGTTGACCGTGCGGATCGTCAGGATCACGTTCTTGTCGTGCAGGACGTGGTTGTGCTTCAGATTGTGAAGCAGTGCGGCCGGTGCGGATTCCGGATCGCTGGTGAGGAAGATCGCGGTACCGGGCACATGGGCCGGCGAGTGGTCACTCTTGCGCTCGATCGAAGAAATGAACGAGGCCAGCGGGATATCCGTGTGGCGGGTCTTTTCCATCAGCAGCGCCGAGCCGCGGCGCCATGTCCACATGACGACGACGAAGGCGGTGGCGATCAAGACAGGGATGTAGCCGCCATCGTGGATCTTGATCAGGTTGGCGCCGAGGAAGATCATTTCCAGCACGAAGAGCGGCGCCAGCACGGCGGTTGCCGTCAGCACCGACCAGTTCCAGCGGACGCGGACGAACTCGAAGGCCATGATGGAGGTCACGACCATGGCGCCGGTGACGGAGATACCATAGGCCGTCGACAGCGAATCCGACGAACCGAAGGAGATGACCAGGAAGATCACACCGAGGAACAAGAGCAGATTGACCGACGGCACGAAGATCTGCCCGGTGTTGGTTTCCGAGGTGAAGAGGATTTCCATGCGCGGCAGGAAGCCGAGGTTGATCGCCTGGCGGATCAACGAGAAGGCGCCGGTGATGACCGCCTGGCTGGCGATGATGGTGGCGGCAGTGGCGAGGATAACGGCCGGCAACAGCGCCCACTTCGGGAACATCAGGTAGAAGGGGTCCGACATGGCATGCGGGTTGCCGAGCACCAGCGCGCCTTGGCCGAGATAGTTCAATGTCAGCGCCGGGAAGACCAGCACGAACCACGCCCACTGGATCGGGCGGCGGCCGAAATGGCCGAGGTCGGCATAGAGCGCTTCGGCGCCCGTCAGCGTCAGGAACACGGCGCCGAGCACGATCACGCCGAAGAAGCCCTCATGCATGAGGAAGCTCACGGCATAATAGGGGTTGAAGGCAGCGAGGATGCCGAAATCGTCCGAGATGTGCGAGATGCCGACAACGGCGAGCACGATGAACCAGAGCGCGGTGATCGGCCCGAAATAGCGCGCCATCGTTCCCGTGCCGCGCGACTGCACGGCAAAGAGCACGGCGAGGATGGCGACCGAGATCGGCACTATGTAGCTGCTCAGCTGCGGCGCGACGAGCTTCAGACCTTCGACGGCCGACAGAACCGACAGCGCCGGCGTGATCATCGCGTCGCCCAAAAAGAGTGCAGCGCCGACGAGGCCGAGCATCATCAGAAGCGCGGTGTGGCCATTGGCGGTCTTCAGCAGAAGCGCCAGCAGCGACAGCGTGCCGCCTTCGCCTTCGTTATCGGCGCGCAAGAGAAGCAGCACGTATTTGATTGTGACGATGATGGTCAGCGCCCAGATCATCAGCGAGACGACGCTGATGACCTCAAAACGGGTGAGGCCATCGGCGGCGACGGGCTTCAGCGCTTCGCGAAACGCGTAGAGCGGGCTGGTACCGATATCACCGTAGACGACGCCGACAGAACCCAGCGCAAGATAGAAGAGCTTGCGCGGGCTCATATTCTGGTCGTGTGAATGGCTGTCTGCGGACATGAAACAAAAACAGGCTCTTCAGAGCCAGCCTTTCCAACGGAAGAAGAAGAAGGGAATAACAGCGGAAACCAGCATCAGCCCGAGCGAATAGGGGTAGCCCTGGGCGAAATGCAGTTCCGGCATGAATTCAAAATTCATACCATAGATGGAGGCGACCAGCGTCGGCGGCAAGAAGACCACCGATGCGATCGAGAAAATCTTGATGATCGAGTTCTGCTCGATGTTGATCAGGCCCAGCGATGCATCGAGCAGGAAGGTGATGTTTCCCGCGATGTAGGACGAGTGCTCGTTGAGCGACTGGATATCGCGCGAGACGGTGCGGCAGAGTTCCTTCGTTGCACGATCCTGCTGCACGGCCGGCACGTTGTAGAAGAAGGTCATCAGCCGCGACATGGAGGCCAGGCTGTCACGCACCTTGCTGACGAGGCGCTGATGGGCGGCGATATCGCGCAGCTTCTCTTCGAGATAGTTCGAGGGCTTGCGGACCTTCTTGGCGCGATCGCCGAAGACGTGGGTCGAGAGGATATCGATGCGGGCGACCGAGATCTCGAGAATTTCCGCCGTGCGGTCGATGATGGTCTCGAACAGCTTGGCCAGCAGCGAGGCGCCGTTGCGCCAGTGGGCGGGAATGCGGTGGAGCGCTGCGATAAAGAGCGCGAAGGATTTGGGCTGTGCGTAGCGGATGGTGATCAGCCGCTTGCCGGCGAGGATGAAGGCGACATCCGTCAGCACTGGCGCATCGGTCTCGGCCTTCCAGACCAATGAGGCGGTCATGAAGACGGCGTCACCTTCCGTATAGAGACGAGCTGAGGGCTCGATGTCCTTGAGGTCCTCGCGGGTCGGCACCTCGATGCCGAGCGCCTTCTCGACATAGGCCTCTTCCTCGCGCGTCGGCTCGATCATGTCGATCCAGACGATATCGTCGCGCATGGTCTCGACCTTGGTGAGGTCACCGAGCTCGACCGATTGGCAATTGGAGCAATAGGCAGTGATCACCGGGCGCTTCTCCCGTGATCCAGGGCTGTGAGGGCCATCGCCGTTCGCATCAAAAAACCTTCCGCGAAGCGCCAGAAAAAACGGCGCTCAAGCTGCAAGTCTTCGAGATTAACGAAAGCGGCTGAAGAATGTTCATCAATATCCCGTCATAGCCGGCCGAAGCTCGGGTATGCACTATGCTCAACCGCATCGCAGTCACCAATCCTTCGATCGACAAGAGAACTCCGAACATGCAGCAGGCATTCGCCGCTGCAGGGCTGGCTATCATCGAGCATTCGCACACGCCGCCCTCATGGCGACGGCGCGCCATATGACGGAAACCCACGCAAGAATCAAGACATCTTACGTGAACTGCGTTGTTTGATCACATTTTGCCCGCAATTGGGAGTCTAGCCGCACGCCCGGAAACGGCACACTTTACTCGAATACGATCGCGGGAGCGGCACGCTGCGGCTTCTGTTCAAGCTGCGCCCAGACCTTGGCGGCGATGTCGCGATAGATGCCGGCGACGATGCCGTTCGGCTCGCTGGCGACCAGCGGGGTGCCGGCGTCGGAGGCTTCGCGGATATTGATCGTCAACGGCACTTCGCCGAGGAAGGGCACGCCGATGCGCTCGGCTTCGGCGCGGGCGCCGCCATGGCCGAAGATATCGTAGCGCGCGCCGGTATCGGGAGCGATGAAGTAGCTCATGTTTTCGACGATGCCGAGAACGGGCACCTCCACCTTCTTGAACATGTTCAGCCCCTTGCGGGCATCGATGAGCGCCAGATCCTGCGGCGTCGAGACGATGACGGCGCCGGCGAGCGGCACCTGCTGGGCCATGGTGAGCTGCGCGTCGCCGGTGCCGGGCGGCATGTCGACGACGAGAACGTCGAGCTCGCCCCAGGCGACTTCGCGAAGCATCTGCATCAGCGCCGACTGCACCATCGGGCCGCGCCAGATCATCGCGGTTTCCTCATCGACGAGAAAGCCCATCGACATGACCTTGAGGCCGTAATTCTCCATAGGATTGATGATGCGGCCATCGGTCTGTGTGGGGCGGCCGGAAATCTGCAGGAGGCGTGGCATCGACGGGCCGTAAATATCGGCGTCGAGAATGCCGACGCGCAGGCCGTTTGCCTGCAGGCCGAGCGCGAGGTTGACCGATGTGGTGGACTTGCCGACGCCGCCCTTGCCGGAGGCGACCGCGACGATGGCGCCGATCCCAGGCACGCCGATCTTGCCGGCGCGCTGCTGCGGCTGCGCGTGTGCGTGACCTTCATGACCATGGCCGGCATGGCCGTGACCAGCCTGCGGCGGCGTGCGGGAGGCGGCAGCGCCCGATGGAGCGCCCTTTTTGTCGGCAGTCAGCGCGACCAGGGCGCCCTTGACGCCGGGCATTTCCTTGATGACGCGCTCGGCGGCGAGCCGCAGCGGCTCCAGCTCCTTGGCGCGCTCGGCGGGAACGGTGATGGAGAAGTAGACCTTGCCATCCGAGATGAACACATCGGAGACCATGCCGAGCTCGACAATATTATGTTCGAGATCGGGGCCTCGCACCGTTGCCAGCGTTTCCAGCACCTGTTCCTTGGTGACTTCAGTCATATCGTCCTCACACCCTTATCTGGCTCTGTAGATAGAGGAGCACGAAGTGATCGCCAAACAAAATCGGCGCTAGGCAAAAACCTGGGAAGAAGGGGGGAGTTTCCAAAGGAGACCGCTGAGCCATCAAGTCCGCCGGGCTTTCGCCCTGATGGCACAACGGTCACCCAAGTGGATAAAGGGTTTCTAGGGCGTCAGATCTGAAAGACCAGTCAGAATTGAGGGAAAAATGCATAAGCCTGCGCTTATAGGCCGGGAGGCGTATCCCAAAAACAACAACCCGCCGCTCGATGCCCAGCGCACAGGCTGCCGGGATCGAGCGGCGGGTTGAAGGTCGCGCCTTTAATATGGCGTCGTTGCCAAGTCCCCTCTGGACCGCTGACAATTAGGAAGCAGAAAGCGTGCCAATTCGAAATGGCGCCGAATCTGGCCCTATCCGCAGCAAAAGAGGCTGGATGGCCGGCGCCCTGGCGCAATTTTTAGGCTGCTGCGACAATAGCGCACAGTATTTGGGCACTACTTGATCAGGCCGATGCGCAACGCCTTGGCAACGGCCTGCGTGCGATTGACCGTATCGAGCTTCTTGGTGGCGCGATTGAGGTAGTGATTGACCGTATGCTCGGAGAGACCAAGGATATCGGCGATCTCGACGCTGGTCTTGCCGGCGGCGGTCCAGTTGAGGCAGTCGATCTCGCGGTCGGTCAGGGCGTCGACCACCCGGTTGTCGAGCGCGCGGATCTCGGCCAGCCTGTCGAAGACGTGCGTGGAGATATAATGAAGCTCCAGCATCTCCTCGGGCGCGAAGGGCTCACGGTCGCCGGAGAAAGACACCGCGCCGCGGGCGCCGGAGGGGTCGTGCGTCGGGAAATAGGCGCAGCGCATCATCCGGAAGCGCTCGAACAAAGCCATGACGATGCCAGACTTGCCGTCCGATCGATCCAGCTTCGCCTTCGACAGGTCGTTGAAGAACGGAACGGTCGACGAGCGCAGCTTGCCCATAACAGGACTGTTGGTCAGCAGCGCCTCGTGATCATAGGCCGAGAGCAGCTCGGCCGGCCAGTTGGTGATAACCGTGTTGCTCTGGAGATCGCGTGCAGTGGCCGAGGGGAGATTGAGCACCATGAAGGCGCGAACCCGGTAGGCTTCCGTCAGCCTCTTCATGAAACGAAAGATATCGAACTGGGTGTTTAATCCAGATACCTCGTTTACGTACACGTTCACGGAAGTCGAATGCGGCAAAGGGTTCATGGTGTCATCAGCTCAAAAAATCAGGAACGTCATAAGTGGCCTGCTCAGGTCGCATGCCGACGGCAGCATCGCCGTCAATATAGCCTACGGCACTACACCCCAGGACTGGGGATTGACAACTGGCAATTGTGACGATTCTTCACAAAATCACAATATGCCCAGCCACTGAAAATGAGCATATTTCCGTACGAAAGGTGACAAAGCATTCCTGGATTTGACGATTGTCAAATTGGCGGCATGTCAGCGGCGCGGGCCAAGGCCGATCCGCATGCCGCTCATGATGCTTTCAGCGGCCCGACGGACGGGCAGCGTCCACTCCTCCAAGCGCTCAAATGTCAGCCGATAGGCCGGTCCGGTCACGGAAACGCCGCCGACGAAGGACAGGTCCTCGGAGTAGACGGGGGCCGCGACACAGCGGATGCCGACCTCGTGTTCCTCGCGGTCGAAGGCATTGCCCGAACGGCGAATGTCGGTCATCTCGCGGCGCAGCGTCTCCGGCGTCAGCGTGTTTTCCGTAAAGCGCTGGAACGACACGCTTGATATGATCGCGTCCAGCCGATCGTCCGGCAACGCCGACAGCGCCGCCTTGCCGACGCCGGTGCAGTAGATGGGCGAGGCATTGCCGATCTGCGAGTACATCCTGACCGGCTGGCTGCCCTCGACCTTGTCGAGATAGATGACGGAGGCGCCGCGCAGGACCCCGAGATGCACGGTCTCTCCGGTCCACTGCTGCAGGGCGTTCAGATGTGGCTCGGCAATCAGCCGGAACTCGTTGCGGGCCCAGCTGCGCGAGGCGAGATCGAGAAGACGCAGGCCGGGTGCGTAGCGACCATCGGCCAGCGTTTCCAGCAGGCCTTCCTCGGTGAGATGGCCAAGCTGGCGATGCAGCGTGCCGCGCGGCTGGCCGGCGACCGCCAAAATATCGGTGAAACGCATCGGGCCGTCGGCGTGGGTGACGATATCGAGCAGCACCATCAGCTTGCCGAGCGTACCCGTCTCGCGTTTGTCCGCGGCCTCATTTTTATCCATGATGTCGCCATCAGTCGCGCCCATGCTGGCCCTCATGCCTTGACAGAGACCCAAGGCTAATCCGATAATTCCATATAGTCAAATTGAGTTCTGAATAATGGAACTATCGGGAGGATAGTGGTGGCGGAGCTTGGAGCGCAATATCCCGAATTCAGGGACCGAAGCGTGGTGGTGACGGGCGGCGGCTCCGGCATAGGCGCTGCCATCGTCGAGGGGTTCGCCCGCCAGGGCGCCAAGGTCTCCTTCATCGACATCGCCGAGGAAGAAAGCCACGCGCTGGTCGACCGCCTGTCGCGCGACAGCCTGCACCCGGTGCGCTTCCACCATGCCGATCTGCGCGATGTCGCGGCGATCCGCGCGACCATCGAGGCGATCGTCGCCCATTCCGGCCCGATCGGCGTGCTCGTCAACAACGCGGCGCGCGACGACCGGCATGATTTCGATCAGGTGACACCCGAATACTGGGACAACAACCAAGCGACCAACCTGCGGCACGTGTTCTTCGCGGCGCAGGCGGTGGCGCCATCGATGCGGGAGGCCGGCGGCGGGGCGATCATCAACATGTCGTCGATCGCCTTCATGCTCAACATGCCCGACTTCCCGGCCTACACGACGGCGAAGGCGGCGATCATCGGGCTGACGAAGAGCCTGGCGGGCAAGCTCGGTCCCGACAATATCCGCGTCAACTGCATCCTGCCGGGCATGATCGTCACCGAGCGGCAGATGAAGCTGTGGCTCACAGAAGAGGGCATCGCCGGCATGATCGAGCGGCAGTGCATCAAACGCGTTTTGCAGGCCGACGCCATTGTCGGACCCTGTCTGTTTCTAGCATCCGACGGCGCCTCCGCAGTGACGGCGCAGTCCCTTATTGTCGATGGAGGCATTTTCTGATGGCAACACCCCGATATATCGCGGTCGACTGGGGCACGAGCAGCTTCCGGCTGTGGCTGATCGGCAGCGATGGCAGCGTGCTGAATGAAAGCCGCAGCGACGAGGGCATGACGACGGCGGCCAAGACCGGCTTCGCCGAGGTGCTGGCCAAGCATCTGGCCAAGGTCGAGGCCCCCGATGATATCCCCGCCATCGTCTGCGGCATGGCCGGTGCCAAGCAGGGCTGGGTCGAGGCCGGCTATGTCGACGTACCCACGTCGCTGTCGGCGATACTGACCGGCGCCGTCCCCGTGCCCGGCCAGAGCCGCGACATCCGCATCCTGCCGGGCCTTGCCCAGCGCGACCGGGCATCGCCCGACGTGATCCGCGGCGAAGAGACCCAGCTGCTCGGCACGCTTGGGCCCGACAGTACCGGCGCGCAGGCCGTCTGCATGCCGGGCACGCATTCCAAGTGGGTGCATGTGCAGGAAGGCGAGGTCATCGGTTTCTCCACCTTCATGACCGGCGAACTCTTCGACGCGATGACCAAGCATACGATCCTGTCGCATGCGGTTGCCGGCGCCGAGCAATCGCCGGCCGATAATTCCGCGTTCAAGGCGTCGGTGTCGACCGCCTTCCGTCAGCCGCAGATGGCGACCAACCTGTTGTTCACGGCCCGCTCCGGCCAATTGCTGCACGGCATGAGCGCTTCGGCGGCGCAGGCACGGATTTCGGGCACGCTGATCGGCCTTGAGATCTCGGGGGCGCTCGCCGACGCCGCCAACGACACGCCGATCGCGCTCGTCGCCTCCGGCCGCCTGCAGAAGCTTTACGAGACCGCCTTCAAGGCGCTCTCGCTCAACGTCACGACCATCGATGCCGATACGGCAGTGCTTCGTGGCCTTTCGGCCGCCGCAAACGCCATCTGGCCCAACTAAGCCCAATCAAGAAAGAACAGAGCGATGAACCGCATCCCCTTCCCCGCCATGAAGCGCCCGCTGATCGCCATCCTGCGTGGGATCAAGCCCGAGGAGACCGAAGGCGTCGTCGGCGCGCTGATCGAAAACGGCCTGACCGCGATCGAGATTCCGTTGAATTCGCCCGAGCCGTTCAAGTCGATCGAGATCGCCGCCAAGATGGCGCCGGCCGACGTGCTGATCGGCGCCGGCACCGTTCTGACGACCGAGGCGGTCGATAGCCTGCACAATGCCGGCGGCAAGCTTCTGGTGACGCCGAACGTCGAGCCTGACGTGATCATCCGCGCCCGCGACTACGGCATGGTGACGATGCCCGGCGTCTTCACGCCCACCGAAGCGCTTGCCGCGGCGCGCGCCGGCGCGACCGGACTGAAGTTTTTCCCGGCCAGCGTGCTTGGCCCCTCCGGCATCACGGCGATCCGCGCCATCCTGCCGCCGGAACTGACGATCGCGGCCGTCGGTGGCGTCTCCGACAAGAATTTCGCCGAGTACACCAAGGCCGGAATCCTCGCCTTCGGGCTCGGCACGAGCATCTACAAGCCGGGAATGACTGTCGCCGAGGTTGCCGAGCGCGCCAAAGCAACCATTTACGCATACGACGCAGCAGTGGGAGCTTGAGCGTATGACCGACATTCATGAGTTCGCGGGGCGGACTTTGTCGCGCACCAATTCGGTGCTGGGCGAAGGACCGACCTACGATCCCGATACCAATACCATCTGGTGGTTCAACATTCTCGGCAAGGAATTGCATGAGCTGAACCTCTCGACCGAAGAGAAGAAGGTGCACACGCTGCCTGTCATGGCGAGCGTGCTGGCGCGGATCGACGCCAAGCGGCAGTTGCTCGCGACCGAGCAGGGCCTGTTCGTGCGCGACACCGAAAGCGGCGGCCTGACATTTTACGCCGCACTCGAAAACGACCGGCCGGAAAACCGCTCCAACGACGGGCGCATGCATCCTTCGGGCAGCCTGTGGATCAGCACGATGAGCAAGCGCGCCGAAACCCAGGCCGGCGCGATCTATCATGTGGCGCGCGGCAAGGTGACGAAGCTCTTCGGCGGCATCACCATTCCAAACTCGATCTGCTTCTCGCCCGATGGCTCGGTCGGCTATTTCACCGATACGCATCTCAGCCGGCTGATGCGGGTGATGGTCGATCGCGAGACCGGCCTGCCGACCGGCGAGCCGATCGTGCTTGTCGACAGCATGGAGGAAGACGGCGGGATCGACGGCTCCGTGGTCGATGCCGACGGCTATATCTGGAACGCGCGCTGGGGTGCCGGCACCGTCGATCGCTACAGCCCCGATGGCCTGCGCATCGCCCGCTACAAGGTGCCCGCTGCACAGCCCTCCTGCCCTGCCTTCATCGGCCCGGATGCCGACCGGCTGGCGGTCACCACCGCCTGGGAAGGCCTGGACGACGCAGCCCGCGCCAACCAGCCGGATGCCGGCGCCCTGCTTGAGCTCGGCGTCAGCGTCCGCGGCGTTTTCGACGCGGCCTACATTCTCTAAGGCATCTTCCATGATGTGTTTTCAAGGGCGTCCCTCGGGGCGCCCTTTTGCGTTGCGACGGTACCGCGCTGCTCCGCCAGCGTGGCTCGAATATCGGAAAAGTTCCGAAAATTCCGTCAGTTTCTGCGTGTATTTTTCTGGGAACTATTAGCCAACCCATTCATTTACTTCACGAACCGGCCGAGCTGACACAGCTCTCGCTAGAAGAGAAAAGCTTGGCCAGAGATCACCCAAGGACACTGAAAGTAGGTACGATATGACACGCAAACTTCTCACCACCGTTGCCGCTGGCGCCCTGTTTGCCACGGCCTTCGCACCGGTCGCTTTCTCGCAGAGCGCGACCCAGCCGGCCTCGCCGAGCGCACCGTCCATGTCGGCACCGGCCGACCCGGCAGCGCCGAAGCCGGATGCCATGAAGCCGGCAGGTGATGCCGCCCAGGCACCCGCACCGGCCGCAACCACCGATACCGCACAGGCGGGCGGCGGCACCTATCTGACGGAGCAGTCCGCCGATCAGGTCAGCGCCAACACCTATATCGGTCAGGCCGTCTATAACGGCACGAACGAAAGCATCGGTAACGTCAACGACCTGATCATGAAGAAGGATGGCGGCCTTGTCGCAGCCGTGATCGGCGTCGGCGGCTTCCTTGGCATCGGCGAAAAGAACGTCGCCGTGCCGATGGACAAGATCACCGTGGCGCAGAACACCACGGATGGCAGCGTCAAGCTGACGACCTCGGAAACGGCCGAAACGCTGAAGGCGGCACCTGAATTCAAGACGCTGCAGATGCAGTCGGCCGAAAAGGCCCCGGCTCCGGGCGCGATGGACAACACCGCAACCGGCTCCACGACAGCCAAGTAAACACTGCATCGTTAGTCGCAGTGCATGCGTAACCGATGGCGTCCGAGAGGGCGCCATCGGCTTTTGTGGTAGGTGGAGATCGTTGCTGTCGGGCAGCGGAGATGGCACAATCAACGGCATGGAACATCGCGCCGCCAAAGCCATTGCCGATGACATGCGCTCGACGCTGAACACAGTGCTCGGACAGCTGGCGCGCATCGACAGCAAGCTCGATTCCAAACCCGATCAGGGTTGGATCATCAATGTCGTCTGCATCATTCTCGGCGTCGTGCTCGCGGCGATTGCTGCCACGGCAGGCCTCTTCGCGCTGATCAAGTAACGGCCGGAGCTTACGCCATCGCCCGTTCGCCGGTGTCGTATTCGTTCTCGTGCAGGAACCTGAGCGTCGCGATGGCGTCGGCCGGCTTGCCGAAATAGTAGCCCTGCCCCATGCCGCAACCGAGCATGCGCAGTTTCGCGGCTTCCGAATAATCCTCTATGCCTTCGGCGACGACTTCGAGATCGAGGCCTTCGCACATCGTCAGGATCGCTTTGATGATATGCTCGGAGGCGCGGTCGGAGTTGATGCGCGAGACGAAGGCTCGGTCGATCTTGATCTTGTCGAACATAAAATCGCGCAGGCGCCCGAGGCTGGACTGGCCGGTGCCGAAGTCATCCAGCGAGATGCGCACACCGGCCTGTCTGAGGTCGGCGATGATGCGGTTGGCGGTATCGGCCGAGCCCATGACGGCGGTCTCGGTGATCTCGAGTTCGAGACGGTGCGGATCGAAGCCGACGCGGCCGAGAATGGAGAGCACGTTGGCGCTGGTGCCGGGGTCCATCAGCTGCGCGGATGAGAGGTTGAAGGACAAGAACATTTCGCGCGGCCAGGAGAGTGCCGCTTCGGCCGCCTTGCGCAGCAGCGCTTCCGACAGCGCATCGATGAAGCCGCGTTCTTCGGCGAGCGGCACGAAGACACCAGGCGAGACGAAGCCGAGATCCGGATCGTTCCAGCGGGCCAGCGCCTCGAAGCCGAGGACCTGGCTGGTGGCGAGCGAGACGATCGGCTGGAAATGCACGTCGATGGCATCGGAGATGATGGCGTTTCGAAGCGCCTGCTCGAGCTGCGTGGCGCGCTTCATCTCCTGCGCGATCTCGCGCGAATAGACGGTGATCTGGCTGCGGCCGCGGCGCTTAGAACGATAGAGCGCGGTTTCGGCGCTCTTCAGCAATTCCTCGAACTCCTCGCCCGCGAAGGGATAGATGGCGAAGCCGAAGGAGGCGGAGAGACGGACGTTGCGGTCGCCGAGATCGTAGGGCGCCGAGAGGACCTCTCGGATCATCTGGCCGAACTTTTCGGCGCTGGCGCGCTCGAAGACCAGCGGCAGGACGAAGGCGAACTCGTCGCCATCATGGCGCGTGACGACGGCGCCATCGGGAATGCAGGCTTTCAGGCGGTGGGCGACCTGGCAGAGAATTTCGTCGCCGGCGGCCGAGCCGAAGAGGTCGTTGATCGGCTTGAAGCTATCGAGATTGGCGATGCCGATGGTAAATGGCGCCGGATCGTCGGCGCGTTCGGCCGAAATCTGGGCGATACGGTCGCGCATGCGATAGCGATTTCCGAGCCCGGTCAGCGGGTCGGTGTAAGCCATCGTCTGAAGCTCGTTCTGGCTCACCGGCGCCAATGGCATATCCGCCAACATCATCATTCTGATCCAGAGCTTCCCCAATACCCGGCAGAATGGCGGGCAAGTCTTAAAAATTCGATATTCGACAACCCTGGATCATCGTGAATTGCCTCCCAAGAATTGGGGAGTTGACCGCCATCAGAACCTAAAGAGAGGCCCGCTGTGCCTCGGGCTGCATGAATTTCTGGAAAACCGTCTCCAGAATATCCGGGCTGACGGGCTTCATGATCACGTCGTCCATGCCGGCATTGGCGCATTCGGCGCGGTCACGCTCGAAGGCCTGGGTGAGCACGCCGATGATGGGAGTACGGGGTCCATCGCCTTCCACCTGGCGGATCAGGCGAGCGGCTTCGAAACCGTTGAAGCCGGGCAGCGAGATATCCATCAGCACGATCTTTGGCCGGTATTCCGTCCACATGCGTACGGCTTCATCGCCGGTGGCGGCGATGCGGTAGCGGTAGCCGAGGCCTTCGAGGATCTGCGAGAAAACGATCTGGTTGATATCGTTGTCTTCGGCCACCAGCACATCGAGCTCAAGCTGCTCGTCCGACGTGCTGATCTCCCAGTCGCCATCGATCCGGTCCGTCATGGCGCCGCGATTGTTGCGGTTGAAATGACGGGCGATCTGGAAGGTGAGCTCGGTCGAAATCTGGAAGCCATCCATCACCAGCGACGAGATGCCGTACTGCTCGGCAAGCTCCAGGCAGCGCATGCCCATCTGGTTGTCGATGATGACGAGATCGAGCGAAAGACCGGCCGACGAGGCGATCTCCAGGAACTGCTCCTGCTCGTCCTCATTGCGCACCGAGCAGGCTTCGAAGCCATATTTGGCCAGGGTTCTCAGCGCCGCGGTCTCGGCGGCGATATCGCCAGTGACGACGAGGATACGGCGGCCGGAGAAATTCTCGGGCACGATGGCTTCCATGGCGGCCGGCTCGCGACGCTCGCTGCCGCCGTCCATCGGAACATAGGCGCGGCGGTAGGTGCTCTTGGCCGATGTCGTGACGCTCGATGCCTTCTCGAATTCCTCGAGATCGCCGCCCTCGCGCGGCAGGTCCTGCATCGTCGAGACAAGGAAATAGCGTCCCGGCTTGCCGATGCGGTGCTTGCGCGAGATGATTTCGCGCTCCGAGCCGTCGCGGGCGATCTGGCGCTGACGCACCACCGACATCTCGCCGGTTTCGAGGACATGGCGATCGCTTTCCTCGAAGCGGGCGGCGACTTCTGGCGAGAAGAGTTCGGCGCTCTTGCGGCCCAGCACCTCATCGGCCGTCGTCTGGTACTTCTCGCAGAAGGCGACGTTGACGGCGACGTAGGTGAGGTTGCGGTCCTTGACGAAGAGCGGGAACGGCAGGTTGTCGAGAATATCCTCGGTGAGCTGCACGCGCTCCAGATCGAGCCGCCACTGCTCCTCGCGCTTCTTCACCTCCGAGATATCGGAGATGACGCAGACGCCATAGCCATTGGCGAGCCGACGCTTCTGGAAGCCGACCCAGCAATCGTTGCCGTAGCGTTCGACCGCCTCATAGCGCTCGCGCCAGTGCGTGGCGATCTTCTGCGATAGCCAGTCTTCGCGGCTGAGCGCACCCTGCTTGCCCGCAGAGCGGCTGCGGATGCCGGTCTCGTAGACGGCGCCGAGGAAATCGCGGAGCCGTGTTCCGGGCTGTAAGAGATCGGCACAGATCGGGAAGAAATCGAGCACCTGCCGGCTGCCGAAGACGATGTGATCGGTCTTGTCATAGACGATGAAGGCGGAAGACAGGCTTTCGCAGACCGCGTCGAACAGCGCCGCCTGGAGGCCAGCCGCGGTCTCAACCGCGCCCTCCTGCGGGGCTGTGTCCGCTTGATCGCGACCGGCACTCATACTTACACGTCCTACATCTGTCCGAATGGATTGCATTTGCGGCGGGGTATTATCGGCAAAATGCCAGTTTAGTCTTAAGGCGTGCTTAACATTAAGCAGCGGAATCCTAGGGTCTGGACAAGCCCCGAGATCGTCGTTTTCACCCTTCCCTATCCCCGTCGAATCCGCGAAAATAGCGGCATGTCGATCAAGCAGCTTTCCGAAACGCTCATCAACCAAATCGCCGCCGGCGAGGTCATCGAACGGCCCGCGAGTGCGGCCAAGGAACTGATCGAGAATGCACTCGACGCAGGCGCAACGCGCATCGAGATCGCCACATCCGGCGGCGGCAAGAGCCTGCTGCGCGTTACCGACAACGGCTCGGGCATGGACGAGCGCGATCTGGAGCTAGCGGTGCGCCGGCACTGCACCTCGAAGATCACCGATACGCTCGACGATATCTCCACGCTCGGCTTTCGCGGCGAGGCACTGCCCTCGATCGGCTCGGTGGCGCGGCTGACGATTTCGAGCCGCCGCCGCGACAGCGATGGCGGGGCGGAGATTTCGGTGGCGGGCGGCAAATTACAGCATCTCAGGCCCTCGGCACTCAATCCGGGCACCATCGTCGAGGTGCGCGACCTGTTCTTCGCGACGCCGGCGCGGCTGAAGTTTCTGAAGACGGAAAAGGCAGAGGCGGCGGCGATCACCGAGATCGTCAAGCGCATGGCGATCGCCTTCCCGCAAGTGCGTTTCGTGCTATCCGGCACCGACCGCACGACTTTGGAATTTCCGGCGACCGGAGAGGACCATCTGGCGCGCATGGCGCAGATCCTCGGCAAGGATTTCCGCGACAACGCGATCGAGATCAATGCCGAGCGCGAGGATGTGGCGCTCACAGGCTTTGCCGGCGTGCCGACCTTCAATCGCGGCAACGCTGCGCATCAATATGCCTTCGTCAACGGCCGGCCGGTGCAGGACAAGCTGGTGCTCTCGGCGATCCGCGGCGCCTATGCCGAGACGATCCCTTCGGGACGCTACGCGGTGGCGGTGTTGTCGATCGGCCTCGATCCCGCGCTTGTCGACGTCAACGTGCATCCGGCCAAGTCCGACGTTCGCTTCCGCGATCCGCAGCTGGTGCGCGGACTGATTGTCGGCGCGATCCGCGAGGCCCTGGCGCGCGACGGCAGCCGGGCGGCGACCACAGGCGCCGACGGCATGCTGCGCGCCTTCCGCCCCGGCTTCCAACCGAACGGCTACCGGCCGCAGCAGCAGCCGCAACAGCCGTGGAGCGCCGAGACCTCGCCATCGCGGCCTTTCTCCGCCGCGCCGACCGGTTCCTCCTCTTATTCGCCATCCTATCAGCGCCCTGTTGGCAACGGTTTCGGTGAGAGGCCGCAGGCTTCGTTCGATGGGCTGACAATGCCGGCGGCGCGGGCCGAGACCGTGCAGACCTCGTCCTGGACGGCGCCTTCGCCCGCTTCGGAAGCCGAGGCGCCGTCGCGCTTCCCGCTTGGCGCGGCGCGCGCGCAGCTGCACGAGAACTATATCGTGGCGCAGACAGAGACAGGTCTCGTGATCGTCGATCAGCATGCGGCGCATGAGCGGCTGGTGTTCGAGGCGATGCGCAAGGCGCTGCACTCCAAGCGGCTGGCCTCGCAGGTGCTCCTGATCCCCGAAATCATCGACCTGCCGGAAGAGGATTGCGACCGGCTGATGCAGTTTTCATCCGAGTTCGGCGAGCTCGGACTCGGCATCGAGCGCTTCGGGCCGGGGGCGATCGCGGTGCGCGAGACGCCGGCGATGCTGGGCGAGGTCGATGCATCCGGGTTGATCCGGCAGCTGGCAGACGAGATTGCCGAGTGGGACACGGCCTCGGGGCTTTCGGCCAAGCTCGAATATGTGGCGGCGACCATGGCCTGCCACGGATCGGTGCGCTCCGGACGGCGGCTGCGGCCGGAGGAGATGAACGCGCTGCTCAGGCAGATGGAGGTGACGCCGGGTTCCGGACAGTGCAATCACGGCCGGCCGACCTATATCGAGCTCAAGCTTTCCGACATCGAGCGGCTGTTCGGCCGGAGCTGAAAACGCTGGCAATGGCGGCTGTTGCGGGTTATGGCAATCCGATGACGGCCTCGTTTTGAGGATTGGCTTTAAGGATTGGAGCGCATGAACTTGTTTGAAGGAAACGGAAACCGCGAAGCGAAGATACGCTATCTCGATGCGGATTTTCAGATCCTGTCGCCGGGTTCCTACGTCGTCTGCGCCATGACGGGCAAGCAGATCCCGCTCGACGAACTGCGCTACTGGAGCGTCGCCCGCCAGGAGCCCTATGCCGACGCGATCTCCTCCTTCGAGGCCGACAAGCGCGCCGGCGTGCTGCCGAACCAGAAGCGCTAATCGCTGGTGTGAAGGCATTGGCGAGACGGTGGAAGCCGCGCCTCGGCCATGGAGAAAACAATGATCAAGATCCTCGCATTGCTGCACAGCGCCGTCGGTCGGGATTGGCAGACTCCTCCCAAGGAAATGGGGCTGAAGACGCTCTATGAGGCCGAGCAGCAGGGCTTCGTCGAGATCCGCGGCGAATTCCAGAAGCGGCAATTCCGCCTGACGCCGATGGGCTTCCAGACGGTCGAACGCGACCGCCGGCGCCTGGAAGCGCGCAAGAGCTAAACCGGGGCACCGCGAGTTCCTCACATCGCAAAGGACGAGAACTGGTGCCTATCCGTTCATCCGGCCTGCTCTCCGCCGCCCTCGCCGGGATGGTCATTCTGCTAGGTGTTTTATTTGGGACCGCGGGCTCCGCGCTTGCCGGACCTTGCGCGCCGGAAACGGTCGAGAACACCAATTATGTCATCTGCACCGTCGATCCCGCCAAGGCGGATCTGCGTCTCTTCTGGAAGGGCGACGACGGAGCGCCCTACCGCTCTTTCCCCGGTATCGCCGACGCCGTGACCGCCAAGGGCAAGACGCTCGTCTTCGCGCTCAATGCCGGCATGTATCACGAAGATTTCTCGCCGATCGGGCTCTATGTCGAAGATGGTCAGGAGTTGCGGCCGGTCGCGAGCGTCAAGGCGCCAAAGGCGAGCGGGCCGGTGCCGAACTTCTACAAGAGCACCAATGGCGTGTTCTATATCGGCGACAAGGGCGCGGGCATCCTGCCGACCGCGACGTTCGAGAAGCAGCGCCCCGACGTCCGGCTTGCCACGCAGTCGGGGCCGATGCTGGTGATTGCAAACAAGATCAACCCGATCTTCATCGTCGGCTCCAGCGACCGGACGCGGCGGAGCGGCGTTGGCGTCTGCGCGGATGGGATGGTGCGGTTTGTCGTCAGCGATGATCCGGTCAATTTCCACGATTTCGCGCGGCTGTTTCGCGATCACCTGCAATGCGCCGACGCGCTGTTTCTCGATGGCGGGGGTGGCGCGGGGTTCTATAGCGGCGAATTGGGGCGCAGTGATTTTTCCTGGCATGGCGGGTATGGGCCGGTGTTTGGGGTGGTGGAGTAGCGGCTTAGGCGCCGAGCGAGGATTACCCCCCTCTGCCCTGCCGGGCATCTCCCCCACAGGTGGGGAGATCGGCCAGTGGTGAGGTCTACGCCAAACAATGAAGGTTGAGCGAGCGGGCAAGCCCAGCCAATCTCCCCACCTGTGGGGGAGATGTCCGGCAGGACAGAGGGGGGCGCCACGCGGCACAACACCGCCTCGGCTCGACAGCACTCTAATGAAACGCCCGAACCTCGACAGGAGCCCGACAAGCAATAGCAGCCTTGCGGCCCCAGGCCAGCGCCTCGTCCATGCCATCAACCTCCAGCACCCAGAAACCACCGACATGCTCCCTGGTCTTGAGATAGGGACCGTCGCTCACCGACACGGTTCCATCGGCATCGGCGCGCAAGGACTTGGCGGTGCCCGCCCGATGGAGGCCGCCGACGAAGAGCCGGATGCCGGCCGCGACCATCTCGTCGTTCAGCGCATCGATCGCCCGATGCATCGCCTCATCTTCCGAAACGGCGGGGTCGTAGTCGTCGGGGTGGTGAATGGCTACCAGATAGCGGGGCATGACGTCTCCTCCATGTTGAACCTATTGTAGAGACGATTGGGGGCGACGGCATCCGACATGTGTTGTGGGGTGGGGGTGATGACGTGGGCATCGCGCGCGGGTTGCAGCAGGCGGGCGTGGCGCAAGGGTGCTCCGGCAGGCACTAAGCGAGGATTACCCCCCTCTGCCCTGCCGGGCATCTCCCCCACAGGTGGGGAGATTGCTGGGCGCAGCCGCTCGCTATACCTTCATTGTTTGATTGGGGAGCAGGCCGCGAGCCGATCTCCCCCCTTGTGGGGGAGATGTCCGGCAGGACAGAGGGGGGTATTGCACGGTAGAACGCCCGTTAACGCCCCTACCCCGCCGCCATCTCCTTCAGCCGTCGTTCCCTGCACGCATCCAGCGCGCGGTCGATGATCAGCCCAGGCGCCAGATGGTCCTCGAATGTCATCTCCACCTCGATCACCCGGCACTTCGCGGCCAGCGTCTCGGCCTTGCCGTGATGACCGGTGAGACGCACGAAGTCCTTGGAGGTGGTGACGATCTGGAGGTCGTCGCGGGCGGCGGTTTCGAGGATGTCGTCGATCTCGTCGTCGGTCAGGTGCTCGTGATCGCCGAAGGAACGGCGGGCGACGGTTTCGGCGCCGATGCCGTCCACCGTGCGGAAGAATTTCGAGGGATCGGCGATGCCGGCGAAGGCGAGCACCTTCCGGCCCTTGAGGTCCGCGCCATCGGAGACGGTGACGGAGGCGGTGAAATAGGGCTTGGCGGCGCGCGCCGCGATGCGCACGATCTGGTCGGCGGCAGCACCCGCGCCGACTTTCAGAAGCGCTGTTGCGTAGCGCAGCTGCAGCTTGATCGGCGCGCGCACCGGGCCGCCCGGGACGATGTGGCCATTGCCGAGGCCGCGCGTGGCGTCGATGACGAGCAGCGCGTAGTCGATGGCGAGGCGCGCGCTTTGGAAGCCGTCATCCATGATGATCAGGTCGGCGCCCTCCTTGACGAGGCGCCTGGCACCCTCGACACGGCGGCGGGAGATGACGGTGAGCGCTTCGCGGGCGAGAAGCAGCGGTTCGTCGCCGACGGCAACGGCGCGGTGGTGGCCGGCATCGACCACGGTCGTCACATCGAGCGAGCCGCCATATCCCCGGCTGAGGAAACCAGGGGTCAGACCCTTGGCCTTGGCGGCACGGGCAATCGCGATCGCGGTCGGTGTCTTGCCGGCGCCTCCGACGGTGAAATTGCCGACGCAGATGACGGGGACCGGCACGGAGGCGCGCTTGGCGTTGACCATCCGGTAGCCCGAGATACGGCCGTAAAGGAAGGAGATCGGATAAAGCGTCCAGGCGCGCCAATCGGCTTTCGTCCACCAGAACGGTGGCGCTTCGGATACCATCTTTGCCGTCCTGCCTTTCGCGCCACCTGTCCGCTCAACGCGGACGCCACCCCTAACCGGGCGAAAAGAGAAGGCAATTTTCAAGAAAAAGCAAGCCTTTGGTCGATCAGGCGAACTGCAGGTCGGGCAGCAGCCCTTCGAGTTCGGTGATATCGTTGAGGCAATAATCGCTGGCGGCGGCGAGCGATTCCCGCGATCCGGTGCCGGTCAAAACTGCGACCGTCAGGCCGACATGCGCGTTGCGGCCCATGTGCAGATCGTGGTTGTTGTCGCCGACGACAGCGACTTCCGAGGGGTCGAGACCGGTTGCCGCGCAGAAGCCGAGCACCATGCCTGGCTCCGGCTTGGTGCCGTGGCCGCTGTCGTAGCCGGCGACATAATCGATGTACTCTGCAAAGCCGAAGCGCTTGGCCGTCTGGCGGATCGAGCGTTCATTGTCGCTGGAGGCGACGCCGAGCTTGAAGCCGCGCGCATGCAGGCGGGCGAAGAAAGAAGCGAGATCGGTGACCGGCACGGAGAAATCGGCTGCGTGGGAAAAGAGTTCGTCGAGCCTGACCGTCAGCTCTTCGGCCGGAACCGTCGAGCCGGCGGCAACGAGGCCATCCGAAATCTGGCGCGTGTTGCCGGCGGCGAGCAGGCTGTCGGGAACGATATGGCCGGTGACGGGATCCATGCCGCAGGCAAGCAGCAGGCGGTCGGCAAGTGCGGCGTCGTCCCTGGCGGCGATGCGTGCCAGCTCGCGGTTCACGGGCAGCCAGCTCTCGTCATAATCGAGAAGCGTGCCATCCTTGTCGAACAGGATACCCTTGATCGCCTGCATGCCCTTATCCGTCTCTAGCGTTGCGCCGCCGTCTTCGGCAGCAGTCTGGCCTTCACCGTCAGCGGGTTGATGTAGGGCTCGAGACCCTTCATCGTCGCCGTCAGCGCACCGCGCATTTCTTGCACGGCGGCGGCGCCGGCCTCGATCATATTGCGGCGCGCCGGGTCGTTGGTCAGCAAATAATGCACGCCCTTGGCCAGCATCTCGGTATCGCGCACCATGCGGGCGCTGCCGCGGCGGGCGAGGCGCTGATAGGCCTCGCGGAAATTCTGGACATTGCTGCCCGATAGCACCGCGCAGCCGAGCATGGCCGGCTCGAGCGGGTTTTGCCCGCCCTCGCCGAACAGCGAGCGGCCGACGAAGGCGACCTCGGTCATGCGCAGATAAAGCCCCATCTCGCCGATCGTATCGCCAAGGAAGACATCGATATCGGGCGTCAGCGCATCGTCGCGGGTGCGGCGCGCGACCTTCAGCCCTTGCTTGACCAGTTCGGCTTCGATGGCATCGGCGCGCTCGGGATGGCGCGGCACGATGATGGTCAGCTGGCCGTTGCGCTCCTTCAGCGTGCGGTGGACGATGCCGGCCGCCTTCTCCTCGCCATCGAAGGTGGAGATCGCCGCCCAAGTCTTGCGGTCGCCGACCTGCTGCTGGTAGCGGGCGAAGGTGGCGGGATCATAGGACGGCGCGTCGGTATCGACCTTTAGATTGCCGGACATCAGCACCTGGCGGGCGCCCAAATCGCGGAAACGTTCGGCATCGACATCCGACTGGGCGATGACAAGCGCCAGGTTCTCGAACAGCGCCTCGGCCAGCGCCTGCCGGCGGGTCCAGCGGGCGAAGGAGCGATCGGACATGCGGGCATTGACGAGGATCTGCGGAATGCGGCGGCGGCCGAGCTCAAGGACTGTTGCCGGCCAGATCTCGGATTCGGCGATCAGCGCGCAGTCGGGTTGCCAGTAATTGAGGAAACGGCTGACGGCGGGCTTCAGGTCGAGCGGCACATATTGGTGGATGACTTCGGTGCCGACACGCTCGGCGGCGAGCTTGGCGGAGGTAACGGTGCCCGTCGTCAAAATGACGTGGACGTCGCGGCGGCGGATTTCGCGGATAAGCGGGATGACGGCATTCATCTCGCCGACGCTTGCGGCGTGGAACCAGACCAGCGGGCCGGCCGGGCGATCGGCGCTCGCGTAACCGGAGCGCTCAAGCCGCCGGGCCCTGTCTTCCTTGCCCTTGGCGGCGCGATAGGTCAGGTAGCCGCCGACGAAGGGCGTAATCAACGTCCCAACCGCCTGATAAGCGCCCAGCGCCAAACGCGCCATCCGGCCGCTCATATAACACGTCTCCGATCAACGATGATCGACATCAACCCATTCCCAAATATCATTGCGGCCGAAATGACCGATCAGTTTGTTCAGAATGCGTCAACAACCGCCCCTGTACCTGGATATGACAGGCGGCTGGGTAAAACAGGGCCACGACGGCCGAAAATTATTTGCCGGACTTGTCTTCGGGATCAAGCAAGCGGTGCATATGGACAATGAAATAGCGCATGTGGGCATTATCAACGGTCGACTGCGCCTTGGACTTCCAGGCCGTCAGTGCAGATGCGTAATCAGGGAAGATGCCGACGATATCGAGGCCAGAGAGGTCGCGGAACTGCACGTCATCGAGACTTTCCAGTTCGCCGCCAAACACGAGGTGCAACAGTTGCTTCTTTTCACCCGACTTGGTCATTTCAGTTACTTCCTTCATCTGCTCCTCCGCCGTTTCATCTGAGGGATTTTGACGGAAACGTCAACCGCTCAGCGCGCGGCGATAGGGGATAGAAATTCATTCAACAGCGGCTCAGAGCCGGCGCAAAGCTCGCCGTGTCTCACATCCGCGCGGTTATAGGTCAGCGCCGTTCCATCGAGATTGACGAGACGGCCACCTGCCCGTTCCAGAATGAGATCGGCGGCGGCCAGATCCCAGTCATGGGAGTTGCGCTTCACGAAGGTGCCGTCGATCGCCGCATCGGCCACCATGGCGACGCGATAGGCGAGCGAGGGCACGTGCTTGACGCGCTCGATCCTGCCGCGCAGCGGCTCTTTAAAGCCGTTCAGCACATCCTCGGCAATGGCGAAACGGACGGGCGGCTTCGGCTCCGATACGCGGATCGGCAGGCCGTTCTTCAAGGCGATGCCACCAGCGGCCGCTTCATAGAGCTCATCGAGTGCCGGCGCGTTGAGCACGCCTGCCACCGGCCTGCCCTTGTGGACGACGGCGACGCTGACGCACCAGAGCTTCTGGCCGGCGAGAAAGCCGCGCGTGCCGTCGATCGGATCGATGATGAAGAGCGTATCGCGCGACAGGCGATCGGCGCTATCCTCGGTCTCCTCAGACAGCCAGCCGTAATCCGGCCGGGCGGCGCGCAGCATGGTTTCGAGGATTTCATTGGCGGCGAAATCGGCGGCGCTGACCGGCGAGCGGCCCTCGTTCTTCCACCAGACCTCCGGCGACTGGTTGAAATGGCTGAGCGCCACGGCACCCGCCCGCTTTGCAGCGTCGGCGATCAGGTCCAGATCGCTCTGCCAGCGGGCATTGTCCACGTCGCTCATCCCAAGTTCCAATCCGTCAGCGGCTAGAGCATGTCGCGCAAAAGTGTGAAGCGGTTTTGCGATGAAGACATGCGGTAAAAGAAAGACCTAAAGCGCAACGAGCGAATCTGAAAGATCGCGACGCGCTTTAGCCCGCGATCACCGTCCGGCCAGCGTCATTCCCTCGATCGCGATGGTCGGGGCGGCTACCCCGTACTTGCGGTCGATATCGTTGGCAGGCGTCACCCGCATGAACATCTCCTTGAGGTTCGATGCAATGGTCACTTCCGAGACCGCGAAGGTCAATTCACCGTTTTCGATCCAGAAACCGGTGGCGCCGCGGCTGTATTCGCCGGTGATCATGTTGACGCCCTGGCCGATCAGCTCGGTGACGTAGAAGCCGTTGCCGACGCCGCGGATCAGGTCCTCGGGCGAGATGTCGCCGGGCTCGAGCGCCAAGTTGGTCGAGGCGGGGGTCACGGAATTGCCACCGCGCACGCCACGGCCGTTGGTTTCCATGCCGATCTCGCGGGCGGTCGACGTCGAAAGGAACCAGTGCTTCAGAACACCGTCCTCGATCATCACCATGCGCTCGCCGGAAACACCTTCACCATCGAAGGGGCGCGAGGCCGGGCCGCGCACGATCATCGGATCGTCGGTGATCGACAGGCCCGATTTCAGCACCTGCTCGCCCATCTTGTCGCGCAGGAAGCTGGTCTTGCGGGCGACCGAGGCACCGTTGATGGCGCCGGCGATGTGGCCGACGAAGCCGCGGGCGATACGTGGATCGAAGATCACGGTGACGTTCTTGCCGGTATCGACCTGGCGCGGCTTCAGGCGCTTGACGGCGCGCTCGCCGGCGCGGCGGCCGATCTCCGCGGGATCGTCCAGTTCGCAGAAATAGATGCGGCTGTCGAAATCGTAATCGCGCTCCATGCCGGTGCCCTCGCCGGCGATGACGCTGACGGAGCGGCCGAAGCGCGAGCCCATGTAGCTGCCTTCAAACCCGTGCGAGGTGACGAGCACCATGCCGCCGCGACCGGCCGAAGCGCCGGCGCCCGAGGAATTGGTCACGCCATTGACCGCAAGGCCGGCTTCTTCCGTCGCAAGCGCTGCCTCGCGCAGCTGATCGGCGGAGACCTCGGTGCTGTCGAGCAGCTGCAGGTCGGGATAGGATTTGGCGAGCCGGCTCTCATCCGCGAGGCACGCGAAGGGATCTTCCGGCGAGACCTTGGCCATGGCGACCGCGCGCTCGGCGAGCACCGACATGTCGAAGCCCGGATTGGCCGAGACGCTGGCGACGCGCTTGCCGACGAAGACGCGCAGCGAGAAATCATCACTCTCGGAGGATTCGGTTTCCTCCACCTTGCCGAGCCGCACGCTGACGGACTGCGAACGGGAGCGGACCACCACCGCATCGGCGGCATCGGCGCCCGCCTTCCTGGCGAGATCGATCAGCTGGCTGGCGCGGGAGAGAAGCGTCGAGGAATCAATTTCAGAGGACATGGTTTGGCCTTTCCTTCGCGTTCCATTTATTGTGCGCTACGGAAAGCATCAAGGCCGACGGTGCCGATTCTTTTTCGCGCTGCTTGCGCAACCATGACCATTGAAAGAAGCTTAGCGGATGTCCGAGCCCAACGCCCTCTTCACCGAAACGATCCTGCTGCTCGGCGGCACCGTCGTTTCAGCCCCAATCTTCAAGCGGCTGGGGCTTGGAACGGTGCTCGGCTATCTGGCCGCCGGCGTGGTGATCGGCCCGATTTTTCACGGGCTGACGGATGGCGAGCAGATCCTCAACGTCGCCGAACTCGGCGTCGTGTTCCTCCTCTTCATCATCGGTTTGGAGCTGAAGCCGAGCCGCCTCTGGCAGATGCGGCGCGACATCTTCGGACTGGGCACGGCGCAGGTGATCCTCACCGGGCTGGTGCTGACGGCGCTTGCCGACCTCTCCGGCCTGCTCGACTGGCGCGGCAGCATCATCGCCGGCTTCGGCCTGGCGCTGTCGTCCACCGCGTTCGCCATGCAGATCCTCGAGGATGACGGCGATGTGAGCACTCGATATGGCCAGCGCTCCTTCTCGATGCTATTGTTCCAGGACCTCGCCATCGTGCCGCTTCTGGCGCTGATCAACATTCTCGACACCGGCAAGGGCCACGGCACGCCGATCGTCGATTTCGGGATCGCCATCGGCGCCGTCGGCGCGATGATCGTGATGGGGCGCTATCTGCTGACACCGCTGTTCCAGATCATCGCCAGCACCGGCGCGCGCGAGGCGATGATCGCGGCAGCGCTTTTCGTCGTCATGGGATCGGCAACGCTGATGCAGATGGCCGGATTGTCGATGGCCATGGGAGCGTTCCTGGCGGGCGTGATGCTGGCGGAATCTTCTTATCGGCATGAACTCGAGGCGGATATCGAGCCCTTCCGCGGCGTGCTTCTCGCCATCTTCTTCATCGCCGTCGGCCTGTCGCTGCAGCTCGACGTGCTCTGGGACAATGCGCTGGTCATCCTCGTTACCGTGCCTGTTGTCATGGCGGCGAAGGCGCTGATCATCTACGGGCTCTGCCGGGCAACCGGCTCCGATCACAATGACGCGATCCGCATCGCCTTCCTGCTGCCGCAGGGCGGGGAATTCGGCTTCGTGCTGTTTTCGACGGCGGGCGCTTCGTCGCTCATGCCATCGAGCACGGCGTCTCTCCTGATCGCCATCGTGACGCTCTCCATGGCGCTGACGCCGATCGGCACCAAGCTTGCCAAAAGGCTCGAGAGCGGCGAGACGAAGGAGACGCTGGAAGAGGACTTCGAGGGTGCCGGCGCCGACGTGCTGATGATCGGCTTCTCGCGTTTCGGCCAGATCGCGGCGCAGATCCTGCTTGCCGGCGGGCGCGCGGTGACCGTCATCGACACCTCGGCCGACCGCATCCGCCAGGCCTCCTCCTTCGGCTTTCGCATCTATTTCGGCGATGGCACGCGCAAGGACGTGCTGCGCGCATCCGGCATCGACCATGCCAAGATCGTCGTCGTCTGCACGCAGAAGCGGGAAGTGACCGACAAGATCGTCGAGCTAGTGCAGGCCGACTACCCCGAGGCCAAGCTCTTCGTGCGCTCCTACGACCGCGTCCACTCGATCGCGCTACGTAACCTCAATGTCGACTACGAGCTGCGCGAAACGCTGGAATCGGGCCTCTTGTTCGGCCGCCGGACGCTGGAAGCCCTCGGCATCAGCGAGGCCGCCGCCTACGAGATCGGCGAAGACATCCGCCGCCGCGACGAGCAGCGACTGGTGCTGCAGGTCACCGAGGGACTACAGGCCGGCCGCGATATGCTCTACTCGCAGCCGGTCAAGCCGGAACCGCTGGTCAAGCCGAAGCGGACGATGGATTTCTCGCAGGACCCGCTTGCGGGAACGGGGGATGCGGTGGCGGATGCTTAGCCCTGCCAGGGCTTTTCCACGCGCATGAGCCGTCGAAAACCATCATTGCGTGGCGGCTGATCCAAGATTTGGAGATAGTGGTCGTAGCTTGACGCCGGGACATACGCGACCGGGCAATCGGCAAGGGCATCCTCGGCGGCGCGCTGCGCGGCACCGACTATGAACTCGGCGCTTGTCTGCCCTCGTAGCTTCGCGACGCGGTCGATCAGTGACCAGACGTCGTCGGACGCTTTCAATCTGACTGTGCGCAGTGGTGAGTTCGCGTTGCTCATGACGCCCTCCTAAGCGGACGTTATCACAGCCGCTCGGATCTCGCATGCGCCTCGATCGCCCCATCGAGCGCATATTTCAGCTCGTCCTTCACGCCCTGAGACAGGGCCAGCACTTCGCGGGCCTTCAGAAAATCCATGACACCGGTCCGGCCGACGGCGGGGCGCAGGAAGATGTGGGGGGGCTGGATGCGGAGTTTGAGGGTGATCGCTGTCTGCATCATCAGCTGGCCGGAGCCGAAGATGCTCTCCATGCGGTTCGGGATATGGGTGCCGTCGCCCTCAGGGGCGCCGACGACATCGATGCCGATGACGATATCGGCGCGGTCCATCAGGCACTCATAGGGGACAGGATTGCTGATGCCGCCGTCAATCATCACCCGGCCATGCAGCCGGACCGGCATGAAGACGGCGGGGATGGCGGAAGAGGCCGCGAGGGCCGGAAACAGCTGGCCTTCGCTCACCAGCACTTCCTGCTGGCCGTAATAATCGGTGGCGGTCACCGTCATCGGGATCGGCAGGTCCTCGAAGCGATCGGGGAGATCGGCCGGGAGAAATGCTTTGAGGATACGCTCGAGGTTGAACTGGCCGATGCGCACGCCGTTCGCCACCGCATCGCGCACCGTCTGCGGGCGCAGGCCCCAGAGGCGACTCACCACGGCAGTCTTGTTGCCGACGGTCATCAGCGCATGTTCGCGGATCGCCTCGCCGGTCATGCCGGCCGCCATGCCGGCGCCCATGATGGCGCCGATCGATGAGCCCGAAATCGCTACTGGGCGGATGCCGAGTTCGTCGAGTGTTTCGATAACGTGGATATGGGCGAGGCCGCGGGCACCGCCGCCGCCGAACGCGATGGCCACGCGCGGCGACGCGCCGGAGGCGACATCTTCGAGAGCAGGGAACGCGGAACTGGTCTTTTCGGCCTGCTGTGTCACCCTTTGCCCCCTGATACCACTACCTATTCAGGCTGGTAGCGGTAGAAATGCACCCTGGTATCGCCGAAAATCCGGCTTTCCAGGAACAGATAGGAAGGATCGACCGAAACGGCAACGTCAGCGCGCTCCTCGAGCACGGCAATCGCGCCCGGAAACAGCCAACCACCCCTCGCGGCCGCGGCCATCGCCTTTTCGCCGAGACCCTTGCCATAGGGCGGGTCGGCGAAGAGGAACTGGAACGGCTCAAGATTGCCGACGCTGCCGAGATCGGTCGCGTCGCGCCTCAGGATACGCGTCTTGCCGTGCAGGCCGAGCGCATCGATGTTTTCCCAGAGCAGGCCCCTGCCCTCGACGCTGTTTTCAACGAAGAGCGCATGGCGACAGCCGCGCGAGACGGCTTCCAGACCGACGGCGCCGGTGCCGGCGAAGAGATCGAGTATCCGGGTGCCATCGACGCATTCCGGATAGGCATGGCTCAGAATATTGAACAGGCTCTCACGCGTCCGGTCGGCAGTCGGCCGGATGTCGTTGGATTTAGGCACGGCGAGCGACCGTCCGCGAAACTCACCGCCGACGATCCGCACCGCGTCCTATTCCCTTGCCCTTAGGTCCACCACGAGACGGCCCGCCCGAGGGCTTGCCACCGCCACCGGGACGATCGCCCGAAGGCTTGCCCGAAAAACTCTTCGCACCCGGCTTGGAGCCGCCAGGCTTGCCGCCAAAGCTCTTGCCGCGCGGCCCGTCACCACGCGGTTTTTCGCCGAAGGGCCGGTCGCCTCTCGGGCGCTCGCCCTGGGGACGGTCGCCACGTGGCCGGTCGCCATACGAACGTTCGCCGGCCGGACGCTCGGAGCGAGCCTCGCCGGAGAAACGGTTCGCGCGGGGACGATCATCGCCCTCTTCGCGCGGACGGCGCGGCTTGTCGCCGAACGGCCGATCACCACGTGGGGGACGATCGCCGAAGGAACGCGGACGGTCGTCGCCGTCTTCACGCGGACGCCGGTCGCCGCGAGGCTTTCCTGCGAATGGGCGGTCGCCTGTCGGCCTGTCACCACGGGGAGGACGATCACCAAAAGGCCGATCGCCGCGTGGTGGGCGGTCGCCGAAGGAGCGCGGACGGTCGCCATCCTCGCGCGGCTTGCGCTCGCCGCGAGGCTTGTCGCCAAAGGGGCGGTCGCCACGGGGTGGGCGATCACCATAAGGCCGGTCGCCGCGTGCCGTGCGGTCGCCGCCGGAGCGGTCACCACGATCTCCGAAGGAGCGGTCGCCACGGGGACGGTCACCGAAGCCGCGGTCGCCGCGCTTGCGGTCGTCGTCGCGGCTCACATCGCTGGAGCGGATCCATTCGCCCTCTTCGTCGCGGGCGCGGTTGATCTGCACGCGCGGGCCTTCGTCGTAGCTTGTCGGCTGCGGCTTGGAACGGCCGGGCTTTTCGCCACGGCGGAGCGCCGTCTGGGCGTTCTTCTCGGCCTTGGCGGCTGCCTTTTCGCCGAGCGGACGGGCGCCGGGCGCCATCCACACATTGGCGTTGCGGCGGCTGCCGAGCGCCGGGCGCTTCGGGACTTCGTCCTTGCGGTCGCCACCACGGCTTGGGCCACGGTCACGATCACCGCCACGACGGTCATCGCGTTTATCATCGCGCTTGGTGTCGAGGCGGCTCAGCGCGCGTTCGCGCTTGTCTTCCGGCTTCCACGAACGCTCGCGGCGCTCGGGCCTGGCGTCGGCCTCTTCTTCCTCGGCCACAGCGGGCGCGTTGTAGAT
This sequence comes from Rhizobium sp. FG113, assembly GCF_057809895.1. NCBI lineage: Bacteria > Pseudomonadati > Pseudomonadota > Alphaproteobacteria > Hyphomicrobiales > Rhizobiaceae > Rhizobium > Rhizobium sp. FG113. The sequence goes on along the minus strand of NZ_JBMDKV010000012.1, from coordinate 50,232 downwards.
CGGCGCGTCGAAATTGGCCTTGGCGTCCTCAATCAGGCGCGGGCCGAGCTGGTCGCGCAGGGTGCGGCCACGCACTTCGATCACCGCCCGCTCGGGGATATCGCCGAGCTGGAACGGGCCGTAGGAGATGCGGATCAGACGGTTGACGTCGAGACCGAGCGCGCCGAGCACGTTCTTGATTTCGCGATTCTTGCCTTCGCGCAGGCCCATGGTGAGCCAAACGTTGGAGCCCTGCACCTTGTCGAGCGTCGCTTCGATGGCGCCGTAGAGCACGCCGTCGACGGCGATGCCGTCCTTCAGCTTGTCGAGCGCTTCCTGGTCGATCTCGCCGTGGGCGCGCACGCGGTAGCGGCGCAGCCAACCGGTCGTCGGCAGTTCCAGCGCGCGGGCAAGGCCGCCATCGTTGGTAAGTAGCAGCAGACCTTCAGTGTTGATGTCGAGGCGGCCGATCGACATGACGCGCGGCAGATCATCCGGCAGGTTGTCGAATACGGTCGGGCGGCCTTCCGGATCGGCGTTGGTGGTCACCAGGCCGGCGGGCTTGTGGTAGAGCCACAGGCGGGTGCGCTCGATGCCGCGTATCGGCATGCCATCGACTTCGATCTTGTCGGTCAGCGTGACGTTGACGACGGGCGTGTCCAGCGGCTTTCCGTTCAGCGTGACGCGGCCATCGAGGATCATGCGCTCGATATCGCGACGCGAGGCAACGCCGGCGCGCGCCATCACCTTGGAGATGCGTTCCGCCTTGCTGTCGCTCGTCACGTCGGACACGGCATCCGCCTTGTCAGCCGATTTTGCGAACTTCCTTGCGGGCTTCTCGCCCGATTTCGCGCCGGTATCGCGCGGGGATGGCTTGCCACCCGGCCGTTTTGGCTTGTCTTTGAATGTCATTTGTTGTTTGCCTGCCTTTTGGGGCCTTCTATCAGTTCGCGCCCCTGCGGTTAAGTGGAAATTGTCGGATCGTGAAGACAAATCAATTTATGGAGCTGGCGCTTGAGGAGGCGCGTGCCGCGGGCGCGCGCGGCGAGGTGCCGATCGGCGCTGTCGTCGTCCTCGACGGCACCGTGATTGCCTCATCCGGCAACCGCACCCGCGAGCTCAACGACATCACCGCGCATGCCGAAGTGGCCGCCATCCGTATGGCCTGCGAGGCGCTTGGCCAGGAGCGGCTGGCGGGGGCAGACCTCTATGTGACGCTCGAGCCCTGCACAATGTGCGCGGCGGCGATCTCGTTCGCCCGCATCCGCCGGCTATATTATGGGGCGGAAGATCCGAAGGGTGGTGCGGTGGACAGCGGGGTGCGGTTTTACGCGCAACCGACATGTCATCATGCGCCGGAGGTGTATTCCGGGATGAGCGAAGTGCAGGCGGCGGAGATCTTGCGGGGGTTCTTTCAGGGGAAGCGGGATTAGGGACTATGGATAGGTTGTGCCCTGGGGTACCCCCCTCTGCCCTGCCGGGCATCTCCCCCACAGGTGGGGAGATTGGCTAGGAGCATCCGCTCGCTCCACGTTGATTGTTTGGCGTAAACCTCACCGCAAGTCGATCTCCCCCCTTGTGGGGGAGATGTCCGGCAGGACAGAGGGGGGTGCCACACGGAACCACGCCAGCGTCACTGCCGTAACGAAGAATCATAGCCTAGAAAACGCAGCTTTCGCTACCGCCCAGCCCTAAACCTTACTGCAGCAGGTTCCACCACTGCTTGCCGGAGCCGGCGACAGCGGCGTCCTTTTTCTTCTTCTTCATCTTCTTCAGCTCAGGCTCACCGAGATCGTCGAGCTTGGTGGGGTCGTCGACCTGGCGGTATTCGGTCGGCGGGTCGGAGATGTAGCGGCGCTGGTCGATATAGGCGCCCTTCTGGATGGCGCGGGCTTCGCGGAAGGCCTTGGCCTGGGCTTCCGTCGTGCGGCGGCCGCCTTCGACCTCGTTGTTGGCGAGCGGCGACTGGTAGCCGGACTTGTCGCTGTTCTCGTCGGCTTCCTTGACGAGGCGGGCGCGGGTTTCCTCAGGCGATTCGACCCACTGCGGATTGTCCTTGCTGGCGATCGATTGCTGCGGCGCGACGAGGTTTTCCTTGTCGCCAGCCTTCGGAACCACAAGGCCCGGACGCGGATTGTACTTCACGCCCTTGTTCTTGGGCTCGGTGCCGGTCAGCGAGGTGGATTGGCCAAGGTCATCGGTCAGCTGCTCGAATGCGGTCTTGTCCGTGCCGTAGCGGGGGCCGCTCGTGCAGCTTGACATCATCGCAGTGCCTGCCATCGCAACAGTCAGGCATGCGCCCAAACGGAACCAACGCTTCGATAACATGAAAACCCTTCCAGCCATGCCGGTGCAGTCAATGCTCAACCGGACATCCTCCCCGTGACGGAAAAATCCGGCCAATTTCAGGCAGCTTTTACCGGATGAACCGCGATAGCGCAATTCATCCGGCAACTTTCTTGCGTTTATGCCGCAAGTTCGCGCAATGCGGCAGCATCGCGGGCGGAAACGTCGGGATACTCGGGATCGGAGCCGACATCCGTCGTGATCCGCCACGAGCGGGCGCACTTCTCACCTTCCGCAAGCTTCGGCTCGACGCTGACGCCGGCCACTTCAGCAAGGCGGAAGGCATCCGACGGGCCTTCATTGCCCTCGATGACGACGCCCGAGGTGATGCAGATCTCCTCGAAGTCCTGGCCTTCAAGCGCCTTCAGGAGCTCGGCATCGGCGATGTGAACGACCGGAGCCGCTTCCAGCGAGGAGCCGATGCGCTTGTCCTTGCGCTCGATTTCCAGAGCGCCAGTAACGACCGTACGCACGGCGCGGATCTTCTTCCACTTATCGGCCAGCGCCTCGTTCTTCCAGTTGCCTGGAATCTCGGGGAACTGCTCGAGGTGGACGGAGACGGCACCGGGGTTGCGCGACAGCCATGCCTCTTCCGTCGTAAACGGCAGCATCGGGGCCAGCCAGGTCACCATGCAATCAAAGATGTTGCGGATGACATGCAGCGAGGCGCGGCGGCGCAGGCTCGACGGCGCGTCGCAATAGAGCGCATCCTTGCGGACGTCGAAGTAGAAGGCCGATAGCTCGACATTGGCGAAGTCGATCAGCGCGCGGGCGATCTTCTTGAAATCGAAGGCGTCGTAATTCTCGCGCACCAGCTGGTCGAGCTCGGCCAGACGATGGAGCATCAGCTGCTCCAGCTCCGGCATTTCGGAGACTTCGAAGGTCTCGCCCTTGTCGTGCGCCAGCGTGCCGAGCATCCAGCGGATGGTGTTGCGCAGCTTGCGGTAGGCATCGACATTGGTCTGGATGATTGTCTTGCCGACGCGCAGGTCGTCAGCATAGTCCGAGGTCATGACCCAGAGGCGCAGGATGTCGGCGCCGGCATCCTTCATGATCTCCTGCGGCGAGGTGACGTTGCCCTTGGACTTCGACATCTTCTCGCCCTTCTCGTCCATGGTGAAGCCATGGGTAAGAACGGCGTTGTAAGGCGCGCGGCCACGGGTAGCGGCCGATTCCAAGAGTGACGAGTGGAACCAGCCGCGATGCTGGTCGGAGCCTTCGAGATAGAGATCGGCCGGCCACTTCAGATCAGGGCGGTCTTCCAGCGTAAAGGTGTGGGTCGAGCCACTGTCGAACCAGACATCGAGGATGTCCATGACCTGGGTCCACTTGGCGTGGTCGTGACCGTTGCCGAGGAAGCGATCCTTGGCGCCTTCGGCGAACCAGGCATCGGCGCCCTCGACGTCGAAGGCTTCGAGGATGCGATTGTTGACCTCTTCGTCCTGCAGGACGTTGCCGTCCTCATCGGCGAAGACGCAGATCGGAACGCCCCAGGCGCGCTGGCGCGAGAGAACCCAGTCAGGACGCTGCTCGATCATGGCGCGCAGGCGGTTCTGGCCGGCAGCGGGTACGAAACGGGTATCGTCGATGGCGTTCAGCGCACGGGTGCGCAGCGTCGTGCCGTCCTTGAGGTCCTTGTCCATGTACACGAACCACTGCGGCGTATTGCGGAAGATGATCGGCTTCTTGGAGCGCCAGGAATGCGGATAGGAATGCTTCAGGCGGCCACGGGCAAACAGCGCGTTGCGCTCGATCAACGTCTTGATGACGTGCTCGTTGGCATCGCCCTTCTTGCCGTTGTCGTCCATGACGCGGGCGCCTTCGAAGCCGGGAGCGTCAGCGGTATAGGTGCCGCTGTCGTCGACCGGGAACGGGATGCGGGTGTCGATACCCCTGGCTTCCAGCTCCTTGGCGGAGGACATCCAGGCCTCGAAGTCTTCGCGGCCATGCGAAGGGGCGGTGTGGACGAAGCCGGTACCGGCGTCATCGGTGACGTGGTCGCCGGCAAGCAGCGGGACGGGGAATTCGTAACCGCCGCCGAGGCCCTTGAGCGGGTGGGCGGTCGTGATTGATGCCATCTCGTCGGCAGAGAGGCCACGCAGGCGCTTGAAGGTGAGCTTGGCCTTCTTTGCGGACTCTTCGGCCAGCGCGTCGGCGAAGATCAGCTTCTCGCCAGACTGCGGGCCGAAGTCGTTTTCAGCAGCCGTGATCTCATAGAGACCGTAGGCGACCTTCGGCGAGTAGGCGATGGCGCGGTTGCCGGGGATCGTCCACGGCGTTGTCGTCCAGATGACGACATGGGCATCGGCCAGCTCGCCGGCGCCACCCACGACCGGGAACTTCACCCAGATCATGTCGCTCTCGATGTCGTGGTATTCGACCTCGGCTTCCGCCAGCGCCGTGCGCTCGACCACAGACCACATGATCGGCTTCGAGCCGCGGTAGAGCTGGCCGCTCATGGCGATCTTCAACAGTTCGCCGGCGATGCGGCTTTCGGCGTGGAAGTTCATCGTCAGATACGGATTGTCGAAATCACCCTCGATGCCGAGGCGCTTGAACTCGTCGCCCTGGATCTTGATCCACTTTTCGGCATAGGCGCGGCATTCCTTGCGGAACTCGATCATCGCGTCGGCCTGCTTGAGGTCGGGCTTCGCCTTGCCCTTGGCGCGGTAGTTCTCTTCCTCGATCTTCCACTCGATCGGAAGGCCGTGGCAATCCCAGCCGGGAACATAGTTGGCATCGAAGCCGCGCATCTGGAACGAGCGGTTGATGACGTCCTTGAGGATCTTGTTCAGCGCGTGGCCGATGTGGATGTTGCCGTTGGCATAGGGAGGGCCGTCGTGGAGGACGAATTTCTCGCGGCCGGCGGCGGATGCGCGCAGCTTCTTGTAGAGGCCCATCTCCTGCCAGCGGGCAACCGTCTCCGGCTCCTTCTGCGGCAGGCCGGCGCGCATCGGGAAATCGGTTTCGGGGAGATAGAGGGTCTTGGAGTAATCGATCTTTTCGGCTGTATCGGTCATGTCTGGCAATCGTCTCTTCTAGCGATCGTGCTTTACGCCTCGCAAACGGGCGCAACGGACTTGGAAATATCGTGGCGGCGGAAGCGCTCTGAGGTCGAGCGCCGAAAACCCGGACCTTCCGGCCGCTTAGCGCGCGCGGAAGGCCGGGCCGATAATTCGTATCGTGATCGCCAGCCGGAACTTGTTCATCGCGCCGGTTCATAGGCGCTTTTGGTGGGAAAAGGAAGAGGAGATCGACTGCCGAAAGGCTGCATTTGCAGTCTGGCCATTTGCGCTTATATTTATGGGCAACTGGCACAGGAGGCTTCGATGGTGGCGACAAAGGCAGCCGAGCAGGACGCCATGACAATCCAGGAGCGGCTGAAGATCGCTTCGCACGGCCAAGTGCGCGTCTATGACGGATCGTCGGTGTTCGACCTCACCCAACTCGGCTTCAGCATGGATGAAATCTATCGCCTCGTCGCACCGCGCCGAACGCTGACAAGACGGATCGGAAGTCATCAGCCGCTCACTGTCGAAGAGAATGACAGCGCGCTGCGGCTGGTGCGGATCATGACGATGGCGGAGCGCGTTTTTGGAGATTCCGAAATCGCACGCAGATGGCTCCGCAAGCCCAATCGCGGAATGCAGGGCATCGTCCCGATCGATCTTTTGGAATCGGAGACCGGCGCTCTTCTGGTTGAGCAGGCTCTGCATCAGATCGACTTCGGGATCTACATCTGACGATGTTCCTGTGGCGAATTTCCAATTATGCCGATCTATCCGGACGCGGCGGTCTCGTCGCTCCCGGCCGTTGGCACAATCTTGGAACGCCTGTTGTCTATTGCTGTGACCACCCATCAACGGCCTTGCTTGAAATTCTGGTTCAGATCGATGTTAGCCAGCTTCCCCGGGATTTTCAGCTGCTGAAGATCACTTGCCCCGACGATATCGCTATCACCGACGTCGACGCTGACGACGTGGACCTCAAAGATATCAATCGGACGCGGATGGCTGGTGACCGTCTTCTTCAAGATCAGACCGTTTGCCTCATCCGGGTCACCTCGGCCATCATGCCCGAGGCACGCAACCTGCTGATCAATCCATCGCATTCCAGAGCCGGCGAAATCGTGATCGAAGACGTGAAACGCTATCCTTTCGACAGCCGGCTGCTTCGTTCCTGATGTCACGGTGAAAGGGCCACGGCTCTTCCCGCAGCCCTCCCCCCACAACACGCTCACGCCCGCGCCACAGCCTTGCCCGGCACCACGGCGTTCACCACCACCGCGACGATGATGTTCACCGCCAGCGCCAGTAGCCCGATGTAGATGGTGAACGAGGTCTCGCCCATCGTCACCGGCTGCAGTGGTTTCAACCCGTTGATCCAGACCAGCAGCGTGCCGCCGAAGAAGCCGACGAACCAGCCGGCGAGGAGGCCGGGGGCGCGGAACCAGTTGGTGTAGAGGCCGAAGACCAGGGCCGGCAGCGTCTGCAGGATCCAGATGCCGCCGAGGAGCTGCAGGTCGAGGGCGAACTGGGTTGGGAGGAAGATGATGACCAGAAGCGCGCCGACCTTGACGACCAGCGAGGTCATCTTCGCGACCTTCGCTTCGCCTGCATCCGTCACCTCAGGGTTTACATAGGCCTTCCAGAAGTTGCGGGTGAAGAGATTGGCGGCGCCGATACTCATCACCGCCGCCGGCACCAGAGCGCCGATGGCGATGGCCGCGAAGGCGAAGCCGGCGAACCAGCTGGGGAAGAGCGTCTGAAACAGCGCCGGCACGACATCGTTGGCGCTGTCGAGCTTGAGGCCGGCGGCGTGGCCCATGTAGCCGAGCAGCGCCAAGAGGCCGAGCAGCAGCGTGTAGGCCGGCAGCAGCACCGCGTTCTTGCGGATGGTGTTGCCGCTGTTGGAGGCGAAGATGCCGGTCAGCGTGTGCGGATACATGAAGGCCGCGAGTGCCGAGCCGAGCGCCAGCGTTGCATAGGCCACATACTGGTTGGAGCCGAGCAGCAGGCTGCCGGAGCCCTTGGCCTGGAAGGCGGCGTCGGCGGAAGCGAAGACATTGGCGTAACCGCCGAGCTTCGAGGGGATCAGCGCCACTGCGGCGATCACCACGATATAGATCATGATGTCCTTGACGAAGGCGATCAGCGCCGGCGCCCTGAGGCCCGCCGAATAGGTGTAGAGCGCCAGCACGATGAAAGCGATGGCGAGCGGTACCTCGCCATGCAGGCCAAGCGCCTTCAGCGCCGCCGTCATGCCGACGAGTTGCAGGGCGATATAGGGCATGGTGGCGATGACGCCTGTTGCCGCGACCGCAAGCTCCAGCCCACGCGAGCCATACTGGCCATGGACGACGTCGCCGGCCGTGACATAGCCGAAGTCCCGCGCCCGCTTCCAGAGCACCGGCATGACCATGAAGACGAAGGGGTAGACGACAATCGTATAGGGCAGCGCGAAGAAGCCATAGGCGCCGACGGTATAGACGAGCGCCGGAACGGCGATGACGGTGTAGGCGGTGTAGAAATCGCCACCAACCAGGAACCAGGTGATCCAGGTGCCGAAGGAGCGGCCGCCGAGGCCCCATTCGTCGATATGCGCCATGGTTTCGGGCCGGCGCCAGCGCGAGGCGACGAAGCCCATGACGGTGACGAGGACAAAGAAGAAAATAAAGACGCTGAGCGCCGTGACGTTGAGATCAGTCGTCATTACGCATGCTCCGGTAGGCGATCCAGGTCAGGAAGGCGGTGATCGGCACCCAGAGGAGCTGATACCAATAGAAGAAGGGGAAGCCGAAAAGAACCGGATCGTGAAAATTGTAGAAGGGGACCCAGAGCAGCCCGATATAGGGAATGATGAGCAACCAGCAGGCCGCCGTTCCAAATCTTTTGTCCATGGGGAGAGTGCCTTTCGCGGATCGGGCGCGGCTTATCCGCGTCTTATCAAATAGATGACATTTGCCAGCCGCGCGGCGCGACAAGCATCCCCGCCGCGAAAAAGACACAGTTCGTGAGCGACCGATAGCGAGTTAGGCGCGGAGGTTCCCTCGCCACGCCGCTTTCCTCGGCTACCTTCACATTCAATTCAAACATTGCTAATATACTATAAGTTGATTTCAATCTGACGTTACATGGTTCCAGGCAGTGGCTCGTGGCGAAATCGCCGCGCGCGAAGGGCTGCCTGTTTTCAGCGAGAGGGGCGCGGATGAAACATGTGATCGATAGCGACCGGCGCTATCCCAACAATACCAATTAGCAGATCAAAATAACGGACAGGGTGTTTGAGGGGCGACGCTTGCGGGCGGCGGCGACGGCCGTCGGCCGCAAGCGCTCGATACCCTTATGGCATCCTCGGCTCGATCTCTTTTCGGGAGGGCATGTCGATGGATGATTTTCCATATCATGCGGCGCGCGGCGACATCTTGCCCGGTTTGCGGGCGGCGCATCGCCTGGTCGTGGTCTGAACCGCCATGTCGAAGCGGAGCGCCTATGTCTCGCTGATCCTCGCCGCCGCCTTCTGGGGCTTCGGCAATATCGCGCAAAAGACGGTGCTGACGCATATGGGCCCGCTGTCGGCCACCATGCTGCGCTGCCTGATCGCGGCGCTGGTGATGCTGCCGCTGGCGGTCCTCGAGCGTAACGGGCGCGCAGCACGGGATGGACGCGAAGCATCCTTCGTGTTGCGCTCACTTTCACCGTGGCGATCGCGATCCAGCAGACGGCTTATGTCAACGCCACGGTCGTCAATGCAAGCTTCCTCGTCAACACAGCAACCGTACTCACGCCCGTCGTGGCATGGGTTTCTTTCGGCGAGACGACGCGACGGCTGGGTATCTTCGCCGCCTGCCTGACGCTTGCCGGCATCGGGCTGATGGCCGACGGCATCGGCGGCTTCGCGGCGCTGAACACGGGCGATGTCGCCTGCCTGGTCTCCGCCGTCTTTTATGCGTTCTGGATGGTGCTGCTCGGGCGCCACGCGCGGCGTCATGGCGGGCCGTTCACCTCGGCCTTCGTGCAATTCGCGATCGCCGCGCTGCTCTTGATGCCGGTGGCGCCGGTGCTGGAGCCGCTGACGGGCGAGATGATGTGGCGGGCGGCACCGGAACTGGCGATGCTCGGCATTCTCTCCACCGCGGCCGCGTTTGGGCTGCAGACTTATGCACAGCGCCATGTGCCGGCATCGAAGGCGGCAGTGCTCGTCTCCGGCGAGAGCATATTCGGCGCGATCGGCGCCTGCCTTGTCTTGCTGGAGCGGCCGCCTGTGATGGCCTGCGTCGGGGCGGCGCTGATCTTTCTCTCGATCGTCATCGTGACGATCGAGCCGGAGGATCCGGTGGCGGCATTGCTTCAACGCAATGCGGAAGAGGAATGAAGCCCTAGACGAGACCGCAGAGCTTGCGGTCGAGCTCGCTGATCGGCTGCATACCTGATAGCACCGCCCTCGCCTCTTCCTTGTCGCGGTTCATCTGCTCGACCAGCGGTTCGAGGCCGTCGAACTTCAGTTCCGGGCGCAGGTAGGAGAAGAAGGAGACGGAACAGATCTGGCCATAGAGGTCGCCGGAAAAATCGAAGACGAAGGTCTCGAGCAGCGGCGCGCCATTGTCGGTGACTGTCGGGCGGCGGCCGTAGCTCGCCACCGCGTCGTGCATCGACCCATCCTCGAAGCGGAAGCGGACGGCGTAGATGCCGGGCTTCAGCTCGACCTCGGCTGGAAGGCGCATGTTGGCTGTCGGGAAGCCCAGCTGGCGGCCGAGCTTTTCGCCGCCGATCACCTCGGATTCGACCGTGTAGTGATAGCCGAGCAGGCCGGCAACCTCGCTGACCTCGCCTTCCTTCAACAGCGCGCGGATGCGGCTGGAAGAGACCACGTCGGCGTTCTCGTCGCGGAAGGTGTCGATCAGGGTGACACCGAAGCCGTATTTATTGCCGGCGTCCATGAGGAAGGCCGGACCACCCTCGCGGCCGCGACCGAAATGGAAATCGACGCCGGTCACCACCTCGGATGCGCCCAGCCAATCCTTGAGGATCGAATGGATGAAATCGTCAGCCGAGCGCTGCGAGAATTCACGGTCGAACGGATATTCGATGACCGCGCCGAAGCCCATGGCTTCGAGAATGCGGGCGCGCAGCGGCGCAGGCGTGATGCGGAAAACCGGCTCCTGCGGGCGGAACACGGTGCGCGGATGCGGCTCGAAGGTCAGCACCAGCGCGGGAACGCCACGATCCCGCGCGATCTCCAGCGCCCTTTCCAGAACCGACTGATGGCCGCGATGAACGCCGTCGAAATTGCCGATGGCGATCACGCCGCCGCTGAGGTGATCCGGCAAGGGTTCTCGGGTTTCATTGCGATGGAAGACGGTCATCGGGCAGACTTTACTGATGCTTCGGGCTTACACAAGGTGGTCACAGGGCGGCTCAGGCCAGGCGCGGCATCCACCACCTGGGCGTTGCCTTCTCGCGTTCGAGATAGGCGGTGAGGATCGCCTCGTCGGTCTCGCCGTTCAGCGTGTATTCGGCCGCGTGGATGCCGCCGCTGATATAGAGAAGATCGAGACCGTAATCGAGAGCGCCGCGCACATCCGTCGGCATGCCGTCGCCGATCGCCAGAATGCGGTCCATCTTGAGATCGACGCGCATTTCGCGGGCGACCGAGAGCACGGCGTCATAGATCGGCTTGTGCGGCTTGCCGGCAATGCGGGTCTTGCCGCCGAGCTGATCGTAATAGGCAGCCATGGCGCCGGCGCAGGGGATCATCTTGTGGCCGCGCTCGACGATCAGATCGGGGTTGGCGCAGATCATCGGCACGTCGCGGGCCTGGAAGGCCTTGAGCATGTCGGTGTAATCCTCGGGCGTTTCGGTCTCATCGTCGAAGAAGCCGGTGCAGACGACGCAATCGGCTTCCTCTTCGGAAACGCGGGTGACGCCGATGCCTTCGATGATGGCGATGTCGCGATCCGGACCAAGCAGGAAGACCTTCTTCGGGCCTTCGGCGATCAGGCCACGGGTGACGTCGCCGGAGGTGACGATGCGGTCATAGGCTTCGTCCTGGAAGCCGATGTTGCGGAGCTGATCGACGACGAGCGGCGCGATGCGCGGCGAATTGGTGATCAGGACGACCGTAAGACCGGCTTCGCGCGCGGCCTGCAGGGCTGCGGCGGCCTTCGGAAAGGGCGAGACGCCGTTGTGCAAAACGCCCCACACATCGCAGAACACCGCATCATAGTGGCTGGTGATCTCTGCGAAATTCTCGATGCGCTGCGCCATTTCAAAGTCCCGGTTTTCATTCGATGAGGGCTGACATCGCAAAGCCCCGCCGCGATGGCAAGAAATTTTGCAATGCGGAACGATGAAATTCTTGCGACCCGGTGCGCTCCGGCGGCCTTCAGAGCAGCAGTTCGGCGCCCTTGATGGCGAGACCGGCAACAGCGCAAAGCCCCAGCACCTTGACCATGCCCATCTTCACGTAGAACAGCAGGACAGACGCGATCACGAAGATCGCCAGCGCCGCGATATCGATCGTGGCCCATTGGGGCCAGGCGAGGCTGACGATGGGAAGGCCAGCACCACGCGACAGAAGTGCGATCCGGCCGACCTCGGCGAAGAGCACATGCAGGCCGAACCAGAGCGACAGATTGAGGATGACGCCGACGACGGCCGCTGTGATGGCCGACAGCGCCGCCGACAGACCGGCATTGTCGCGCAGCTTCTCGACGAAGGGTGCGCCGGCGAAGATCCAGACGAAGCTGGGTACGAAAGTGGCCCAGGCGACCAGCGTGGCGCCGAGCGCGCCGCCCATCAGCGGCGCCATGAAAAGCGGGTTGCGGTAGCCCGCGAGGAAGCCGACGAAACAGAGGACGAGAACCAGCGGGCCGGGTGTGGTTTCGGCCAGCGCTAGGCCATCCAGCATCTCGCCCGGCTGCAGCCAGGCATAATGACCGACGGCGACCTGCGCGACATAGGTGAGCACCGCATAGGCGCCGCCGAAGGTGATCACCGCCATCTTGGAGAAGAAGATGAAGAGCGCGCCGAAGACATTGGTCTCGCCGCTGAGCGCCTCGGCGATGAGATCGGAGGGCGCATGCAGATTGCGTACGAGGAGCAGCGGCGCCTGCCAAATCAGGATCCAGAAGACGAGAACCAGCAACGGTCGGGCGATGGCGTGGGTCGTAAACGTGGGCAGGCGGCGGGGCGATTGCGCTTTGGCTTCTTGCGTCGGCGCGTGGCGATTGGCATAGCGGTGCAGCGCAAAGCCGGTGAGGCCGGCCAGGATGACGACGATGGGGAACGGCGCGTTCAGCATGAACAGCGCCAGGAAAGAGGCGCCGGCGATGTAATAATGCGCGCTGGTCTTTAAGGCGCGGCGGGCAAGGCGCAGCAGCGCTTCGACGACAACAGCAAGCACGGCCGCCTTGAGGCCGAAGAACAGGGCTGGAAGCCAGGCGGTCTCCTGGAAGACGGCGTAGAGGGCGGAGAGCCCCAGCATGACCACGAAGCCCGGCAGGATGAAAAGCAGGCCGGCGAGGATGCCGCCGCGCACGCCGTGCATCAGCCAGCCGATATAGGTGGCAAGCTGCTGCGCCTCGGGTCCGGGAAGCAGCATGCAGTAGTTCAGCGCATGCAGGAAGCGATCCTCGGAGATCCAGCGCTTTTCGTCGACGATGGTCCGGTGCATCAGGGCGATCTGGCCGGCAGGGCCGCCGAAGCTCAGACAGCCGATCCTGGCCCAGACGCGGACGGCCTCGCCAAACGGCACCGATGCCACGCTGTCATCCGCCATCACCGCTTCGTCCACGCTCATATATATCCACCCCTTTGCCGACCTCTGCCGGCTGCCCCTGTCGCTCGATACCACCCGCATCGGGGCTGGACAATCCCGGCCCGGCGGCGTGGCTGAGACGGCGCTTCCTGTTGGCATTTCGCAAATTCCGGACACGGGTTTATGACAAAGCTCGGCGCCGGGGGATGCGGCTCTGTCCCTGCCCTTTCCGGCATTAACCATCGAAGCGTTTTCCCGTGCTCGAAAGGCGCGCGGCAGGTTCACAACTTTGCCATCAAACGGCTATAGACATGGGGCGTCGGAAAATTACGACAGCTTCCCTTGACTCCCCAGATGGCCGCTCCTAAATGCAGGTCGCTAGCACTCACCAGAGGAGAGTGCTAACACCCATCCGTGTGGGCCATACCGGCCTGCGAGTGTCATTTGATCGAGGGATTAGACAATGGCAAGCACCAACTTCCGCCCCCTTCACGATCGCGTCGTTGTTCGCCGCGTTGAGTCCGAAGAAAAGACCAAGGGCGGCATCATCATTCCTGACACCGCCAAGGAAAAGCCGCAGGAAGGCGAGATCGTCGCCGTCGGCACCGGCGCTCGTGACGAGTCCGGCAAGGTCGTCGCTCTCGACGTCAAGGCTGGCGACCGCGTTCTGTTCGGCAAGTGGTCCGGCACCGAAGTCAAGATCAACGGCGAAGACCTTCTGATCATGAAGGAAGCCGACATCATGGGCATCATCGGCTAATCAGCCGGTTTCCCACTTCATCCCAATTCGCTGACACCCCTTTTCAGGAGTTCTCAAAATGGCAGCTAAAGAAGTAAAGTTCGGCCGCTCTGCGCGCGAAAAGATGCTGCGCGGCGTCGACATCCTCGCTGACGCAGTGCAGGTAACCCTCGGCCCGAAGGGTCGTAACGTCGTTATCGACAAGTCCTTCGGCGCTCCGCGCATCACCAAGGACGGTGTATCGGTCGCCAAGGAAATCGAACTCGAAGACAAGTTCGAAAACATGGGCGCCCAGATGGTCCGCGAAGTTGCTTCGAAGACCAACGACATCGCCGGCGACGGCACCACGACGGCTACCGTTCTGGCCCGCGCTATCGTTCGCGAAGGCGCCAAGGCAGTTGCTGCCGGCATGAACCCGATGGACCTGAAGCGCGGTATCGACCTCGCTGTTGCAGAAGTCGTCAAGGACCTGCAGGCCAAGGCCAAGAAGATCTCCACCTCGGCTGAAGTTGCCCAGGTCGGCACGATCTCCGCAAACGGCGACAAGCAGGTCGGTGACGACATTGCTGAAGCCATGCAGAAGGTCGGCAACGAAGGTGTCATCACCGTCGAAGAAGCCAAGACCGCTGAAACCGAACTCGAAGTCGTCGAAGGCATGCAGTTCGACCGCGGCTACCTGTCGCCTTACTTCGTCACCAACCCGGAAAAGATGGTCGCCGACCTCGACGACGCTTACATTCTCCTCCACGAGAAGAAGCTCTCGAACCTGCAGGCGATGCTCCCGGTTCTCGAAGCCGTCGTTCAGACCGGCAAGCCGCTCCTCATCATCGCTGAAGACGTCGAAGGCGAAGCTCTTGCTACGCTCGTCGTCAACAAGCTGCGCGGTGGCCTGAAGATCGCTGCCGTCAAGGCTCCTGGCTTCGGCGACCGCCGCAAGGCCATGCTGGAAGACATCGCCATCCTCACGGGCGGCACCGTCATCTCCGAAGACCTCGGCATCAAGCTCGAATCCGTAACGCTCGACATGCTCGGCCGTTCGAAGAAGGTTTCGATCTCCAAGGAAAACACGACGATCGTCGACGGCGCTGGCGCCAAGTCCGACATCGAAGGCCGCGTTGCTCAGATCAAGGCTCAGATCGAAGAAACCTCTTCCGATTATGACCGCGAAAAGCTGCAGGAACGTCTTGCCAAGCTCGCTGGCGGCGTTGCCGTCATCCGCGTTGGCGGCTCCACGGAAATCGAAGTCAAGGAGCGCAAGGACCGCATCGACGACGCTCTGAACGCAACGCGCGCTGCTGTTCAGGAAGGTATCGTACCTGGTGGTGGCGTTGCTCTCCTCCGTTCGGCTTCCAAGATCACCGCAAAGGGTGCAAACGACGACCAGGAAGCTGGCGTCAACATCATCCGTCGCGCTCTGCAGTCGCTGGTTCGCCAGATCTCCGAGAACGCCGGTGACGAAGCATCGATCGTTGTTGGCAAGATCCTCGAGAAGAACGAAGACAACTACGGCTACAACGCCCAGACGTCTGAATATGGCGACATGATCGCCATGGGCATCGTCGACCCGGTCAAGGTTGTTCGCACGGCTCTGCAGAACGCAGCTTCGGTTGCTTCGCTGCTGATCACCACCGAAGCCATGATCGCCGAGCTGCCGAAGAAGGACGCTCCTGCCGGCATGCCTGGCGGCATGGGCGGAATGGGCGGCATGGACATGATGTAAGACCGGAAGGTCTTGCATCTGAGCCATCAGGTTCAGTTACGGAAGGGCGGCCCTCGGGTCGCCCTTTTCGTTTTGTGATTCGTACTCACATTTGAACACAACATTTTTCAACCACGTGATGAAACGTATAATCATACAAATGGTGAGCCGTTGAGCTTGGCGAGGCTTTCGTGAAGCTTGCTCGACGGGCGATTTTTACCGAGGGGTCAAATTCCCGTAACAATCGAGTTTTCGATCCAATGGTTGTCGTCAGCAGCTTGAAAAGCCCGCAAGTCCATCAATTCTGCATTATTTAGCAGTGTTTTCATCAACCTTTCCGCTATTTCTGATCGTTAACCGTTGAGCGTCAGCGTACGCCAGCGTGTGAAAAGCCATTGCCGTTTCTGCAAAAAAACTTATAGATTCGCGCTGTGTTCGGCGTTTCGTTCAGGCGCTCTTGCCGCCGCATCGCCGACACCGCTCAGAATTGCATTGACGCATGGACAGAGTTACTTATCCTGAATTAAATTAGAAGTTGCATATTTTGGAAAGGCTGGGCAGAGTGGGCTCACTTTACGGAGCGACCGCTCGGAACGCTATTTTCCAGCCACCGAGCATGATGCCCGGCGTCGACTGAATCTGTGATGTTTGCCGGGTGTGCAGCATGGGAGAACGCTGCGCCCAAACTGGGGAACAATGTGTTTAAGATAACAAAAACCACCGCAGCGGCACCGCTCTTGCGCGGATCGCTGGAACTCAACGACAACAATCCCGACATGCTCGCTCAGCTCTCGATATCGGAAAGCTGGGTCGGCGACTTTTCCAGCGGCGTGATCCGCCTTCAGGAACGCAGCGCCCGGCTTCATGGCCTGAGCGTACCCGAATGCGGCCTGCTCAGCCTGATGCGCTGTTACGATCCCAAGGATCGCGGCCGTATCGTCCAGATTTTCGAACAGGCCGCGGCGCTATCCTCGTCCTTCTGTTTTTCGACCACGATCATCATGCCAAACGGCTACCGCCAGCCGCTTTTCTGCATGGGTGAATCGAACGGCTACGAAGAGGAAGGCAATGGCAGCATGATCGGCATGTTCATCTTCCCGCGCATCGAAGCCGACACGAACAAGGCCGCCATTCGCCGCCAGTAAAATCTACCTGCTGTCACGGAAAAGCCGGCCCAGTGGGCCGGCTTTTGACGTTCTGGGCACTGCGTTTGCGCCGAGGGCTTGGCTCAGGCCGGACGCGCCGGGATGTTCAGGCCCTTTTCGCTGGCCGGGCGCGCGATGCAGCGCTTCAGCCAGTCCATGACCGCCGGGAACTTGTCGTATTCCAAAAGCTCCCTGCCGCCATAAAAGACGTCGGCGCCGCGCACCCATGGGAACGTGGTGATATCGGCGATGGTGTAGGTGTCGCCCATGATCCACTGGCGGCCCTGCAGGCGCTCTTCCAGCACGCCGAGCAGGCGCTTGGATTCATCTCGGTAGCGCTCCACCGGATAGGAGTTGTTGGCGACCTTGTCGGCGGCGAACTTGTGGAAGTGGCCGAGCTGGCCGAACATCGGCCCGATGCCGCCCATCTGGAAGAACACCCACTGGAGCGTCTCGTAGCGGCCGGCGCTATCCTGGGGCATGAGCTTGCCGGTCTTTTCCGCGAGATAGACGAGGATCGCTCCGGACTCGAACAGGCCGATCGGCTTTCCATCAGGGCCATTGGGATCGATGATCGCCGGAATGCGGCCATTCGGATTGAGCGACATGAACTCCGGAGATTTCTGGTCGTTGGTGCCGAAAGAGATCAGATGCGGCTCGTAGGGCAGAGCCAGCTCCTCAAGCGCGATCGATACCTTCACGCCGTTCGGCGTCGGCAGCGAATAGAGCTGGATGATATCGGGGTTGCTTGCCGGCCAGCGTTTGGTGATCGGGAATGCGGAAAGGTCTGCCATCTGAATTCTCCATGCGGGATAAGGCGGCCGACCATAGAAGAGCCCCGAGGGACATGGCAAGCGGTGATCGTGCGCGATCAATCGTTCACCATTACTGAACAAACTGTCCGCTCCCGTCTATCTTTCCATGACGGCCAAAAAAGAGGAGAAACAGTGCATACGAGATCGACAACCGTGCCGGGGGCACACCGGTCTCAGCTCATTCAACCGGAGACAGTTCCATGTCGAATACCCAGAACATTGTCATTCTCGTCGCCCGCATCCTCCTGTCCTTCATCTTCATCTATTCCGGCTTCGGCAAGCTGACCGACCCGGCTGGTACCGCCGGCATGATCACCGGCGCCGGCCTGCCTGCCGCGACCGCCCTTGCCTATCTCGCCGGCCTGTTCGAACTCGTCACCGGTCTTGCCGTTCTCGTCGGCTTCCAGACGAAGATCGTTGGCTGGGCACTGGCCGCATTCTGCATCTTCACCGGCGCTGTCTTCCACTCCGGCACCGTTGCCGTTCCCGGCTGGCCGGATGCCGCTCTCGGCTGGATCAACGCTCTCAACGGCATCATGCTGATGAAGAACTTCACGCTGGCTGGCGCCTACATCCTGCTCGCCACCTTCGGCCCGGGCCTCTACTCGATCGATGCCCGCCGTGGCGCCCTGCCGGTCGCCGCTTAATCGGCACCTCATTCTCCCAAGCATAAAAAAGCCCGCCGCCAGTTCATCTGGCGGCGGGCTTTTTCGTAATTGATACGACGATAGATATCAGAGCGCGGCGCGGACGGCTTCGATCAGGCGCGCAACGGAAGGCTCGTCGGCGTGGCTCTGCTTGCGGGCGCGCACGAGGCAAGCCTCTGAGCGCAGGATCACGCCATCCGACAGGATCTTCAGGTGGTTGGCGCGCAGCGTCGAGCCGGTCGAGGTGATATCGACGATGATATCGGCAGAGCCCGATGCCGGTGCTCCCTCGGTCGCGCCCAGGCTCTCGACGATGCGATAGAGCTGGATGCCGTGCTGGCGCGAGAAGAACTGCTGCGTCAGTCGCCAGTATTTGGTGGCGATCGTCAGGCGGCGACCGTGGCGGGCGCGGAAATCGGTGGCGACGTCGCCGAGATCGGCCATGCTGTCGACATCGAGCCAGATCTCCGGCACGGCGACGATGACATCGGCGTGGCCGAAGCCGAGACGGGCGCAGAATTCGACGCGCTTGTCGGCTTCCGCCAAGCCTTCGCGGATCAGATCTTCACCGGTAACGCCGAAATCGACGGTGCCGTTGCCGAGCTCCTTGGAGATCTCGGAAGCCGAAAGGAAAGCGACCTCGACATCATCCCAGCCTTCGACACGGCCGCGATAGGAACGATCGTTGCCGACAGCGGTGATCTTCATTCCGGCCTTCTCGAAGATGGCCGATGCGTCGTCCTTCATCCGGCCCTTGGAGGGCAGCGCGATGGTGATGGTCATCAGGCGGCCCTTTCCGTTTCGATGCGATCCAGCCACAGCGAGAAGCCGACAGCCGGTATGCGTTCCTTGGCGCCGAGCAGCGTCATCAGCTTGTCGAAGCGACCACCACCGGCGAGAACGGCAGCCGAGCCCTCGACGCCGATCTCGAAGACGAGGCCGGTGTAATAATCCAGCGGGCGGCCGAAGGCGGCGCGGTAATCGATCAACGAGAGATCGACGCCGGCATTGGCGAGTGCGGCGACGCGGCCATCGAAGCGCGACAGGGCGTTGCCGAGCTTGAGGCCGGCGGCATCGGCGAAGCCGGAGAGCGCTGCTGAGGCATTGATCAGCGGCACGTTGAGCGACAGGAACTCCTTCAGCACAAGGAAGGCTGCGTCATCGAGCCGGGTTTCCGACAGGATCAGCTTCTCCTTCAGCCGGCGAGCAATATCCTGCGGCGAGCGGCTGGCATTGGTGGAATAGCCCGTCGCCTGCATGGTGGCGTCGATGTGGGCGACCAGCGCCTCTTCATCGTCGGCTCCGAGAAGACGCGCGACATCGTCGCTGAGACCGGTGACGAATTGCGGGCTGACGAGGCTAGCGAGCAGGGCTTCGAGATGGGTGGTGTCGCCAAAGGCATGGATCAGCCGCTTCTGCCAGCCGAGCGGCAGGCCGAGCGCCTGGACGACGGCTTCGAAGACGGCCTGATCGCCGAGCGTGACGGCCAGTTTCTTGCCCGGCAGCAGCCGCGACAGCACGCCGGCCGCGTCACCAATGGCGCGGGCGTCGGCGCTCGGGATGTTGATATCGCCGAGATCCTCGATGCCCGCCTGATAGAACTCATTGCCGCCTTCGCGGCGCTGGCGGAAAACTTCGCCGAGATAGGCGTAGCGCTTCGGCGTGCCCATGGCGCTTTCGATATGGCGCAGGCAGACGGGAATGGTGAATTCCGGACGCAGACACAGGCTAGCGCCTGTTTCGCTCTCGGTCATGAAGATGCGGCGGCGAAGATCCTCGCCGGCGATATCGAGAAAGGGTTCGGCCGGTTGGATGACCGGGGTGTCGACGCGCTCGGTGCTGCGGGCGGCGAATTCGGCGAGCAGGTCTTCGGAGAAGGCTGGGAGGTTGATCAGGGGCATGGGGTTGGTGTCTCCGGGGAATACCCCCCTCTGCCCTGCCGGGCTACCGGGGCAGAGCCGCGTGTCTCTGCCCGCGCTTCGCGCCCCCCACAAGGGGGGAGATCGACTCGTGGCAGCCTTTCGGCCAAACAATGAGAGTGGAGCGAGCGGGTGCGCCCAGCCAATCTCCCCCCTTGTGGGGGAGATGTCCGGCAGGACAGAGGGGGGTGCTGGCGCCGCCCCTCAAACATCAGAGGCTCGCTTGCGATCTTCCGCCTGCGCCGCCAGGATTTCCTTCACCTTGGCGACCAGATCGGCCTCCTTGACGGTCTCCTGCGCCACGCGGGCTTCGCGCCACGAGGCGTTGTCCTCGATCTCGCCGGAGAGGCGCTTGCCCTCGATCAGGTCCTTGATCTGCACGACGCCGTCTGCGCGCTCGTCACCACCCTGGATGATGGCGACGGGGCAGCCGCGGCGGTCGGCGTATTTCAGCTGGTTGCCGAACTTCTTCCAGTTGCCCTGGTACATTTCCGCGCGAATGCCGGCCGCACGCAGTTCCTGGGTGATGCGCTGGTAGCGGCCCATGGCCTCGACATCGCCATCCATGACGGTGACGAGGACGGGTTCAATAACCTCGCTCTGCCCGAGCTTGCCAAGGTTCTTCAGCGCCGTCATCAGACGCGAGACGCCGATGGAGAAGCCAGTTGCCGGAACCGGCTGGCCCATGAAGCGGGAAACCAGTCCATCATAACGACCACCGCCGCCGACGGAGCCGAAGACAACCTTCTCGCCCTTCTCGTTGGTGACGTCGAACAGCAGCTCGGCTTCGTAGACCGGGCCGGTGTAGTATTCGAGGCCACGGACGACGGAGGGGTCGATCTTGATACGGTCGGACTGGTAGCCGGCGCCGGTGACGAGACTGCCGATGAGGTTCAGTTCCTCGACACCTTCAGCACCCTTCGAGGTGCCAGCGACGAGTTCGGCAAGCTGGGCGGCGCTTTCGGCGTAATCCTTGATGCCGACGAAAAAGAGAACCTTGTCGATCTGACCCTGGTCGAGCCCGGCACCCTTGGTGAAATCGCCGGACTCATCCTTACGGCCGGGGCCGAGCAGGAGAGCCACGCCCTCTGGACCAAACTTGTCGAGCTTGTCGATGGCGCGCAGTACGTTCAAACGCTGGGCGGCCTTGTCATCGCCGCCGAGGCCGATGGCTTCCAGAACGCCGTCGAGAACCTTACGATTGTTGACGCGGATGACATAGTCGCCGCGCTTGATGCCGAGGGCTTCCAGCGTGTCCGACATCATCATGCACATCTCGGCATCGGCCTGCACGCCGGGCGCGCCGACGGTATCAGCGTCGAACTGCATGAACTGGCGGAAGCGGCCGGGGCCGGGCTTTTCGTTGCGGAAGACATAGCCGGCGCGGTAGGTGCGGTAGGGCAGCTGGATCTCGTTGAAGTTTTCCGCGACATGGCGGGCGAGCGGCGCCGTCAGGTCGTAACGCAGCGACATCCACTGCTCGTCGTCATCCTGCAGGGAGAAGACACCTTCGTTCGGACGATCGGCATCCGGCAGGAACTTGCCGAGCGCATCGGTGTATTCGAAGAGCGGCGTTTCGACAGGATCGAAACCATAATGCTCGTAGACTTCGCGGATCTTCGCGGTCATCTCGTTGACGGCGCGAATATCGGCCGCCGAACGATCGACGAAGCCGCGGGGAAGTCTGGCCTTGAGCTTTTGTGGTTTCTTCTGCTTGTCGTTCATTTCCAACGTCTTCCGCTCAGTGTGACAGTGGCGGTTTCCTAGCGGAAAGGGCCGGATGCGGCAAGTGTCGGCGGCTGGCGAAGTGTGCGATCCGATGGTATATCTCCATCACCTGAAGGGATCATCGCCATGAACAAGCGCGTCACGATCGAAATGCCGGATGAGATGATGAAGCTCGTCGAGGAATATGCGGCCGAAGCGGGTGCTGCGCCGGACGCCTATGTGCGCGACGTGATCGGACAGCACCTCGAGGATCTGCACGACATCGCGCTCGCCGAGGCGGCAATGGAGCGCATCCGCAAGGGAGAAGACCAGGTCATAAGCTCCGAGGAGTTCTGGCGTGGCATGGACGATTGAGTATACGATCTCGGTCCAGAAATACACCAAGAAGCTCGATCCGGTCATTCGCAGGCGTATCAGGCAGTTCTTGGATGAGCGGCTTGTCACTCACGAAAATCCACGCGACCTCGGCAAGGCCTTGAAGGGCCATGCACTTCGCAGCTATTGGCGCTATGAGGTCGGCGACTACCGCATCATCTGCGATATTCAGGACCAGAAGCTTATTGTGCTCGTGGTCGAAATCGGCCATCGCCGGGACATTTATCGCTGAAAGCAACATAGTGATCGCAGAAGCCCTCCTCTACGCCGCCACTCTCCCCTTCACCAGCAAGCCGCACCGCAAATATATCCGCTACTCCGTCAATCTCTGGTCCCGCGCCAATCGCTGCAGCCGGCAGTGGGCGGAGCATGAGGAGAATACGAGGCGGGCGATCCTTGCGGCGATAGCGGGCTGCAAGCAGCGGCGGACGGCCGTTGTGCTGGGGTCCGGCTTGCTGCGCGACGTGCCGATCCGGGAGTTGGCGGCCAGCTTCGATACGGTCGTTTTGATCGATCTCGTGCATGTCGCGACAGTGAGGATGAAGATGCGCCGCAAGGCCTATCGCAATGTCCGGCTGATCGAGCGCGATCCCTCCGGCTATGACGCGCTTGCGGCCGGCGAGACGCCGGAGCCGCTGGGCTTCCTGCGCAATGTGCCCTATCTCGACCTCGTGGTTTCGGCCAATCTGCTCTCGCAGATCGGGCGTGGGGTGCAGCGGCGGTTCGAGGCCGAGCGGGAGCGGATGCCTGCCGATACGGTGGAGCAGCTGATTGCGGCGCATCTTTCCGGCTTGTCGCGCATGCCGTTCAAGAGCTGCCTTGTCACTGACGTCTCCTATACGGTGGTCGATCGCAACGGAAAGACCCATGAAGAGAGCGACCTGATGCATGGGGTTATTGTGCCGGAGGCGCGGGCGTCGTGGGCCTGGCCAGTGGTGCCGATAGGCGAGGAAAGCGCGGATTATCAGGTTATCCATCAGGTGATTGCGGCTTGGTGAATTGCAAGATATCGTGATGCAATCAAAGATTTATTGTATCACTTTTATTTTGCGATATCGTATCGATGAAGATCGTTTGGGATGAGCCGAAACGTGTCCGTAATGCTGCGAAGCATGGGCTGGATTTTTGTGACCTGGATGAGGATTTCTTCGCGGCGGCGATGATCCTCGACGCCAGGAGCCCGAGGCTGAAGGCCGTGGGTGTCCTGATCGAGGATGTAATCGCCGTCGTTTTCGCGGTTCTCGGGAGCGAGGGGATTTCCGTCATCTCGATGCGCCGGGCAAGCCGCCAGGAAAGGAGGCTCTATGAACAATTCCAGTCGAAAGATCCTCGGCCTCACTGACGAGGAAGAGGCCGCGATCCAGCGCGGCATTGCCGAGGACCCCGACAACCCCGAATGGACCGAAGCGGACTTCAAGAAGGCTCGCCCCTTCGCGGAGGTCTTCCCCGAGCTTGCCGAGAGCATCCGGCGTTCGCGAGGGCGGCCGGCGGTGGAGAGCCCGAAGCGGCAGATATCGCTGAGGCTCGATCCCGATGTGATCGACGCCTTCAAGGCGACTGGCAAGGGATGGCAGGGGCGGATCAATGATGCGTTACGCAAGGCCGCCAAGCTCGATTAGCGCGACGCGACGTCTTGGCAGCGGTGGCGCGCTTGCCTATGTTCGACCGATGCGGCTTTTCTCTATCGCGACGATGATGCTGGCTTGGCTGACCTACGGAACGATGTTCGCGTGGGCCGGATGTCCAATGTGTGCTTCGATGAGCCAGCCGGCCGCCGACTCGATGACCATGCAGCATCGTCATATGCCAGGCATGGATATGGGCGAGACCGTTAAGGGCTCAGTGCCGGCGAAGAACCCGTGTGCTGACGGAGGCATGGCGCATATGCCGCTCTGTTCCGCCTGTCTGGTCGTGCCCGTCGACGTGATTGTTCATGCGGATGGCAAGCAGGTGTTTTCCTATCCCTCGCCGGCGATCGCGCTTGCCCTTCCCGGCGCACGGCCGGCGCCTCAGGCGCCCCCTCCCCGACTGATCTGACATCAAGCCCCTGAGAAACGCGGCACGATACGCCGCATCGGACTTTCATTGCCAGACTGAGGAAGGAAATCCCATGTCTTTGAAACTACTTGCTCTCACCACCGGTCTCGTCGCCGGCCTTTCGTTCATCGCTCTTCCTGCAAGTGCGGAAGACAAGCCGATGGATATGGACATGAGCATGCCGATGGGCGACCACAGCCCGTCCAGCCATGCCTTTTCCGAGGCCAACAACAAGATGCACAAGGACATGATGATCGAATATAGCGGCGACGCCGATATCGACTTCGTGCGCGGAATGATCGCCCATCATCAGGGGGCGATCGACATGGCCAAGGTGGAGCTGCAATACGGGAAGGATCCCGAGATGCGCAAGCTGGCGGAGGGCGTGATCAAGGCGCAGGAGGCTGAGATCACCGAGATGCAGGCGTGGCTGAAGGCGCACGCCAGGTAAGCGAGCTACCTCTGTAAGCTGGACGCCGGGTTTGCCCCGGCGTCCAGTCTTTCAATCTGCTCTCAAGCCTTCGGTTCGAACGGTGCGGGTCGGCGACCCGCACCCTGGCGGGAGAGCATCCAGCCGGGATACTCGGGGGCCAGTTCGCTCACCTCGTCCAGCCTCTTCAGGTCATCGGCATCGAGTTTCAGTCCGACGGCTGCGAGGTTCTGGTCGAGCTGTTCGATGCGCTTGGCGCCGATGATGACAGTTGTCACGAAAGGCTTGGCGAGCACATAGGCGAGCGCCACGGTGGCGACGCTTACGCCGTGCTTTTCGGCGATCTCGCGCATGATGGCAACGCAGGCCCAGGCGCGGTCCTTGTCGACAGGCGGGAAGTCGAAGGCGGCGCGGCGACCTTCGCCGTTGCCGGGCGCGCCGGGGCCGTATTTGCCCGACAACAGGCCGCCTGCGAGCGGCGACCAGACCATCAGGCCGACCTTCTCCTCGTTCATCATCGGTACGATATCGCGCTCGAGGTCGCGGCCGGCGATGGAGTAATAGGCCTGCACGGTCTCGAAGCGGGCGAAGCCGCGACGTTCCGAAATCCCAAGCGCCTTGGCGATGCGCCATGCCTGCCAGTTGGAAACGCCGACATAGCGGACAAGGCCGCGCGAGACGAGATCGTCCATCGCCCGCAGCGTCTCGTCGATCGGGGTGACGCTGTCGGTGCCATGGATCTGGTAGAGATCGATATGATCGGTCTGCAGACGCTCCAGGCTCTTTTCGACGGAATCCATGATGTGGCCACGCGAGGCGCCGCGATCGTTCGGCTTGTCTCCCATCGCGCCGTAGACCTTGGTGGCGATGACGACGTCCTTGCGGGCGACGCCGAGGTTTTTCAGCGACTGGCCGAGCAGCTTTTCGGAGTCGCCGAAGGAATAGACGTCGGCGGTATCGATGAAATTGACGCCCGCCGAAAGCGACCGTTCGACGATCGCATCGGCCGCCTTCTGGTCGACATCGGCGATGGAGCCCCACGGGCTGCTTGGGTCAGGAGCGCCGAAGGTCATGGTGCCCAGGCAGATTTCGGAGACGAACAGGCCGGTATTTCCAAGCTGGTTGTAACGCATGGTCAAACGTTTCCTTGTGAGGACCGCCGTGAAGCCGGCGGAGGGAATGATCCCGGTTCTATGATTTTTGGGCGGCGCAGCGCTGGCATGGCAGCGCCTGCCGCAGGCATGAACCCATCAGACATAAGTTGCGCGCGTTCGGTTTCAACGGCTCACGCGATACGCAGGGGTTGCAGCAACATAGGTCGCTCGCAACTCATTGGCGCACAACCGTGATTGCACCATACGATTGTCGCTCTTAGTGATTGTATTTACCGGGTTTTCCGAGCGGATTCATAAAATTCTAATTGATATCCACCTAAACAATCCTCGCAGATGCGGGGGCAATCATGACATTCTTGGTTCAGCTTGTGAGTTCACTGCTGCGCAACAAGCGCGGCAATGTGGCGATGATCGTCGCGCTGCTTTTCGTGCCAATGGTCTTGGCCGGTGGCGCCGGGGTCGATCTCGCGCGCTATGAAGCCGTGCGCGTGGAAATGCAGGACGGGCTCGATCGCGGCGTGCTCGCGGCGGCGTCGCTGTCGCAGAAGCAGAAGACCGCCGACGTCCTGAAAAGCTACATGAACAACCTTGCCTACGGCGCCGACGTGGCCATCGATTTTTCCGAGGCGACGGCGATGAACTCGCGCAAGATCTCGGCCAACGCCTCCTATACGATCAACACCGCCTTCATGCATCTGGCCGGCGTCAAGACGTTGACGATCAAGACGGCGTCGAGCGCCGAGGAGGCCAAGCAGAATATCGAGCTGTCGCTGATGCTCGACATGTCGGGCTCGATGGTGGGGAGCAAGATCAAGAACCTGAAGATCGCCTCGCAGCAGTTCATCGACCAGATCCTGACCGACGACACCAAGGACTATACGACGATCAGCGTCGTGCCCTATGCGGGCCACGTCAACGTGGGTTCCGCGGTCTTCGACAAGCTCGGCGGCACGCGCCTCACCGGCCAGTCGCAGCCGACCAAGGATCCGAACTACAAGGGATCGTGCTTCGAGCTCGACAATGCGGGCTTTGGCAGCGATGCGATCCCGAGCTTCAAGGCTCGGTCGAACCTGCCGATCTTCACGAACTGGAATTACAACACGACGGACAAGGAAAAGAGATGGTGGTGGTGCCCCGGCGAAGAGGACGCGATCACCTATTTCTCCAATGACGCGACCTATCTCAAAGCCCGGCTGAGCGCGCTGCAGCTCTATGACGGCACCGGCACGCAGAACGCCATGCAGTGGGGCTACATGCTGCTCAATCCGGCTTCATCCAGTATCGTGCAGGCGGCGATCGCGAGCGGGCAGATGTCTTCGAAGTTCTCCAACCGCCCGTCCAGCTTCAGCGATGCCGATACGATGAAGGTGCTCGTCTTGATGACTGACGGCGTGATCACCGCGCAATTTCGCCCGAACGACTACAAGCGCTCTCCGGATCTCAGCCCGAGCAACTACACGATGTCAGGCAACACGGCGACCTACTTGAGCAATATCTGCACGACCGCCAAGGGCAAGGGCATCACCATCTTCACCATCGGCTTCGAACTCGGCAGCGACACCACGGCGATCAACGCCATGAAGAACTGCGCGACGAGCTCGGCCCACTTCTACCAGGCCTCCGGTTCCGGCATCGGCGACGCGTTCAAGTCGATCTCGACATCGATCCGCAAACTGAGACTGACGCAGTAATGAGAGTGGGCTTTTTCAGTAGCGCGCGCCGGCTTTTCGGTGACAGCAAGGGCGCGGCGGCGATCGAGTTCGCCATCCTGGCGCCGATCGTCTTCAGCATCATCTTCTCGATCTTCGAGGCTGGTTTCATCATGACGCAGTCGATCATGCTCGACCGTGCCGTCAGCCGCAGTTCGCGCGCGCTGCAGATCAACGGCGCCAAGATGAGCTATGCCGATTTCAAGGCTTCGGTGTGCAAGGAAGCGGTGATCCTCAGCGATTGCGTCAAGTCGATCCGCATCGAGTTCACGCCGGTCACCAAGGCTTCGGACTTTCCGACGACGGGCACGCCCTGCGTCGACCGCTCCGTCGCCATAGATCCTGTCACCAGCTACAATTCCGGCCAGCCCTCGCAGATCATCTTCACCCGCGCCTGCTATGTCGTCGATCCCCTGGTGCCGGGGCTCGGCTTCGGCCTGAGTTTTCCCAAGGACAACACCGGCGCCATCCAGCTGACCTCCAGCTTTGCCTTCGTCAACGAGCCGACCTGATGTTGAAGCACGCCTTTTCCCGCCTGATCCGCGAGCGCTCCGGCGCATCCGCGATCGAGTTCGCGTTGCTGGCGCCGATCCTGCTGTTCTTCTTCATGGCGAGCATAACGGTTTTCGACATGTACCGGACCTACCAGAATATCGTGCAGGCCAATGGTATCGTCGCCGACGTGATCTCGCGGCAAACCTCGATCGACAATACCTTCGTGTCCAACCTCTACAGCGTCTTCACGCATCTGCAGCAGAACAGCACGGCCCCGATCGCGCTCAGGATCTCCAGCATCAAGAAGACCGCCGGGGTCTACAAGCTGGATTGGACGAAGGAGAGCGGCACGGCCGGCCTGTTGAAGGCGCAGGTTCTCAGCAGCTCGACGCTGCCGCAGCTGACGGACGGAGATTCGGTGATCTATGTCGAGGGTGCGGCCAGCTACACGGCGATGACCAGCATCATGGGCTTCGGCAGCATGACGTTCGCCGAGACCGCCTTTTCACGCCCGCGCTTCATCGGCGCCATCGTCTATCAGTGACACCATCCCTTGCGGCGAAGGCGCGAGGCTCCTAATTGTTTTTGAATGAACAAGAGGGTGCGCCCATGACGACCCGCACGCTGACCACGATCGGCTTCGATGCCGACGACACGCTGTGGCAGAACGAGCAATTCTACCGGCTGACGGAAACGCACTTCACCGAACTGCTTTCCGACTATGCGGAGGGTACGGTGGTTTCGGAGCGGCTGCTGGCCGCCGAGAAGCGCAATCTTCAGCATTACGGCTTCGGCATCAAAGGCTTCACGCTGTCGATGATCGAGACCGCGATCGAGATTACCGAGGGCAATGTGCCGGCTTCGGTGATCGCGCAGATCCTCGATACCGGGCGGGATCTTCTCTCGCATCCAGTCGAGACGCTGCCCGAAGTGCGCGTGACGCTGGCGGCGCTAGCCGAACATTACCTGCTCGTGCTGATCACCAAGGGCGACCTGTTCGACCAGGAGCGCAAGCTGGCGCAGTCCGGTCTTGGGGATTTCTTCCATGCCGTCGAGATCGTTTCCGACAAGACGGCGGTTACCTATCGCCGGATCTTCTCCAAGATCGGCGGCGGGCCGGAGCGGGCGATGATGGTGGGCAATTCGCTGAAGTCGGACATCGTGCCGGCAATCGCCGCCGGCAGCTACGGCGTGTTCGTGCCGCACGAACTGACCTGGGTGCTCGAGCATGTCGAGGAGCCGACGGAGGCGCCACGCTTTCGCAAGATCGAACGGCTCGGCGAACTGCGCGGCGTGATCGATAGTCTGGGCTAGAGATCGTTTACTTGCGCGAGGGGAAGAGCGGCGATGGCTTGCTGTCGTCGGCGGGGGCTGGCGCAGGCTCGGTTGTTGCCGGCGCACTTGAAGCCGCCTGCGGTTCCACGAGAATGCTGTAGGGTGCGCCGAGGCCGCGTCTTGGAGAGGCCTTGGAATAATAGGGACGGAGCAGCCAGGTGGCGTCCTGCTTGACCGTCGTCTGGAAGGTCTGCCCGTCCTCGTCGGTGCCGAAGATCGCCTCGTCGTCGGGGGCCGCGAGATCGAAGATCGCCAGGAAAGCGAACTGGCTCTTCGTCGAGAAATCGATCTTCACCTGCTGGCCGGCCTTGACGGGCAAGGTGTAGACCTTGCCATTGCCGAACTTCGTCCAGCCCTTCAGCTCCATCGTCGCTGCCGGAAACTGCAGCTTTTCCAGCCTTTCGCCGCGCTGTAGCTCGGGTGTCTGCGCCATAGCGGCGGGCGCGATCGCGATTACGGCGATCGCCATTGCCATCAGCTTCAGTTTCTTCATGGACGTACCAATGCGTCGCGCATCGCCTCTACTTCGGGACGGCAGTAGCAGCCTTCGAGATGATCGTTGACGAGACCCATTGCCTGCATGAATGCGTAAACTGTGGTCGGGCCGACAAAGGTCCAGCCGCGCTTCTTCAAATTCTTGGATATGGCGACCGAGGTGGGCGTGGTCGGATTGGCCATGATCGTGGCGCGATCGACCACCTTGGGGCGCTCATTGTGACCGGGCTCGTAGCTCCAGAAATAATGGGCCAGCGAGCCGAACTCGTCGCGCAGCTCGATCGCGCGCTTGGCGTTGTTGATGGTCGAGACGATCTTGCCGCGATGGCGGATGATGCCGGCATCGTTAACGCAACGCTCGACATCCTCATCCGTAAACAGCGCCACCTTCTCGAAATCGAAGCCGGCGAAGGCCGCGCGGAAATTCTCGCGCTTGCGCAGTATGGTGAGCCAGGAGAGGCCGGACTGGAAGCCTTCGAGGCAGATCTTCTCGAACAGGCGGATATCGTTGGTAACCGGCCTGCCCCATTCCTCGTCGTGATAGCGCAGATAATCCGGCAGGTTGCCGTGCCAATGACAGCGGCTCTTGCCGTCCTCACCGATTGTAATGCCTGTCTCGCTCATCACGTTCCATTCGTTTCAGCGGCTGCGAATCCGGCTTTACCATTTGCAAACCCTGTTTCCAAACCGAACGATAACCCTGACGAAAAGTTTATGGGCCAGTTCGGCTTTTAGTGAACGCGGGTTTACCATTCGCTGGCGAGCGCGGTGGCAGCATGATCGGCAGGTGGCGGATGCCGCCCGTCCATTTTCGGCCATTGTAGAGAGTTCGTCCGATGATGAAATCCGTTTTGCTCGCCGCAGCCCTGCTCGGCGTCTTTTCCACGGCCGCCCTTGGCGACGACCGTTACGTTTCCCGTCCGCCTGTCGTGCTAAGCCCTGATCTCGCGGCACCGTGGATCATGCAGCTCAGCGGCGGCGGCAATGTTCGCCCCGTCGTCTACCAGCGCCCCGTCATCGTGCAGCAGCAGCGCGGGCTGTTTGCTCCGCGCGCCGTTCGTCGCGCGCCGGCAGCACAGCAGGTCTCGGCGATCAATCCCGGCGTCCCCGTGATCCGCGGCCAGATCGAGCCGCAGTTCCTGCCGCAGATGGTCGACTACCAGACCAAGGAAGCGCCTGGCACCATCGTCATCGATACCAACAACCGCTTCCTCTATCTGGTCATGGCAAACGGCAAGGCGCGGCGTTACGGCGTCGGCGTCGGCAAGCCAGGCTTCGAGTGGGCCGGCGTGCATAAGGTGACCCGCAAGTCCGAGTGGCCGGACTGGACACCACCGTCGGAAATGATCAGCCGCGAGGCGGCGAAGGGCCATTATCTCCCGGCGCGCATGGATGGCGGACCGGAAAATCCGCTTGGCGCGCGCGCCATGTATCTCGGCTCGACGCTCTATCGCATCCACGGCACCAATGCCCCATGGACGATCGGAAGCGCCGTTTCCTCGGGCTGTATCCGCCTGCGCAACGAGGACGTCGTCGACCTTTACGAACGTGTCAAAGTGGGCACGCGGGTCATCGTGATCTGAATTTTCTTATGGCGGCAAGGACACACCTTGCCGCCTACCCCCGCATTTTCAGGGTTTCCAGCTTGAAATCCCGGTCGATTCCGTTAGCTTTGCCGGCGATCGTGCCTTGAGAGGGAAATCGAAATGAAGAAAGTGTCTCTGCTCGTGGCGGCCGTTGCCGTTGCGATGTCGGGTATGGTGGCCGTTGCCAGCGCCGAGCCCGTAATGACGGCGACGGATGCCGTTCGTGGCGTCAAGCACAGCCAGCAGGTCAAGCCGCAATACAAGAAGCGTGTCGTCCGCCTCATCACCAATGAAGCCCCGGGCACCGTGATCGTCGATACGGTCAACAAATATCTCTACCTCGTCGAAGGCCGCAACAAGGCCACGCGCTACGGCATCGGTGTCGGCCGCGAAGGCTTCGGCTGGTCGGGCGTGGTGAAGATCGGCCGCAAGGCTGAATGGCCGACCTGGACGCCGCCGGCTGAAAT
Source organism: Rhizobium sp. FG113 (assembly GCF_057809895.1). Lineage (NCBI taxonomy): Bacteria > Pseudomonadati > Pseudomonadota > Alphaproteobacteria > Hyphomicrobiales > Rhizobiaceae > Rhizobium > Rhizobium sp. FG113. The sequence goes on along the minus strand of NZ_JBMDKV010000012.1, from coordinate 18,413 downwards.
GCGCGCTCGCGAGGCCCGCGCCGGCCACAACCTGCCGGCCGTACAGCCGGGTGGCCCGGACAATCCGCTCGGCGCCCGCGCCATGTATCTCTACCAGGGCAACCGCGACACGATCTTCCGCATCCACGGCACCAACCAGCCCTGGACGATCGGCCTCAACCTGTCTTCGGGCTGCATCCGCATGGTCAATGACGACGTCGCCGATCTCTACGACCGCGTTCCCGTCGGCACCAAGGTCATCGTCGTCGGCCCCGGCAACAAGCAGGGCAATGTCGCCTTCGACGACCGCGGCATCGACGTTCTGAGAACGATCTTCGGCGGCTAAGGCCGCACGCGTTAATAGTAAAGATTAGGACAGGTGGCCGGCTTGCTGGCCACCTGTTTCGTTTGTGCTGCGAGGGAATGAGCCCGTTTCACGCGGCCAATGCTACTTGGCGCCGCAGCTGACCTTACCATTGAAGGCGATCGGCTTGTCGCCGCCGTAAACCGTCATGTCATAGACGCCCTGAAACGCCGTTGCGCCGTTCGGCTGCTCAGCGGAGACGGTGAGATTGACGCTCTGTCCACCGGCGGCCTTTCCACCATCGTAGAGAATTTCGAGACGCAACTCGCCATTGTGCGACCAGCGATTGCTCAGGCTATCGGAATCGATCGAGACGCGGCCGAGCGGCTGCGGGGCTGTTTCGTTCTTGATGATCAAAGCGCCCCTGAAGTGGTTGAGTTCATGACCGGGCTCGGCCTTGAACCCGCTTTCGACGGTGAAGCGGACGTTCTTGTCATCGGCGGAACAGAAGAAACGGCTGTCGGCGTGTGCGACTTCGGTGGCGCCAACAAGAGCGGTGAACGCCAGGAGGAAACGATGCATGCTTGAGCTCCAAATGCCGCCGGACGATCCGGCCGCGTCAGGCTAGCCCGAAACCCTTAAATTTTTCTGGCCGCTAATTTGACGGGCATCTCGCCGCCATAGGCCCAATCGAGCAGTTCCACGGTGTGCAGGATGGGGATCGCGGTCGCCGACGCGATCTGCGTGATGCAGCCGATATTGCCTGTGGCGATGATATCGGGTTTCGTCGCCTCGATGTTCTTCACCTTGCGGGCCTTGAGCGCGTCGGCAATATCCGGCTGCATGATGTTGTAGGTGCCGGCCGAGCCGCAACAGAGGTGGCCTTCGGCCGGATCGCGCACGGTAAAGCCCGCAGCCTTCAACAGCTGCTTCGGCGCCATGGTGATCTTCTGGCCGTGCTGCATCGAGCAGGCGGAGTGATAGGCGACCGTCAGCCCCCTCGGCATGTGCGAGGGAAGATCGAGCGTCGCCAGGTACTCGGTGACATCGCGGGCGAGCGCGGAAACGCGGACGGCCTTTTCGGCGTAGAGAGGATCGAGCCGCAGCATGTGGCCGTAATCCTTGATCGTCGTGCCGCAGCCGGACGCGGTGATGACAATGGCATCGAGCCTGCCCTTCTCGATCTCGCGGGTCCAGACATCGACATTGGCCCGGGCGCTTGCCAGCGCCTGTTCCTCGCGGCCCATGTGATGGACCAGCGACCCGCAGCAGACCTCTCCCTTGGGCACCACCACCTCGACGCCGAGACGAGTGAGAAGCCGGATGGTCGCGGCGTTGATGGCGGGGTCGAGCACCTGTTGCGCGCAGCCGGTGAGGATCGCCACACGTCCTCGTTGCTCGGCCTGCTGCGCTGCGTGTGTTGCCGGCGTCGCCAGATGCGAGGGTGCGGGCAGGCTGCGCGGGGCGAGCGCCAGCATGGCGGCGAAAGGCTTCAGCGCGGTGTGTCGACGGAACAGGGCTTCCAGCGGCCGGCCGAGGCGGGCCAGACGCAGCGCCAGGCGGAAGCGGCCGGGATAGGGCAGAACGGCGGCGAGAATGCCGCGCGTCAGCCGGTTCATGAAGGGGCGCTTGTAGGTCTTTTCGATATGGGCGCGGGCGTGATCGACGAGATGCATGTAATCGACGCCCGAGGGACAGGTGGTCACGCAGGCAAGGCAGGAGAGACAGCGGTCGATATGGGTGACCACCTCCGTGTCGGCCGGGCGGTCATTTTCCAGCATGTCCTTGATGAGATAGATGCGGCCGCGCGGACTGTCGAGCTCGTTGCCAAGCGTCACATAGGTCGGACAGGTGGCGGTGCAGAAGCCGCAATGGACGCATTTGCGCAGGATCTGCTCGGAGGCCGCGACCTGGGGATCGGCAAGCTGGGCGGGAGTGAAGTTGGTTTGCATGTCAGGCTCGTCCGCCCTTATTGCTGCGTTGGTGGGTGTGGTACCCCCCTCTGCCCTGCCGGGCATCTCCCCCACAAGGGGGGAGATTGGCTGGGCGCAACCGCTCGTTCCACTCCCATTGGTTGGCTGAGAGCAAGCCACGAGTCGATCTCCCCCCTTGTGGGGGAGATGTCCGGCAGGACAGAGGGGGGTATGCAACACGGCACAGCATCCAACTCACCCCATCTTCCCCGGACTGAAAATCCCCGCCGGATCGAACTTCTCCTTCACCCGCGCCGACAGCAGCGCCACGGCATCGACCTGCGGCTCGAACGCCGAGGTCGCCGCGCGCATCGAAGCCGGCGCGCGCATCAGCGTGGCGTGGCCGCCGCCGAGTGCCGCCATGAAGCGGCGCAGCACGTCGGCTTCGGCATCCGCTTCCATGCGCATCCAGACGAGACCGCCCTGCCAATCGTAAAAGGCGTCGACGCCGGTCTCCAGCCTCAGTGCCGCGACCAGCTGGTGGCCGACGGAGGGCGCCATCGAGACGCGCCAGACGGGGCGCTGGCCGCCATCGGCGTAGGGTTTCACGTCGCGGATTTCGCGCCAGAGGGCGGCGCTGTCATCCTTACCGAGGCGCGCGACGGGGCCGAAGGCCGACATGGCGGCGGCGAGCTTTTCGGCCCTCGTTGCAACGGAGGCCGGCAGGCCTTCGATGCGCAGCACGGTCGCCTCGCCCTCGGGCAGGCGATTGCCGAGGAAGGTCCAGGCGACGGTCATGGGCAAATGTGCGGCGCCCGAAACCTCGACCGGCAGCGCCATTGCGGCAGCCATGGCATTGGCGGCCTCGGCGTCGTTGAGGCCCGAGATCACGACCGTCGCTTCCGACTTGGGCCTCGGCGGCACGCGGAAGGTGACCTCGGTGATAAGGCCGAGCGTGCCGTGCGAGCCGGCCATCAGCTTGACGAGGTCGAGGCCGGTGACGTTCTTCATCACCCGCCCGCCGGCCTTGATCGCCTCGCCGCGTCCATTGACGAAGCGGACGCCGAGCAGGCTGTCGCGGGCGGCACCCGATATCAGGCGGCGCGGGCCGGAGACGTTGGCGGCGAAGACGCCGCCGATGGTCGGCTCACCCGATGTGCCCATGAGGGGGCGGTGATCCATCGGCTCAAAGGCCATGGTCTGACCACTCTCGGCCAACGCCGCCTCGATTTCCGCAAGCGGTGTGCCGGCGCGGGCGGTGAGCACCATCTCGCCGGGGTTATAGGCGACGATGCCCGACAGCGCGGTCGAGCGCAGGCGGTGTTCGGCCGTCACAACATTGCCGAAACCGGAGCGGGTGTTGCCGCCCGCAACGGCAAGCGGCGTACCGGCCTGCGCATGGGCGCGGATGATCTCGGCGGCTTCCTCCTCGGTGGTTGGGCATAGCTCGATCATGCGGGTTGGCGCCCTTCGAGCGGGAAGACCTTGGAGGGATTGAGCAGCCAGCCGGGATCGAAGGCGGCGCGGACGGCCATCTGCTGGGCGAGATCGGCATCGAAATATTGATGGCGCATCAGATCGCGCTTCTCGATGCCGACGCCATGCTCACCGGTGAGACAGCCGCCGGCATCGACGCAGAGTTTCAGTATTTCCATTCCGGCCGTCTCGGCGCGGGCAGCGTCCTCGGGATCATTGGCGTTGAAGAGGATGAGCGGGTGCATGTTGCCATCACCCGCGTGGAAGACATTGGCGACGCGCAGGCCGTGGCGCTCGATGATCTCGGATGTCTTCTTCAGCACGTAGGAGAGCTGGCTGAGCGGCACGGTGCCATCCATGCAGATATAATCGGCGATGCGGCCGGTGGCGCCGAAGGCGGATTTGCGGCCCTTCCAGATGAGCGCTGCTTCCGTCGCCGACTGGCATTCGCGCACGGTGCTGACGCCATGGCGGCGGGCGATGTCGACGATATCCTTCAGCATATCGTTCATCTCGGCCTCGGAGCCCTCGACCTCGACGATGAGAAGCGCTCCGACATCGAGGGGATAACCGGCCTTGGCGAAGGCCTCGCAGATCTCGATCGCGGGCTTGTCCATGAACTCGATGGCGACGGGGATGATGCCGGATGCGATGATATCGGCGACGCAGGAGCCCGCCTCCTCAGAGGTCGGGAAGCCGAAGAGCACCGGCCGCGCGCCTTCCGGCTTGGCGATCAGCCGCACCGTGGCTTCGGTCACGATGCCGAGCTGGCCCTCATGACCGCAGACGAGGCCTAGGAGATCATAGCCGCCGGCATCCAGCCCCTTTCCGCCGAGATCGATGACCGTGCCATCGACCAGCACCATTTTCACGCCGAGCAGATTGTTGGTGGTGACGCCATATTTCAGACAGTGGGCGCCGCCGGAGTTCATGCCGATATTGCCGCCGATGGTGCAGGCAAGCTGCGAGCTCGGATCGGGCGCGTAGAAGAAGCCATCGGCGGAGACGGCTTCGGAAATGTTGAGATTGGTGACGCCGGCCTCGACCACCGCAGCGCGATTGAAAAGGTTGATCTCGATGATGCGGTTCATCTTCGAGACGCAGACGACGACCGCATCCTCCTGCGGAATGGCGCCGCCCGACAGCGAGGTGCCGGCCCCGCGCGGGACGACGGGGATGCCGTAGCGATGGCAATATTTCATCACCGCCGCGACTTCTGCCGTGCTGCGTGGGAGCGCGACCGCAAGCGGCATGCGGCGGTAGGAGACGAAGGCGTCGGTCTCGAAGGGCATGAGTTCGCGCAGCTCGGAAACCAGACATTCCGGCGGCAGGAGATCGGCGAGATCGGCAATAATCTGCCGGCGGCGCGCCATGACATCGGCGCGCGGGGCGAGAAACGAAATGGCGTCGGACATGCCTTTCCTCCCTTCTCCATCCAAGGAGAAACCGGCTGTATCCTCCATACTGCCAAGGCTTCGGGCTTAACACTTTCCCCAATTCGGCGCAAATGCTAAGCACTTATGACAAAATAAGAAATTATCGGGGCGACATGACCAATCTGGGGGATCTCGAAATCTTCGCCAAGGTGGCGGCGACGGGCAGCATGTCGCTTGCCGGGCGGGCGCTAGGCTTCTCGCCGGCGGTGGTTTCCAAGCGCATCAAGCGGCTGGAAGACCGGCTGGGAACGCGGCTCCTGCAGCGCACGACGCGGCAGATCTCGCTCACCGAAGCCGGCCAGGGTTTTTATGACCGGGTGCTCGGCATTCTGGCCGGGCTCGAGGAGGCGGAGTTCTACATTTCCGGCCGCTCGGCGCAGATGCATGGAACGCTGAAGGTCTCGGCGCCGACCTCCTTCGGGCGCATGCATATCGCGCCGCATCTGAAGCGCTTCATGGACGCCCATCCCGATCTCGCCATCAACCTCGTGCTGTCAGACGAGTTCAGCGATATCGTCGGCGGCGGGTTCGATCTGGCGATCCGCATCGCGGAGCTTACCGATTCCAGCCTCGTCGCCCGCCGCCTGGCGCCGGTGCGCCGGGTGCTCTGCGCCTCGCCGGCTTATCTCAAGGCCAATGGCACGCCCGATAGCATCGACGATCTCAAGCGGCATCGCTGCCTGCCGGCGCATAATAACGATGTCTGGCGGCTCGAGGGGCCTGAGGGCGCGCTGTCGATCCGGCCGGAGGGTATGCTCGTCACCAATTCCAGCGAGGTGATCCGCGAGGCCGTGATTGCCGGCCTCGGCATCGCGCTGCGCTCGACCTGGGATATCGGCGCGGAGCTGAAATCCGGCCAGCTGGTGCAGGTGCTAACGGCCTATGAGGGATCGCGAAACGTGACGCTGTCGGCCGTCTACCCAAGCCGCCAGTTCCTGCCGGCCAAGGTGCGGCTGTTCATCGATTATCTCGCAGAGCTTTATGGGCCCGTGCCCTATTGGGAGCGGTGACGGTCAGTTGGCCAGCCGCTCGATGACGTGATCGAGCAGCGCGCGCAGCCGCGCCATGCGCTTCATGTCGCGGTGATAGCCGACCCAGGTGTCGCGCCCCGGTGGCGGCTCGCCGAGATCGACGCGCTCGATCGCGGCCATGCTGTCGCCAAGCGGACGCGGCAGCACGGCGAGGCCGGCGCCGTTGGCGCAGAGCGTTGCCTGCACATCGCGATTGTTGCTGCGAAGCGCGATCGACGCCTTCGGCAGCAGGCGCTGAAGCCACAAGACATCGGGCATGCCGCCGAAGGCCTCGTCCATGGTGACCAAGCGCGCACCCTCCCCGTCTCCTGCAACAGGATGTGGCAGGCCGCGCCTGATATAGAGGCCGTATTCGATGCGCATCAGCCGGCGGGAGATCACTTCCGGCTCCGTGAAGGGCGCGATGCGGAAGACGAGGTCGGCCTCGCGCCGGGAGAGACTGAGCAGGCGGCTATCGGTCAAAAGCTCGACGACAACCCTGGGATAGGCGAGCGAAAACTCGGCAATGACGGGCGCCAGAAGATGGGTGCCGAACCAATCCGAGGACGAGAGGCGCAGAAAGCCGGTGAGGTCGCTGGCGGTGCCTGCGAGTTCGCGCTGCAGGGCGAGCGCCTCGTCCTCTATCCGCTCGGCATGGGCGAAGACCGCAACGCCTTCGTCGGTCAGCACGAAACCATCGGCGGTGCGCTGGAAGAGCGTCTGGCCGAGCGCTGCCTCAAGGGCGCGCAGACGCCGGCCCATGGTCGGCTGGGTCAGCCCGAGGCTGCGCGCGGCCGCACCCAAGGTGCCCAGCCTGGCAATGACCAGGAACAGCCTAAGATCGCTCCACTCCATGCTCAACCCAAACATTTTTGCATGATCTTCATACGTTATCTATGATTTCCATTCGATCTTCAACGGCGCATCCTTCTTTCACAAACACGAAAGGAGTGTTCCATGTCTTCGAAATCCACGATGAAAGCGCTTCTGGTCGATGCACCGCAGGGCGCGTTTCGCCAGACGGAGATCGCCCGGCCCGAGGCCGCAAAAGGCCAAGTCCTGGTGCGCATCCAGGCCAGCGGCGTCAATCCGCTCGACACCAAGATCCGCGCCGGCAACGCCGCCCATGCCCGCCATCCCCTGCCCGCCATCCTCGGCATCGACATGGCTGGGATCGTCGAGGCGGTCGGCCCTGATGTGAGCGGTTTCCGGCGCGGCGACGCGGTCTACGGCATGACCGGCGGGGTCGGCGGCATTCAAGGATCGCTGACTGAGTTCGCGGCAGTCGACGCCGATCTTATCGCGCTGAAGCCGAGCAATCTGTCGATGCGGGAAGCCGCAGCCCTGCCGCTCGCTGCGATTACCGCATGGGAAGGGCTTGTGGACCGGGCGAAGGTTGCGAGCGGCCAGCGCGTGCTCGTCATCGGCGGTGCCGGCGGGGTCGGGCATATCGCGGTGCAGATCGCCCGGGCTGTCGGCGCCGACGTCTACGCAATCGATGGTGCGGCGAAGGCCGACTATCTCCGCAGCCTAGGCGCGACCGCGGTCGACCGCGCGGTTGGAACCATCGAGGATCACGTCGCGACCTATACTAGCGGGCGTGGCTTCGATGTCGTCTACGACACGGTCGGCGGCGCCGGGCTCGACATGGCGTTCAAGGCGGCGAGCCGGTTCGGCCATGTCGTGAGCGCGCTCGGCTGGGGCACGCATGCGCTGGCGCCGCTCTCGTTCAAGGCGGCGAGTTATTCCGGCGTATTCACGCTGCTGCCCTTGTTGAGCGGCGAAGGCCGCGCGCATCACGGCGAGATCCTGCGCGAGGTGACGCGACTGGCCGAAGCGGGCAAGCTGTTGCCGCGCATGGACAGCCGGCGGTTTTCGCTTGCCGATGTCGCCGAGGCGCACAGGTTGATCGAAAGCCGCGAGGCTGAGGGCAAGCTGGTGGTCGAGATCGATTGAGGCTCGGTTACAGCGCTCAACATTCCCATGGACGTTGAGCGCCGCCGGTGTTTGAGTGCATGCGCCCACCGAACAATGATCCGGATCCCACAATGACCGCTTCGCCTGCCTTTCTTGGTCTGAATTCTCATATGCCCGACGGCGCCACGCCTCGCATGGTGATCTTCGGCGCCGCTCACGGCAGCACCTATCGCGGCAAGGACAGCAGCGGCTACGCGACTGCGGCCAATGCCATCCGCGCCGCGAGCCAGGAAGACGCACCACTTGTCGAGCATTGGGATTTTGATCTCGGCGGACCGCTTTTTGACGGCAAGCCTGTATGCTGCTTTGATGCCGGTGATTTGCCGACGGAGATGCATGACAACGCGCGGAACCGAGCGCTGATCGAGGCAAAGACACGGGAAATACTGGCGATGTCAGCCGTGCCGATCCTGCTCGGCGGCGACGATTCCGTCCCTATTCCGTTCCTCGCCGGCTTCGCGGATCACGGGCCGATCTGGATTGTCCAGATCGATGCACATATCGACTGGCGCGATGAGCTCCATGGCGAGCGTCACGGTTATTCCAACCCGATGCGCCGGGCGAGCGAGATGGGACATATCGCCGGGATGGTGCAGGTGGGCATGCGCGGCGTCGGAAGCGCTCGGCGCAGTGAGATCGAGGCAGCCGAGGCCTATGGCAGCCGCTTCGTCACCGCTCGCGAGGTTCGCTCCCTCGGCGTCGACGCCGCCCTCCGGCATATTCCCGAAGGCGCGCGGGTCGTGATCACATTGGACTGCGATGGCCTCGACCCCAGCCTCATGCCCGGCGTGGCTGCCCGATCGCCCGGTGGCCTTACCTACACACAGGTCATCGATCTGATTGCCGGCGTCGGCAGACGAGGCCGGATCGTCGGCTTTGACCTCGTCGAACTCTATCCGCCTGCAGACATTGACGGTATTTCCGCGCTAACGGCAGCGCGGCTGGTCACCAACGTCATCGGGACGATCGCGCGCCAGCCCTGACGAGCTTTCGCGGCTACCGCGCCAGATCGAGATAGGCGCTCGCCACCATCGCGTCGATATCCGCAGGCACCGGCACGATGCAGGCTTCGGGGCCGACGCCGCCTTTGGCCACGCGTTCTAGGCAGCGGACCTGCAGGGTGAAGCCGAGGTCCATGGATTCCACCGAGTTCCCAAGTGGGCGCGGGCCGGCGAGGTTCGCCATATGGCCGCCGCCCAGGATGTGGAGGGCGCGGCCGTCCTTCAGGTGAAGGGTCTCGATGCCATCGGCCTCATAGCGATCGGTCGCGACGACGTCCTCATGGGCGCGGAAGGCGGCGACGTCGATCTCGTTGGGGAAGTGGCCGCCGTTCATCAGGATGGCGCCGTTCTTGATCAGCGGCAGGTCCTTCAAGGTGATGATATCGGGATGGCCGGTGACGGTGACGAGCACGTCTGCGGAGCGGATGGCGTCATCGCGCAGCGGTGTGACAAAACCATCCAGATGCGCTTCGAGCGTGGTGACAGGATCGATATCGACGACGCTCACCTGCGAGAAGGCATTGCGGAAGCAGGCGGCCGTGCCCTTGCCGCAGGCGCCATAGCCGAAGACCGTGACGCGCTTGCCGTTGGTGGAGCGATTGGTGAAGCGCATGTAGCTCTCGAACAGGCTCTGGCCGACGGCATGCTTGTTTTCGGCGAACTGCTTGATCGGACTGTCGTTGATGACGAGGATCGGCATGTTCAGCCTGTCGCGCAGCGGCAGCAGCCGGGTGCGGCCGGAAGTGGTCTCCTCGGTGCCACCAAGGAGATTGGCGTAGGGGCTTTCCGCTGCGATGGCGAAGAGATCACCGCCATTGTCGAGCAGCAGATCCGGCTTCTCGGCAACCACGGCAACAAGGCTCTGATGATGCGCGGCGGGGTCGGTGGTCTGGGTGGCGAAGACGGTGATGCCCTGGCTGCGCAGATATTCCACGGTCGCCGGCTGGGTGCTGTTCAGGTTGCCGGTGCAGACCAGACGCGCGCCGCCAGCGTTGAGCGTCATCAGAAGTGCCACCGTTTTCGGTTCGAGATGGATGCCGGTGCCGATCGTCAGGCCCTCAAAGGGGCGGGTATCGCGGAACTCCGCCGCCGTTGCCTGCAGCAGCCGGCAGCTCCCTCCGATCCAATCGATGCGCGTTGCTTCCGATACCATGAACCATCCTCCTGTTTTCGACGCATTGATAAGCCGAATGACGGGTGGCGACCAAGGATATTTTTTCGCGGAGAGCGACGCAAACACGACGACTCACCTGCGGCAGATCACCTGCCTCAGCAGGCTTTGAGGGTCAAAATTACCCCATCAGGATGTTAGCCGGACAATCTTTTCTGTGGAGAACCGACGCAGAATTGCCAATGTTTGGGGCTATCGGCATGCGGCATCACGTCCCGATTGATTATGACGAAAGTCGATATCATATTGAATGGCACTCGACGTGACGGAAATAGAGCATTCGATGGCGGTTTTTTGAAACCGAAACCAAAACGAAAGGCTCTATTGATAGATATAAAGCCTGAACCGAAAGCAAAACACACACATGGATCGCGCAAGCTTTCCATGAGACACTAATATACGCACCCAACCGATAAAGGTGACCTGACCGTTGAGCCTACTTGCCCGCCTCGCCTCCGATGTTCAGCTGATGTTCCGGCGCCCTCCGCGCCAGCAATATGCTGCGCTCTGCTACCGGACGAAGGGCAAGACCGGCGCGCTTGAGGTGCTGCTTCTGACCAGCCGCGACACCGGCCGCTGGGTGATCCCCAAGGGATGGCCGATGGACGGCAAGACCTCCTACGAGGTCGCCGCCCGCGAAGCTTACGAGGAAGCGGGCGTACGCGGGACGGTCGAGAGCCAGACGATCGGCTGCTACCACTATCCCAAGGTGCTGAAGAACGGGCTGAAGGTGACCTGCAAGGTTCAGGTCTATGTGCTCGAGGTCTCGACGATCGCCAAGAGCTTCAAGGAAAAGGGCGAGCGGCGTTACGAGTGGGTCTCCTGCGAAGAGGCCGCCAAGCGCGTCAACGAGCCGGAACTGCGCGATCTCTTCCTGCTCTTCAAACGCCGCATGACGGAGCAACTCGAGCCGCTGGCGCTGCAACAGATTCCGGCTGAATGATTCCTGCCATCTTGCGCTGCTAGAATTCGCGGCGCAAAAGCGGGCCTCAATCACAAGGAACAGCATGCCCGAACGCCCCACCGTCCTCACCAAACGAACGCTCGACAAGGATCTCGACAAGCTCACGCAGGTCGAGGACGCGTCGAAATACGTCTCGCGCAAGCTGGTGGCGCCTGGGATCGGCCTCGTCTTCCTCGGCCTCGCCATGCTTTTTGCGGCGATCTACGTCTTCGATCGCCCCGGCGCCGGTCTGGTGATCGCGGCGGCCGCCCTTGCTGCCTACATGGCCATGAACATCGGCGCGAACGACGTGACCAACAACGTCGGCGCTGCCGTCGGCGCGCGGGCCATGACCATGGGGCAGGCACTCGTCATCGCCGCTATCTTCGAGATCCTCGGCGCGACGATATCGGGTGGCGCGGTGGTGAAGACGATCTCGTCCAGCATCCTCGATCCCTCGCAGATCCCGCCCGCCACGCTCTCCTGGATCATGATGGCAGCGCTGATGGCGGCCGCACTCTGGATCAACCTCGCGACATGGCTGCACGCGCCCGTTTCAACCACGCACTCGATCGTCGGCGCGGTGATCGGCGCGGGCGTGGGCGCGCTCGGGCCGGGGCCCGTCAACTGGCGGGTGCTGGCCGAGATCACCTCCAGCTGGATGACCTCGCCGCTGATCGGCGGTGTGATTGCCGCCGGCATGCTCTATCTCGTCAAGACGCTGATCATCTACCGCGAGGACAAGATTACCTCGGCCAAGCGCTGGGTGCCCGTGCTCATCGCGCTCATGGTGGGCGGCTTCACCGCCTACATGATCCTGCAGCTTGAAAGCATGAACGCGTTCTCGGCGTCGACGATCATCCTGCTCGGGATCGCGGCGGGCGTGGTCGGCTGGCTCGTGGCGCGGCCGCTGGTCAATAGGCGGGCGCAGGGGCTGGAGAACCGCAACAGCTCGCTGCGGGTGCTGTTCCAGATGCCCCTGATCGGCGCGGCAGCGTTGCTCTCCTTCGCTCACGGCGCCAACGACGTGTCCAATGCCGTCGGCCCGCTTTCGGCGATAGTTCGCGTTTCCTTCGACCAGCCGCTCGTCCGCGGGCTGGCTCCGCCACTCTGGGTGATGCTGATCGGGGCGCTCGGCATTTCGGTCGGTCTGCTGCTCTTCGGGCCGCGCCTGATCCGCCTTGTCGGTGAGCAGATCACCAAGCTCAACCCGATGCGCGCCTATTGCGTGGCGATGGCGACGGCGTTTACCGTCATCGTCGCCTCCTGGCTCGGCCTGCCGGTCAGTACCACCCATATCGCGGTTGGTGCGGTGTTCGGTGTCGGCTTCTTTCGTGAATGGTACACCCGCAACTCCAAGCGCCGGATCGAATACATGCGCCGCAAGGCCGAGGTCTGGATGCTGGAGGAGCCCGACGATCCCAATACCCACGAGGTGCGCCGGCGCCGGCTGGTTCGACGCTCGCACTTCATGACGATCATCGCCGCCTGGGTCATCACCGTGCCGGCATCCGCCGCGCTTGCGGCCGCGCTCTATTGGGTTATGGTCGCGCTCTTCGTTTAGCCAGGACATTTCGATGCGCGCCAATTTTAGAATGCAACGGCTGTTTGTCGCCGCACCCCTCTCCAAAGGCGTGGCGGCGGAGGCGACGCCGGACCAGTACAACTACCTCGCCAATGTGCTGAGGATGGGCGACGGCGCCGAGATCCTTGTCTTCAACGGCCGCGACGGCGAATGGAAGGCAAGGCTTTCGCTGCCCACCCGCAAGCGCATCATGATCGTGCCCGAGGAGCAAACGCGGCCGCAGCCGGAGCCTTCCGACCTGCATTATCTCTTCGCGCCGCTGAAGGTGGGGCGGCTGGATTATCTCGTGCAGAAGGCCGTGGAGATGGGCGCCGGCGTGCTGCAGCCCGTGATGACGCAGCACGTGCAGGGCAAAATCAACAATCTCGACAAGCTCCGCGCCAACGTCATCGAGGCGGCCGAGCAATGCGGCATTCTCGGCATCCCAGAGGTCGCCGAGCCGGTGCGGCTTTTCGACATGCTCGACGGATGGCCGAGCGACCGGCGGATCATCTATTGCGACGAGGGCGATGCCGGGCAGAACCCGCTGCCGATCCTCTCGGCGGTGAAGGAGCGCAAGCTGGCGCTGCTCGTGGGGCCCGAGGGCGGGTTTTCCGAGGACGAGCGCGCGCGGCTGCGCAGCCTCGATTTCGTGACCGCGATCCCGCTCGGACCGAGAATATTGCGCGCCGATACCGCAGCCGTTGCCGCCATGGCAGTGATACAGGCGGCACTCGGCGACTGGAACCAATAGCCGCGTGGGCAACGGGCCACAGTTGCTGGTATTTTTTTGATGGCTGGTTGAAACAATTTCACTTGCAACATACGTGCCAGCGGTCCTAATCACCCTTCCTACTGTCCGGATACTTTCCGGGCGTTTCCCGAATACAGGTTACTTGAATGGCTCGCGATACCACCGACCAGACCCCGCTCTCTTCGGTTCAGGAGCTGACCGATTATCTTGCGGCGGGAAACAAGCCGGAAGATAAGTTCCGCATCGGCACTGAGCATGAGAAGTTCGCCTTCTTCCGCGCCGACAACAGCCCGGTTCCCTATTTCGGCGAGAACAGCATTTCCGGCCTGCTGAAGGGTCTGGAAGCGAAGAGCGGCTGGGAGCCGATCCTCGACGGCGAAAACATCATCGGCCTTGCCGAGCCATCGGGCATGGGCGCGATCTCGATCGAGCCGGGCGGACAGTTCGAGCTCTCTGGCGCGCCGCTCGAAAACATCCACCAAACCTGCAAGGAATCCAACGCGCACCTAGCCGTGCTCCGCGAGATCGCCGAGCCGATGGGCATCCGCTTCCTTGGCATCGGCGGCAGCCCGAAGTGGACGCTGGCCGAGACCCCTGTCATGCCGAAGTCGCGCTACGGCATCATGAGCCGTTACATGCCGAAGGTCGGCACGCAGGGCCTCGACATGATGTACCGGACCTGCACGATCCAGGTGAACCTCGACTTCTCGTCGGAAGCCGACATGCGCAAGAAGATGCGCGTCTCGATGAAGCTGCAGTCGCTGGCAACGGCGCTGTTCGCCTCCTCCCCCTTCACCGAAGGCAAGCTGAACGGGCTGCAATCCTGGCGCGGCGATATCTGGCGCGACACCGACAACAACCGCTCCGGCCTGCTCGACTTCACCTTCCGCGACGATTTCAGCTTCAACGACTATGTTGAATGGGCGCTCGACGTGCCGATGTACTTCATCGTCCGCGACGGCCGCTACAAGGACTGTACCCACGTCACCTTCCGCCAGTTCATGAACGGCGCGCTGAAGGGCGAGATTGCCGCCTGGGAGCCGACGATGGGCGACTGGACCAACCATCTCTCGACGCTGTTCCCCGACGTGCGCCTGAAGCGCTTCCTCGAAATGCGCGGCGCCGATGGCGGCCCGTGGCGCCGCATCTGCGCGCTGCCGGCCTTCTGGGTTGGCCTGCTCTACGACGCAACGGCACTCGAGGCCGCCGACCAGCTGACCAAGGACTGGGGCTTCGACGAGGTCAACGCACTGCGCAACACGGTGCCGGCCGAGGGGCTGAAGGCAGCATTCCGTGGCCACACGCTTTACGATACGGCACGCGACGTGCTTGCCATTTCCAAGGCTGGCCTCAAGGCGCGCGGCAAGCTCAACAGCGAAGGCCAGGACGAGACGATCTTCCTGTCGCCGCTGGATGAGGTCATGGCCAAGAAGGCGACGCTGGCGGAAGACCTGCTGGCGCTCTACAACGGCCGCTGGAACGGCTCCGTGGAGCCCGCGTTCGAAGAGTACCAATACTAAGGGCAACCACTAAGCCCTTCTGCAAAAAGCGGTTTGCGCATTCCTTTTTCCGGCTATAGTGACGCGATCATGCGTCGCGAACCGGGAAAGGGCTTTTCCATGCTGCCACTCTTCGACATGATGATGCAGGCGCAGAACGGCGCGGCGATGGACGCGATCTCCAAGCAGTTCAACCTGGCGCAGGAACAGGCGACGCAGGCGATGGCCGCGCTGATGCCGGCTTTCTCGGCCGGGCTGAAGCGCAGCAGCAGCAACCCCTACGATTTCATGGGCCTGATGCAGGCGGTGTCGTCAGGCAACTATGCCAAGTATTTCGAGGATATGAGCAAGGCATTCACGCCGCAGGGGATCTCCGACGGCAACGACATCCTGGCGCAGCTCTTCGGCTCCAAGGACGTGTCGCGGGCAGTTGCGGCGCAGGCCGCGCAGATGACCGGGATCGGCCAGGAAATCTACAAGCAGATGCTGCCGATCATGGCCGGCACGCTGATGGGCGGGCTGTTCAAGCAATCGATGGGGCAGATGAATGCGCCGGTGAACCCTTTCGTCAACACGGCGATGGGCGAGAGCATCCAGCAGTGGCTGCAGGCCACCGGCTTCGCGCCGAAGCAGGCGCCGACGCCGGCACCGAGCATCTTCGACAATCCATTCACGCAGGCTATGCAGCTGATGTTCAGCGCGCCGAAGCCGGAGCCTCAAAAGGCGGCACCGGCCAATCCGTTCCTCGACAATCCCTTTACCAAGGCATTCCAGGACATGATGGGCAGCTTCGCCCAGCCCGCGCCGCAGAAACCGACGGAAACGCCGAAAGCCAGCGAAAAGACGGAGAAGGCGCCCGAGGCCTCCAGCTATATGGACATGCTGAACACCATGTTCGACAGCGGGCTTGAGGTGCAGAAGGGCTACCAGAAGAACATGGAAGCGATCTTCGAGAGCTACATGCCGAAGACGCCGCCCTCCTCCTCCAAGCCCTAAGAACGCGCATAAAAAAACCCGGAGACGACTGGGAGGTCGGCACCGGGCAAGAGGCAGGGTTATTGGCTATCACCCTGCGGGGAAAACTAGATTCGGCTCAATCCTGATTGAGCCGATGAAGCGAATTACGGCCGCGATTGCGCGCGGACCGCGTCAGCTGATCCGACGGATCCTCGAAGAAGGTGGACGCCAGGAAGGCCGCGTCGAGATCGGCCCGGGAAAGGCCGATATCCCTCAGCTGGTTGTCGTCGAGCTCGTGCAGCGCGTTGATCTCCATACGATTGCGGAACACGCGCAGTACGGATGCCAGCGTTGCGAAACCGGCGACGAGACGCTGCGAAAAGGTCTTGGTCGCGGGGTTGCAGTCGAGTTCTAATATCCGGTCTGTCGTGCGCATGGGATGATCCTTTCATGGGCGCGCAACAACCCGCCCTTTCCGCGCGATCGGGCACGGAGAGGCAAGTTGGTTTTCGAGCGGACAGGCCGATTTGCCTGGCCATCACTTTGATTGATTTGCAGCCACAAGATGCCAAAGGGCTATTGATCAGTCCAACGAATGTTTCTAATGATTAACATCAGAGATGTTTATAGGTGAGAACCATGGCCGCGCCTCTTGATATTGACCAGCTGCAGACCTTCATCGCCATCATCGATTCCGGCAGCTTCACCAAGGCCGCCGACCGGGTCTACAAGACGCAATCCGCCGTTTCGATGCAGATGCGCCGCCTCGAGGAGCGGATCGGCAAGCAGCTGTTCATCAAGGACGGCCGCGGCAACCGGCTGACGGTAGAGGGCGAGAAGCTGCTCAACTATGCCCGCCGCATCATCCGCCTCAACAACGAGGCGATCGCCGCCTTCGACGACAACCGGCTGGAAGGCACGCTCAGGATCGGCACGCCCGACGACTATGCCGAGCGCTACATGCCGGAGATCATCGGCCGCTTCGCCAAGACGCATCCGAATGTCGAGCTCTATATCGTGTGCGAGCCATCGGTCGATCTCGCCGAGCGCATGCACAGGGGCGAACTCGACATCGCGCTGGTGACGCATAATCCGCGCGTGCGCATGTCCGACGTGGTCAGGACCGAACCGCTCTGCTGGGTCGGTTCGGCCAACCATCCGATCCGCGACGATGCGCCGGTGCCGCTGGCCGTCGGCCGCCGCGACTGCCCGTGGAGGCAGACCGCCATAGCCGCGCTCGACGCGGGCGGGCGCGAACATCAAATCCTGTTCACCAGCTGGTCGTGCACCGTCATCGCGGCCGCGGTTCTCTCCGGGCTTGCTGTTTCGACCATGCCGGAATCGGCGCTACGCACCGGCATGAAGGTGCTGACCCAGGCGGACGGCTTCCCAGCGCTCCCCCCGGTGCAGATCGGCATCATGAAGCGGCCGGGCGTCTCGATCTCGCTGATGAACGCGATCACCGCACACATCACCGCCTGCCTCGACAACATCACGCCTGCCGTGGTGGAGGACAATCTCGACGCGGAGGTGAAGGGCACTTACGTGCGCGCCCAGCCGCGCCTGAAGGTCGCGAACACCGTGACCAGCTGGTAATTGGCACCAGCCGGTATCCGCATCATCAGCCGACCAGCTCCGCGGGCATGGCTGTAAAGAAGGACGTGCGCACGAGGCATTTGCATTCCTGCAGGATGCGTGCGGCGAAGAAGGGATCGCTTGTGACAGCGAGCCTGACCGACGAGCCGATCAGGTGGCTGAACAGATAGGTGCGCGCCTCGGTATCGACATCGCTGAGCTCTGGCGCGATGCGCTGGGCCGTTTCGCGAAAGATCCTGGCGATGCGGCTGTTGTGCTCCACGTTGAGCTGCGACAGGTCCTGATCGGTCTCGGTGCCGAGCCAGATGCCGAGGCTCGCGGCATCATTGCGATAGTCCTCATAATGCCAGTCGATTGTGGCTTCGAGCACATCGAGCGCTTCCGGTACGGATTGCACCGACGCGAAGGCGTCCGCGACCCTTGCGCGGATGGCCAGCGAATGGCGGTCGAACAGCGCTTTGACGATCGCCGCTTTCTCGGGGAAATACTGGTAGACCGAGCCGATCGGCACATTGGCGGCGACGGCGAGTTCGGTCATGCGCATGGCGCCGACACCCTTGGCCGCGATCAGCTCCGAGGCAGCGGACAAGATCAGGTCCAGCCTCTGAATACTGCGTTCCTGTTTCGGCTTCCTGCGGAGGCCAATGCGATCGAAGCTCCCGACGTTCATGTCGTTCCCCATCCCTCTTATTCGCAGACCGGACATTGCCCAAAACCGGCCCTTTCGGCCGATATGACATGCAGGCCTTCATGAGGCGTAAACGAGAAAGCTTGTATTCTAAAGCGTGTCGCATCTATTCAGCCTCATATCCTGCTGCCTTGAAGAAGTTTCG
>NZ_JBMDKV010000011.1:0-201828 GCF_057809895.1 Rhizobium sp. FG113 | reverse complement strand
GTATGCGTTGGCTACGACGCGCGCCGGCCGGACGACCATCCGACTCCGTTTGAGCTAACAGAATGCTTCAATCTAACCAGGAAAGGCTCTAGTTGGCCGGCTGGACCGAGACGCTTTCCAGGTAGGATATGATGTTGTGCCTGTCCGCGGCATTGCCCACGGAGATCGGCATGAAGGAGCCCGGGACCATCTGGCGCGGGTTGGTGAGAAACCTATCCAGGCTTTCCGCATTCCATTGAACGCCGAGCGCCTGCATGCCCTTCGAATATCGCGCGCCCTCGACACTGCCAGCAGGACGGCCGACGACACCATCGAGATGCGGCCCTACCCTCTTTTGAGCGGCATCCAGCGCGTGGCATGCCGAGCATCGCTGCCGGAACAACATCGCGCCGGCGGAGGCATCCTGTGCTCTTGCGCCGATATTGGGAACGGCAACGAGAACCAGACAGGACATCGCGAGAGCGAGGCGTTTTCCCGAAAATGTCATGCGGTATCCTTTATTCGAACGGCTCTGGGCTGATTGTTGTTTGCGCGCGGAAAGGCCGGACTAGCGGCGGAGAGCGGCGATATCGGCGAGGATCGACAGGGAAAGCGATACCGCGTCCCGCGCCTTGGAAAAGATCCCGATCGGCGCCTTGATCCTTTCGATGGACGCTCTCGAGCATCCGAGCTCCTCGAGCTTCGCAACGCGCCGCGCATGCGTTCTGACGCCGCCGAGCGCCCCGATATAAAACGGCGCGCCGGCAAGCGCGGCGATCAACGGTCCGACTTCCCGCTCGATATCATGATGCAGGAGGACGAGCGCGGAATCGGGATCGAAATCTTCCGGCTTTGGCGCGTTGGCCGGATCGAGCTGGCGTACCTCGTAACTCGCCGATTGCGCGATGCGCGACAATGTCTCGGTTTCGATCGACTGTCCGGACACGAAAATGAGCGGCGCCGGACGATACGCCATCGTGAAACCGGCCTCGGACCAGCCGGTCTCGGCCGCCTGCGCATCGAACACGAGGGAGGAGGACGCGGGCACGTAACGCAGGGCAACGCGGCGCCGCGCTATCAGACCGCGGACGATCTCACTCAACGCCGTGCCGTCCTTCAGACAGTGTATCGTCAATGTCAGGCCGCCGCCGCAGGGCAGAACAATATCGAAGTAAGGCGAGCCCGCACCAAGCATCAGCTCCTTGTCCGTGCCGAGTTCCAGCGCCTCCAGCGCCTCTGCCGCAACCGCTGCCTCGACGCATCCGCCGGAGACAAATCCACAGAAGCCGCCATCGGCCCGCACCGCCATCTGCGCGCCAAGCGCGCGCGCCGCGCCGCCTCGAATTTCGGTGAGAAAAATGAGGGCGGCCGGCATTCCGGATTTCAGGGCATCGAGCGCGAAGGACAGGATTTCAAGCGGGGCGTCGGAGCTTTTCTCGCGAAACGGCACAGCCAGCGCCGTGCTGTCGACACCCTGGTCAAATCTCGTGTTCATCGGCGCTCACCTCGCTGTGACCGATCATGGAAGCGACAGGCTCGGAACAGACCTACGACATCGCAACCGACAATGCCAATGTTCCGGAAATGCTCATTGTCGATTCCGCGATCGATTGAAGTCGGACACAAACGGTCGACCATCCATCTTGGAAAGTTAGTGGCGAAGAGGCAAGATCGGTAGATATTGAAAACAGATAAAGCTTATGAATTGAGATTATGAATATAACGGACGACCAAATCTAGACTAGCCTTTCAGGAAGCCGGGAACCTGATCGGCGGGCAGCGGCCTGGAGAAGCGATACCCCTGCGCTTCCTCACACTTGGCGAAGCGCAGGAACTCCCGCTGCTCATCGGTTTCCACGCCCTCGGCGACCACTGTGAGCTTCAGGGTCTGGGCCAGCGAGATGACGGCGAGGCCAATGGCGACGGCGGTCTTGTCCGATGGCAGCGCCTCGATCAGCGAGCGGTCCATCTTGAGGCGGTCGAAGGGGAAGGTCTTCAGCGAAGCCAGGCTCGAATAGCCGCTGCCGAAATCATCGATCGAGAAGCGGATGCCCAGCGGGCGCAGCGCATTCATCGTCGCCAGCGCGCGGTCCGCATCCTGCATCAGCACGCTTTCGGTGAGCTCGAGCTCAAGCCAGCGCGGCGCAAGGCCGAAGCGCTCCACCGCTTCCTTTACCAGACGCGCGAAATCCTTGTCGGTAAACTGCCGTGCCGAGACGTTGACGCCAATGCGAAGCGGCGGCAGGCCCATGTCCTGCCACGCCCGCGCCTGGCGGCAGGCTTCGTTAAGCACCCAAAGGCCGAGCGGGACGATCAGACCGCTCTCCTCCGCCATCGGAATGAAATCCGCCGGCGGCACCATTCCGCGGGTCGGATGTTTCCACCGGACAAGCGCTTCGAGGCCCGTGACCGCGAGTGTCGAG
Source organism: Rhizobium sp. FG113 (assembly GCF_057809895.1). Lineage (NCBI taxonomy): Bacteria > Pseudomonadati > Pseudomonadota > Alphaproteobacteria > Hyphomicrobiales > Rhizobiaceae > Rhizobium > Rhizobium sp. FG113. Next base: position 199,426 of record NZ_JBMDKV010000011.1, on the reverse strand, counting down.
ACATCGACCTGCGGCTGATAGTGGAGGATGAGCTGATCGGAGATAATCGCCTGCCGCAGTTCCTCCTGCTCGCTGACCGGTAAATTGAGATCGGCGTCGCGAGCGCCGTGGTAATGTTGCAGTGTGTCACGCCCGAGCTGCTTGGAGCGGTACATGGCGCTGTCGGCGTTTGCCAGAAGCTCGTCGGCGGTGGCGCCGTCGCTCGGGAAAGAAGCGACGCCGATGCTGCAGGTCACACGCAGCTGCTTGTCCTGGTAGTTTATCGGCTTGCGCACCGCCTTGTGCAGCTCGCGCAGGCGCCGCGTGATGCCGGTGTCGTGGTTCGACTGGTGCACGAGGACGACAAGGAATTCGTCGCCGCCGAGGCGCACGACCATATCGGAGGCGCGAACGCCATTCGCCATGCGGGCCACGACTTCCTTCAGCACTTCGTCGCCTGCCCCATGGCCCAGCCTGTCGTTGATATCCTTGAAATCGTCGAGGTCGATATAGGCGACGGTCACCTTGCGGCCGCTGCGGCGCGCCTGATGCAGCGTCTTGGCCATGCGCTCCTTGAAGAAGGCGCGGTTGGGCAGGCCGGTCAGATCGTCGTGATGGGCCATGAACTGGATGCGCTCGTCGCCGCGGCGGCGCTCTATGGCGATGCCGGCGATATGCGTCGCCATGGCGACGAACTCCATCTCGCGCGGTGTCGGGCGGCGGACCTCGCTGGAATAGAGCGCGAAGGTGCCGAGCACATTGTTCTGCGCCGTCATGACGGGCATCGACCAGCAGGAGCGAAAGCCATATTGCTGGGCAACACCACGGTAATCAGCCCAGAGCGGATCAACCATCATGTCCTCGACCATGACGAACTTGCCACGCCAGGCCGCGGTTCCGCACGAGCCGGCGTTCGGACCAATGGTGACGCCATCGATCATGCGGCTGTAGATGCTTGGCAGGCTGGGCGACGCGCCGTGCCGCCGTCCGTCGCGATCCAGAATGAGCACCGAGCCCATTATGCCCTCGATCTCGGCCTCGACCAGAAGGACGAGTGCCTCAAGGATCATCTCGAGCGGCTCGTTGCGGGCGATCATCTCCACCACCTGCGCCTGGCCGCGGCGGAATTCTTCCTGCCGCTTGCGCTCGGTGATATCGCGCGAAACGCCGATCAGACCTACGACTTCCCCCTTCTCGTTGCGCAACGGAAGCTTCGAGGTGAGCCGGCAGGTGACGAGTTCGCTCAAGGGCGAACGGACCATCTCCTCGACGTCGAGCCGATGCTCACCCGTCGCCATGATCTCCTGCTCGATCTCGAAATAGCCGCGAGCGGTCTGGAAGTCGAAGAAATCGAAGTCACGCTTGCCGGTGAGATCCTCGGGATCGTCAACATCGAAGGCCCGCGCGACGGTTGCGTTGGCGAAGACGAAGCGGCTGGCGCGGTCCTTGACATAGAAAAAGTCGGGAAGCTCGTGGATGATCGCCTTCAGCCCGAGATCCTCGATACCGGCGGCCATGCTGCGACTGCTGGAGACAATGAGCGCTTGCGCGGCGGTGACGATCCTGCCCGTATCGATCTCGGTCGTATCGGCATCACGAAAGCTGGCACTCAAGTCATTCATGGTCAGCCCCCAGAGTGGCCGCACGGCGAACCACACCATCAAACACAGTCGCACACATAGTAAATCCTGAAGCGTTTCCGAATTCTTGGCGCACACTCAAATAAAAAGGTGAATCATACACCAACGGAACTGCACGAATTCCATGATTAATAAATAATAATGCCCTCAACCTTGAGTGTGCCAAAACGATACTTCCATCGCGGCACGGTTCCTGCATGGCTGATATCATGAACAGATCGCCGCTCCTTTCGTCCCTCCCCCTGGCGTCCCGCCGCAACCTCTTGCGTCTTGCCGCCTGCTCCACCGTCGCCCTGCTTGCCTCGCCCGCCTTGGCGGCAAGCCGGCAGCCGGATCTGCGCGGGTCGATCGACGCGGTGAAATACAAGGCGGTACCCGATCCCGGCGATCGCAAGAGCAGCAGCCTGCAGAAGATGATCGACGACGCGTCGGCGGAGAACGTTCCGGTGTTCCTGCCACCGGGTGTCTACAAGGTGTCGAACCTGACCTTGCCCGACAATACGCGCATCACCGGCGTGCCCGGCGCATCGCGGATCGTCTATACCGGCGATGGACGCCTGTTTACCGCCGAGAACGTCAAGCGCATCGAGCTCTCCAATATCGTCATCGACGGACAGAACCGCTGGCTGGGCGACGATAGCTCGGCGTTGGTGCAGTTCACCGGCGTCGATGACGTCGTGATCGACAATTGCGAGATCTCGGGAAGCCGCAAGCATGGGCTGCAGCTGGAGCGCTGCGGCGGGCGGATCGAACGGAGCCGCATATCGGGGGCCGCGCAATCCGGGCTCTACGCGGTGGAATCCTCAGGGCTATCGGTGACCAATAACGAAGTGTTCGACTGCGGCAATGGCGGCATCCTGATCCATCGCTGGAAGAAGGCGGCCGATGACAGCATCGTCAGCGGCAACCGGATCTACAGGATCGGCGCGACCGATGGCGGCACGGGGCAGAACGGCAACGGGATCAACCTGTTTCGCGCCGACAATGTCATGGTCGCCAACAACCATATCTCAGACTGCGCCTTCACCGCGATCCGCGCCAACTCGGCTTCCGACGTGCAGATCACGGGCAACCAGTGCCGGCGATCGGGCGAGACGGCGATCTATGTCGAATTCGAGTTCGAGGGGGCCGTGGTCGCAAACAACATGATCGACGGGGCCGCCAACGGCATTTCGATCGCCAATTTCGACAAGGGCGGCAGGCTTGCCAGCGTCACCGGCAACGTCGTGCGCAATCTCAAGCTCGACGGCCCCTACAAGCCGGATGTGAGCTTCGGTATCGGCATTGCCGCCGAGGCCGATACGCTGGTTTCGAACAACATCATCGAGGGTGCGCCAAGATGGGGCATGCAGCTCGGCTGGGGTCCCTACATGCGCAACTTGGTGGTCACGGGCAACGTCATCCGCAAGGCGCCGGTCGGCTGCGCGGTCTCCGTCGTCGATGGGGCCGGAACGGCCGTCATCACCGACAACGTGTTTCAGGACATGGCCGAGGGAGCGGTGGTCGGGTTCGAATGGGACAAGAAGATGTCGGGAGAACTGGCGGATGGCGCCGGTCGCTACGCGCATCTGACGGTCGAGCGCAATCGCGTGTCGTGAAGCATGTCGCGCAAAAGTGTGCAGCGGTTTTGCGGCACCGACATGCGACGAGGTTTAAGTCACCATCAAAAGCTTTGATTGACCCATCAGCCTTGAAAGCTTCCGCTTGATCGCCCTAGCCTCTAGGCTCGCCGCAGGTTTTAAGAGGGGCACATCATCATGCTGACAATCTACGGCGTTTATCGCTCGCGCGCCTCGCGCGTCTACTGGATGGCGGAAGAGCTGGGGCTGGAGTTCAAATCCGTCCCCGTGCTGCAGGCACGGCGCCTCGACAACCCGCTGGCGTCGGATGCGCCGGTCAATACGCTGTCGCCTGATTTTGCCGCCATCAACCCGATGGCCATGATCCCGGCCATCAAGGACGGCGATCTCGTCATGCACGAGTCGCTGGCGATCACGCTCTACCTCGCCCGCAAGCATGGCGGCTCGCTCTCCGGCCAGGGCGTTGAGGAAGACGGCCTTCTGACCATGTGGACGATGTGGGCGGCGACCGAGGTCGAGATCCACACGATCAAGCTGGTGATGACCTACGACAACGAGAAGGAAGACACCGACGAGGGCCGGGCGACAATCGCCGTGGCCAGCCGCTCGCTGAAGCGGCCGCTGGCGGTGCTGGAGAAGCATCTCGCCACCACCGACTATCTCGTCGGCAACCGCTTCACTGCCGCCGATCTCAACCTCGCCGAAGTGCTGCGCTATGCCCAATCGGAACAGGCGTTGTTCGACGCGCATCCGAAGGTCGACGCCTGGATCAAGCGCTGCCAGGCTCGCCCGGCCTATATCGCCATGCAGGCGGCACGCTCCAAAGAGGCGGTGTGATCAGATAAAGAGCTTCAAGGTCTCGGCCATCTCGGCGCGGATCCAGGCCTTGAAGTCCCTGACCTTCTTCGGTTCGCGCACCCCGTGCGCGGTGACGAAATAGTGGCCGAAGCCGGTTCTGGCGCGGATGCCGAAGGGCGCGACCAGCTGGCCCTGCTGCAGCGCATAGCCGGCCAGCGTCTGCCAGGCGAGCATCACCCCTTGCCCGGCGATGGCGGCATCGAGGCAGAGCGAAGCATCGTTGAAGACATGGCGGGTCTCGAGCGCCGCACCCTCAAGCCCCGCCGCGCGCATCCAGACGTCCCAGCCAAACATCGCGCGACCGTCGATAATCGCGGGCAGCGCCAGGAGGTCGGCGAGTTCGCGCAAGCGCTCGGCCATAGAAGGCGTGCAGACGGGAAACACCTCCTGCTCCAGCAACAGCTCCGCCTTCACATCCGGCCAGCGACCGTCGCCGACACGGATGCCGATATCGACATCGCAGAGCGCCGGATCGACCAGCTTCATGGTCGCGTCCATGCGCAGGTTGATGTCGGGGTGGTGTTCGGCGAAGCGATCGAGGCGATAGACCAGCCAGCGCGCGGCGAAGACCGGCGCCACCGAGATCGTCAGGATGCTGTCGTCGCGGCGCTGCGCAAGCGCCACCGCCCGCGACAGATGCGCGAAGCCTTCATTCAGCGCCGCCAGCAGCGGAGCGCCCGCCTCGGTCGCCAGCATGCCCTTGGGTGTGCGCTCGAAGATCGTTCGATCAAGCTGCGCCTCGGCCTTGATCACCTGCTGGCTGACGGCGCCGATCGACACACCAAGCTCCTCGGCCGCCGCCTGCAGCGAGCCCAGCCGCCCGACGGCTTCGAGCGCGCGCAGGCCGTTCAAATGTACCGAGTTCAGATTTCTCATATAGATTTTCTATATCAGGATTCCGTTATTCTCAATTGAAACCCTCGCCGCTTCGGGAGGATATTGCCTGGCATCAGACATGCACGTGTCGCCTACCAGGCGAGCTCCCACCGCTGGCAGCGACCGAGAAAGCGAGGCACTCCATGCAATGGCTAAAGTTTTTCTTGAACGAAGAGACCGCCGAACCGCCTTATGGGGCGGACCCGGCAGACGACCCGCTCTCCCATCCCGATCTTGCGCGGATGTCGCTCATTGAGTTAGCAGACCTGCCGCTCGAGCGTCGCGAGCAGTCCAATCCCATTCTCGAGGGGTCCCAGCTGGCGCTCTGCGCATAGGCTTCGAAATCTGATAGGCTCTTCCCGGAAGAGGACCGGGAGGATGCATGGCTGAGGATATCGACGCGATCTTCAAGCGGCTGCTGCGGCTTGTGGCCGAGGCGAAACTGCCGGGGGTCGAGGAAGGCACGTCCTATGGCAACCACGCGCTGAAGGTCGGGGGCAAGTCCTTCGTGGCCGTGAAGAATAACGAGACGATCGTGATTTCGATTTCGCTCGACGAGAAGGAAGCGCTGCTTTCGCTGGCGCCCGAGATCTATTTCCAGACACCGCATTATGTCGGCTGGCAGTATCTGCCCGTGCGTATCGACGCCATTGGCGATGCGGAACTGACCGATCGGCTGATCGGCGCGTGGCGATTGCGCGCGCCGAAGAAGCTTGCGGCGAATTACCCGCAGTGACGCGGCTTACGCCTTTTCGCGCGCAAGCGCGCGCTGCACAGCGGGGCGCTCGAGCATGCGGGCGTAGTGATCGGCTACCTTCGGGAAGCGCGCCGGGTCGACATCGTCGCTCGGTAGCCAGCCGGTCATGACGAAGAGATAGGGATCGGCGACGGAGTAGCGCTCGCCCATTACCCAGGGACCGACGAACATACCGTCTTCGATCAGCGCGAAGCTCTCCGCCATCGTCTCCGGCACCTTGGCCTTCATCGCTTCATGGGCGGCGGCGTCATCGGCCCAGCGGCTGGCGCGGCGGCCATGGGCGTGGTTCACATGCACCGTCGAGCAGATATAGCTGTTGAAGGCCTGCAGGCGGGCGAATTCGAAGGGGTCGTCGAGCGGCGCGAGGCCGGCCGCCGGCGCGATGGCGGCGATATAGGCCAGGATCGCCGGCGTTTCGGTGAGCACGCCCTTGTCGGTCGCAAGTGCCGGAACGCGGCCCTTGGGATTGATCTTGAGGTAGGCCCCGGAGCGCTGTTCGCCATTGGCGGTATCGACCCGCTTCGCCTCGAAGGGAAGGCCCGATTCCTCAAGGGCGATGAGGCTGGCGCGGGAACATGTGCCGGGCGCGAAATACAATGTCAGCATGACGACTCCTGTCTTTCAAGAGAGCATAGAGCGTGCATGACGGATTGCGAGAGAGAAAGAGAGACCGCATGCGCGGCCTCCCCGATTTGTCTCTGGCGTCGCTTCAAGCAGCCTTGGCGCAGCCCGGCACGTCTTCCAGCCGATACCAGACGGGAATGCCGCGCTCTCTTGCGATGCGGACGTCGTTGTCGGCGCCCTTGGATTCGCCTTCCAGCCGCAGCACGCCTTCGCACAGTTGCAGCAGGCGGCCCGCGACCGGGTGGAATATCCGCTCGTAGAGTTCATCGCCCACGCTTTTGCCGCCGGCGGCGTGCCAGACCGGCAAGGCGACCCATTCGCCGATCATCGGCACGTGGCCGGCTTCGAACAGAGCGTGCGACGGCGCTTCCAGCCGCTGCAGGTTGGCCGCCATCTTCGCCGGATCGTCACCGGTTCCGGAACGATAGGGGCCTGCAATCAAGATCAACATGTCTTTTCTCCTCAACTCCCGGCCTCATGCACGGGATTGCGTGAAAATGCATGATATTTCTTGATTGTCGAATCATTTCATGCAATATCAAGAAAATTCATTCAACTTCGTGAGCCTTATGCTGACCTCCCAACGCAAGACACTGATCCTCGACCTGCTGCGCCGCGACGGCCAGGTGATTGCCAAGCGGGTGGCCGAGGACCTCTCGGTGTCGGAAGACACGATCCGTCGCGACCTGCGCGAGATGGCGGCCGAGGGGCTTTTGAAACGCGTGCACGGCGGCGCGATGCCGCTTTCGCCGGAGCTGCCCGATTTTACGACCCGCAAGGATGTGTCGCGCGACGCCAAGCAGCGGCTTGCGGCAAAAGCGATCGGGCTGATCAAGCCGGGCCAGATGGTGTTTCTCGACGGCGGCACGACCACGGCCGAGATCGCCCGGCAGCTGCCGCGCGGGCTATCGGTTACCATCGTCACCCATAGCCCGACGATCGCAGCCGAGCTCGAGCATCATCCAAGCGCCGAGGTGATCCTGATCGGCGGCAAGCTCTACAAGCATTCGATGGTTGCTGTCGGCGCCGTCGCGATGGCCGCCATATCGCAGCTTCGGCCGGACCTGTTCTTCCTAGGCGTGACGGCCGCGCATCCCGCACATGGGCTGTCGACGGGAGATTTCGAGGAGGCCGCGATCAAGCGGCATATCGCCGGCTGCGCGATCGAGACCTATGTGCTGCTGACGGCGGACAAGCTCGACTGCGCCTCCGCCTGCCAGGTGCTACCGGTTGCTTCGGTTTCGGGATTGATCGTGCCTGACGATATCGACGAGGCGGAGCTTGCGCCCTATCGCAGCCTCAACGGCGCGATCCTTTCAGCATGAAGGGCGTCATCAGGCGGGCACCGAGGGTCTCGATACGGGGGCCGAACAGGCTTGCCGCGAGTGCGACCGAGAAGACGGCAAGGGCCAGATAGGCCAGCCGATCATCCAATGCGCCAAGCGTGAGTGCCGTTTCCAGCTTCGGCTGCCAGGTGGCCAGCAGGGCCGAGAGCGCGGGCATGTCGAGCAAGCGGCCGGGCATCCAAGCGAAAGCGGGTGTCTGCGCGAGCGCTATCATGGCGCCATACAGGGCCGAGAGCCGGATCGCGAGCCGTAGCCAGCGCCAGGGGCCAAGCGGCCTGCCCCCTCCATCCTCGAACGACCAGCCGATATAGGTGCATAACACCACCAGGAAGGGAAAGGCCACCGGCAGGTTCTGCAGCACCATCTCCGAATTCATCTGGCCGGTCCAGACATTGGCGAGCAGGAGCGGAAACGGCGCCGAGGCGCCGAAGAGGACAAGCACGAAGAGGCACCAGAGCCAGCTCATGCCGATGTGGTGAATGCGGGCGAAGGTGACGACGAGGATGATGCCGCCGGCGATGTAATAGCCGATCGGCTTGATCGTGCCGGTCATCATGAGGATCAGCGGCCCACAGGAGCCGGCCACACGCGCGCAGCTCGATGTCGCGACCGTTGCCCAGGTGACGTAATCGAAGCTCATGGCAAAGAACAGGAAGACCGCCAGAGCGATCAGCATCCACCAGAGATAGCGGCCTGCAAACATATCCTGCCCTCATGGCAATCGATGTACTGCGCCAAGAGTAGCTTAACCGGATGAAAGCGCACGCGCCGTCATCCGGTTCAGTTTCGCATATATTAGAATTGACTATCTTTTATGTTTGGAATGCACCATTCCGGCACGCTTTAATCAGAGAGTACCGCCGCCGCGCGAATATCGCCGACGTGAATACCATTCCAGTTGTGCATGCTTGAAGTCGCCAGCTCTGCCAGACCCACGCCGATGTCGCTGTCCTTGTCGAAGAAGCGGGCGAGTGCGGCGGCAACCATGCTTTCGGCGGCTCGCGCATGGCCGTCGTCGCATTTGACGGCGATCGAGATGCCCTGATCAGGAATGGCGGCGCAGAAGACACCCTCGGCACCGGTCTTCGCAAAGATGCGGCCGGGCTCCAGCTGCATCAGCTTCGTGCAGAAACGGCCGGTGCCGGCGACATAGAAGGGCTCGGCCATGCAGGCATCGAACAGCCGGCGCGAGGCTTTGGCGCGCAATGGTTCGAGGCCGTTGCCGGTCGCCATCCTGGCGAAGCCATGCGCCAGCCCCTTCAGCGGCACGGCGTAAGTCGGGATCGAGCAGCCGTCGGTGCCGCAATTGTCGTGGCCGAGCACGGCGCCGGTCAGGCTTTCCATGGTGGCGCGGATCTCGCGCTGCAGCGGGTGGTCGTAGCCGACATAGCCCTTGGGATCGACGCCCTGGTGGACGCAGGTGCAGACGAAGCCGGAGTGCTTGCCGGAGCAATTGTTATGCAGCGCCGTCGGCTTCTCCATCGTGCGGGCCTGGTGGATCAGCACCTTCTGGCTCGACGACCAGTGGCCGCCGCATTCGAGCGTTTCGACATCGCGGCCAGCGCGCGCCAGCATCGAGGCGGCGACCGCAACATGCTCGTCCTCGCCATTATGCGAGGAACAGGCGAGCGCCAGTTCCTTGTCGCCGAAACCGTAGGCATCGGCGGCGCCGCTTTCGACCAGCGGCAGCGCCTGCATGGCCTTGCAGGCCGATCGCGGAAAGGTGGGCGCCTCGACATCACCCAGCGAGAAGACGACCTTGCCATCGCCATCGACCGCGATGACGGCGCCGCGATGCCGGCTTTCGACGCGCGCGCCGCGGGTGACTTCAACGGTGACGGGATTGGTCATGGGCTTATCCTGATATTCTGAACAGGCTGTCACGCATAAATGATGGGCGCGATAAAGCAATCGGGTTCATGTTGAAAAAGAGCGGCGCAATTGCACCATCTTGCTCGTCACATCCTTGGCCACAACCGCACGTCAGCAAAGGTCCCCGGCGTTTCATGCGTCATATCAAACGGCTCCTTCTTCTCATCCTCGTCGTCTATCTACTGCCGGCCCTGGCGTCGGCCGGGTGGTGGTCCCTGCAAAACCACCCGAGCTCATGGCGGGAGGCCGAATGGGGCACATCGGGCGTGCTGCCTAGCGCTGACGCCAGCGGGGAAGCCAAGATCTACATCATGTCGGCAAGCACCGGCGGGCTGAAGGGCGCGGTCGCCAGCCACTCGTGGATCGTCACCAAGGCCAAGGGCGACGCGACCTACAATCGCTACGACAAGGTCGGCTGGGGCTCGCCGATCCGCCGCAACAATTATGTCGCTGACGCCTATTGGTATTCCAACACGCCTCATATCGTGAAGGAAATCTCGGGCGACGAGGCCCAGAGGCTCATTCCGGCCGTCGAGGCGGCGATCCAATCCTATCCCTATGCCGGCGTCGGCGACTACCGGATCTATCCGGGCCCGAATTCCAACAGCTTCGTCGCGCATGTGCTGCGCACGGTGCCCGATCTCGACACGGTGCTGCCGCCCGATGCGGTCGGGCGCGATTTCCTCAGCGATGGGCGGATGTTTGCGATCGATGCCGACGGGCGCGACATGCATGCGACGCTTTACGGCCTGATCGGCATCGCCGCCGGCCAGCGCAGCGGCTTCGAAATGCACTTCATGGGCCTGGTCGCCGGCATAGACGTCGCCAATCCCGGAGTGAAGATCCCGGCGATCGGGCGGATCGGGCTTTAGCGGGCGGAGGCGCTGAACACCGATCACATAATTGAATGGACGCCATCGCGGACACGAGGTTGCAATCAGGTGGTGCGGGTCTAGACTTTTGGCAACTGGAGTCGCCGCATGTCATCCGCCTTCTCGTCCATTCTCCGCGATCAACGAATACGCATTCCGTCGCTTACGCTTGTGACGCTTGCCTTCACCTATGCCTCAACGATGCCGTATCAATCCATCATCGGCATTACCGAACTGGGCATGTCTGATCACGCCTATTCGATACTGATCTTCGCCGCCGCACTTATCAATGTCGTGACCAGCCTGACGCTCGGCATCTGGTCCGACAAGCTCGGCGACCGCAGGCTGCTGGTGCTGGCACTGTCGGTAAGCGGCATGATCGGCTTCGGGATGATCTACGCGTTCCGCAATACGGCCGCCTTCATGATCGGCGTGCTGCTGTTCATCCCGATCAGCAACGCGACCTATTCGGTGCTTCTAGCGAGCATCCGCGCGGCAACAAACACCATGGATCGCGGCAAGGCGGCTGCGATCACTTCGACGGTACGGGCGCTGTTTTCCGGGTCATGGGCGCTGGCGCCGGGTTTGATCGGCCTGTATCTCGTCAGCGCGCACTCGATGACGCCGGCCTACGGCATTGCCGGGCTGGCAAGCCTCGTGTGTTTCTGCCTGTATCTCTTCCTGGCGAAGGGCGAGCCAAGGCGAGATGCGTTGTCCCCGCAACAAGTTGGCTTCTTCAGTTCGCTCGCGCTTGTCTTCTCGCCTCGCGTGCTGATGCGTGTCGGCATCTTGTCGATGATGCTGGGCCTGCAGCGGTTGAGCAGCGTGGTGTCGCCGCTGATCATCACTCATGATGCCGGCGGCAGCGTGGCGGATGTGGGGATCACAGCCGGCATGGTCGCGTTCCTGGAAATGCCGTTCATGCTGATGTGGGGCGCATTGCAGCGACGTTTTCGCAGCGTCCATATCCTGGCTACCGGGACGCTGATCTATTGCGTCTATCTGGTGATGCTCAGCCTCGTTACCGCGCCGTGGCAAATCTATGCGCTCGTCGTCGTCAACGCCTGCGGTTGCGCGGCGATCCTCAGCGTGCCCATCACCTACCTACAGGACCTGATTGCCGACCGGCCAGGGCTTGGCACATCACTCATCTCGGTCAATACTTTTGCGGCGAACGGCGTCAGCGCGGGAATTTTTGCCCTGGGAACAACCTTCACAAGCTATTCGGGAACCGCCTTGCTGGCGGCCGGTGTCGGCGTTGCCGCGATATTGCTGCTGCTATTCGTGGAGGCTGAAAAGCACCAGCTGCAGCAATCCGCTAGCCCACGCTAATCCTGTAAGCACAACGCCGCGCGCCGTGGAGGATGTGTTCCTCGCGCTCGACGTCCGCGCCGAGGATGCTGCGGAAGGTTTCGAGTTCGGAGCGGCAGAAGCCGGCGCAGGCGGTGGCGGCGGCGCAGATCGGGCAGTGGTTTTCGATCAGGAGCAGCGAGCCGTCCTCTTCCTGCCAGCTATCGGCCATGTAGCCTTCGTCGGTGCGGATGCCGGCCAGCTGGCGGACGCGCGTGGGAAGATCTTTAGCGGTGATCTCGCTGCGGTAGCGCGCCAGCGTCTCAGTCTCGCGGGCGGCGATGACGGTGTCGAGCGCCTGCGGGCCGAGGCTCTCGACCATGGTCGCGAGAAGCGTCGCGGTCAGTTCGGCGTGGCGATCGGGGAATCGGGCGTTGCCGGATGGCGTCAGGTGCCAGAGCTGGCGGGGGCGGCCCCTGCCCGGCGTGGGCTCGGAGACGGGCTCGACCAACCCTTCGTCCGCCATCTTCGCCAGTTGCTGGCGCGCGGCCTCGCCGGAAATGGACAGCGCATCGCCGATGGCCGATAGGAGTTGTGGCCCTTCGGTCTTGAGCAGCATCAGGATTCGGTTAGCTGATGATTGGCGCATAGGCTGATATTTTTCCAAGCTTGTTCTTGCTTTAATAACGCGGCCGTGTATTTTTTCCAAGCTATAACTTGTAAAAAACTTCCCAAAAGCTTTCCAGGAAACATTCAAGGCATTCCGCATGAGCAGCATCGACGACGTCGCGACGGAGCGCTCCTCCGTCTTCCATCTTTTTTCCAGGCCGGTCCTGGCCGCCACGCTGATGCTCGGCGGCGGCGTGACGCTCTATGCGGTCGAGGCCTATATCATGGCGACGATCGCGCCATCGATCGTGCGCGATATCGGCGGGCTGGAACTGCTCTCGTGGGTCACCACGCTGTTCGTCGCGGCGGCCGTGCTCGGCTCCATCTTCGTCGCCATGCGGCCGCGCGGCATCGGCCTGCGCACGGTTTACGTGGCCGGTGCTCTCATGTTTGCGGCCGGCAGCCTGATCTGCGCGCTGGCGCCCTCCATGCAGGTCATTCTGGCCGGACGCGCCGTGCAGGGGTTTGGAGCCGGCGCGCTCGGCGGGCTTGCCTATGCATTCATCCGCTTTGCCTATCCAGAGCACCTCTGGCGCAAGGCCTCGACGCTCTATGCGGCGATCTGGGGCGTGGCGACGCTGCTCGGCCCAAGCCTTGGCGGCCTGTTCTCCGACGGCAGCACCTGGCGCCACGCCTTCATGCTGCTTGTTCCCGTGAGCGTGCTCATGGCTATCCTTGCGCCCGTGCTGCTGCCGTCGGCGCATGACGACCGGGCTCCCGGGCGCACGCCGATCACGCAGATCGCGCTGCTCCTGGCGGCCGTGCTTCTGGTCAGCATCGCCGGCACGATCGAGGCGACGCAATCGAAAGCGCTGCTGGTCGCGGCATCGCTCATCGCCGTGGTCGCCATGCTCGGCATAGAGCGGCGAAGCGGGAACCGCCTGCTGCCGACAGGCGCCGTGGCCCTCAGCATGCCGATTTCCCGTGTCTACCTGATGATGTTCCTGCTGATCCTGGTGCTGACCAGCGACATCTACATCCCCTATTTCCTGCAATCCCTACACAATGTCAGCCCGCTGGAATCGGGATACCTCACGGCGCTGGTCGCGCTTGGCTGGACGGTGGCAGCGTTTCTCAGCGCCTCGTTCTCCGGCCCCCGCGCCGGCCGCGCCATCGTTATCGGCTGCGTGATCGAGACGGTTGCGGTCGCGGCGCTGGCGATCTTCCTGGCACGCGACAACCAGGCAGGCAGCATCGCGCTGCTCGCGCCGGCCGTCGTCTTCATGTTCCTCATGGGGTTCGGGGTCGGGCTCGGCTGGGCGCATCTGGTGACCAAGGTGCTACGCCTCGTCGCGACATCGGAGCAGGACAAGGCCTCGGCGGCGATCACCACCGTGCAATCGCTCGGAAGCGCGTTCGGCGCAGCCTTCGCGGGCGTCATCGTCAACAGCACCGGCCTGCTTGCGCCAGGCGGCGTTGCCGGCGGCATATCCGCGGCGCATTGGCTGTTCGTGCTGATGGCGCTGCCGGGGATCGTGACGATTCTGATCTCGCTGTCGATCCAGAAGTCCGGCAACGAGACGCAAGCGACGGCAGCGGCGTGATCGTCAGAGACGCAGCATGATCTTGCCGATATGGCTGCTCGATTCCATCAGCTTGTGGGCTTCGACGACATCCTCGAAAGCGAAGGTCTTGTGGATCACGGGGGCAAGCTTGCCCTCGTCGAGCAGCGGCCAGACCTGCGACAGGAGATCGTCGCGGATGGCGCGTTTTTCTTCCGGCGTGCGCGGGCGCAGCGTCGAGCCCGTTACCGTCAGCCGCTTGACCATGATCGGTGCGAGGTTGGCCGTTTCGGCAACCGCGCCGCCTAGGAAGGCGATGATCGAGAGGCAGCCGTCCTTCGCCAGCGAGGCGAGGTTCTTCTCGAAATAGGCGGCGCCTATCATATCGAGGATCATGTCGACGCCCTGGCCGGTCTCGGCCTTGATCACCTCGGCGAAATCCTCGGTCTTGTAGTTGATGGCACGCTTCGCGCCGAGCTTGACGCAGGCGTCGCATTTTTCCTGCGAACCCGCAGTCGCATAGACCTCGGCGCCGAAGGCGCGGGCCAGTTGGATCGCCGTAGTTCCGATGCCGCTGGTGCCGCCGTGGATGAGCACCTTCTCACCTTCGGTCAGCCCCGCCATCTGGAACATGTTGGCCCAGACCGTGAAGTAGTTTTCAGGAAGTGCTGCCGCCTGGACCGCATCGTAGCCGTTGGGGAAGCGCAGTGCCTGGCCTGAGGGAATGAGGCAATATTCGGCATAGGCGCCGCCATTGGTGAGGCCGCAGACCTTGTCGCCGACAGAATAACCGCTGACGCCGGGGCCGATCGCGACCACTTCGCCAGCGATCTCGAGGCCGAGGATCGGGCTTGCATCCTTCGGTGGCGGATAGGTGCCCTGGCGCTGCGCGACATCGGGACGGTTGACGCCGATCGCCTGGGTGCGCACGAGGATCTGCCCCTCGCCCGCCACGGGCACTGGCCCGCTCGATATGGTCATCACGTCAGGGGCGCCGAAGCGGGGCAAATCGACAAAACGCATAAGCGCAGGCAAAGACATCACCGGTCTCCTCATTCGGATAGCAGTGAGATAGTTCAGCAACGCCGCGTTGAGAAGGGCGGAAACGCCGGAGCGTCAATTCGCCTCGCCCAGCCGATGGAAGACCAGGCCTTCCGCGCTTTCCTTCGCCATTGCCTTGATATGGGCGATGGCGGCGGAGACGCGGCTGATGTCGTCGATGACGAGACCCTTGGGAAGCTCCAGAACGCCGATCGAGCAGCGCATCAGCGGGAAAAAGGCTTCGACGCCGGCGCGATCGTGGCCGCGAATGCGGCCGGCGGCGCGGTCGATCTCGGAATAGAGATCCTGGGCATCGTCGTGGAAATCGCCGATCAGACGATCGAGGATTTCCGTCAGCTCTTCCTTGGTCCAGCCCTGCACGCCGATGAAGAAATCATCGCCGCCGACATGGCCGAGGAAATGGCGCTCGGCGAAGAAGTAGCGCCGCATCAGGGCTGCGAAGAGCGAGATCGCGTGGTCGCCGAGGTGGAAGCCATAGGCATCGTTGAAGGGCTTGAAGTTGTCGAAGTCGCAATAGCAGAAGTGACGGGTCTCGTCGCTGTCGCGGCTCGCCTCGCGCATGAAATCGCGAATGGCGTGGTTGCCGGGAATGCCGGTCAGCGGGTTCTGGTCCTGCGCGGTCTTCAGCTTCTTCTCGTTCATCACCTTGATGAGCGAGGCGGCCGAGACGACGCCGGCATAACGCATGTTTTCCGTCAACAGCAGGCAGTTGGCGCCTTCCATGTTGGCGAAGATCGTCATCAGCTGCTCGGCATCGGAATCGAGGCCGACGATCGGCGCCATTTCGACGAAGTGCGAGATGGTTCGCTCATACATCTTGTTCTTCAGGAGATCGCGGCCGAAGGGGTGGTAGATATATTCCTTCAGGTGGCGCTCATGCAGGATACCGCGGGGCTCGCCATTGGCGTTCAGGACCGGGAAGAAGGCATTCTGCGGATGGCGGCGGAAGACCTCGAAGACGCTGTCGATCGTGTCGTTTTCATAGACCGTCGGCAGCACTTCGATCTGCTTGCGGATGAGGATTTCGTCGAGCGACTGGTTGTTGCGCTTGCTCTTGCCGAGTTCCTGCAGATGCGGAAATGACGGCACCAGCTCGGAGACATGCGTGGTCGGGCGCGAAATGAACCAGCCCTGCACGAGATCCACACCATACTCGCGGCAAGTGATGAACTCGGCTTCGGTCTCGATGCCCTCGGCAATCACGCGGGTGCCGAGCACATGGGCGATGTGGACGATGTTCTTCAACAGGTGGCGCTTGCGCGGGCTGCCATCGATATCGGCGATGAAGTAGCGGTCGATCTTCAGGTAGTCCACCGGATGATCGCAGAGCAGCTTCATCTCTCCATGGCCAACGCCGAAATCGTCGATCGCCAGCTTGAAGCCGCGCTTGCGCAGCAGCGACACCAGTGCGGCGAATTCGGGAACCGAGGTGTTGTCGAAGCGCTCGGAGAATTCGAAGCAGATCGAGGATGGCGGGATATTGGCGAGCTTCAGATGCTGCAGCAGGTTTTCCACCAGCTGCTCGCCATGCGGAATGAGGCGCACATCGAGATTGAGGAACAGCGTCGCGGTGGCGAAATTTGGTAGCGACGCGAACTTGGCGAGCGCGCGGCTCGCCACCATCTGCTCGAGCTGCAGCAGCTGATCGCCGCGCTGGGCCTCGTCCAGAATTTCCAGCGGCGAATTGAAGCCCAGGCGCTCCTGGCCGCGCATCAGCGATTCATAGCCGAAGGCAACACCGGTGCTGGCTTCGACGATCGGCTGGAAGGCGTTTTCGATAACGAGTTTGGCGAGAGTAATGATTTGATCGCTGGTGTAGCGACGAATAAGGGCGGGCTCTACGGTGGCAGCCAACGACATGCCATTCTCCACTATACGGCATTTATAATTATAATTTTTCGCGCGGAGACTAGGGGCGAAGCGTCAACGAACACTTTCCCCAATGTGAAGGTTTTGTGAAAACTGGCGTTTTATCAAATGCATGCCGCAACCGCCGCACCGAGCGGCGGTCATATGTAGGCAGTCTTCAGGCGGTGCGGCGATGCTCGTGGTCGGCGAACATGTCGGCGACGCATCTGGCATCGGCGGGGGCGCAATCGCGCGCTTTCGGCAGGCCATCGACCTTGCGGGCGGCATCCCACAGCCGGAGCGCTTCGCGCACCACCTCGCTGCTGGACACATAAGTGCCATCGTCTATCGCCGCGCGGATATCGGCCGCCTGCAGCGGAGAGATGGAAACGGTTACCATCGGCATGACATCACTCCCATTGCCTCGTGGTCTCCCATCGCCTCGTCGGGCAGACGCCTGCCCGGTCGAGGAACGGATACACACTCGCTTCGGCCGCCCTTCCGGTCGCGGGTGCTGGGCTTTCAGCAGCGTCGCTTTCACACGTTTGCGACCTCTGCCATGAGGCTAATTTTAGTCTTCACTCACATTCTTGTCAAAAAAGAAACAGTGCGTGATGAACAGGCTGTGAATAGCGGGCACAATCAGCGCCGGATGGCGAGGCCGAAAGCGAGCATCGACCAGCCCTGCAGCAGCAGGTCGCAAGCGAGGAACAGGCCGAGGATCCACAGGCTGTTGACCGGCCAGCCGAGCACGATGACGAAGCCCGCGAGCGCCGTGATCAGGCCGCTCAAAAGCACCCAGCCCCAGCCTCTCGACGGGCGCATGCGCCAGCCGACGAAGACGCGGAAGATGCCCGCCACCAGCAATGCCATGGCCAGAAACAACGTGAGTGCCGCCGATGCCAGAATGGGATTCATGAAGGCGAAGACGCCGGCCAGCACATAGAGCACGCCGCTCAGCGCCCAGAACAACAGCTGCTCCCACTCGCGCACCTGAAAGGCATGGGCGAGATAGACGATGCCGCCGACCAGCATGAGCAGGCCGACATAGTAGACGGACACGACGGTGGCCAAAAAGACGTTGGCGGCGGCGATGGCGCCGAAGACGATCAGCAGCGCGCCGAGGACCACAAACCAGACCCATTTCGACCGCAGCGCGGAGGACGAAGGCATTTCGTTGGACATGTCTGTCATCATGCACCTCCCGGTTGTTCATTGAGTATGGCGCAGAAACGGCGGATGGAAAGAGATATCTTACGGAAAAGGCGATCAGATTTTTATTGATTGATCAGTCAATCAAAATTATGTTGGCTCTATTGCAGGAGAAAGACCGTGCCGAAAGTCGGAATGGAACCGATGCGCCGCAAGGCGCTCGTCGATGCAGCGCTGCGCGTGATCGGGGATCACGGCTCGCTCAGCGTCACCATGTCCGAAATCGCCAAGCAGGCCGGCGTTTCGCCGGCGCTCGCGCACCACTATTTCGGCAGCAAGGAGCAGCTGCTGATCGAGACGATCCGCTCGCTTCTAAAGCAGTTGCGCGACGACGCGGTGACGGCGCTGAAGGCAGCCCCCACGCCGCGCGCGCGGCTTTCGGCGGTGATCCGCGTCAGTTTCCACGCCGACCAGTTCGCGCCGCAGACGATCGCCGCCTGGCTCGCCTTTTACGCCGAGGCACAACGCTCGGAAGAGACGCGCCGCTTTCTCGTCATCTACGCCAGGCGCCTGCGCTCCAACCTCGTCGCCAATCTGAAGCCGCTCTGCCCCTTAGATGTCGCGGAACATATCGCAGAAGGCGTGGCCGCGATGATCGACGGGCTCTACATCCGCCAGAGTCTGGGCTCGACGCGTGTTGGCGCCGAGGCCTCGATCGCGCTGACGGAGGATTATGTGACGATACAGCTCAGAGGGACGGCCCGATGACCGCATCGATGCCCTCCCCCACTCTGCCGCAGCCAACCGCTAAAAGGATAGACCCATGAGAGCCCAGCCCACAGCATCGCACTTCATCGATGGCGAATATGTCGAGGACGATGCAGGCACCGTGATCGAGAGCCTTTATCCGGCGACAGGCGAAGTCATCGCGCGGCTTTACGCGGCAACGCCCGCAATCGTCGAAAAGGCGATCGCCGCTGCCAAGCGCGCCCAGCCGGAATGGGCGGCGATGAGCCCGACGGCGCGCGGCCGTATCCTGAAGCGGGCCGCCGACATCATGCGCGAGCGCAACCGCGAACTCTCCGAGCTTGAAACCCTCGACACCGGCAAGCCGATCCAGGAAACGATCGTCGCCGACCCGACCTCGGGCGCCGACAGCTTCGAGTTCTTCGGCGGCGTGATCGCGGCAGGCCTCAACGGCTCCTACATCCCGCTTGGAGGCGATTTCGCCTATACCAAGCGCGTGCCGCTCGGCGTCTGCGTCGGCATCGGCGCCTGGAACTATCCGCAGCAGATCGCCTGCTGGAAGGCGGCACCGGCGCTTGCCGCCGGCAATGCCATGGTGTTCAAGCCGTCCGAAAACACGCCGCTCGGCGCCCTGAAGAGCGCCGAGATCCTGATCGAGGCCGGCCTGCCCAAGGGGCTCTTCAACGTCATCCAGGGCGACCGCGACACAGGCCCGCTGCTCGTCAACCATCCCGATGTCGCCAAGGTGTCGCTGACCGGTTCCGTGCCGACAGGCCGCAAGGTGGCGGCAGCGGCTGCCGGCAATCTCAAGCATGTGACGATGGAACTCGGCGGGAAATCGCCGCTGATCGTCTTTAACGACGCCGATATCGACAGCGCGGTGGGCGGCGCCATGCTCGGCAACTTCTATTCGACCGGTCAGGTCTGCTCCAACGGCACCCGCGTCTTCGTGCAGAAAGACATCAAGAGCGAATTCCTGAAGCGGCTGAAGGCGCGCACCGAGGCGATGGCGATCGGCGACCCCATGAACGAGGCGACACAGATCGGCCCGATGGTCTCCTGGGCGCAGCGCGAGAAGGTTCTCGACTACATCGAGAAGGGCAAGGCCGAGGGCGCGACGCTCGTGGTCGGCGGTGGCATTCCGAACAATGTCTCGGGCGAAGGCTATTATGTGCAGCCGACGGTGTTTTCCGATGTGACCGACGAGATGACGATCGCCCGCGAGGAGATCTTCGGGCCTGTCATGTGCGTGCTCGATTTCGAGGACGAGGCGGAAGTCATCGCGCGCGGCAACGCTACCGAATTCGGCCTGGCGGCCGGCGTCTTCACCTCCGACATGAGCCGCGCCCACCGCGTGGTCGATCTTCTCGAGGCCGGCACGCTGTGGATCAACACTTACAACCTCTGCCCGGTCGAAATCCCCTTCGGCGGCTCCAAGCAGTCAGGCTTCGGCCGCGAGAATTCGATTGCCGCACTGGAGCATTACTCCGAGCTGAAGACGGTTTATGTCGGCATGGGGCCGGTTCAGGCGCCTTATTGATATGAACTCAGCCGACAACGAGATCGTCGAGATCGACATTCAGGGCCGACGCGATGCGCTTCAGCACATCGACGGAGCCCGTCTTCTTGCCGGTCTCGATTTCGTTGAACTCCGCTTCGGAGAGCCCTGCCGCCTGCGCGAGTTCCGCCGCGCTCATCTTGCGATAGGTGCGATAGGAGCGGATGCGGCTGTCGCTCTCCAGCAGCTCGTAGACAAATTCCGCTGGCCAAGTTTCCTCGCCGGCGGCAACGCGCGCCATCACCCTAGTTGCAATCAAGCTATCGACCAGATCTTCGTAGTCCTCCTGGAGCAGCAAAACGTAATCCTTGCCGTCGATCTCGAGCTTTTTAACATCAAACTTCGTGAAGAAGTCATCGTCATCGTCGCGGCCGCCGTCGACAGCCAATTTGTGCGCTTTGGTCATGCCGCGTTACTCCTTGTAAATGCCGCCGCGCGGGCCGACGTTGATGACCAGCACAAGCCCGGTCTGCTCGTCGATGATGACGCGGTCATTGCCGACACGTATGCGAACGAGATCCGTTCCGACAAGCTTTTTCACATCCACCGTCTCTCCGCGAGCGAAGGCGTGGACCTTTGCCTTGATCGCGGCCTGACGCTTGGGCTGCATCCGCTCCAAGCTTCTCTGCGCAAGTTTAGAGTAGATCACAGGTTTCATCCTAGCAACATAAACCAGAGCGTCGCGCAAATCAATTAGGGGTTGCAGATTCATGCAGGCAGATTTCGTCATCATCGGTTCCGGCTCGGCGGGCTCGGCGCTTGCCTACAGGCTGTCGGAAGACGGCAAGAACAGCGTTATCGTCATCGAGGCCGGCGGGTCGGATTTCGGGCCGTTTATCCAGATGCCGGCGGCTCTGGCCTGGCCGATGAGCATGAAGCGCTACAATTGGGGCTATCTTTCCGAGCCGGAGCCGAACCTCAACAACCGGCGCATCACCGCGCCGCGCGGCAAGGTTATCGGCGGGTCGTCGTCGATCAATGGCATGGTCTATGTGCGCGGGCATGCGGAGGATTACAACCGCTGGGAGGCGCTCGGCGCCAATGGCTGGGCCTATGCCGACGTGCTTCCCTATTTCAAGCGGATGGAACACAGCCACGGCGGCGAAGAGGGATGGCGCGGCACGGACGGGCCGCTGCATGTGCAGCGCGGCGGCTTCCGCAACCCGCTGTTCCACGCCTTCATCGAGGCCGGCAAGCAGGCAGGCTTCGAGGCGACGGACGATTATAACGGTTCGAAGCAGGAAGGCTTCGGGCTGATGGAGCAGACGATCTTTCAGGGGCGGCGCTGGTCGGCCGCTTCAGCCTATCTGAAGCCGGCGCTGAAGCGGACGAATGTCGATCTCGTCTATGGTCTTGCCCGCAAGGTGGTGATCGAAAACGGCCGGGCTGTTGGCGTCGAGATCGAGCGTGGCGGCAAGGTCGAGGTCATCAAGGCCAACCGCGAGGTGATCGTCTCGGCCTCGTCGTTCAATTCGCCAAAGCTGCTGATGCTCTCGGGTATCGGCCCGGCGGCGCATCTGAAGGAAATGGGGATCGAGGTGAAGGCGGACCGGCCTGGTGTCGGCGCCAACCTGCAGGACCATCTGGAATTCTATTTCCAGCAGGTCTCGACCAAGCCCGTCTCGCTTTACTCGTGGCTTCCCTGGTTCTGGCAGGGCGTTGCCGGCGCGCAGTGGATGTTCACCAAGTCGGGCCTGGGCACCTCCAACCAGTTCGAGGCCTGCGCCTTCCTGCGCTCGGGCCCCGGCGTCAAGCAGCCGGATATCCAGTATCACTTCCTGCCTGTTGCAATCAGCTATGACGGCAAGGCGGCGGCCAAGAGCCACGGCTTCCAGGTGCATGTCGGCTATAACCTGTCGAAATCACGAGGGAACGTGACGCTCGCCTCCGCCGATCCGAAGGCCGATCCCTTGATCCGCTTCAACTATATGAGCCATGCCGAGGACTGGGAGAAGTTCCGCCACTGCGTGCGGCTGACCCGCGAGATCTTCGGCCAGCAGGCCTTCGACCAGTATCGCGGCTCCGAGATCCAGCCGGGCGAGAACGTTCAGACCGACGACGAGATCGACGCCTTCCTGCGCGAGCATCTGGAAAGCGCCTACCACCCCTGCGGCACCTGCAAGATGGGCGCCAAGGACGATCCGATGGCGGTGGTCGATCCGGAAACGCGGGTTATCGGCGTCGATGGATTGCGCGTTGCGGACTCATCGATCTTCCCGCACGTGACCTATGGAAACCTAAACGGCCCCTCGATCATGACCGGCGAGAAGGCCGCCGACCACATTCTCGGCAAGCAGCCGCTGCCGCGCTCCAACCAGGAGCCGTGGATCAATCCGCGCTGGGAAGTGAGTGATCGGTAGGGGTTAGATCACATAAGGCAGCCGCACCCCGGGTGCGTCTGCCGGAAAGTCCTTGCTGTTGCGCGTGACGAGTAGCATCGCATTCGTATCGGCGGTCGCCCAGATTATCGCATCGGGGAGCTTGATGCGGTATTTCTTCCTGATCTCGACAGCACGTTCCGCGATGGATGTCTCGAGCGGGATCACGTGAAATCCGGCCAGGAAGCGTCGGGTGGCGTCGGCAACGTCATGACGGGCGCCGGCTAACACCTCCATCCAGGTGATAATGCTGATCGCTGCGCTGTCGTAGCGATCAATCTCTTGGGCAGCCTGCGGAACGGCGTTCAGATGATCGATGAGGATATTGGTGTCGAACAGCGGCTTCACCATTCGCCCCTGATCTCCTCCTGATAGGCAAGACCATCGACCTTACGATTACCCCATAGCCCAAAAGCCTCTTTCCGATCACGGGGCGCGTCTTGCTCAAGAAAGCCGCTGACCGCCTTGCGAATGAGGGAGGCACGCGAGACGTTCTTGGCGGCGGCGATCGCATCAAGAGCTCGAAGGTCATCTTCACCAACGTCGACAAGGATTCTCATCGGATCCACCAAAACGATACTTCATAGATATCATCTATGTATATCATATATCGTCCAATTACAACCTCGCCCGCATATTCGCCAGGGCTTGCAAACGCGGGCCACGGGGCAGATAAGACCGGTGCCCCCTATTCTGTCCCCACGCCCCCAAGTGACCGACATGCCCCCACTCTATCGGAAATCCAAGCTGCTCCGCCGTTCGCGCGTGTTTCGGGGCTCGTTCTCGCTCTGGCGTCCGCGGCTTGTCT
Source organism: Rhizobium sp. FG113 (assembly GCF_057809895.1). Taxonomy (NCBI): domain Bacteria; kingdom Pseudomonadati; phylum Pseudomonadota; class Alphaproteobacteria; order Hyphomicrobiales; family Rhizobiaceae; genus Rhizobium; species Rhizobium sp. FG113. Next base: position 176,008 of record NZ_JBMDKV010000011.1, on the reverse strand, counting down.
TCTGGTGCGGGGCGCTGGCGATCGGGTTGATCAGCGTTGCCTTCGCGGAACTCGCGGACATGGCGCAGAAGGCATTCGCTGCGGTGACGACATCAGGGCGGTGGTCGTTCCTTTTGCCGCTGATCATCACGCCTGCTGGCTTCGTGCTGTCGGCCTATCTGGCGGCGAAGCTGTTTCCGAATTCGCAGGGGAGCGGGATTCCGCAGGCGATCGCGGCGCGCCACCTGCATGACGAGGCCGACCGCACGCGGCTGCTGTCGCTCAGGATCGCCGGCGGCAAGATCCTGCTGACGGTGCTCGGCCTCTTCTCCGGCGCATCGATAGGCCGCGAGGGGCCGACGGTGCAGGTCGGCGCGTCGATCATGCTGGCGGTCGCACGCTTCGGCGGCATGGCGCAGGCGCGCGGGCTGATCCTGGCGGGCTCGGCCGCCGGTATCGCGGCGGCCTTCAACACGCCGCTCGCCGGTATCGTCTTTGCCATCGAGGAGATGAGCCGCACCTACGAGTCGCGGTCTAACGGGCTGGTGCTGACCGCGGTCATCCTCTCCGGTCTCGCCGCACTCGGGCTGTCGGGCAGCTACAACTATTTCGGCTCCACCTCGGTGGCACCCATGCATATGGCCGATTGGGGCCTCGTCATCATCTGCGGCGTCGGCGGCGGGGCGCTTGGGGCGGGCTTCAGCGGCCTTGCGCTCCATGTCGGCCAGCGCGTGCGCCGCTGGGCGCAGCCGCAGCCGTTGAAACGCATGCTCTTTCTCGCGGGCGGCTGCGGTCTGGCGATCGCCGTGATCGGCATCGCGTCGGGCGGCAATACGTTCGGCACCGGCTACGAGCAGGCGCGCGGTGCGGTCGAGGGCCATGCGCTGCCGCTGTTCTTCTTCGTGGAAAAACTGCTCGCCAGCTTCCTGTCGATGATATCAGGCATTCCCGGCGGCATCTTCGCGCCGTCGCTGGCCGTCGGCGCCGGTTTCGGCAGCACGGTCGGCTCGCTGATCGGCAGCAGCATCGCGCTGGCCGCGATCCTTGGGATGGCTGGCTATTTCGCCGGTGTCGTGCAGGCACCGATGACGGCCTTCGTCATCATTCTGGAGATGACCGGCGACCATGAGGCCGTGATCCCGATCATGGCGGTGTCGATGATCGGCTATGTGACGTCGCGCTTCCTGTCGCGCGAGCCGCTCTATCATGGCCTGTCGCGCGTGTTCATCGCAGCCACGATCCGGGCGCGGCGCGCGGCGGAGAAGGCGTCACATCAGGAAGAGCCGGCCCACTAAGCAATCACCAGCCCTTAGGCCAGCATCCGCGTGACTTCGGCACCGCGCGGCGCTACGGCGTCCGCGATGGTGGTGGAGAACAGCACCTTGCGGGTGGCGTCGGCCACCTTGGCGAAGACGTGGCGGATTTCGCAGTTCTGCTCGCCGTCGCAATCGTCGCACTTGCGGTAGGCGGTGATCGACAGGCAGGGGAGCGGGGCGATCGGGCCGTCGATGATGCGCAGCACTTCGCCGAAGGTGATCATGTCAGCCGGCTTCAGGAGCAGATAGCCGCCCTGCTTGCCGCGGCGGCTGACGACGATACCCTGATGCTTGAGGTCGAGGAGGATCTGCTCGAGGAACTTCTTCGGGATCTTCTGCTGCGCCGCGATATCGGAGATCATCACAGGTTCGCCGTCATCGGCCTCGGCCAGAACGGTGAGCGCCCTAAGCGCGTATTTCGCCTTCTGCGTAATCATTTTCAGCCATCGACACACAAGCGGCGGACACGGATCGTGCCCGGCGGAACTCTTCTTTTTCTTTCTATCTCACGCGCTGGATGAACATAGTTTGAACAAGCGCGCAAAACCCCTGAGAAACAGGCTTTTCAGCCTTGTTTTCAATCTCAAATCAGCAATCTCGAATTTAACCGAAAAAGCGACCCTGCAAGCATCAAATCACATTTCCGATTGACAGGCGACGTGTAACCCTACTAAATCAATAGAGATTAAGGCGCGACGCTGGCCATCCATGCCGGCGCGGCTGCTTTTCTGCATTGCAGCGGCCGGGGAGAGATATTTGCTCCATTCCAGCCTGCTTTCGAAATGCCTGTTTCTGTCCTCTCCATCCCCAAGCTGCGATACTCCTGCCAACATCTAGGACAGGATTCCCATGACTGTTGCTCATACAATCGAAGAAGCGGAAACGCTGAACACTAAGCTTGCAAGCCTATCTCTGGCGGAACGCCTGTCGTTCGTCGCCAGCCTGGGCGGGCGGGTCGTGTTCACGACATCGCTTGGTATCGAAGACCAGGTGATTACCGCCGAGATCGGCAATCACCGACTGCCGATCGACGTCGTGACGCTGCAGACCGGCCGCCTCTTTGCCGAGACGCTCAACCTGATCGACGAGACGGAAAAGCAGTACGACATCCATATCAGCCGCTACGAGCCCGAGCAGGCCGATATCGACGCCTATGCGGCGCAATACGGCCTCAACGGTTTCTACGAGAGCGTCGAAGCCCGGCATGCCTGTTGTGGCGTGCGCAAGCTGAAGCCGCTTGCGCGCGCGCTCAATGGCGCAACCATCTGGATCACCGGCCTGCGCCGCGGCCAATCGGCCAATCGCTCTGAGACGCCGTTTGCCGAATATGACGCCGATCGCCATCTCCTGAAGGTCAACCCGCTGGCCGACTGGGACATCGACGTCATCAAGGCCTACGTCGCCGACAACAGCGTGCCGATCAACCCGCTGCATGCGCGCGGTTACCCGTCGATCGGCTGCGAGCCGTGTACCCGCGCCATCAAGCCCGGCGAGCCCGAGCGCGCCGGCCGCTGGTGGTGGGAACAGGACCAGACGCGCGAATGCGGCCTGCATGTGGCTGAAGAGGCTTCGGCGGTGACGATCGCGCAGTAGAATTGACGATGGTGGGCTTCGTGCTCGGAGCCCCCCTCATCCGCCTGCCGGCACCTTCTCCCCGCTGGGGAGAAGAGACAAGCGGCGCCCCCTTTGCCAGCCTTCCAACACCTCATGGACAGGAAAGGCCAGCGACACGTCCCTTCTCCCCAGCGGGGAGAAGTGCCGGAGCGCCAGCGAGGCGATGAGGGGGCCGCACGGTACAAGGCCAGTGAAGACCGAAACGAAAACAGGGTGAGGCCCGCCTCCCCGCCAAGGAATTGGAAGTCTGGAGTAAGACATGCCCGATAACCGTCCGGATACGGAACTCAGCAATCCGCAGAGCACCAAGCCGCCGCTCGACCCTCATCTGAAGGCGCTCGAAAACGAATCCATCCATATCTTCCGCGAAGTGGCGGCCGAGTTCGAGCGTCCCGTGATGCTCTACTCGATCGGCAAGGATAGCTCGGTGCTGCTGCATCTGGCGCGCAAGGCCTTCTATCCCGGCCGCGTGCCCTTCCCGCTGTTGCACGTCAACACCGGCTGGAAGTTCGCGGAGATGATCACCTTCCGCGACAAGATCGTGAAGGAGTATGATCTCGACCTGATCGAGCATATCAATCCGCGCGGTGCGGCCGAAAACATCACGCCGTTTACCTATGGTTCGGCGCGCTACACCGACATCATGAAGACGGAAGCGCTGCGCAATGCGCTCGACGCCGGCAAGTTCGACGCGGCCTTCGGCGGCGCGCGGCGCGACGAGGAAGCATCCCGCGCCAAGGAGCGCATCTACTCCTTCCGCACCCCCGACCACCGCTGGGATCCGCGCAACCAGCGCCCCGAGCTCTGGAACATCTATAACGGCCAGATCCGCAGCGGAGAGAGCGTGCGCGCCTTCCCGCTGTCGAACTGGACCGAGGTCGACATCTGGCGCTACATCCAGGCGGAAAACATTCCGATCGTGCCGCTCTACTTCGCCGCCAAGCGCCCCTATGTCGAGCGCGACGGCATGATGATCGATGCGACCGATCCGCGCCTGGAGCTGTTGCCCGGCGAGACGAAGCAGGAAGACTTCATCCGCTTCCGCACGCTCGGCTGCTTCCCGCTGACGGGCGCGATCAAGTCCACCGCCACGACGATGGACGACATTATCGCCGAACTTGAAATTGCCACTGTCTCCGAACGCCAGGGCCGCGCCATCGACCGCGACCAGTCCGGCTCCATGGAGAAAAAGAAGCGTGAAGGATATTTCTGAGATGACTGCAGCAGCAACAGCAAGCGCCATCGCCGCCCCCGCCGCCGAGCCCGCCCAGGCCGTGCGCGACACGCGACCGTTGCGCCTCATCACCTGCGGCAGCGTCGATGACGGAAAGTCCACGCTGATCGGACGCCTGCTCTGGGACACCAAGGCTGTCAAGGAAGACCAGGCGGCTACGCTGCGCCGCGATTCCACCGGCAAGCAGAACGATCTCGGCCTGCCCGACTTCGCGCTGCTTCTCGACGGCCTGCAGGCTGAGCGCGAACAGGGCATCACCATCGACGTCGCCTATCGCTATTTCGCGACCGACAAGCGCTCCTTCATCGTTGCCGACACCCCCGGCCACGAGCAGTACACCCGCAACATGGCGACCGGCGCATCCACGGCCGATCTCGCCATCCTGCTGGTCGACGCCCGCGCCGGCATCCTCGAGCAGACGCGCCGTCACGCGACGATCGCCTCGCTGCTCGGGATCAAGCAGTTCGTGCTCGCGGTCAACAAGATCGACCTCACGAACTACGACCGCGCCGGCTTCGACAAGATCGTCCACGAGTTCCGCGAATTCGCGCTGTCTCTCGGCGTCAAGCAGATCACCGCGATCCCGATGTCGGCGCTGAAGGGCGAGAACGTCGTCTATTCCGGCGAGGCTTCGATGCCATGGTATGCCGGCCCGACGCTGGTGGAAACGCTGGAGCCTGCCACCGTGCGCTCGTCGCAGACGGTCGGCTTCCGCCTCTCCGTGCAGCGCGTGTCGCGTCCGGGCGAGAGCTTCCGCGGTTATCAGGGCACGGTTGCCGGCGGCTCGGTAAAGCCGGGTGACAGCGTCATGATCCTGCCGTCGGGCATGGTCGCCAACGTCACCAAGATCGTCACCTTCGACCTCGTGCGCAACGCGGCGGTGGCGGGCGATGCGATCACGCTGGTGCTCGACCGCCAGGTGGACGTGGCGCGCGGCGACATGATCGTTTCGATCGACAGCCAGCCGCAGGTGGGCCTGTCCTTCGATGCGCAGATCGTCGCCTTGCAGCCCGAGGGCATCGAGGCCGGCAAGCGCTACTGGCTGAAGAGCGGCAGCCGCCGCCAGCGCGTTCAGGTTCAGCCTGTCGCGCAGCTGCAGCTGAAGACCGGCACATGGACCTCGGCCGAGACGCTGTACATGAACGCCATCGGCAAGGTGCATCTGACCTTCGACGAAGCGGCGATCTTCGACCCCTATGAGCAGAACCGCTCCTCGGGCGCCTTCATCCTGATCGATCCGGAGACCAACAATACGGTCGCCGGCGGCATGGTGACGGGCAAGCGCTCGGAGCTCAGCGGCCTTCACAGCGGCGACGGCCGCGTGATCCTGTCACTGCCAGCCGATCTCGCCGACCAGATCATGGCCAGCGAGCTGTTTTCCAGCCGCCGCGACGAGGCGGAGGTGCGCCGGATGACGGCGGCGGAGGCCGCCAACCTCTGGACCAACGCCGGCGGTGATATCTAGTACGACGAGTTGAGACGGGGCCGATCGGCCCCGTTTTCTTTTGGGGAGGCAAGGGCATGCGTGGCATCGCAATACCGGTAAGGCCTGTCTCGTCATCCAGCAGCACGGCTGGACGCGCCATGTCCTCGCAGGATTGGAGCCGGCTGCTGCTGCTCGGCGCGCTCTGGGGTGGCTCGTTCTTCATCGGGCGGATAACCGTTGCAGAGATCTCGCCGCTGGCGCTGGTCTTCTACCGGGTATCGATCGCGGCGCTGGCGCTGCATCTCTGGCTGAAGCTTCGCGGCCTGTCCTTCGCCCCGGTGCTGGCGCACCCGGCCGGCTTCCTCGGCTTGGCGCTGCTGAACAACGTGATCCCGTTTTCGCTGATATTCGCCGGGCAGACCGAGATCGGCGCAGGCCTCGCCTCGATCTTCTACGCGACGACGCCGCTCTGGACGGTCTTCGTCGCCACCATGCTTGCGAAAGACGAGAGGCTGTCGGTGGCGGCACTCGCTGGCATCGCGCTCGGCATCGCCGGTGCTGCGGTGCTGATCGGCCCCGGCCTGATCTCCAATCTCGGCGGGCCGCTATGGGCCAAGCTCGCGGTCATCGGCGCTTCCATCTCCTATGCGTTCGGCGTCGTGCTCGCGAGGCGCTTCCGCAGCATCGGCGCCGAGGTGATCGCCACCGGCCAGCTGACGGTCTCGAGCCTGCTGATGCTGCCCGTCGTCGCCCTCTTCTGCGCGCCTGATGACATCATCCCCGTGAGCGGAACGACATGGCTGGCGATCACGATCCTCGGTCTCCTGTGCACGGCGCTCGCCTTTATCCTCTACTTCAGCCTCATCGCCTCGGCCGGCGCGACCAATGCCTCGCTGGTGACGCTGCTGGTGCCGGTGAGCGCGACGCTGTTGGGCGCGCTCTTTCTCGGCGAGCGGCTGCGGATGTTTGAGCTTGCGGGAATGGCGCTGATCATGAGCAGCCTGATCGTGATCGACGGCCGGGTGTTGCGGCGGCTCATCGGTGGCGGCGAGATCCGGCGGATGACGGCGGCGCAGGCGGTGCGGCGCTGGCCTTATGCGGCGAGCGATATTTGACGACAGGCGCTAGCGCGTCGCGCGTTCCATGACGATATCCGTCTGCACGTCATCGCCCACCGTGAACGTCGTACTACCGACCGGCACGAAGCCGACCTTGTTGTAGAAGGCGATGGCGCGGGCGTTCTTTTCGTAGACCGTCAATTGCAGGCGCTCCACATCGCGCGCCGCGCACTCGGCGACAACAGCATCGAGCAGGCGGCTGGCGAGGCCCTGGCCGCGCCAGGCGGTGTCGATGTAGATGCGGCTGAGGAGGCTGGCATCAGCCTCCGATGGCGAGACGACGAGATAGGCGTAGCCGGCAATCGTGTCACGATCCGTCGCCAGAAAGACGGCGGCTCCGGGATCGGCGATTTCGGCGGCCTGGATGTCCGGCCTAAACGCCTTGGTAACGTAGGCCTCGAGATCGGCGGCCGGCGTATCCTCGCCATAGGTGGCGCGGAACAGGCGGGCGGCGAAATGGCTGAGTGCCACCGCGTCCGCCGCTTGGGCCCGTCTGATCTCGATCGTTGCCGTCATCCCGATTGCCTCGGCTTAGAACAGCGGCATGTGCCGGTTGACGTCCTTGTAGAGCAGGTAGCGGAAGCGGCCGGGGCCGCCGGCGTAGCAGGCCTGCGGGCAGAAGGCGCGCAGCCACATGTAATCGCCGGCCTCGACCTCGACCCAATCCTTGTTGAGCCGATAGACCGCCCTGCCCTCGAGCACGTAGAGACCGTGCTCCATGACGTGGGTTTCCATGAAGGGAATGACGCCGCCGGGCTCGAGCGTGACGATGGTGACGTGCATGTCGTAGCGCAGGTCGGCAGGATCGATGAAGCGGGTGGTGGCCCACACGTCGTCGGTATCGGGCATCGACTGCGGCGGGTTCTGGTCTTCATGAGTGAAGAGTGCCGGTGGCGGCTCCAGGCCATCGACCGGCTGGAAGGCCTTGCGGATCCAGTGGAACTTGGCGGCATCAGCGCCCTTGTTCCACAACGTCCACTTCGAGCCGGCAGGCAGAAAGGCGAAGGAGCCGGGACGCAGCACGTGGGTTGCGCCCTCGTGATCGACCGTGACCTCGCCGTCGACGACGAAGAGCACGCCTTCGGCGCGCTTTTCCGGCTCCGGCCGATCACTGCCGCCGCCGGGCTGCACTTCCATGATGTATTGTGAGAAGGTCTCGGAGAAGCCGGTCATCGGGCGGGAGATCACCCAGGCGCGCGTGCCCTGCCAATGGGGCAGATAGCTGGTGACGATATCGGTCATCACGCTGCGCGGGATGACGGCATAAGCCGTCGTGAACACCGCCTTGCTCGACAAAAGATCGGTCTGCGGCGGCAGGCCGCCCATGCTGGAATAATAATCTCTGCTCATCGGTCCGCTTCTCATGACATTTGCGACATCAAGCTTTAAGCGCGAGATTCCAACGAGGCAATATGCGGATTGGCGGAAGTGTTTTTCTGTCCGGGAGACCATGGCGCCATGAGCCAGGCGGCCTCACCACGACGCTCATCGCGAAAGCGGCATCAGGCCGCTTTCTTGGCACCATCAACCGGCAACGGCTGCGCCGTGCGCGTGACCGTGTATAGTTCCGCCTCGGCGATTTCCTTTGCGAAACGCTGACGGAATGGGATGTAGTGCGGCCTTCCGATCGGCGCGGAAATACAAGACAGGTGTGAATTGTCGCCAACAAATCGTTGGCCCGCTCGATCAAAGCCGATGGTCGAATAGTAGTAAGGAAGTTGCCCTTCCTCGATAAGGTTCGCCAAAATCAGGTTCAGAACCGACTGCTCGGGGCAGAACCATCTGTATTCCTCGTGATGATCGCCGACCAAAGGCGGAAGAATAAACTTCTGCACCTTGCACAGTGCGAGCCAGTACAGCAGTATTTCCTTGGCGGCCGGCGTGTTCCTGGACACGATCCTGTTGACGATATGCATCGGGAAATTGCAGGAAAACACCGTGTTCCCGCCAATTTCGACGATCTGGCGACCGCTCGCGTGTTGCGCGACCTTTCGGCGCTGATCCTCACACTCGCGGCCCACGAAGAAGTCATGAACATCGCCCGTTCCGGCAACGAATTCCGGAATGTTTTCCATGGCGACCCGCAGGCCGGGATACTTGCCAATATTGGCGTCCGTGTAGATCACGAGGTCATTCTTGTTCATCGATTGCAGAGCATGAAGCAAGACGAACGGCTTCCACGCGCACATGCCGATCGTGTGCAGGCCCGGATTTTTCGGCAAGGCGTACTTGTCGTCATAGCGCTGCACCAGATCCTCGGCACCCAAGGCGCGGAGTTTTCGCGGCGTATAGGCCTCAAACTCGCATCCCTGCGATAGAACGAGCGCCTTTAGATCTTCCATGGATTGGTCCAGCGGCAGACCATCATCATGGGGAAAACCTTCGGTGTGGAAAGTAATGACCTTTATTCTGGTAATCATGGCCTGCATTCCCCCACGCCTATTTGGCTCGCTCAGAATAGCTATCGTTTTATGGTTAACAGATTGTTACCACTGGCATGCGACTAATCTACGCACGCAATACGGGTCATTAGAGCGAGCCGCTCGGATTCGTGAAATATTGCGACAGAAGCCCGATGGCAGCAATCGCAGACTGACCTGTCCGTGAGGATATTCGCGCGAGGCGTATTTTAATCTTGCAGATGATATTGGGGATCGGCGAATCCGGGTGGCAGACGGGAAGAAAACCGTGCCAGTTTAGACAAGTATGGGCAAGGCCGACAGAGTTCTGCCATTGCCAACGTCAGAATACAGGAAGTCAGAAATTCGGGATCGGGTGGAAAATCCTGCAATGCCGGGATTTTCAGCTGGTCGGAGTGAGAGGATTCGAACCTCCGACCCCCACGTCCCGAATTTTGTTGACGACCCCAGCAATTACGCTGCTTTCCTTGTTTTCTGGGAGTTTACAGACATTTTGATCCGACTTGGTTTTGGCTCATTTGACTTGTTTATCCCGGTATCTCCCGGTTGGTTTTTGCCGTAGCTAAACTCGTCGTTGGTGTCTTTCTCCTTCGGCGTCTTCCCGATGCCACCACTTGTGATTGCGTCGTCAATGCCCTGTTGATGATGGACGCGGTGCTTCCCATAAACCTTATCCAGCATCTCCATCGACATTCCTAAGAAGCCGCTAATGTCATGGATAGACAGTTCGGACTTGCGCATCATCCAAGTCGCGGCTGTGTGACGGAAGGAGTGGGGCACAAGCTTTCTGTCGGGGAAGAGTTCCTTGATCAATCGGCTCAGGGAATTGCTTTCACTAATCGGCTGACCGTTATACTCAATGGGATATCGCTTACCGGCTTTATACCAGCGACGCATATAGCGAAGCAGCCGTCGAGGAATTCTAATAGACGGTGCGGATTTGTTTCTTGCCACCTCTTCACCTGGTGCTGCCCGGTGATACACCCCACGCTCCAGGTCGATCCACGGCCTGCCCTCTTCACGGATGAAGGACGCGGTGAACATTCGCCTGGAGCGTGTCCCCGTGTATGTCGCCATTAGAATGTACGGGATGAGATGGAGGCGCGGCTGGGATGTTGTCCGCACCTGAGTGCCAGCCTTGCCCGTATTCTTCGACTTATTCTCGTTGTGGGTATACAGCTTATAACTGCGACAAGCGCGGATCATTTTAGCGATATCGTCACGCTCGAAGTAGTCAGCTCGGGCTTTCGGTTTTTTCGGCAGCGTGACCTTCACTACACGATCAATGACGCGGTCCTCTTGTGCGATGTTCAATGCGCGTCGAAGATACTCAAGCTTGTTTCGCCCAGCAGTAGGGCTCGAACAATCTGCGGCGAATTTTCGGCAACTGGATCGTGTTATATCGCCGACCGTCTTGTCGCCCCACCACTCTATGAGATGGAGTATGTACGAGTTGACTTCCTTCGGCCTAGAAAGAGGTTTCCTGCCGGTCTTCTCGTCCTCGACTTCAAGGTCGACAACCTCGGTAAGGAAATGCGACAAGACGTCAGCAATCGGAACGTCATCAGTCCTACGATGGCGTTCGATTGGCTCTTCGGACGTCCTTTCCATCATCCATTCTGCAAAGACTTTTTGAGCCTCATCGCCTTGGCTAGCGCCGCACTTTGTGCTTTTGCGAGCCTGTCGTCCCGTATCTTCGTTGAAGTATCTGATAACCCAGACGGCTTGCTCAACAGAACCGTTCTTGTTGCGACGCTCGGGTTCGAGATCGAGATAGGGTTGCTTGCGTCCACGCGGCATGCGGTCATCCATTCTTTGAGATATCGACGAGTAACGAAGAGATTTTTATTGGGCTTGAAACCTACGAGCTGGCCTTTGCGGATCGCTTCACGAAGCATACCGTCAGTCATGGTGTCGGACGGTATCGAGGGGCCCAGCAGGTACTTCTTACCGCCCATCTCCGGCAGGCAAAGCGCGTCCTCAATCCGAAGAAACTTGTCTTCGTGAGGATCATCTTCTTCGAGATTGCGATCCAGTTCTTCAAGCAATCGATTGATCCGCTCGATACGCGCTGCCTCCTCTGAGAGCAGCTTGTCGATCTCGGCCTGCAGCTTTTCGATATCCACGTCGTCTTTGTTGTTGTCATTCATTCCTTGCACTCTGTTGCGACGGCAGACGTGTATCTCCCGGTAAACGTGGAGGCAATACACCCGAAACAGAAAGCAATTATTTTTCAATAAGTTACTCGATACAAATGTCATCCATTTCGAGATTTGGATGACATTTGTTTGCGGGGGTGTGACAACTCATTGATCTTAAATGTGATCAGCAATGAAGTGGAAATTCCCACCTGATTACTGAAACCGGGCTCGGGGATTTTTAATCTACGCGACGGCTGCAACGACGCGATCTATAATGCTCGGTATGGCACCACCTGATCTCACCCGCATCCGACAAGGCTACCACTCCGTCATCTCAGAGTTGCGATCCCGCATGTCGGATGAACAGATCACGGACATCCTGGAGCGATATCTAGCAGGTGCGTGAGATCGCGACGAGGCCATGGACGCGTTGGATTTAGACTACCTGGGGACGCTCTATGAGCTGGTCGGCTCTATCAAATCGAGGCACCGGAGCCCGATCCGGTCGAGGAAGCCCGCCAGGCCGAAATGCTGCGGCTCTTGCTGAATGGTGAAGAGGTTCCGGCCGAGCTTCGGCAACCGGCGGCCTGGCGGGTCCGTCATTAGAGACTTTGGAAGCTAGGGCCTTTTAGGTTCCGTCAGCGGCTTTGGATGTCAAGGTTTGCTGGGTTTCTGGTATTCGTGGAAACCTAGAGCTTGGACAAGTTCGCCCATCAGCCTGTCGACGGCGTCATCCTGTTCGGGGCTGCCATCATTGTCCCAACTCACGGAATAACCTGGACGGTGATCGACACACATTTCGAGCTGAAAATTGACGTCGCCGATGGCCGTGATCTTTTCGAGGAAATCCAGAAGGATCGGATACTGGTGCTCATCCAAGATGACAGAGCAGCCTGGGCCGAGCATGTGACCGCAGAGGAATTCAAGCGTCGTCGTGTAGTCAATGAGTTCGGCATTCGCGGCGCGGAAGCTTGTCATTCCGGTAATCTCCTCTGCGAACGCGACCAGGCGGAAACGTCCAGAATCTTGCCGTCTTTCTCTACGTCCAAGGGCGCGGCAAGATGAGCATGCCGGTCGCATAAAGTTAAGCAGATCATGTCGCCATACCGCAAGCGTGCGGGCGCTCCGCACTCCTGACAAGTTCCAAGGCTCCGACCGTATGCAACCCCCTTCGCATGCTCGACATACCGCTGGATGCTGTCGTCGTAATCGCAGAACAAGTGCAGGGCTCCGAATTTTTCCTTGCCCCACCGGAGTTTGCAGGATCGACCGCTGTCGTTGAAATCTCGCAGGTGATCACAAAACTCTCGGAGAATGAGGCCCCACCCGGGCCCGAATTCGAGGCCTCGCAGCTCGGGTCCATCGTCGGCTTGATAAACGTCGGCGTATCCGGTTTTGAAATCTGCGAACGTGCGGCGGCGCATCTCGACCTTGTAGCGCTCGATATCGTTTTTCGTGAAGACGAATTTCGTCAGATCGTTCCAAACGTTTCCGTCGTGCTGTTGCCAGGTGGGCACTCCTTGCTCGGGCAGGACGTCGCCGACGTCAACGATATAGGCGAGTGTGGACGGCATGATGCCGATCTTTTCGGCAGCCTCGCGAAGACCGAAGGTTTCATCAGACATCGCGTGTCCTCGTTCTGATCGAAAGCACCAAGTCGCGAACGCGTGCCTTCAGCTCCGCATCCTGGTTTCCGGTCCACGGTCGGTCGTCAAGATCGATCACGAGGCCGCCAAGTTCATAAGCAGCGTAAAGTCGGACGCTCGGTTCCGTGTCGCCGTACAGTGCAACAATCTGATAGAGGCAAGCATCGAGCAGTGGCAACCGTGTTTCAGCGATATCGATTTCGGCGAATTCTGGCACCAGGTCCGGATACCTTCGACGGATATCCTCCTCTGTCACGTTGCCCCGCTTGGCTGTAGCAGCGACAACGCGCTCGGCGTCATCATTTTCTGGGTCGCCGTATCCGTTACCTACGCGCAGACGTTCGACAGCCTCGCCGGTTGCCTGGCGCTCTGGAGACATCTCTGCCCATCGACGCTCGAAATCTTGAAAGTGTTGGTCGCACAGCGTCTTTCGCCAGCCGCTCCAACGAAGCTCCCCAGTCTGTCCGCACTGCTCACAAACCTTCAAGGACTGTTCGAAGGCCTGCTTCTCAGCCGCGCTGCATTGCTCTTGGCTAACCGGATCGCATCGATAAGAGAGTGAGAGGCCGCCCCACTTCTCGCCCGCGCTAAGAAAGCTATAGCCAAACTGACTGCTGCAAGCGAAATGGAACCGCTCGACAATCCGGTGCCAGCCGACGTCACAGGTCATCTTCGCCCGCAGTTCTCGCATGTGCCGGACATAGGCGAGGAGACCAACATGAACGGCGATACGGCAATACGACTGCGAATAGTCGCCCTCCAAGTCGGCAGCGGTCTGCTGCGACCAAGCCTTGATCGCTTCGTCAGTGCGGTGATCGTCAACCGGGTTGAAGTCTGCAAACGCCTGTATGTCAGCGACGATCTCGTCAGAATAGTCTCGCCAGGCCCCATCGTAGAATTGACGAAGCAGCTGGTCGATATCGGCGTCTGCCTTCCTCGCGACACCGGGATACAGCTCTGTGAGCACGGGTTCCGCCAGCTCCTGCAACGGCTCCATCCGTAGCGGTTGGCGACGGTCATGGATGATCCGGCCGCCGACGATCCGGTCACGCATCGACAACCTCCAGCCGTTCGCGTTCAGCTGTCCAGAGCCGGTCGCTGATTTTGAAGATTACCTGGGAGACGACCATCGCTTTTTCGATGCCGGACAAGTGCGGGAAATAAGGGATCGCGAAAGATTTGCGGCGCTCCAACTCGCGGCGCTGATCGAACTGAAGATCGACGGTGGCGGCAAGATAAGCGTCGACAGCTTCAGTGATACGGGCAGCTTCACGGAAACGGGCCGTGATCAGGTGCTGATAAGCTGCTTCCTGCTGCGGCGTGCGAACGAACTCACTCATTGAAAGGGTCTCCCTGGCGGCCGCCTGCGATCCACTTTAGACGGTGATCGCCATGCCGCTGGCAAAGCGTTTGATACAAACCACCGAAGTTTCCCAGCGCCCCTTTGTCGCCACACAACTCGCACGTTTTCAGGCTCTTGCTGATCGTGCGGTTGCTGATCTCGGAGAGGTCCGCAGCCAGCGCCTTCGTGAACTTGTAGCTCTCACGGCGCGGGCGGACATACACACGAAGGTCGCCGAGCTTCTCCTTGATCTGCTTCACCTGCGCCCGCGCCGTCATGGAATGCTTGTCGAGAGACTTTTCGATATCAGGAAGGGCCTTGGCAACCAACGGCAGCCAACCGTCGTCAATTGCGAAGACGATATCCGGCATCAGGATGCGGACGTGCTTCTCACGCAAGCGAGCGATGAATTCCTCGCGGTCGAAATTGTCAGGGAGCATCGGAGCCTCCGAAATTGTGCTTTCGGGTCGCTTCGTCCGTGAGCATTTCAAGATCGGCGATCATCTCGTTGACCTCCATCTGTAAGCCGATGAAGGCATACGTCAGGTCAACGTAACGGACGCGGACGAACAGTGCTCCGTCGTCCATCTCGACCCTCGTGATCAAGACCTTGCCGACGACCTCGTAACGTTCGACGACTCGCAAGATCGAGCGAAGAGTGTTGGAAACAAGATCGAACAGGTGATCAGGAACGTGCAGATCGATTGCCTTGCCGTGGCCTTCAGGAAACAACGGACGGCACTCGGCATACAGATCAGCTGCGCGGCGAACCTTCGCGGCAGCCTCGTCAGCGTGATCGGGACACCAAGCGTTGCCGTCTTCCATTGCGCCCGAATTTCCACAAACCTCGCACGTCTTCTGCGACAAACCGTACAAAGTGCGCTGTGCAACGCGAAGAGCAGCATCCTGCTGCGGGTGCCAGCGCGACTGCTCCGGGAAAGCGAGCGCACGCAATCCGTCCGGACCACGCTCGAACCGCACACTGACAGCAGTGTTCAGATCGCCGATCCCTTCGAGAGCGAGCAGGAAGTCGTCGATGAGCGCTACCCAACCGTCAGGTAGACCGTCGATGGATGAGTGGTAGTAGCGCTTATAGATGGTCCGCAGGTGTTCGATGTTTTCAGGCTTCATTGCACCGACCTCGCTTCAAACTTCGACAGCCGCTGCTCGGAACAGCGCTCGCACAGCCGCTGCTGGTTGCTGCCCGGCTCTTGGACGATGATGTGGGACGGGCCAGCACAGACTTCGCAGGTCTCAGTAACTGCGTCGTTAAACACGGAAACTGCCTCAATCAAAGCGACCGCCTTCTCGCTATTCCACGCGGCAAGCCCCGGATTCGGCGACACGAACGCAAGTGCAAAACCGCCTCCGAACTGGATCATAAGAAAGAGCGGCGAGCCGTACTCCCCGTGGATTGGCGGCTGAATTTCGTTCAGCGCTTCCATCAGCTCCTCTGTGATGGCGACCCAGCCGTCAGGCATCTTGGCCAACTCGTGCCGCCAGAGGCGCGGGTAGAGGCAGCGCAGACGTTTGATATCGGCGTCCTTCATCGCGCTGCCTCCGTATCCTTTTCGAAGCGCTCGATGGCTTTGATAAGCCGCACCGCCTGATCCCCCGACCAGACGTCGTAAGGCTTTACCGGTCGGACATACGCGAGGTAGCGACCGTCAACGAACAGCCACTGGACATCAACATACGGGCGATGGCTGTTCATCGGATTGTGGTCGACTTCCAGCTTCTGGATATCGCGGAGATCACAGAACAGTTCGTTCATTGAGCCAAGCCATTCCTGCGGCAGCGCCAGCAACTGTTCGTCTGCATACTGCGGAAAAGCCTCGATCAGACGGTTCACCGAACTCGGGTTCATGCGAACACCTCATCGTCCAACATGTCAGAGGTCAGATGCCAGAACCTGCAGGGTGCGTAGCCCGTATCGCTGCAATCAACACCTACATCGCGGCTGCGTCCATGGTTCGGCAGGCGACCGTGACTGTGTCCGAAAAAATGCCACGACCCGTGGTGAGATGCCGACCAGATCCGCATTGCATAGTGGAAGAGAATGACGCGCTCGCCTTCTTGGCGGGCCTCAGCATAGTGACTGGGCGGCTGATCCCATGCGAGAGATGCCAGCGAACGGCGGACGGAGCCGTCGTTTGCCAAATCATGGTTGCCGAGAACTAAGCGTTTCCGCCCCTTCAGCTGGTCGAAGATAGCCTTCGTGCGGTCTTCACTGTGGTAGGAAAAATCACCCAAATGCCAAACGATATCATGGTCGCGAACGACTGCGTTCCACGCGTCAATCAGATGACGATCCATCTCATCGGTCGACGAGAACGGACGATCCTTGAGCATGAGCTGATGGCCGAAGTGGCTATCGGCCGTGAAAAACTGATTGGTAAACGCCATTGTCCTGCGAGTCCTTTATTCATGTCGATTCAAATCCAGGCCCGCAATCGCGGGCATCCACAGCGTCAGGCTATGGATAGGTCTCTTCTGGATGTGGTTATCGACATGACTCGCATTTCACGGTGCCTTTCGGGGCAACAATAGCTGGAATGCATACAACCATGGGGGAGTCCACGGATCAAGCAGATTCTTTAGGAAGATTAATCGAAAGCTTCCGCTGCTCCTGTGTCCGCTGCCAAAGCTTCAAGGAGATGCCCAACGCCCTCTCGTAAATCGAGATCATACGTAGGACGTCGGCCTTCTCCCACGCCTCAACTGTTGCCGACAGCATCCGCTGTTTGTTTTCGTTACTCGCGTATTTCAAGCCGTGAATAGCGAAAGCAAACTGCCTCCGGTCGTCAACCAACACGTTGAGGGTCTTGAAAGGACGGTCCCATTGCTTTGCGAAGCCGTCAAAAAGAGTCCGTTGATCTAGTGCGGCGACATCGCCAGCCGCTGCTCTTCTGAGCACATCGAAGTCGCGATCTTCAAACTCAGAGAGCATATCGCGGATGATGTATTCTTGCTCGGCGAAATGAACCAGCTTTTCCATCGGCTTCTTGGACTGCATTTCTGACCACCTCGCAAAGCCGACACCGACCCCATAATCGTCGATTAGACCTGTGATCGCGTTTGTCGGATCGCCGCTTCTTGCAGCGACGATGTAATCCGTCCAAGACTTCATCAGAGTAATGGGGTCATATTCGGTGAGAGTGACCGCGCGAGCGACCAGTGACACGGCGGGGTGATCTGATTTAGCCAACCCCGGCCAGGATGCTCTCAAGCGAGATTTCTCGGTCTCGGAGATGTCAGCGATCCGGACACCCGCTAACGGTCGACCGGTAGGCTCTACGCATACCGTGAAGTAGGTTTTGTCAGTGTCGACGTCTCGATGTTTGGAAACGGTCGAGCGGAAGCTGCGGACGCTCGCCTTGATGTCCTTTTGAATAGGCTCAATGAGGCGGGCCTGCAGGTTACCCAGGTGTCCGTCCCAGTCGTACTTACAGATCGCAGCGAACGTCTTCGGATCGAGATCAATTGGCTTGATGGCAGCCTCATCGAAACCCGCTATCCTCGCCAGCCGTGGATAGATTACAGACGTGTAGCGGGATCGAAACTTGGCGACCGCGTCTAATTCGATTTCGGTGTACTCCCGAGCTTCTCGCCAGGAGTACATGTAAACCGGATCAGGTCGGAAGGTGATCTGCTTACCGACGACCTGGCATGACATCAACGGCAGTGCCTTGGCCGCACGGTAACGGTAGCTGTCGTCAATGCGGAAATCTGCTTTGGTCTGATCGATGGCGACGACGAGTGCTGGAATACGGTCTTTTCGTTCACCAAGGAACCGAGCTGCATCCGCCAGCTGAAGATCGAACACCTCTTTTTCGGAATTCCATTCGCTACCAATCTTTGCCAGCATCAAATAGTAAAGCGCCCACGCGCGAGCCGAGAGATCGCCGCCTTCCACGAGCCGCATGCTCTTCCAAAGTCGCCTTGCAATCTTCAGTGTCGGCCGTTGGTTCTCTCGTGTTGAAGGGTCGACAATAGCCTCGAAGCTTGCGGCCTTTAGAACACTCCTACGAAGACGGGGCGCATCGACGGGGCTGTGTGTTTCAAAATGATTGTAGTCAATTTGGCGACCGCCGCCGACGGCGCGTCTCTGACGGATTGTAATAGACATGCTGTTGTCTTCAACGGCGATAAGATGATTGTTCGCCGTGGCGGAGCCTACCGCAAGACCTTTTTTGACAAATTGTAACGCGGGTTTTGCCCTCAAGTGCCGGGCGGCGTGGGGAATGGCGCTTCAGGGCACCCCCCCATAATCTAAAAGAAATTCCGAAGGGATTTTTTTGAGATTTAGTATGCTTCACACGGACTGGACTTTGGCTTTTTCGCTGCCGCCAGCCAAGCTCGCTGAGCGAGGCGAGGAGAAAGAAACAAGAGGGTGCCACAATCTCCAAACTCCAGCAAGGCACAGCAAATTTCATTTGTGACTGTCACAATTAGCTTTGATATTTCCGCCGTTGGTGGTCTGCTGTTTGTGAAGCAGCAAGGCGGATGAGATGCGTAAGACTATCAACTTGAACAACATGAGCGACGAGCAGCGGCGCGACTATGACCGCGACCGTCAAGCTGAGTATCGGAAGCGGAAGCGCGAAGCGGTGAAGCTAGGGGCCGTCGCTCCCAATGAATCGCTGACCCGCGACCTGCTTGCCGATATCGCGATTGCCATGATCGCAACTTCAGCGCCTGGGTCGGAGACAATCACCACCGCCATCAATCTATACTATCAAGGAACGGGTTGGCCGATGCAGATCATTCGCAAAGCTAAGGCTGGAAAGCTGAAGCCGAAAGTCTTGCAGTCAACCCAGAAATAGCGGGTTCCTTGCATCGCCGCCGCATAACGTAGTGACGACACGTAGTGACGTGCGAGGAGATTGAGATGCCGCGACATGCGACAGGACGGAACGAGAAGCAGCGCCTTCGTCAGCAGCGCTACCGGATGAAGTTGAGCGCGATTGGCGAGCCGGAGGTAGCCGAGTTGGACACGGCAGCAGCTGTGGCGCTCGCGAGACTGGTGATCGATCTTGAAACGGGCAAAGCCGGGTCCGGCTCTAAGGACTTGCTGGACACGCTCCTGGGGTCGGCGGTCGATAGCTTGAAGAGCCGAGGCTACAACGGCCGCGCAGCCGGTCGCCTCATGCATCGCCGGTTGACGTGGTTGAAAGAGGGCATCAAGAACCCCAATGCGAGCTGGCTCCAGAAACAAGGTGTTCAACTATGAGCGAAGTCGATATCTCCCCCCGTTACTCCGTATCTACACAACAAAATTATCACACGTCACTTAGTGATGATCACCTGCGACGGGCTCACGAAGCTGTCCGGTACTTAGCTTCACTCGACCTGGACCGCGCTCATGAAGTCAACGGCCAAGGCTTCTCAAAGAGCGACACTCGCCTTGGCAACTCTTTAGCCAAATGGCCGACCGAGCTTGTCATCCGGCATTGGGCCTTCGGTTTGATCGCTGTGAAGCTAGCTCGCAAGTACCGCCGCCAGCTGCCGCCACGGCTCCTGGTCGACCAGCCTGTTCAATCGGCTCTCGACGTTTAGTTCTTGGTCAAAACCGCCGACCGTTGTCTCCTGATGCAAGACCTCAGGAGACGCGAATGAAGTCAATTGAGAACCGTTTGACGGCGGCGGGCACTGATGTTGATCCTTGCATCAAGCTCCGCCAGGACTCAGGATGAAGCTTCCCTGGCGCAAACGATCTTTTGCTTGCGCCCAACTGGCCTTGGCGCGTCCATTCGCTGCCGGGCCATCTTTTTTTGAGGGCGTGACCTTATGATCACTGCTGCCTTCAACTTCAGCGGACTTGCAGTCAACGGGAACTGGACGCAATTGGGCTCCCAGGTCCTGCCTCGCGCCATGGCTCAGCTGCTCAATGACCGCGTTCCAAGCTGGAGGCTTTGTCATTGCCAAAATCCGGAGATCGGTGACCGCCCTCGCCCACTTGGTTCATGAGCCGTCCGTAGCCATCGGCCGATGTCGCCGAACTCGTCGTATGCATCAGTTGATCGCACGCTCCTCCCAACAACAAAGCTCTAAGGGAGGAGCAATTATGGCCAACGTTGCCGACACTACATTCAATCAGGGCGTCAGCGTCCTCAACCGTATCCACGAAGCCGCCAAGGCTCTGGGCATCAATACTCAGTTCGCCGTCGAGCGTTTCGTGTGCGAAGAAATCTCTCGCGGCCTTTCTGCCGTTATGCCAGCGCGGCACTACGTGAAGGGCGGATGCATCTTTCCGCAAGTCAGTCGCGAGACCCGGGACCTCGACATCAGCTTTGTCCGCAAAGTCAGCGATGTCGAGATGGTACGCGCGATGCATGAGATTACGCCCCTGCTCGCAAAAGCCGGTATCGTGGTGACGAAAGTCCACACGCCCCGAACCTTGACCATCGGTGGCGAGGAGTGCCTGCGGATCGAGATCGAGGCAACGGTCGCGAAAGCGGCGATCAGGGTGAATGTGGACGCGACCGGCGGTATCGAGCACCAGCCGATCAACCTACCCAGATATTCCCAGGGCTCGACCTTCTTCAAGGGGCAGGTTCCGCTATCCGCTCATTTTCAAAGCTACGAAGCGCAGCTGGCTGATAAGCTTTCCTCCATTGTCTTGCGCTCGAACACGGCTAAATGGCGGCACCTCGCCGATGTCGCCATGCTTTCGGGCATGCGGCTGGATCAGGCCATTGTCGCTGAAGAGCTGGCTCACCGCATGCGGCAGCGGTTTGCTTCGCCAGCCGATATCATAGCCGCCCTGCCCGCGCTCCCATCCTCGCTGGACCCCCAGGCGAACGCCGAGAAGGCGCAGCCCTGGGCCCTTTGGGTTCAAAAGCACGGTAAGTCGATGACGCCCGATATCGACACGATGTTGGCAACATGCCGATCCACCTACACCGACATCCGTCAGATCATGCTCGGCAACTTCCAGCATAAGCTCCGCCCTCGGATAGGCCGGTTTGCGGCAACGTCTCAGGCCCAGGCGGTCGCTGAAATCCGGCGGACCGTATGGGGCAAGAGAGAGGACGACCGTCGCGAGACCAGCAACGTCATTCAGATGGGCGACTGGCGCGATCCGATAACGTTGGCGTTCCGGCCAAAATTCTCACGATGATCACCGCACCAGCGGTTTCAACTTACCCATCGCAACATCAAGCGCCGTTCCCAACGCAGCCCGGCGCTTTTCCAGTTCTTCCAGGGGCACGGTCGGTAACAGCCAAGGCAAATCCAGAGGACTTGTTGCCGCCTCTTCTTTCACGCGATGCTTCTCGATGCGATCCTCGAAAATCCTACGCGGGTTCCACTGCCCCCTCGCTAATTGAGGAACCTGATAGAGTCCGGTCAGCCTTGCGCTGATATCAAGAGCCTTCAGGCCGATTTCGGCATACAAGACCTCGCGCTCAAAGAAGACATCCCACGGATCGCCAAACTCCCACGTCGAGTCCAGTATCCTATCTGCCACGTCGATCTCGTTTGGCAGCGACCTTATCTGGTACTGCAGCTCCTTCGGAAAGACCTTCCACGGAAGGTCATCGGGGAATATGAGCATCGGGGTCTTCGCCGTAGCCTCCGGCATGCCATTTTCCGGGTTCTCGTGCCATCCATTCGTCACGACGTCGGAGCAGCCAGAGATAAACGTGTCGAGTTGGGTTGCCAACGAGAACGCTAGGACCTCCGCTTCACTTCGCTTGTTCCATTTGGCCGTCAGGTGCTCCCTGAGCCAGTTCAGCGCGAAGAGAACAATGCCGCCGCCGAGCGCGACCGCGAGACCCGTGAGGATTGTGGTCCATAAGGAAGTCGGAGGGGCACCGGCACCAAGACTGATCGATATCAGGTTCATGGAACGTCGGTCTTTTTATCATCCGGCCTCGCGTAGAGGTACCAAACCGCTATACCTACTGCGACCCCGGCGGCAACACACGCGAGCGCGACAACCCCGAACTCGCTACCGCCTCGGCAGTAGCCGTAGGCTCCTCGCTGCTCCAACTCTCCGCAGGCATCTTCCAGGTAGCCGTACATAATGCGAAGATTGGTGTCAGCGACCTGCCACGTTACCAGGAAAGCTATGTACGGCGTCGAAGCCTTGATCTTCGCCTTGATCGTTTCCGCAATCGACATCTCAGCCCCGAATCTACATTCCCCGGCTGCAACTCTAGCGGTCGCGATCTTTCTTGCAACGGCTACTTGCGCCGACGCGGTTTTGCGCCAACCATATTCTTCGAGCAAATAAACACGACGGAATAGGGACCGTCACGCCCATGAAGAAGCTCACCGCTAAGATTCGCGTTTGCGATTACTCCGTCCTCAATAACTCCTTTGAAATAAAATTTCAGCTGCGTCCGGCGTCGGTCGGCGGGCCGGAATTCTGCTTCACCGTCGACGAAAAGCTGCTGCGCATGACGGACGACACCGTCTTCGAGCTTCAGGGCCTGGGGTTGTCTGGCGCAGAGATCGACCAAGTCTACACTGAAGTCATCGAGTGGATCGGTAAAGATCGCGCCAAACTCGGCGGCGAATCTTGGGACCAGGTCATGTGGCGTCGCTGCAACACTGGCATGCAAGCGAAGGCAAACCGGGAAGCCGCTGAGCAAGAACGCCGTGGCAGGGCTGAAGCCGAGCGGATCGTCGTTGCGTCACCTCCTATGGATTTCGCACTGACCGCCCTTGATGAGCTGGAGGCCAATGCCATCATCGTTGACAGCCTTGAAACACTGACTAACGACCCAGCTTGGGAGCAGTCTGAGCCCGTCGTTGCTGCCGCTGCCGATATCCAGACGTCGGCCGCCGAGTACGCGACGGCGAAGATCACAGCAATGGAAGATGCTGGGCTCGGCGAAGAAACGGCTAAAGTCAAGATTACCGACCCCTGGGAAGTCGCGCCGCCTGATGAGCGACCCACGATGTTCGTCGACGCTCTCAATGCCGTCCTGCCACAGCTTGTCGATGAGGTTCAGACCATCGCAGATGTGCCGCTGTTTGGCTACCAACACGAAAAGCAGCTCTTAAATGACACCTTCCGAAAGATTTTCCAGGACGCGTTTAAGATTGCTGTCGCTGATCGACCTGTCGAAGATCGAGATGCTGAAGAGGCCAAGTACGAATACCGTAGTAAGATCGCAGAAGAACGAACGGGAAAGGCTGTGGACGAAATCCACACTCACATGATCCGGTTTCTCGATGACAAAATGAGCATGCGCGAGCACAATTTCATTCGGTCGATTATTCAAGAAGAGATCGAGAAGGTTGTGGGGAGCGTGCTATGACCACGATCAGTCAGCGATCCAAGAAACGCGTAGCTAAGCTCGGCGAGGTCTTCACCGCCGAGCGCGAGGTCAGCGCAATGTTGAACCTGCTTCCGAGTAGTGCATGGGATGACGTCGCGAAGACGTTCCTGGAGCCTTCTTGCGGCAACGGCAACTTCCTGGTCGCCATTTTGGACCGCAAGCTGGATTTGATCCAGGCCTCAACCCACAGCGGTCCGCACAAGGGCGAAATGATCAAGTGGGCCGTGTCTTCCATCTACGGGGTCGATATCATGGAGATAATGTGCACGAAGCACGCCTCCGTCTCTACAACCGGGTTGAAGAGCGTCTGTTTGATGTCCTTGGCCTAAAGTGGCCGTGGAGGCCGTTCTGGCTAGAGGTCTCCAATATCATGGCCGTCGTTGCTGATCTGCTTAAAAAACACATCGTAGTTGGCGACTTTCTGAAGGACTTTGACGAAATCGCGGCTCGCTGGTCGGCCGCTTACGCATCCTGATCGTCCCATTCAGGCGGCTGCTCAACCCAAAGCCTTTCCCGCTCCAGGAATAGATACCACTGCTCCGCCGTATCCCTGAAAAGCTCTATGACATTGATCTTGTCGCCACCGGGCTCAACCTGAATGTAGGCCATGGCGTATATGTTGGTGATGCGGTCGCCCGTCCATTCTAGCTTGGCTGTTGAGCCTGTTGACATACCGTGCATCACCGGGCCTATCGTGATCTCCACATGCTTAACGCTGTTTGCGATCTGACGGCAGAATTCGACACCGCCCATGCGGCTATTGTTGCGCTTGATAAAGCCTGCGATTGGGCCAAGTTCACCCTTCTTCGGCTTGGCACCCTTCTCGATTCCGGTCAGCCTGAGGTGCGCGTCAGCGTCAAGTTCATACAAGACCCAGTCCAAGATGTGACTAGCCGTCACCGCAGCATCAAACGCGGCATACTGTAACCCTTTGCTGCCCTTGGCTGACTGGAGACGTTCGATATCGTGAATGAGCTTCAGATAGAGGTCCGTCGCGGATCGCAGGCCAAAGGTTTTGTCAGGACGAGTCTTCACGGGGCGCTGTCGAAAAAGGACAGCATCACCATGCCGTCTAATCCAGGCGCAGCGTGTACTTGCTGGACCCCGAAATTCTTCGGCGACGAAAAGCCGATCAGTTCACCATTATAAACCGCTATGGTCGTGTTTCCCTGTTTCTGGTCCGCAATCTTGCGGACTTCGTAATTGGCTTCGATCCACGTACGAAGCGATTGTACGGCAGCGTCGTCCGCCTGCGTTAAAACCATGCATGAGTTGTTCGGTTGGCCGTCCACTACGCGACTAGCAAACGCAACAGCAAATGATTGCTGACCTTTGCCAATCAGCCAACCCGAAGTCGCATCAGGGGTGAGTGAGGGCAACATTTCAGCCTCCACCTTCAAGACCTTGGCCTCGAAAACGGCACCGGTCTGTTTGACGAAAGGCGCTATGTTTTTCTCATTCAGATGGCTGCCGATGCAGATATTTTCGAACAAGCCCTGAGTTGTCATCGTCGGTTGGTCGGCGAACGCCGACGTGGCACCTAGAACGGAGAGCGTCAAAATTGTAATAAATCGCATGTTCACTCGCTAAAATACTATTCTCTTTCGAGCCAGGATGGGCAGTCTTCCAATACTTCATCAGAAAATTTTGCCTGTGACATATAGGCAGTGATGACATCAATGAAAGGAATTATGTCTTTACATACACCTACGAGGTACTGCCTGTTCTCATCGATTGAACGACGACTGACATTTGAGTAGGTCAACTCCATTCCGCGAACGCCGGACTCGTTCATATTGATCGTCCAACCGATATAAATCCCAATCTTGCCGATGCCACTGCCAACTCTATCATTGACCACTGCGTCAAACATTTCCTCGGTTACGTCACGAAGCGCTCTGGGTGTAGATTGGTTTGCCGTTGCGATCTTTCGGTCATTTTTCCATATTTCAATGCCATGGACATGATCGAGCGGCGATTTTGAGTAATAGAACCCCTTCGCTCGCAATTCTGTCTCATAGTTGAATATAGGCTTCGTAATAATTCCGTTGCGCGACCTCTGAGCCGAGGTTGATCTATTTTTGTATGCGTTCATGCCCGCCGAGAATTGAGCAATAGATTGACGAATTTCTACAAGAGAAGCTTCGTCAGTATCTACTAATTCAAGCGCTGGAGCGAACTCATCAGCCAAGCGGCCTTGAATGATCACGTTTCCTGTAACCGATACAGCAAGAAAATCCTGACTAGATGTCGAGGTCAGGAAGGTCGCATCGCTATAGAGCGTTGAGATTTCCTGCATCGCGTCGGTGCGGAACTTTTGAAGTAGATTACCCTTGGCCTCCATACACATCCGATACTGATGCTGAAGCTGCAACCGCTCCCTTCCGTCCGGAGATATCAACTTCTTGAAAAGGTCAATCATTTTGTCACCACGATCACAATGTCATTCCAGCTACACCCTGAGTAGCGAACGAGTATGGACTATCTCTAAAACCTTGGAGATCGAGCTTGTAAGGCTTTGAGAATGGCCACATGTTCACTGCCTCGACAGAATTTTGACTTGGCGCTCCGTATCCGCGCACGCCAGCGCCATCTCAAAGTCGCCCCAGTAGGTCGTCTGGCATTTCGAGTAGTAGGCGACCTCATCTTTCCAAGCCGCGCCCTTGGTCTTCTGGTGGCTTTCCTCGAAAGTCCGCTTCGCCTTGATGAATTTTATCAGGGCGGGCATCTGAGTCTTTTCGCAGTAGATGGCCATGCCATCATCCCCACGCCACTTGTCAGCGCACCGGTCCTTCATGGCACGCACGGCGATTTCACGTTGCCGGGTTTCTTCCGGTGAGAAGGACCGATCTGGGTCTGGCATCGTAGATGTACCGGCTGACTGGCATGCTGTGAGTGTTAGAGCGGCAAGCAATGCGACGTATGGCTTCATCAAGCGACCACCGGGCTCGGCTGACCTGCCGCATTCGTAGCCAAGATTGCTTGCATCCGGCCGTGCCAGGCGTTCAGCTCATTCATCGTCAACGTCAGATCGCTGACCTTAGTGCCACCAGAGCCCAAGTGCTGGTGGAAAACGACCTCATATGTCGGCTGAATAAAGTCATTGACGTAGATCATCAGTGACAGCTTCGAAATCGTCTCAATTGAACGCTTTGAACCCGTCAAGCCACCCAACAACAGGCCTGCAGGACCCAGTAGAACGGCACCCACGGCAGCTCCGGCGACTTGACCGCCCCGATTGGTCTTCGTGAGGGAGTTCCCATCCCGATACACTTCAACGGCAGTGAGCTGCGAGAAATCGAAGATTTTTGGTGTGTTGTCGCCTTGGAGGATCGCAAATTTCCTGCGTGTACCGTCGATGGCAATGCCCAGTTTTCCAAATGCCGATCCGTGGATAACCTCGGCTGTAAAATCGGATTGGGAAAGCCTCCCCCGCTGGCGATCCGTGGCCTTCTTCTTTGCGTTCTCCACCATAACCGCAATTGTGATCATGACTGCCATGAAAGCAACGATAGCAAGCATAATCATCGGAATGTCGTCCATGCCCAACCCCAAACTAGAATCCAAAGAATTCACTCAGAAATTGCACAAAATGCAATATCATTCCATAGATTTGAACTGGGTTTCGAGCGAAAAATGTTGAGGGACCGATGGGATCGGCGTGTACTTCTGTGGAGTGTGATGGATGACTGAATACACGAACGAATACAGCCCCGTCGAAATCCTTGGGCCCGGCCCATTGTCGGAACGCTTCACTCGCGTGCGCATGGATGATGTGCCTGCCTACCTGAACGACCAGCCCGCCGAATACCTCGTGTTCGCGGACACGCTGCGGCATCGCATGGAGCAGCCGCATCCGCTCGACGTGCGTGAGCTGAAAGTGCTGAGCAGTGAAACAATGGCTACAGAGGACGGGTCTGTGTCTTTGACATTTAAGGTGAAGGGATGAGCCAATGCAGGGGTCGCAACCGATATGGCGAAGATGTCGTCATATCTGATCGAGGCTATAACGGAGTTCGCTCAACGCCTTTGCATTACACAGTCTGGCGTAACTCGCTGTCGATTTATCACGTCTCTACGGTTGATCTGACGTTCAACCCTAACGGCACGCCTCAACATGGGTATGACATTGTCTTCCTAGATGAAGATTGCCCGCTATTCCAGTCAAGCAGTGGGAGCAAAACGCAACGCCTGCCGAAAAAATAGCTACCGGGGACCTTGGCACTTATCGCGCCATGCGGTGGATTGGAGGCCGCATCTGGTCTCCGGATCGGACATTTTCAAATCCAGTTCAGCATCAGCACCATGGATCGAAAACTCTTCACCATTGAATCTTGCAGTCCCCAAGACCCCAGTATTTTCAAGTAATTTCGGAAACATTGTTACATGGCGAAATCGTCCCGTAAGAGCGACCCACTGCTGAAATCAGCCGACGTCGACGATCAATTCTCAGCACCCCTCGATTCCGATTCGAGCGCTCGACGGCCATGGGCCTCTTTTACAGTGTCTTCCAGGATTACGCTGAAAAGGCCGCCGCCACCCAGGCCGCACGCGCCGCAAACGACAACAAGGATTCCGATGTGGCAACACCAGCTCTGACGTTGAAGGATTTCCTGGAGCAATACGCACAGGCGGTCCGTGCCGGAAAGATTACGCCGCAGCCAGAGACGAAGCTGCTGTCCGTAGCATGTTCGGCCTACCCGTCATGTCGCCGGAAGTCGCCAGCTGCTGGCAGACCCAGAACGGGGTCCGTCAGCCAATTACCCTCACCCAACAAGGGAGTCAGGGCGGCGGCTTCAGTGGCTTCGATCAGCCACCCAACGATCCGGCGGCAGCTGCGGATACAGCCTTTGCGGACACAGAATAGGTTGCAATGTCTTAATCGGGCGGCGCTATTCGAAGGCATCGCAACCTGGTGAACGGATGATGGACCTTTTTCGAGACGTCGCAAATAACTTTAAGCACATCATCACTCCGTCCCTCGTTGCAATCTACGCTCCGCACGAAACCCGTGACGGGCTGATATTTCAGAGTGGGACCGGGTATCTCGTTCGATACAATGGGAGGCCTGTTGTAGTAACGGCGCTACATACTCTCTATGGCGAAAGCGGAAACGATGACCCCGCAGAGAAAAGCTTCTTCTGGGATGGAAAACTCCACCGCGTAGGCGATCCGCCACGAGATATCTACAAAGCTGCTGCGGTCGATATTGCAGTCTTTTATGCTGACGAGCTTGCCACCAAATCGCAGCTGGACCCCGCGTGGCTCATAATGCCTACACATCCTATACCTTACCTGACTATCGGTGGTTATCTTGCTCGCGACTTCAATCGAGATGGCACGGGATTGCGCCCGGCACTGCGAATCCACACCGACATACGCGTTGCGCCGTCAGAGGGACCCGGCTTCGTTTCGCTCAGGTACACTCGCCGTCGGAATCTGGACACGTTCACTGGTCAACGCCTCCAAGCTGCGCCCCGTCCGAAAGGACTATCGGGCGGCTTAATGGTAGACAGTCTGAGCCTCCTAGAGGGACGGCCGCGCGTTGTCGGGACGTTCACCGACCTAGTTAACGGCGAGGCTTTCGGACCGAGCTCGTCGGCGACCCAGGTACTTTTGGCGTCGATGTAAATTTTCTTGCGGCTACCATCGAATCTTGCAGCCACCGCTGCGCAGACTGCTCCCAGGATATTTTCAGAGAGCAGGAATGCCCGCATCCAAGAACCGACTGGAGTACCGCTAAGCAAACGCGCGTTTGCTGGCCTCCCCGCGTCCGTTGATGTTGCTTCCTTCAGCGCCGAGATCGTCATCACGACCGAAACGCCAGTGCGGACTTGGATTCCCGATCCACGGATATCGAACCCTGAGGTCGAGGACTGCGGCTATATTGAAGTCGATGAGGTCCTAGAGCGTCGGGCAGTTTCTTTGAATCTGACGATTCCCCTGGCTTCGATTTTATGATTCAACATGGCAGGAGGACTTGCCATGTCTCGCGCCTATTCTTCGGACCTTCGCCAACGGATTGTTGATGCGATCACGCAAGGCCAAACGCGTCGGGCAGCCGCTGCTGCTTTCAAAGTCTCGCCCGCCACGGCTGTTCGG
Source organism: Rhizobium sp. FG113 (assembly GCF_057809895.1). NCBI lineage: Bacteria > Pseudomonadati > Pseudomonadota > Alphaproteobacteria > Hyphomicrobiales > Rhizobiaceae > Rhizobium > Rhizobium sp. FG113. Next base: position 146,377 of record NZ_JBMDKV010000011.1, on the reverse strand, counting down.
CTTAAGCAGCGGGCGGATCGAACGGGCTCGGTCGAGCCCTCCCGGCGCGGTCGGCCCAGCGGCAGCGGCAAATTGGGCCCGGTCCGGGATGCCATTATCGCCAAGGTAGAGGCGCAACCGGATATAACCATGCCCGACCTGGCGGCTTGGCTGGTAGAGCATCATGGTGTGAAAGCTGATCCTTCGAACCTGTCGAAGCTTCTTTGCCGGGCGGGCTTCAGCTTTAAAAAAAACACTGCTGGCATCGGAACGCGCACGCGCCGATGTGCGCCGGGAGCGCGATGAGTGGCGCAAACGTCGCCAACCCGCTATGCAACAGAGCCCCGGACGTCTCGTCTTCGTAGATGAGACTTCGGTCAAGACCAACATGACACCACTGCGTGGCCGTAGCATCAAGGGCAAGCGCCTTCAGGCGGATGCGCCTTTCGGCAAATGGCACACCCAAACCTTTGTCGCCGGTCTGCGCTGCGATGGCATCACGGCACCCTTTGTCGTCGATGGGGCCATGGATGGAGCCAAGTTCGACACCTATGTGCGAACTCAACTCGCACCGACGCTTGAACCAGGCGACGTGGTGATCTGGGATAACCTCAACGTCCACAAGAGCCCCCGAGCAGCGGCGGCCATCGCTGAGCGGAAGGCATGGATACTCTTCCTGCCGCGATATTCGCCAGACAACAATCCGATTGAAATGGCCTTTTCGAAGCTCAAGGCACTCTTGCGAAAAATGAAAGCAAGGACTTATGACGATCTCTGGAAAGCCGTCGGAAAGGTTTGCGACCTATTCACGCCGCAAGAGTGCTGGAACTATTTCCGCCAGGCCGGATGCGTTGCACATTAATCGCCCGAGGCTCTAGTGGCCACAGGAATGGATTTCAGCCGCACACGCGGCATGCCCCTTCTTGACAATTACGACACCTGGACCGGCATTCGCTCGCAAATCGGCCGCGCCGACAACGTGCGGATCGAAGGCGTCAGCATCGTCGGCACCGCAGTCCTGTCCAACAAGGACGCGCATCTGATCACGGATATCTCCGAAGGTTTCTTCTTGAGGCCGAGCTGGTCGAGCGGGCCGATGACGTTCCGTTGCTGATGGTGACGCGGTGGACGCTGCACGAAGCCAGCCTGGTGCCGGTCGGTGCGGACCCCAATGCTTTCGTTCGCGGACAGCGAACCTTCCCGAAGCCTTACACCAAAGTCCGGGCTCCAGAAACCCAACCTCAGGAGAAGAAACCCATGGAACTCGAAGAACTGGTGACAGCCGCCGAGGATATGCCACCAGAAGGCTGAAGCGTTCAGTGCAGAAGCGGGCACGCTGCGCCATTATTCAAGCCGAGACTTCGTGGCTGACCGCCCGTGAGATGACTTGCGCCGACGAGGCTCGCGTAGAGAACCGAAACCTGCCGGGCGGTGAGCCAGCGGGCAAGATCATCTATGTGGAACTGCGGATCGAAGGCGCTCGACCTTCCGCAATGGTCAAGATAGCGCCGTCCGTCGGAACCGGATTGCCACCGGCCGCTCCCGTCGATGGCCAGCAGCAGACTGCAGATATCGTCAATTCCGTTCGTGCTCCAGCAGTGAACGCGCCAGTCAACGCCTTCGCCTTGGTGATCACCACCCCTCGAATCCTTGAGATAGAGAATAAAGTCGATGAGCAGGCCGGTTACGCTTTTAATGCGAGTTCCTTCGGTGAAGACCCTCAGAAGGCTATTGAGGATAACAAGACAAGGATTCGCGTCTATTACGAACCGTTGCGTCAGGAGGATTTGATCACCCGCCGCCTCACTGCCACTACAGCGCCGATCTACGTCCGCAAAGGACTCGACCTCAATCCGCAGATGCCATGACCAGCAGTGCAGCAATCTTGAGAGGCTTCGTCAGCCAGCAAATTTTGAAAGACCAACTGACCCGACCGCGTCAACGCAGGACTTTGATCGGCACCCCTACCCATGACCATGGAACGGGGCTTGTCATTGGAGACGGCAGCTCTGTTGTCTCCTACTACGTGATCCGAACGGCTGTAAATTACACGCCACCGGATCGATGATTCGGTCCAATCGTCAACCGCCTCAAGCCAAAGAATCGGGTCAGACGCTAATACGTCTGTATAAACTCTGCTGAATTGCCTCTCGCTCCACAGAAATGCACCGCGAAACCTGTGGATAACGGCGCTGTAAGCGTTTGATAAGGCTCAAGTTTTTTCGGAGACCCGAGAATTGCTTGTTAATACTATTTTGAGTGCTTGCGTCAATTCCCCGAGGCTGCCTACAGTACATGGGTCAACTCAAGCATAGGAGGCCAAAATGGTCTGGAAGCTTCTGTTGGCGGCAGCGTTCTTGATTGTGTCCGTACACTACGCCGGTCACGGCATCGGGCTCATAAAAGAAACCGTCTCAGCTAAACACCGAGACGGTTCTGATGTAGCAGAGTAAGGATGTTGCCACCCTCGGGGATCAGGTCTAGGACGCCTGGTCCCCTTGCTCTGTAAGCACAGCTTTCAACAAATCCTTTGTCAAGTCAAACTTAACAAGACTCTGAGTGGGATTTTTCCCACTTGGAGTCAAGGATTAGAACGCAAATCCCCTGTCGCCTGTGGATTGAGTCCTGACAGAAAAGAAATTCCAGTCCTCGTAGAATTTCTCCACAACTGAATCCTTCAAGTTCGATGTCAACAATTAGCTATTTGATGGACTCAGTGGCATTCTGGGGCCACCAGAATTCAGAGAACTCGCCATGTTCCGGAAGATCACCAAGCTATTTTCGAAGACCCCACCCGCTCTGCAGGAGCCCACCCAGCCTTCGATGCCTCCTGAGGAATTGGCGGCATTCGAGAAGGGCCGTGAGATTTCCCAGACACAAATCACTCAGATCGAGCATTACATCGGCTGGCGGTTCGACCAAATCCGCGCCGGATATCTTCAAATTATTCAGAAGCAGTTCGACCGGGCAAGGGACCAAGAGGAATATTCGCCGCTGCTGGTCGCCCGCGTCGAATATTCCGAGTATCTTGAGAACGTGAAGAAGGCGCAAGACAGGCTGAAAGCCGAGGTGTTCCAGCATCACCATGAATGGTCGGAGTTGAACAAACAGCTCGGCGTCGAGGACCTTATCGAGAAGTGGCTGGACCAAACACTCAGCGACAAGTTTTCCGGACTGAGCCTGGAAGGCTTGACGGTGATGACCGATAACGCCGACATTCTGAAGCGAGCCGATGGCAACTGGCGTGCTCGGAACCCGGCACTCGCGGCTCAGCAGCCACTCGATTAATCTTCCGGTTGAGCCTCGAACCTTGCAGCGCCATCTGCACCAATGGGCAGATCACGCACTCCCTGTTGACCAGTCCTTGCATGCCAGTCGATGAAAGCTACGGGAACGATCTCGCCGCCAGACTTCGATCAGTCTACGGCTTCAGGGGAGGACGCGACGAGGGCTGCTCAGCTTCAAGCTCTTCTCATCGAAATCGACCCAGACAGCACCACCAAGGCTCACGGTCACGCCATCCAGTATCCAAACGGTCACGTCGTTCTTTGCCTGATGCATCCTGACGGACGATACGAACCGAGCGGTCCTCGGCAGGGTTCCTTGGAGCGACCGGACTATCTGCTGGAAGCTGCCTGACGAGTGATCTTCCGATCCACATCATCGACGGCGTTCTCAATCACACGCATCATCTGTTCTGTTTCGCGTCTGAGAGCGCCCATCGCTTGTAGCTGTTCTTCGTGATTGCGCTGCATGCGGTCGAGCCTGTTCTGAACCTCTTTAGTGCCAGCGTGCGGCGACATGCCAGCGCCCCACATGAGAATCATTGTGTAGAAGCTGAAGATCGCCAAGATGATAAGCCCGGAGTCGCTGGTCAAGAGCCAGGTCCAGCCTTGCACGTAAAGTTTGAACGAGAGCAAAGCCCAGAAACCTAGATGGCTTATCAGACACCACCAGAGAACAAAGTTCTCGATGCCTCTCTCGATCTTTTTGACTGCGCTCATATTGCTCCCCTCAACGCTGTCTGCGACGATAGCCGCAATTAGTGAGCGCCGCTATTAGCTATTGTGCTGAACTACTTGATCAGCTCGCAGTTGGCCTTCCGGTATGCAGTCTCGCCAATCGTTTTCAGCAGTTCCTTGTCAGTGATCCACTTGTCGGGTGCCAACGGCATTCCGCTTGCGTCGTTCTCAGCCATGTCGCGATAGGTGTCGGTGGTGATCGCTTCGAAAATACGGCCTGCAGAGAAGTCGGTGGTCGGACCCTGAACAGACCAACGAACGTTAATCGGGACATACTTTCAGACTTCCTCGCGGGTGATCCGGTCCGCTCGAAGGGCATCGACGAACTTGCGGGAAGCGTCGAGACCGACATTGAAGAACCGCTCTGCCTCACTCTTACGGTCGGCATTCGATGCATAGCGAAGCGCTGAAAGGCGGTTAACGCATACCTGCCCAACTTCGCATCTTCCTCGGTTGCGTGAGCTGACGATGCCAGCAGCAGTGCAGCGGTTGCAAAAATGGTGCGCATTCGAGTACCCGGATTGGAGGGATGTTATTTGAACGGACGTTCCCGCTCAATCGCCATCTCAAGCAACGTGAGCGCCATTGCAACCGGTCCAGCGTCGATTACGCCCGAGTGTTCATCTTATAGCGATATAGGTTCTCATACTTTTAGAATGCATTCCCCTCGCAGAATTCCTTTTTGAGATAGGTGAGCGCATTTCTCGCTCTGTCGATGTTCCCACCGTATGGACTGACAATACTGTCCATACATTCGTCCCCGAGTTTAGCGCCACAGGTGTTAGAGAACCTAACCTCCCACAGGCCAATAGTTGTGTCACGTATCTCGTAGGCGGTCGTGTAGTCGACCAGCACCTCGATTTTCATCTCAGGTGTCGACACGCGATAACGGAATACACAGTCGCTATCACGGGTGACCTTGAGATGCGAAATCTTTCCATCTTTAAAAGTAATGTCGTATTCGGCACCCTCGTCGCTCCTCAACAGCCTGAAGGAAACGTCGTCATGCGATGTCTTGTCCTCAGCACTATAAATCAAATATGCCGCAGTTTCCTCTGCTGTTTGGGCAGCATAGACACACGTAGGCGACATGGCCGCAATAAAAGCGAAATGGGCGAAACGCATCATAAACCCTTTAGTTATGGGGTTGGTTCGGCAAAGCCGTGGACCGGTTCCCCGTTGATGTTGCCGTTCATGGCGTAGCAGTCACTGTTACGAACTAGCGCTGTCGCCACTTCAACGTTCTTGCCGCCGAAGCCATTGTTTGCGCGATACTTCATCTCGACGCGGTGGAACCCGCTCTTGTCTACCGGAGTGATGCCGGTCGCGACGTGCTCGTAGCTGTCGGGGTCACGGAGCCGTTGCTGCACAGCCTTCACAAGAGGCCCGTAAGAGCCGTCATAGACTGAAAGGCAATGAAAGCCCTTCGCGCGATCACTCGTTGCCTCTTCCTTCTTCTTAGGATCGGGGAGGAAGATAGAAAGCAAGGTTGCGCCCACCAGCAACCCCATGAAGACCTTACCCGTGCGGGTTACCCTGCCGCCTGTTTGAATGAAAGGATTCTGGGCGACTTTGGCGTTTGGCCTTTGGAGACGCGAGTGGGAAACTTCGCCAAGTAGACGTTTGGCTTCGTGAAACTCCTCGGCCGACAGCTCCCCACGAGCCCGCATCGCGGCCAACTCTGCAACTGACTTGTCCATGTATCTGTGCCCTCTCCACAATCACAGATACAAATTTCAAGCGTTTTCGCAAGGTGCCAGAAAGTCAGCAAGACAAAACCGCAGCTGACGGCGGTTTCATCGGAAGTAGAGTGCTGGGGTTAATAAAATTGCTTCCACCGTCATCACCACAAGGATAGACCTCTGGTGTGGACCGATCCCAGGAGACCCGGAGGAACGATCTGTTTGTGTGATCGACGTGTGCGATGAGAACGAAGTTGCCATACGGACCCATGCTTGGGTGTCCCGAAGTGAAGAAGAAGGCCGACGCTTTTGTGAGCAGGCTTTTTTCCGCCTCAAGAGCAGTCGTCCAACTTTGATTAAAGAGAGCCAAGACGCTCATTGATAAGGGGTGTCGCATGTCGCACGGCGGCGAGATTGGCGAAACCGTAACCTGACACCTATTTTCGAAGGTCCTCGGGGTGATCATACCCGACCCATATTTTCCCATCCTTCTCACCATTCCAGGGATCACCGAAGGCCTTTGAAGCGGGAATGTCTTCCTCCCGCTTCAAAGCGTTTCTGACGGCATGGCGTTCCTGATGATGTGCCAGGGTCTTGCTCGACCTGTCACTGTCGGCACAGACCCCAACATAAGGCAGCTTCTTCCGTGATCTTGCCATGCCAACCTCAGTCAGTATGTGTGCTTCTCAAACATATATCGACCACGGTCGTCATATGTGTAGATGTTCGCTCCACGCCGGATACTTACTGATGATCCGGTGAAGCCTACCAAGCCATCCTTGGGACCGTTGCCCGCTGGCTTCTCAAAGATCGAGCGACCCCGTTCGTCGTAGACATAGACGTAGTGGCCTTTTTGAACCGCGTTTGAAATCGCCATCAAGCTTACTCGCGGCTCTTGTCCGCTGAACCCAGCCAATCACTGGCTTTACCGACAGCCCTGAGGCGTTCGCTTCCAATGACGACTTCGATCTCCTGCTTTCGAACCTTCCAGCGCCCGTTCTTCTGGTCGTTGTCGAATCCGAAAACGAAAAGGGACGGTTCCTTTATGATCCGCAGAGGTCGACGTTCACTGGCAACATCTTCAAGCATGCGGACCTGAGATGCTGCCGCCCCTACGAACCCGAGACTTTCTCTCAATCCATGAAGGTCGAGATGGAACTGGCAGACGTTGCGGTACGCTTCATTCAGAACAGTCTCTCTCATTTCCAGCTGCTTGGCGTAGGCAGTCAGCTGGTTGAAAATGTTGTCGTTGAACACGTCCTTATTGCTGTAGTCTTTAGCCTCCCAGAAAACGAGATCGTAGCCGTCAACGGCCGGTGTTAGTCGAACCATGTCGACACGATCCTGGGTGCGTTGCTTCTCCTGAGAGCTGTGCTCCGCAATGTCGTTGCTGCGAGTAAAGGCGATCTCGACGTCAATGATGGACGGATCGCGTTTGATGGCCTTGTAGATGCCTTGGCTCTCCGCTCCAGCATAAACTTTGGCTGCAGACTTGATCTGTCCGAGCGAAACACCGTCACGATAGACATCGTGCAGATGAGCATGCTTGTAGGCGAAAGTGCCGTCCTGCATTTTGATGTAGGGAACAGGTCCATCGAGGACCAGATACTTCACGTGCGTGTAGGTCGCGATCTTGTCGGTGCTAAACTCCATGGAATAGATGACTTGTCCGCGAAAATAGACGTCTACACGCCCATCTCTAAGGGCAAAGAGCAGATCGGGGTCTGCTAGAGCTTCGCGAAGCCACGCTCCTTCTGGGCGTGCTGCGGTTGCCTTGAAAAGCTCCATCTGCTTCTCGCTGATGTGCCTCGTGAACGGTCTGATTGTAGCGTCCATTGTAACTCCCTCTCTCAATGAATTATGCGTTGAACCACTCGCCGTCGCTGGAGCGAACGACGTTGGCAAACAGGCCGTCAAACTGTTCCGGATGGAACGTGTGGATCGGTACAAGCTTCTTGGGGCTCACAGCCTCCGAGAAGCGCTTCAGGTCGTGCGGATCGGCGTGACCGGACGTATGGATGGTCTCGAAGCGGATCGAGGATGTGGCACAGGCTTCGACGAACTTGGTCCCAGCCTCGTCTTTCAAATAACCGTCCCACTGCGACCAGACAGCGGTAGCTCTGTCGAGCGCCCCTGCACGTTCCAGATCACGCAGCATCCAAGGTCGGATGATCATCACGCTTCGAGGTGCCTCGCCCGGCAGCGCCTCGGGGAAGACCCGCCGTCCTTTATAGGCATCGACCAGCGAAGCGATGTTCTTCTCTTTAAGGAAGCGGCGCTGTGCCTGCGGGATGTAGACTTTGACGTCGCTCCACTCCTCAGTTGGCTTAGGGATCGACTTCGTGTCGGTAGCCTTCAGGACCTCAGCTGCATAGGCATCGACCAATAACTGTCGGCCGGACCGCTTTGCGGCTCTGTAAACGCTAACCACCCTGTCGATGTTCTGGGCGGAGCATGCCACCAGAACCATGCCGCCGGTGGTCTTCATGACGTCGAGGAGACGGTTTTCGATGTCAGTCTCGGTTTCGAAACGCTCCTCAGCCTGCAGGCGACCGAGGCTTGATCCTTCCATGAGGAGGACGTCTATGTTGCTGGGTGGTGACTTGATGAAGCGCTCGAAGAGGGCGGCCTTGCGACCATGTCCACGGATATCGCCCGAGTAGTAGACCCGCTTGCCACCAGCCTCGATGAGAAACCCGTAGGCATCGAACCCCGAGTGATCCATCAAATAGGGCGTGATCTTGAACGGCCCCAATTCGAACTGCTGTCCATCCGAGTAGGTCATGGAAGTCACTGGAGCATACCCGCCAGGAATAAACGGAGCCGCAGCCGTCATGATGGACAGCGTCTTACGGCCGAGATGTACGTTGATGGCCGGAGACAGCTTGGGGAGCAGTCCCCAGTGATCGCGATGCCCGTGGCTCAGCAAGAAACCAACCAGCGAGCCGTCATCGCCATGGATGGAAGGAATGTCTGGAAGGTCGGTTGTCTCCAGTTCCGCGTCCAGAGGTAGCCCCAAGTCCACCACGATACGCTTTCCAGCATACTGCAGCTCGACACAGCTGCCGCCGATCTGGTTAGTCCCTCTATGGATGCAGATTTGCAACCCATCGCTCATGCACGTCCCCCTCTGCTGAAGAATGATGGAAGCTGGTTCGTCCGGTAATGACTGTCGCGAATGAGGTGCACCGTCTCCCGCTGCAGGTTCCAGCGCTCAATGATCACGGAATGAAGATTGCAGTCGAAGATCGAGGGATCGGCCAAGAGCAGGAATGCGCCGTCGTCCTCTCGCCAGTTAACGCGCCCCCTTGGGAAGTGCTCGTAACCGAATGGCCGTAGGACGCGGTTCACCTTCTGCGCCTTCGGCCAGGTGTCGACGTGTCCTTCTTCGATTGTCTTGAATCCACCAATGGTCTCGACGCGCCCCATCTCGTGCGCCAAGCAGACAAGTTGGTGACTTTTGCCGGTCGGAACGAACCAAAAGATGCCGATTTTGGATGGTGGATTTTCGCAAGATGCTTTCATGGGTACATATACGTGCGAGATCGCGATTATGTAACACCAAAATCCAATTCAGATGCAGCGTTGCTTTTTTACAACTCATGGACGGTTAGATGTGCAGATCATCGACGCTCGCTAATCCGGTGCAGCACGACATGAATGCGGCAACAATTGCGGTTAGATGCAGCTTCTCATCGATCTCCGTCGGGGGTGACAGTTTGCAACGCTTCGTAAATAGTATATAAAAGTATGCATAAAAGTATGTTGACTTTCGGAACTTTTGTGACTACCTTCTGGTTGTCATAAACAAACAACGAAAGGTTTTGAGATGACAAGTACCGATACAAGATGCGTTGCCGTTTTCACTGCGCGTAGTCCCGCCCGCGTTGTCCGCGAAGGCGGTTCCCAAGCGTGGGTTTTGGACGCTAACCGAGTTAGGAAAACGCCCTATTTGGTGTGCGTCCAGAACCTACATAACGATGATCGCGACTTCTCAGATGCAACTGAGCCTCATGGCTCGGTTTTTCTAGTCGGCAAGGTCAGCGACGTCGTTCCGTCTGACGATGGCGATGGCGAACGCTGGAAGATCGAGATCAGCGAATTTGCGCGGGTCGAGGACCCAACCAATGTCTGGCTGGCTTGGCGAAATCCGGTTAAATACGGAACCCTAGAGACGTTCGGGATCGACACCGCGCATCTGAATTGGGAGGCCATGCCTGAGCGTCAGGAGAACGCAGACATCGCGCCATCATCAACCAAAATGTCGAATTCGGATGATGTGGGGCCTCTTTCGATAGCGAAAGCCAAGGTCGGGCTTGCGGCGTTTTACGGTGTTCCGCAAGACGCAATCGAAATCGTCATCAGAGGATGATTATCCGCTAGGAGCGTGTCGCGGCCTGATCAATCGCGACCGCTCTGCCAATCTATATCAGGCTAGTCGAGCCTTCTGCATTCATACTGCCAAGCTTCGCGGTCCATCCTCCCAAAATTTTGGTAACGGCCCGTTTCGCGGACGGCGATCCGGACCTTGGCAAAATCCACGTCTATCATCTGCACTGGCTCGCTGAATCTATTGTTGGTGAACCCGGTGATTGCGGCGACGGCACGTGGATCACCTTTCGACTCCCAGATGATCCTCCAATCGCCCACAACGATGGGGACCGCTGGCTTTCGATCTCCTTTGCCTCAATCTCAAGACTGGTGCGAATAAGGCCCGCGCAAGAAACCGCGCTCACCTTAATAACATAGACGTTCTCGCGCATCTGGCCGCGCGATAGTTCGGTGAACCGCTGGCACTCCATCGACTTGGTGGCAGCGAACGCGCTGGAAAAGCTGAAAGATGTCAGCAAGGCAGCGAACATCATGGCGGAGGGCATCATGCCGACGGCTCCACGGTAACGGATCGCAGGGTTATCAGCCCGCCGAAATGCTTTTAAAAAATGACCTCTCCAACGAGGAGATCGGCAGCCGTATCAATGCTCACGTGAACCCGTTCACGCAGGTCATTCAAGCGATAGACAATCGATAAGTCCCCCTCACGTGTTTTCTCAGCGCAATCCGATACCGACAGATCACCATACTTGGTGAACCTGACACTTCCCGCACTGTTTAATCGCCCAATACCCAGCGCCGCCTTCTCGCGCTCATATCGGAAGCAGATGCAAGATTATGCCCTTAAAGTAATCGACAATAGCAGTTCCGCTTGACGCTCCGTCGGAATCTTCTTGGGAATTTGCGCCGCTATTCTAAGGGCATCGACTTCCTTGGGGCTGAAGATTTTGGAGGCGTTCGGTTTAGAAAGGATCGCCTTCCAGTAACCTCCCCCTAAACTCAGAACCTTTTCAATACCCTCAATACCAACCTCGAACTTCTGCGCTCGCTTCGCCTCCTTAAGGTCGCTTTCCCTCACATTCTTTTCAACAAGGTCTTGGAAGAATTCGGCACTAAGCATTTGTATCGCTTGATCTCTACCGGCCAGCAACGAGGCCCAGCACGCATCCCGCTTTGCCCATTCCGAAATGTTCGATATACCGGCTGGAGGAACGGTAATGCAGATATTCACAAAGCGAGCGACAATGCCAATAGCTTCGCGAAGTGTATGATTCACTTTCTGATTTCGCCAAATGGCTTCGAAGTCGACGACCTTATCCCGGCTTTCAGCAATGCTGCCGATCATTGCAATTGTATAAGCAACGATGTTGGCCCGGTAGCCGCCATTGTACCAAGGGGCCTCTGAAACCACCTTCTCCGTCGCCTTGAAAACGATCCCTCTTGCCACAGCTTGCCTAAAGTATGCTTCATTGAACTTACTGGGACTAGCCTTCCACTCGCCGCTTATTCGTTTGGCGTATTGTGCGAAATTCTTTTGAGCACCGAGGTTGACCCACTTCGGATGTTCATCCCACGTGTTGTCAAACTTGGCCAGATCGGTCTTCGTGAACATTTGATCTTTTGGAAACTCGGCAGCAAACCTCTTCTTTTCTCCCGCTGACTGTTTCGATTGCGCATCAGCGTATTGGCCCCGAGCCCTTTCATAGAACCACTTCGTTTCGCGTTGCGCTCCTTGGACGGCGGGAGCCCATATCCGGCGTGAAAACTTCTCCATCTGAATATGAAAAGGATGATTGGCGAAGAAATCTGCAGCGTTAACCCGGTTCTGGGTGTTGGCATATTCCGATATCTTAGGAACTACCGTTTCTGACAATCCTGGGTCGACGATGGAAAGCTTCATTTGCACGAAGACGTTGTCCAAACCCGCCTTGTCTTTTCTCCTCGTGTGGAAAAGCGAGGCGGTTGTCTGTCCGCCGTTGACGATTTGAAGGTCGTCGATCCGGGTGATGAATTCGCCGGAACTGGTGACGTCGACTGCTACATCGGTTGCGGTCGCGGTAATACCGTTGTTGTACGCGAAGAACATCTCGGGCGTATCGAGAATGGTTTCTCGAATACCTTTGTTAACTGCAGCGCGAGCCTGTAGGAAGGAGCGAACGTTTTGCTCTAACAGACGCGAGCTGTAGCGTTCGTACAAATCCGCAACCAGATTCCCCGGCATCACCAGTAGATATGATCGGTAGTCTTCAGCGTTGAGATGCGCTGGCAGGCATTGAATGCCCTTTCCCCACACCTCGTTGAAGTCGATTATGATCGGTTCTTTTGCTCCCCTCGACGTACGCAAACGATGGAGCCGTGATATGTCCCAGATATGGAAAGCAACAGGGATTTCTCCGAACCTGTCGTCGATCTGCACATTCTTAAATCCTTCCGACAAGCGCCTCTCGGAAATAAGGTAGAGATTGATTCTCGAATAGAATTTGCTGTGTTCGTATATTTCTCTCGCCAGACCATAGACGGCGGAGGTTTCCTCGAGTTTCTCGTAGAATTTTCCCGTTGAACACGCCGTATAAAATTTCGATATCCGTTTTACAAACGCCTCTACATCGGCCTTACCAAGCGTTTCGAGTTCGCCCCTCCCACGAAAGTCCGCAATGAATAGGTCGATACCGGCATCATCGTTTTTCCAGAACCCATCGACCCGGATACCGGTCGGCGCGTTTTCGTAGTAGCAGAAGGTCAAATCTTCAATCTGACCCGCCTCGCTCAACTCCCGCTGAAACGATGCCAAGAACTCCGCGAGGCTGAAATTGCTGTTGGCAGCAGCTCCCGCAAGGAACTCCTGCCGGAAGTCATTGTAGAACTCTGCAAGTTCGTCAGCCATTTTCGCTTTTTGTCCATAAATTCAACAATGGGATGCGAGACCTGCTGGCCTCTGCGAGGTCAACGCGATACTTGACGTTGGATAGTCCGGCCATCAACTTGCTGGCACATATCGAAGGGAAACTATCGTCAACTTGAAATGTATGGATTTTTCCGACTTGGTAAGCAGGGAAATCGTATTCGGGACGGGTGATAAAACCTGCGATAAGCAGGCGATCCTCAAACAGCTTTCCGTCCTCGGCTCCCAAGCGTCCGAGGGTCTTTGCAACCAGTTGATTCAGGGAGGTTGCAGGATTCTTATCCTCCTCTTCCCTCAGCTCGATTGCGATCAAGCAAAGCGATTTGGATGCAACGTCCAACTGATATTCCGACGATATGAGGACCGCATCCCCGTACCTTCCGCCGACCGCTTTTACTTCGATGTAGCCGTCGGCAAAATGAAAGTCCTGCGGACGTCCGAGCGGCCCCTCCCAGGCGGCAACCACCTCGCTCGCAGATCGGCCGTAGGAGTCGATCAGGAGATTGATCACAATCAACTCGGCGTGCAAGCCTCTGGCTTCTTCAGGAGTGAGCACGTCCCTCCTTGCCGCCGCTAGAAAACTTTGCCAACGCTCGACATGCGTGACTACCGAAGCCAAAGCCTGCGCCTCGGTTTCTACTGCCTCCGCAACGGAAATGAGGATCAGACACAAAGAGTGAAAGATATCGGCGTCGGGAGTAAGGAGTGTAACCTTCAATCCCTCAAATTTCCCATTGTCGACCACCACAAACTCGATGCCCAGCCCGGCTACACTTGGCCGTCTTTTTTCATTGGCAATAAGATGCTCAGTAGTGGTCAGTTGGAAAAGCAACACCGGTCGGCCCAGATGGTCTTTGCCCCACCAGAACACATGTTTTGAATCTGTGTGGTGCCGCTTCCAAAGATAGCCAGAAACTGGAGTACTGATACTGCTCCAAGGAAGTTCAATAGTCATCGAAATCCTCGTCCGCATCCGGCAGCTCAAGAAAATCGCCTTTGAGCTGATCAAGCATCACTTTATTCAAGACGTAATCGATTTGATCGAAATCTCCTGTTACAGGAAAGCTCACACCGATTGCTGGTGCGTTAACAAGCAACTCTTTCGGGGTTTCCTCAGAGCCATCGCGCTTATCGTAAAGATCGATGAGGTGAAGCATCAGCAGGGGCCTACCACGAACGGTCACGTCGCGAAAATCGAGATCAGTCGCTCCGTTTTTTCGCTTCTCCTTGTCCGCAAGTTCTTCGGCGACCTCGATCTCCTCCTTAGTCAAACCGACGCGCTCATCTCGTGTTCCCGCGACTCGCTGCTTACCGGTTACGAAGAAGCCTGGCCCATGATCAGATTGCATAAGGTGATTTGCATCGCGCCTTCCAGCGGAACGTTCCTGAGCAACCATCTTGAAATCGTTGATTTCAAGCGGCACGCCCCGATCTTTGATTGTCATAAAAGCAACGTCCCACACAGGGAAACGGTCGCGTATACGGTTGAGGTAGCGCCTCACCAAATCCTTGTGGGTCGCATGATGAGCGTGCCACTTGAACTGTTCCAAGAATTCGTCAACGACATCAGCTTCAACCGCTCGCCACACGCGGCAGTCCCGCTTGTCATGAGCCTTCTCGAAGCGCCTGGACGCAAATTCCGGTGCACTGAGTGTCTTATACAGTTCGGCAAAAGTTGATCGGTTGCTTTCGTGCATCGAGGTGTCATCGGAAAGTACGAAAGTTTCCCTGAGCATCCCATCGTAGCTGATCTGCAGCGTTCGCTGCTCAGCATGCCGCATCTTGTTCAACGCCGTCACTAACAAAGCGTCGGGATGGGACTGAACCAAAAGACCGAAATCCTTAGGGGTTTTACCATACTGGCGCATCTGTTTGACGCGATCTCTAAGCTCTTCAGTCGCGTTCGCAATGTGCTGATACCAGCCTATTGATTCAGGGCTCAGATAGACTCTGCATAAATCCTCGTAGCCCGGACGGTATCCGAACCATCGTCCCATCTGCAGGAGGGTGTCATACATTTGCGTATTGCGATACATGTAGCTTACCGTGAGCCCCTCGACGGTCAGACCGCGCGACAGGCTCAGACCTCCGATGGCGACGGCAGTCAAGGCCTCGCCTTTTTTCTCGTAGCTCGCGTAGTCCAACGCCTCGTCAGACTTGCTGCTATTGACCACGAAAAGGCGGACAGAGCCTACCGCTGCATCCAGCTGCTGAACGACATCACTCCATTCTTCTTCAACATCGGAGTATTCCTCGTTGAAAATGTCATGGATTTTCCGCATGTACTTGTTTTTAAGGCCCCGCTCGCCGGGCAGTGCATAGTTTGCCCGGATCGCTTCCCGGACTAACTTGAGGTAATCGTTCAGCAGAACTCTCACCGTCTTTTGCAACGCGACAAGTCTTGATACGTTGACAAGCATCGAGCAATGCTTATGCGACTGACCTCTAATATTACGTATTGCTCGCGCGAGTATGAAAGTCAGGAACGCTTCCTTCAATGACCCTGGAAGCTCGGATATATTAGTATTTTTATTTTGCTTCAGAGGAAGTATGTCACCGGCGTCAAGTATTTCCCTCAGGTGCTTTTCGCCGTTCGGTTCGTCAAGAAAAATTTTCTCAGCACCGAAATAAGTGGTTGGCGCGTCGAGGCAGTAAATAAAGTCACTTGGAAACAAATCCTCCAAGGTTTTCTCATCCCCATAAGAGTCCGGGTTTATAAAAATGTTTGCGAATGGAGTTGCCGTATAGCCAACATAGCTATTCTTAGTAAAAAGATCGAGTATTTCTCTGATTAGCTTGTTGGTTTTTGTAGGGTCTACATCTTCTTTGTTGGTGTTTACTGACGCGTTGTCTGCCTCGTCATCGATAAAAAGCATCGGGGCGTCAGCGATTTTATCCTGACCAACAGATAGATTGAAATCACGCAACCACGTCTTTATCTGACTAAGTGTACTGACATTCTTTTTGATAACCACAACAACAGGCTTTCGCCAGTCTGTCAGGCTGCTACGCATCTTGCTCGCATCGTCCTTTTTGAAGTCCTGAAGGAGCGTCGTCAGAGCTACGGGCTGCGGATGGCCTGGGTACAATCCGACACCAACCAGTTCCTTGTTTTGCGGGTCGCTTGATCGTCCCACAAAACCCTCGTCTACGCGCTCCTGCGTCTGCCGTCGAAGATTGTTATGGATTCCTGCAACAATCACGATGAACTTGTATCCTGCGTCAGCAGCACGGGCGACTAGACCGAGGTAGTTAGCAGTTTTACCCGACTGGACGTGGCCAATCACGAGTCCACGCCTGCTCCACTGCCCTTCGCCCTGAGGGTCTTGCAATAATCCTAGTATCTTTTCTGTTACGATTTCAAGATTTCCGACGACAGTAGAGTTCCAGCCCTCCTCGCGGAGAAACTTCGAATAGTTTGTCGTGTAAGTGAGGTCGATCTCACGCTTTGTCGTCCAATCAGGGTCGTGGTCTGCTGCATCGTCCACGAGTGAGTGACCGATGCCCATTCTCACTTGGATACCCGGCAGTGCCTCGTTCACGACTTGATCGATGTTTCCGCTGAACCCAAGGATCGGCGCAAGGCTCTTTGCTTTTTCACTGACCTCGTCGAGCGAAGGTGGGGATAATTGATCCTCACTGAAGTACCTGATCAAAGTCGATACTAGGTTGTCGAAACCAGGGGCCTTGGCCATCAGAACTCCTTATCAATATATGCCGTCAGTAAACGCTCTGACCCTTCGACGACGCGCGTCGACTTAACGATCCGCCTGAAATGATCAGCGCTCATCGTACGTGATGGATCGAGGACATCTCTCAGTTGTGAGATTTTCCCTCTGATCGCCTCGGCACTTTCCGGATCGACTTCGTCCAAGTCCTTTGGAGATATCGAATAATCGGAATAAATGGCTTCCACGGGGATAGAGGAGCCTATTGCCTGAAGTAGCGTCTGTAGATTTTTGCTTTGTTGAGCCGACAGGCTTTCTGCGAACGATTGTACCAGTGGGTGGTCGGCAGAAGGGCGATAGGAAATCGCTCCATTGACAGGGTAACGCGACCACATGGGCATTACGTCCGATTCGAACAGTTTCCTTCCACGCCCGGAATGTACGCGCGAACTCTGATAAGCGATCCGTCCGATGATTTGCTTGAGCTTCTCTCGGACCTCGTGCGGAGGTTGGGCGCGAGCTTTCTTTATGTCGATTGTCCATAGCTCGTCTAACTCGGCCGGGAAATCGATCTGAACACGGGCTAGCTTGGTACTCTCTCCTTTTGGAATAAGACGAAACCAGTCGCCCCACGCCATCAATCGGCCGCTGCGATATACATACGCGCCTTGGTTTGAAAGGAAATCACTCCTCCCGCGATAGAAGTCGAATTCGTTCCTAGATAACTTGCTGTGATGCGGCAGAATGTATGCCTGCAACTGAACAAGCGAACCATTGATGTCCACTGTTTCAGGCGGCTGTGGGCTAGTTGCTTTGTTGCCTCGGCAAAATGGGTCAAAGGGCAAAACTCTATGCCCGTTTATTCTTATCGCCAACTTTTTGCGTTTGGGAACCTCACCGGACAGAAAGCGATGAAAGACTAAAGATAGGTGGTGGCCAAGCAGCGCAAGCTTTTCGCTGACTATGGCGGATTGAGTGGCCTCGGTTTGCTGTTCCGTTAGCCGGTCCAGACCTTCCCAAAGCACAAGCGTTCCATGCGGGCCCAAATGGTCTGTGTATTCTACTTTTTGACAATCTCTTTTATCGAGAACCGATATTGTCCACGCATCATCCGCTAGCTTGTCCAAATCCCATGTTGCGCCTGCGACCTTCTCATCCTGAGCGGACACGACTGTCAGTCGCCTGCATTGAGAAAAAGACGCGGTCTTAAGTCCCAAACCGAAGCGACCTAAGTCACCGGCTTTGCGACCGGCTCTTGGGTTCTTCGAGCCGTACCGCATTGCCTCGACCAGCGTGGACCTGCTCATCCCATCGCCATTGTCAACGATTGCCAAAGTGGGATTGTCGTCATCAGGTTCACACCAGATATCAACCTTGGTGGCGTTTGCAGCGATACTGTTGTCGATGATGTCCGCCACAGCAGTGTCGATTGTGTAACCCAAGTCTCGAAGTGATTCAGATAATGCGGCAGCCCTTGGTGGTAGGTCTAATTCTCTCATGCTCTCCGAGCCCAGACTGAAGGCAGCACTTCTATTTCGTCATCAACCTGATGTCGTGATTCGATTCTCTATGCTGATGGGGATACTTTCCGAATTGCGTAAACATTGTCTACTCGGAATCGCGCAACTTTACGTAAGCTTCTAAATTTACTTTGCTCCGATCATTTCAACGCTGAGCTTTGGAAATCGGATACATTTAAGAGCAAAACAAGCGGGAAGCATACCCAGCGTGAAATCAGCATCATGGAAACATGCGCCTTCATTCCGCGCCTAGTCCAACGGCCCGTCAAGGTGTCTTGGCCGCCACCATTTTGAGGAGGCTGGTCGAAAGCGGCTTCATGGACGAGTGAGTGTCAGCCGACTACACCGTCGCAAACTAGAGATTATCAAAAACGGGAAGGATCGCCTCGGCTATCTGCAGGGCAAGATATGGCGGTACTGCATTGCCCACTTGAGTGTATTGTTCGGTTCTGTTGCCCATGAAACGGTAGTTGTCAGGAAATGTTTGCAGACGAGCAGCCTCGCGAACTGTCAACGAGCGACACTGGTTGGCATCGGGATGAATGAAGTAGTGACCGTCCTTGGCAATATGACTTGTAATCGTTGTTGAAGGGAAATCGCTACGCTGAACCCGGAAGCGGTCTGCGAATTTACCACTCTGCCAATTCGCGTGGGCAGGAGCTATCTCATCCGGAAACTGGCTTGCCTTCGGACTTACGCCTTCGGCGGCAGCAAAGCATGCCGCGTACATATAGCGAACCAAGTCGCTCGGCATGTGACCGCGTGAGTCATGGTTCGAAAGTGCATGAAGTCGTTCGTCGTCAAGAAATTTCTTCAACGCCGTTGGTAGACTGGCAGCGAGAGCGTTCCGCGCACGCGACTGGCGTGGAAGCATGGCAAGCTTTTCGACCTGTGCCGCCACGTCCGCGATTAAGCTAAGGTAGGCCCCAGAATTTTTCCCGACATATGAGGCAGAGATGGAGTTTAAGAGAGCTGCGGCATTCTCGACAGCTTCCCGCAGCGTTTCTGGGCTATCGGCTCTGCTCAATCCCGGTCGCAAAGGAGACAAAGACCCAATTGCGTCCTCCACGGTCACACCACGGTTATGCTTTCTAAGTCTGGGCCGCTTGTGGGTGGGTAGGCGGTTCGCAACGTCTTCCCTTATTCCACAAATGATTACACGATGTCGTGCCTGAGGCACTCCAAAGTCTTCCGCCTTGATCAGGAAGCGTCTAGGATTTTCTGGATCGACCCCATCATCCGCCAGGCCGAAAAGCCGATATCCGGGGCCTGCTTGCTCAAGATCAGCTACCACCTGGCCAAAGATTGCGCGTCCTTCGACCGTTGAGGAGAGTATTCCTTTGACATTCTCCATTAAAAAGACGGCTGGGGACAGCTCATTCAAGACGCGACAGTATTCTCTGTACAGAAAATGTCGGTGATCTTCTGATGCGATGTAGGACTTGGTGCCCGAATTTCGTGCTCTCCCGACCAGCGAGTAAGCTTGGCAAGGGGGCCCGCCGATCAGCAGCGTCCGTCCCGCAGAAACCTCTTTGACGTTACTGATGGCAGTGGACAGGGTAGCGGTGGTTGCTTGCTCACCCAATTCAGCACAAACTGCCTCGGCCTCCGCCGCCCGCCACTGCTCGGAGTAAAGCTCTGACCAAACCGGCTCGTTCCGGCTTCCTTCTATCCATGCATAGTATTCCGCTGGGAACGTCTCGAATTGCCTGAGAAACGCTCTGAGTCGCAGCGTGCGATGTGCCGCCTTATCCTTTTCGACTGAAATACTTATTTTGTAAGGATGATCAGTCGATGCTTCGTGTTTGCATGCCGAAAAGCCCTCGCTGAGCCCTCCTGGTCCAGAAAAAAGATCGACGATTTTGATGGTTTCATTCATGACAGGGCTCCGGGCGATCTCTTTTCCAGGTAATCGGCAGGAGTGCAAGTCAAAAGATATGGATATTGTCGACAAGCTCACCCGGTCGCGGATGATGAGTGGCATTCGAGGCACAAACACTGCTCCGGAACGTGCATTAAGGAGTGCACTGCACGGGTTAGGCTTAAGGTTCCGGCTCCATGGTAAACTGCTACCCGGAAAGCCTGATATCGTCTCTCGGCGTTATGGCGCTTTGATTTACGTCCATGGTTGTTTCTGGCACCGCCACCCCGGTTGCCGTTTCGCTACCACACCAAAGACGCGAGAAGAATTCTGGAGACTTAAGTTCGAAGGAAATGTGCGGCGCGACGCGAAAGTTCGCGACGACGCTCTGGGGCTGGGTTGGCGCGTTGCGACGGTCTGGGAGTGCTCTCTTCGAAAACCGGCTCAAATTGAGATTACGGCCTCTGTTGTTATGGAGTGGCTAAAAGCCGGAGGTCAGGCTCTGGAGATAGGCGCGCCAATATCTAGCTCGATTGAATGCTTGCCTTCGTGACGCCATTTACAAGAAGCAAGGTCCTGTCGGACCGAGAGTTTTGGAAAAACTCGCCTTCGCTGCTCATACCTACGCCCGTTAAACGGCCACATATTGCCATTTTAGACTGTCCGGGCGAACGTTGTTCACGGCCTCACTTCTCTGGATAGATTACGGCAGTTCACGCTTAAGGTAGATGTGAGAAGGTCTACTACCGGCCTTCTGTGAGGCGCTTGTCCAAGGCGATCACACATTTGATGACAGGATAGCGTGGGTAGCGGAACACCGGTTCCGGTACAGGCTGGTCAACTCAATGCTCGTCTCCCCAAGTGGCACCGTAGGCGGCAAGTTCTGGAGCTGAGCATACGACAGTTAGATGGCTGCCGGTCGGACTACGCTTCAATCGGGTGAGAGCCGCGTAGATCGCGGCCATTGCTTCCGGCCCAACCGCTCGTCGAATGTACATAACCATAAGTGGCGTCTCCCAGCCCTTAAAGCTATGAAACGTAGTCGCCTTAATCCTAGAATCGCCAAGAAAGAAGGCCATCTTTAGTCGATTTTGCTCACGTTTGTCCCTTTCAAAAGTGTGCGCAGCATTTACCCCATATGTTGCCAGTTCCACGACAACCTGTTTACCGAAATCAATGTCGTTTGCGAGAAATGTGATATCAGCATTCGCTTTTCCCGTTCCCGCTCCCGTCTTTCGCATCATTGCCAAGACGGCGTTTACGCAATGGCGTGCCGCTTCATGGTCTTGGCACTGAACCCAATGTAAGTGCGCAGGAAATAAGTCGAGTGCCTCCTGATCGTGCTCTGGAATGTCGCTGGTTTCGTCCGGAAGAAAACGCCGCGCAAACTCAGAAGCCATACGCAAAGCCTCTGAAGGTAGTCGATATCCAATTCGGAGGTGCGCCCATCGACCTCCAAGGAATCCCGCACCTCTCATCGCTTCGTCCGTCCAGTTACGGGCAGTCCCATATATGTCCTGCGTCGTATCCGCGACTAGCAGTAACTCGCCGCCAGGTTTGCAAATTCCTCGCAAAGCGTTCCACCATAATGGGAGGTAATCTTGCCCTTCGTCGACGAAAACAGCATCATACTTTGCGGTGTTTTCGGACAACGCGGCCCGACGAGCAAGTTCGGGCAGCTCCACATTCATGATCTGTGGCAAGATTGGACGCAGAAGGTTCGCTTCCTCTCGTGGGTCCAAATTCAAATCCATTATTTTGGCAACGGGTTGCATAATCTCCGCATAGGAATCTTCTAACCCAGCTTCTAAACATACTTGCTTACACCACTCATGGAAGTGAGCGTACGTGACGCGGCTCGACCATCCCGGCGATGTCGCCGCCCTAGCAACTAAATCACGCAGATAATGCCAGAGCGTCATATTGAAGGTGACGACGAACACCGTTTTTCCTTCGCCAGCCAACTTCGCCGCACGAGCAGCTAAAACAAGCGATTTTCCAGACCCTGCTGCCCCCTTAATGCGACGGTAGCCGGAATCTGTCCGCGATTCGGCCAGCGCACGCTGGTCCTTATCGAGGGTTAAAGGACGCCTTTGCGCAATAGCGAAATCAGGTTCAACCAACCAACCGCGAAAGTCGTCCGCCAAGGCTGGGGTCATAAGGTTATGGCGATCTTTCTTTAATATAGGAAGCATCAGTGAAAGACCTTCTATTGAAAGCTCAGCTTTGCCAGCAACTGGCCAATACTCGCTGGCTTTCTCTTTCTCCGTGTCGCTTTTGAGAAACGGCTGCTGCAACGACAGTAAACGCTCTCGTCGGGCAAAGGGAAAAACGACGCTACCTACAACAGCTGCGTAACCGTATTTTTTCCGAAGGCGAGGACAGTATATGTTATATATTGCCTCTTTATACCGCTTTATCTTGGTAAAAGGATTGTCGACTTTGAAACTTTGATTGCCATTTTGAGCGCAAAGTTCAAACCTACCGCTGCGGCGCTCATCGACATAGTAATTCATAGCATCCAAGTTCCAGTCTTTGACCTCTATCACGCAGATTCCAACTGTTGGATTGAGCAGCACAAAGTCTGGTCGCAGCCCATTAAGGTGCGGTTGGATGTAAATTTCCCACTCGGGATCAAGCCCTGTGTCAAAGAGTTCGAACAACTTGCGCTCGCCTTCGGTCAATGGCTGCCGAAGTTTCGAATGATCGCTTTTGGGCGGATGTACTACTCGCAACATCAGTTAGGGACCTCAGGTGGCAGATTACTGCGTGAAATGGGCCGCAAGGAAAATCACCTTGGCTGATGTATTGCAACTTTCCATGCAATGAGACCCTCCTCTGTCAATCTGATCTCATCGTCGGATATCTTCCTTCCCGGCGGCTTTGCAATAATAAAGCCCCTGAGAGCAAGTTTTTTAACCGTTTCGGAGTCGCACCACCTGATTAATGACGAATAAGCAATCTGTCCGACACCGACTTCCGCTAACGTCCTCAAGGTGAACGCCTCTCTGTAGTCCAGTGGCGGCCAGATCGGCTCAAACGGCTCGATGTTTAACCCCAGTCCGCCCAGTGGTGCTTGAAAGCCGCTGCAAGTGGACGCTGGCCTTACGCGCGTAACCGCTCCATCGCATTCCAGCTCAATTATTACGTTGTACTCACGGGCAACTTGCGCCATCGCGGAGAGATCGGCCGGATTTTTTCGCTGGCTCTTCAACGGATTTGACGTCCATTCTTAAAGCACGGCATGTCCCGCCAATGCTGTTTTACTGCGTTATCGGTAGATGGTTCGCCACCTTCTTGATTTTCGTCTACCACCGACATGAAGCTCTGGAGGACGACCCGTTCGCGGAGCATCACCTTCGGCCCAAGACCCTGGCCAGCGCGGCGGAAAAACCGGCCGTTCACTTGACCCAAGCGATGGCCTTTTTCCCACAAATTGCTGATCTTTGGGTCTCAACTTTGCTGATTTCAGCATCGCAAGTGCCATAATTGAAAAGGCTATCACCATGAAGCTCCTGAGGGGACACGTAACGATACTTTCCTTCTAAACTCGATATCAATTCCCGCGAATGGCACGGGGTCTTTGCCCGCCTTTTTTACGACGAAGGTCTCTGCACCACCACTGTCGGGGGAGTTTAAGTGAATCAAAACATCGCCGTCGATATACTTCCTTACTTCCTTCTCCATTGTGCAAATATCGAGCATCGTCGCGGCCACGCCACGGTGGATGTTCTTTAAAACTTCGGGCGACAGCGGCTCATGTCCAGGGAGGTGTGCCCTCGCCGTTGCGAAGTCGGCGACCATCCAGATGAGATGAATACGGTCGCTCGCATAACCCAAAGTCCGCGCGATGCGAGCCCAGGTTTCCAATTGTCGGAGGTGTTGAAGGGTAACATCAAACATCAGGTTAGTTTTTTGATCCGGAGGTGACGCGACCACGCCGGTCAGGAGGGCTCGCGTTCGCTCGTCGTCAATCCCGATATGAGCAGCGGTGATCTTCATGAGCTTCGAACGCCGTTTCGGATCGCCGTAATTCGTGGGTAGCTGTTCAGCGTCGCTACCAAACTCGTCCCGTAGCTTTTTCGCGATTACCATCGTCTGCATCGCGGCTGTTTTCAGCGCGTCGATGTCGAAGAAATGAGGGAGCTGGCCATCGTTCGCAAAAGCCAGGCCGCTGCCAATCCCGCTCACGATGATTGACACGGTCCCAAGGACTGCAGCGGAATCTCCGTGCATCTTGAGAAGCCTTTGAGCAAGAGCGACACGTTGCTCCACTGAGATTTCCTTGTCCGGCGACAACAGCGTATTCTCCAATTCAACCCCCTTCCACCTACCCGGGCAAACGGACATTTCTCCAAGTCTCTACAGCGGAAGCCGTTGCTTGGATTTCCCATTATGGGCACTGGACTTACCCGGTAACACGAAGTCCAATCCTCGTACATAGATGCTCTCAACGCTCATAATTGTGAGAGATGGGTTGCGTACCCGTTCAGGCCGGGGACCTGGAAACTCCTCCTCAGCTTCAAGCGCAGCCCTCGCTCGCTGCCCTGTCAGCGTTGGCAGCGTTTCGACATCAACGGCGTGTGGGCCGGGCTTGGATTGTCGGCGACCGACGGATATCCACCTCCACGATTGAAACGCTGGAACAGAAGGAAATTGTTCGCGAGGTCGCGTTCAACGGGGTGCGAACGTTGGTCTTGACGGACGAGGCAAGAAAGCACTGACCCAAGCTCGCTAAAAATTCTTGGCTCTATCGCCTTGTTCTGAACGGCATTGCCGCCCCGGATCACCGGTCCCTCATTACTCCCCGCAATGGAAATCCAGTGTCCAATAATGAATGTTATCGGACAGTAGGCCTCTTCACCCTCCATAAGTTAGTTTTGAAACTAAGTCGTCTTAGGTTCAAGGTACCTCCTTCGCGGCGAGCGATGTCTGAAATCGTTAACAACTTTTGATCCTTAGCGAAGCAGGGTTGGTGCGTAACCGACCGCCGTCGAAGCCAGCAATGACGTCCTCAACGACGCCGAGGTCCAGCAGACGAAGTCGATCAAGCTGCAGACTGCTGTCGGGAAAGCCCGCCCCGCCGACGATGTCGAGCTGCCGAAGCCGCTGGCTGACGCCTTCCTCCAGCGTTTTGGAGGTCGACAATGATGGCTCGGATCGCCACTGTCGCCAGTATCATCTTCATCGTTGCCCTGATCGTCTCCTGCGCTCAGACGATCCCACCAGCGTTGCTCGTCTGCAAGGAAGAGCCGGTCTACAGCGGCCGGACGAACGTCAGCGCGGCCGACCTGCTGGAGTTCACGGATCGGGTGGCCGTTGCCAGTGCTGACTGCCGAGCGCGGTTGAAGGCGGTGAAGAAGATCGTGGATGGGAATGACTAAGATAGCCCGGTGCCTTAGCCTTGTTAAGATTCCAGCTTTTTTGCGTTGAGCCTCTCCAGAGACGCGATGATATCTCTTGCATCAGCCGAAGTTAAGCGGCTACCAAGGGTAACATCGTAGTACCACTGTTCGAGCAGTCGCGGGTCCTGCATGAAGAGCAAATCAACAAGCTCTCGAATCTGCGCTTCGGACGCTCCCAACCACGCGGACCGAGCATGGTCTATCCTGCACGTTGCTGCCTCGGAAAATTCCGCGATCATCTGTTCCTTTGTAGTCTTTAAAACCATTGCACACCTATCACTTACGTTTACATACAGCTCCGAGATGATCGGAGCCTCACCCAAATAACTCACATTTTTCGGCGTTCAAGGAACGGCCAGTTTCAGTCCTGAAACTGGCATTGGTAGCGGACGCCGGACGGGAGTAGCCGCAACCTGAGAAGCTGCCTCGACCTTGGTTTCAGCGGCCTCCCTCAGCTTCTGTGGGGATACCAGTGAGTAAAGCTTTCCGTTCCTTGAGCACATCGACAGTTCGCTTTTGAACCTGTGCTCTACGAGCTGGCCGTAAGTGGACGAATTTCTTCTCGTTCATGCTGCTTCTCCCGTGGAGTTACGGACCCAAGTCTCTAGCTGGTGCAACCGGAACTCATCCGGTGTTGACAGCCAATCGACATCTTCAAGCTGATAGTCGACGAGGCAATGCTCATCGAATTCGAAGACTGCACAGATCATACGGTTGCCGATGATGCCATCTCGAACCAGACGCCGGAGCCTGGATCGCCGACCCGCTGCCGCCGTGAAGTGCTTCCTTTGCCAAGCACCCAAGGACGTCGCACTCCAGAATGAACCCTCGACGTCGGCAAGGAAGCTGGCCTGGCCCATGGTCTGGGTCTCGAATAGCTGATCACCGTTATCGTCGTACACGATGAAGCGAGCGGCTGACGTCGACCGCGACTTGCGCTTCATCCATTCGACGGCAACGCGCATGTAGTCATCTGCGCTGATAGTGCGATCCTCCCTCGTCGAGCAGTAAGCTTCCACCGTGCGGGGCTGCTTGCACAGGAATTCGGCCAGCCCCTCGACCTGCCTACGAAATTTTCCTGGCTTGCTGCTGCCTCGTTCAGTGTCGAACATCGGGAGAAATTCCCGTACTCGGAAGGGCATTTCGTTTTTCTTCATTTTCATATTAGCGTTCCCTTATGCTTGGAAGACAACGTCGTCTTCAGAGACAAGGGTTTGCTCAGAATTTGTCGGCCACAAGAGATTTGTGGGACGTTTTCAACGGGTTGCTGGAACAGCCCTCATGTTTGCTGGCCACGTCAACAGAATAAACTTTCGCAATTTGTGGGCCGTCGGCGGAAGTTGTCGCAAGCACCGCCGAAACGCATGGTGATGCTCTCAACAAAAACGAAGTACCGGGAGCTTCACCATGATCAGAGCGTTAATAAACGCCGTAGTTATCGCAAATCAAATGGCAATCGAGGTCTTTAACGCCATGGCTAACGCGGCCGTCAGTTGCCTGGCTGCAATCGAGGAGATGCTCCGCCGTCTTTTTGGCGGCGGAGGCCCGGCACCAGCCGAGCCAGTGAAGAACCTCGAAGCCGCTCTGCCAGATGAAAGCCGGATCGACGAGGCTCGTGATCTTGAAAAAGGCAAAGCCGCTGCGGCCGATGTCATCCTGAAGCAGTCGCCTTCGCTTCAGGTGAAAATGTTTGCGTCGATGAATGATGATGATCGCCTACAAGCGGACCTTACCCTGCTTACGCCGGAGCAGACAACGTGGCTGCTAGACATGAACGACGCCCAGCTCAAAGCAATTGCCGATGCCTCAGACCGTCGTGTCGCAGCGGCATTGAATGGTGAACACAACGCAATCACGGCGATCCGAAGCGTCGGCCAACCGGAGCCCGATGATGCAACCGACCTCGCTCATCGCATCGCAGCAAAAAGGGCAGCCACTTTCGCAACCGCCCCCATCACAACATCTGCCTACATGCACTAATGTACCGTATCCGCCGTCGGCTTCTTTCGGCGGATACCCAATTTCAGCGCCCGCGCATGACGCAGCATCCGGATGCATGCTTCCATATAGCCGGGCTCTTCACGGAGCCAGTCGCCCCAGTAGTGCCAGGCCATTGTCTCAAGGAACTCCTGCTCCTCCACGTTATCGTCCGCGTAGCCCCACACATGAGCTTCCGCTTCCCGCTGGGCTTCGTCATCGAGTACCTCTCGATGAAGAGCGGCGGCGGACCGTAGACCGGTAGCTATCATAACTTCCTTCACCGACAGCTCACCGGCCATCCATTTGTCGAGAGCTTCCTGAATGTCCATTATGCGGCACTCCGGCGGCGGGCAGCAGCAAGATACGTCGCGCTGGCAGCACGGAGACGCGCGTTTTCTGCTTTCAAAGCTTCGATCTCGGAAGCTTGCTCGGTCGCGAGATCACAAAGCGACTGAGCGCGATTGATCGCGACGCCGAGCTGATGGCGGAGGACGTTGCTGTTGTTGCTCTCGCGAGCCGCACGCATCGCCTGGAGACCGGACACGTGAGCGTTCACCGCACCGGCCGCCAGCACGCCGAAAATTGCTGCGGTCTGGCCAGCTGCAACGCCTGCTGGGTTCTTAGAGGTATACATAGACATGACCGGCTCCTTCTCAGATTTCGTGCGCCCATGATCGGATCGAGCGCGTAAACAACCTATTAATTTGACAGTTAAAAACAATATGCAAATGTCGAATCTTCAAGATAAAATGCAATGATTTCAGTATTTTGTGACAAATCAGGGGCAGATTTCAAATTTTGCCCCTGATTTGTCACAAGTGAACTTTGAGGGTATACTTTATAAAGCATAAGGCGGCGCACCTATACCGCTAACGGTATGCTTTCAGCGCTTCATTTTCCCCATTGTAAACCTGTTACCATCGCGATTTTGGCATTTCGTGCAGCGGAGTTTCGCCGCCAGCGGAGCAATAGCTGCCTGCTTGCCGAAGCGTCGACTAAGCTCCCATCGATCCAGCCAAGCCCTGTGCTGACACGAGGAACAGCGGGCACCCAAGACGAACCATTGCTCAAGCTTCGCGAACGTTACCTGTTCTAGGGAAGAGGCCGACACTACCGCCTGGTCGGCCTTAGTTAAGAGGGATCGGCGGGTCCGGAGCCCTTTCGCAGGACATGCGATGCCGTCCGTTTAGGTGGACTAGGACTTTGCCGGGCCGGGCGCGGACTGCCGCGTGATAACCGGCCACCGACACGCTGAATTCGGTCGCCCTGCTGATCGTCTCCAGAAGCTCGCCGCCGCTCTCAGGTTCATCCGACCAGACTTGGATTTGGTATGAATGATCGGATGGCCTATCGCCGCGAACGCTGCCCTCGCCTACGGTGTAGCCAGTGTCCGAACGAATGAGATCGATTCCTTTTCGGTGCCTCATGAACATACCCTCGCGGAATATGTTCCTATTTCGTTCTCATTTCCAGCAATGTCAACACCTGATCAGCATCGTCCCCGATCCTCATCGAGAGATATCGAATGTTGGGAAGGTCGGACCAATCGCGACGACGGTCGACGTCGATGATCGCGACAGGCTTGGCGGGCAGCGTTGCATTCGGATCGAAAGGACCGCGATCAACCACGACTGCCGGATATCGGATGTCACTACCGCACCGAACACGAATGTTGGACAGAACCCGAAGCCCGGTCCCTCGTACGGCGGGTCGCAGAATCGTCACGATATCGCTGATCAACAGCGAGCGAGCCTGGGTCGATGGCTCGACCGGCATCGGCTGGCCTTCGATGAATTCGTAGCGTTCGGGCTGATCGGCTTCCCAGGGAAGGAACTCTTCGACCGTCATTTGCGTCTTTCAGCGCTCTCGAATTCGACCCGAGCTAGCTGAAGCTCTTCGAAAAATTTGATCTCGTCCGGATGTACCGTCTTCAGGAACGAGGCTTGCTCAGCGGGCGAGCTGTCAAGGAATCTCTCATACAGGTCCAAATCACGAAGTCTGAAACCAGGTCCCACCGGCATATGCGTGATCCGAAGGCCAGCATTGACGTCGGCATGATACTGCTCGAAGTCTTCGTTGATCTGAATGAGAAGACGCTCTTGCTCAGGTGTCACGGAGCACCTCTTCAATGCGGCCATCTCGATACTCGCGGACGATCTTGTCTCCGATCATGTAGACGCCAGGCAGCCCAGCGGCATGCGCTTTCGCAATCTCCTCGCGACCCATCTCTCTGATCGCTGGCATCGTGTGTTTGATGAGCTTGCTGATCAGTACGGTCATTGGCGAAATCCTTTCCGGTTGCATCATGCTTCCTTTCACCTCAGAGTTCAATGATGCTCTGGTTCTCAACAATCTCAAAGTCCGGTTTCCGCTCGATCATCGGTAACGACGACATCCGTTCCACTGGCAAATGGCTGGTGCCACTCGCAGTGCCGGATACCGCCGGACTGTGGGCGGAGATCGAAGACGCGGCTCTCGAAGGCAAGCTCCTTGCTGCGAAGAAATCTACGAGCGAACTCGTCAGGTTGATCGGCCATAACCTCGCTTGCGTTTACTGCTCGTCATCGGACGAAGCGACCGTCGTCGGAACCCTGCGGACCCTCCGCGAGATCGGGATCGACGGCGAGCTGCAATACAAATCAGATCGGGCAACAGCCGAGGGCAGAGATGAGTACCTCTATTCCTCTCTGGATTTCGAAAGCCCGGGCTTAAAACCACTTTGAGATTTCGGCCGATGGACGAATGATATCTTCATAGGTGTGATGGGCTTTTAGCTCAGACGGTGAGAGCGGCTCCTGAGAGGGAGAGGGTCGGCGGTCGATACCAACATTGCTCATCACACTTCCCTTATGCGGACCGTAGCTCAGTCTGGTAGAGCGCAGGCCTTGTGGCCTGGACATAGCGGCAAACGGCGTGACTGCCCGGAAGCTGCAAGGGATCGACTAGTCACCGATCCGTGCGCGGGTTCAATTCCCGCCGCCGCATCAATCTCATTTTAAGAAGATGCTGATGAACTCGAAGGATGGCCAAGCGTCCGAGTAAGCCACCGTCGAAGCCCCTTCTCCGCGAAGTCGAGCCGCCGCTCAAGGGTGGCCGTCATCGCTCGCGCGATCCGCAGCAGCCGAACCTACCCTTTGACAAGATGCCCTATCGCGTCGAGCCCTGCCTGGCGCTCTTGAAGCCGAAGCCTCCAGCCGGACCAGACTGGACGTTCGAAATCAAATGGGATGGCTACCGGCTGCAGCTCAACAAGAGCGGCGACGATATCACCATCATCACCCGAGGTGGTCACGACTGGACTGACCGGTTTCCTTCAATCGTCGAAGCTGCCCGGACACTGCCGGTTGGCACCGCGATCCTCGACGGTGAAGCCGTCGTCCTCGACGACATGGGTCGGTCAGATTTCGGTGCCCTCCAGCAGGCGCTTGGTGGCCGCTCCGGCAAGCGGCATGCTTCGGAAGCAATCCTCTATGCATTCGACGTCATGTACCTCGACGGCCACGACCTGCAGGGTATGGAGCAGGACGCCCGTCGTCACCTCCTCGAAGGGCTGGTTCCGGCAGACGCTGACGGCGGCATCCGGCTGTCCCAGGAAATCGAAGGCGACGGTCCGGCGATCTTCGCGGCGGCTTGTGAGCACGGTCTCGAAGGCATCATCGCGAAGCACAAAGACGAGCCCTACCGAAGCGGACGCGGGGGCGAATGGGTCAAGGTCAAGTGCATACAGTCTGAGACGTTCGCGATCCTGGGATATGAGCATTCGATGTCGGCCAGAGCCGGGATCGGAGCGTTGCTCCTGGGCGCAATGCAGAACGGCAAGCTGGTCTATGTCGGATCGGTCGGCACCGGCTTCAGCGAGAGGAATGCCTGGCTGGTGCGAGAACAGCTCGACAAGCTCGTCAGCAAGAGGCCGCCGGTTGCTTATGACGGCAAGCGGAAGAGCGTAGTTTGGGTCCGGCCGAAGCTGCTGGCGGAGATCGAATATCGCGCTTGGACGGGTGACGGGAAGCTAAGGCATGCGTCGTATAAGGGGCTGCGCGATCCGAAAGATGAAGCTGCGATATACGAGATCGACGACTGAAGGTTGCAGCAAGGCTTGCAGCTATCGCGTAGGTGCTTCGATAAAACCAGGCGGGCTCTTGACCATTGTCCCGGTGTTTATCCCGGTGGTGTTTTTTAGGACATATTAGCGGAAAAGAAAAAACCCCGCCGGAGCGGGGTTTTCGGCTGGTCGGAGTGAGAGGATTCGAACCTCCGACCCCCACGTCCCGAACGTGACGGTCGAGGTATTCAACCCCCCGCATATCCAGCCCTTACAATTGATCTTATTGAGCTTTTTTGATTCTCGGGCAATTCCAAGTCAAACCACGCGATTCCGTTTCTGTCAGTTTCTGTCAGTTTCTGTCCGATGTTTTGCGCCCCCCTCGCCGTCGTCTGGCCCGCATCCAGGAAGGAGTCGGCAACCTTATCGAGGTCCTCTTCTCGGTGCTTTGCATAGACGTTTACGAGCGTCTCAGTGGTCATACCGAGATAGGCAGCAATAGCCACGAGCGGCAGATGGGCTTGCTGGCAGAGCTTCGTCGCAGTGGTGTGTCGGAAAGTGTGGATGACCGCGTCGGTGTCCTGTCCGAGCACCTCGCGGAAACATTTCCGCATGGACTTCTGAAGTTCCCCGGGCTCTTCTTTGCCATTGGAACTGTATGGGTACATGCAGGGGTAGCGAAGGCCCTGACGCTTCCATTTCACGCAATACCGAACCAACAGGCTGGGCATCCGAATCTTAGGCGCTGACTTGTTGTCATACTCGACTTCATCGTCTCCAAGACGATGGAGCCATCCTTTCCAAATCATTTTGCCAGACGCATCGCGCACCTGCTTCAGCTCGATCCAAGGACGGTCTCCCTCGTCTTCGAACGAGGCAAGAGACATGCGGGTCTTACGGGAACCGGTGAAGTAGGCCAGCAGCATGAACCTTGCCAAATGCCGCCAGATGAACACGGTCTGTTTAGGCTTCTTGTCGATCCATCCCATACCGCGCTTGAAATGCGCATGAGTGATCAATCTGATGACTTGCTCATCCGTGAACACGGTGGTGCGCGGATCGTACTTGCCCGTCAGCGGGATTTTGACGTGAATTCGCGTCAGTCGACGTTCATACGCGCAAGTCAGTGCTGAGTTCAGGTCCTGCAGGTAACGGAGTGCGGATTCCGGCTGGAATGGCACAGCAGACACATCGAAGGGTTCGGGCGCTACTGGCGGCTTTCGCTTTAGTTCCCGAACAATGCGGCCGCTCTTAGCACGAGCGAGTGCCGCAGCGTCCCATTTCTCTTTCTTTTCAAGGTATGCCTGAACCTTCCGGGCATGTATTGCCCTAGCCCTAGCTTGTGCCTTATCGCGCAGGAACCGCACGAAATCGTCTCGAGCATCTACGTCGAGGTCGTCGAGGCTCATCTCCCCGAAAAACTCCACAATTGTCTTCAGACGGCTAAGGACTTCGTGTTCTCGTGCAACTGCTTTCTTCTTCTTGTCGCTACCGGGTACGAAATTGATAATGCGGACGTCGGCGTACTTTTTGATAGCGTCCGCGACCAGGACTTCCGAACTGTCCTGGTTCTTGACGACCGCCTTCGCGACGGTGTGCTTCTCGGCAATGTATTTAGCGATAGCCACCTCGATCTTGGCGGAGTGATCAGGGTCCTTCTCCCCGAACCCGAGACTGAATTTGACTGGTTTGCCGTCTGCACCGATATCGCGGATGAAATAGGTGTCGGTCTTTTTGTCGAGCCAGGCACGGGCAATCTTACGTGGTCGAGCCATGCGATCTCCTACTTCTTTTTCTGTTTCTTGGCATTGAGCAGAGCGGCATCGAGGATCGACATCGTCGACATCGCCGCGCCTGACTTCCGCTCTTTCTCTCGGTCCGCGATTGCCGCTTCCGTACGGGGCGCACGGTTGACCCTCGTAGGCTCCGAGAGACCTCCAAGCGCCAACCAGGCTCGCAGTGCCTGGATTGTGACGGTCCACTTGTTGGATTCCTTTCGGCCTTCCAGATGCCCGTTGCGGATAGCTCGCTCCAAAGTGCTGACCTTATAGGTCGGACTGGGGAGGCGCTCCCCATTGCGCAGCACCTCCCCGCCAAGGATCGGCAGATAGATCGCATTCGACAGAGTATGCCTGAAATCATCGTCGAACGGCCGGGTTGTCCTACCGGCAGCCTCGACCAAAGCCAGGTCGATCGCCTCATGGAGCGTACGGCTGGCCGAGGCGCAATACAGTTCGTGCTCCACAATGAGCTCGTCGATATCCGCCATCAGACGTCGGCTCATCTCAGCGTCGCTCAGTCCGTCCAGCTCGTCATTTTTGTCCAATTCAGATGCTCCACGTTATTTCTGTCCGGGGAGAAACACGATCTCGCGGGCACATGTCAACAACTATTTTACAACTTTTACGCGGGCGATTGGAAACGTGAGGAAGAGTTGCAATTGAGTTCTTTAATTAGTTTATTCAGTAGGTTAGTGGTTATTAGAATTTGACGTCTTCCTTTAACTGGATTTAAAGTCGCCGACTTCCGAAATTCAAGAACTCAACCATTCAGAGCACCGCTGCGAGTTCTTGAATTTCGTTACGCGGTCACGGCGTCAACACTCGCGTTGGTACGCGATGGCAGCCGATCTGATCTTTCTCGCCCGCCGCATCCCTTGGTCTTTACCGCGATCGCCTTCCATCATCTCAATGCATTCCCCTGCCCGCCGCCTCTCGCGCGGTCCGCACAATCGCCTCGATGCGCGCCATCCCGTCCACTGGCATCGCGCTCGGGACAGCAGCGACTTCAATGAGGAGATGGCCACCAGAATTTGCGATCCCGGTTACGATAACGAACGAACGAACCGACTGCGGAAGATCGCAAAAAGAAGCCAGGGCGTCATGGATAGCTGGCATCCACGCGGTCGGAACGGATACCCTGGCTCCCGGGAAGATCACCGAGCCGTAAAGCCTATTGAGTTCGCCAGCCGTCATCAGATCATTCCCACAGTCAACTCGGCAAACGTTCGCGGCTGGAAATAGACGTCGGGCATATCGACCCCGACGTCGCGAGACCGCCCTACTCCCGGAAGCTTGCCGTGTGAGTGGCCGTAGAAGTGCACCGATCCATAGTGCTGGCTCGGCCAAGACCGCGCTGCGTAATGAGACAGCCACAGATCGTGACCGCCATCCGTGGTGCGCATTGCATGTTCAGGCCGCGACGCCCAGTCGAGCGTTGCCAGCGTCGGGTGCAGGCCACCCTTTTTGCCCACGTCATGATTACCGATGACGAGGTATTTGCGGCCTTTGAGGCGCGAGAATACGCCCTGGATACGTTCGGCGTCGCGGGACAGATTGAACGCGAAATCGCCGAGGTGATAGACGATATCGCTGTCGCCGACGACCGAGTTCCAGGCGTTCACGATGTATTCGTCATGCTCCTTGATCGTCGAGAACGGACGCGGCTGCATCGACAGCATGCGCTCGTGACCGAGATGGGTGTCGGCGATGTAGAATTTTCTTACAAAGGTCATCACACACTCAAACAGCAAGAGAAAGTTGGGCGTCAGCGCGATATCGGGCCACCGCGTCACGCACGTCGGAGCCGTCGAGATAGCCAGTACGCATCAATTCGTCGGCCAGCCTTTCGATCAGGAAACGATGATCGCGGATGACATCCAATGCTCTCGTGAGGGCATCCTGGAGGATGTCGTCCACTCGCCGATACAGCGAGAGATCGTAGCGCCGAAGCTCGGCAAGATCGATTTCGCCGGCACGAACCGTCGTTGCCAGGCGATCCCCCATGCCGACGGCAGCGAGCATGTGCGTAGCGATGTCCGAAGCCGCTCTGAGGTCTTCCGAGCAGCCGTCCGAATGATCGCCGAAGAACAGCTTTTCTGCTGCGATGCCACCCACCAGTCGGGCGATCTTAGAACGATAGAAGTCCTTGTCGCGATGTGCGATATCGCCCTGCTCGAACCCGCACATGCCAGCTGCGCTCGGATGTTCGTTCCGGCACAGGAAGACACTGACGCCGAGCAGGTGATCGGTTCCGAGGACTTCATTGACGACGGCATGACCCAACTCATGAATGGCGATCAGACGCAGCTCTTCCGACGTCCGAGGCTGACGAGCGGGCAACTGCTGGCGGACATGATCGAGGTTGAGTCCAACCCGATCCCGACGTGCAGCGCGACGGGCGTCGCGCGCCAGACGTTCAAGGTCTGCGCCAGACATTCCTTCAGTTCGCTCCATCAAGCTTGCGACGTCGAGATCGGAGCGCAGGTGCTGGCGCAAAATGCCAGCTCGAGCCTGGATGTCGGGCATTGGGATTTCGAAGTGTCGATCCAGACGACCCGGGCGCAGGACAGCCGCATCGATGGGCGACGGATCATTCGTTGCTCCGATGACGATTACCCCCTCGCGGGCGATTGCGCCATCAAGGCATTCGAGCAGGCCGTTAACGACACCACGGTTCCAGTCGTCGTGCCGGGCATGGTTGAACGAGCCTCGAGTGGGGAAGTTGTCGATTTCGTCGATCAAGAGAACGGACGGCGCATGCTTGCGAGCCTCAGCGAACGCATCCTGCATCGCTTTAAGCAGGTCACCTTGGTGCCCGCCGCCGGTCCCGAGCCAAGAGCTGTAGCTCCCGCACACAAAGTGTGCACCGAGTGTACGAGCCAGAGAAGACGCGAACGTGGTTTTGCCGCAGCCGGGAGGGCCAGAGATAAGTGCGCCATTGTCGACGTCCGTCCAAGCGATTTTGCCGTCACGCCAATCTGTGACGTCGCGAGCCAACTCAAGACCCCAATCCCGCGCGTCGCCGTACCCGTGCATAAGCTCGAGCGGCGTCATGTCAGGGACACGCCGGCCGTCAGGAGCCGTCGGTGACCCAAGCGTGGCCGCATTGGCGATATCTTCCGCAGCCTGAATCTCCGCTTGCATTCGGCAAGTCTCCGAGATTTCCCGCTGTGAGCGGAGCGCGACAAGGCGACGCCGCCAAGGCAACGCGATCAGATTGACCGCGTCCTCGACGTCGATGGTGCGCCCGCAGATCGCCGCGGCTTCCATGACGAGGATCGGATCGAGTTCGACCGATTTGAGAGTGTCGGCAAGGTCAATGGAACGGTGATCGAGACCATCCGCTTCATGTTCTGCGAAATAGACGGTGCAGGGTGCCTTATCGAGGCCTACATCAAGCGCGCCGTCACGCAGAGAGACCGCCTCGACGTAATGGTACGGTGTCACGATTGCGCCGTCGACGACATTAGAGATATCCCAGTCGTCGTTAGACTCTTTGCGACCGCGATGGATGAGCAAAATTGCCTCATCTTGCCAAAGATCGCACAACGTCGTCTGCGGCACGATGAAGACGTGGATTCCAGCAGGCGTCGGTCCGAGATTGGAGATGATACGAGCAATGTGCAGACGTGCGAGCGTGCGCTCGAAATCTGCGCGAACGAGACGTGCGTACATGGGATGCCCCTCCGCCACGAATAGCGACCTCACTTGAGGTCTTTAGAAACTATCGGGCTATGATCGGGGTCATTTCGCAGTCTCCGTTTCGAAGTTCGGCAACCATGCCGCGTGCGCCACTTGATGTCAACTCGGTATCCGGGTGTCTGGTTAATCGTGTACGATCGAACTTAGAATGGGATGTCCGCATCATCGACGTTGTTGTCGCCGGCCGTTTGGATGACATCGATCATCCTCAGCGGCGCGTCGTCATAGGTCAGCGCCTTCGGCTGCCACTGCTCTAGTGATGTCACCACTGGTGACGCCTGCTCGACCGCCTTGTTCGGCTCTCGGACGCGATTAGGCACGACCACGGCGGCCGTTTGCTCAACTTCTTCGAAGTCCGGTACAACGCCGAAGTCGAAGGCGTCGCGCTTGTCTGCCCATATGTCGAAGACGTCTTCAATGCCGAACTGCTCGACAAGATCAAAGAAGTCACTGCTTGTCAGGCCGACGATGGATTCCCCATAAGAGCGTACCGCATGCAAATCCGTTTGCCAGACCGTGAATATCTTGAACACATGCGCTCCCAGCAACGTGGAGGCCTGGCGGAAGCGCGTGAAGGACGGGTAGAACTTACGATCCTCTGGCTTCATGTCGTAGACTCGTTTGATAAGTCTCTCTGCCATCTCCGGTTTGACCCAACAGGGCTTCGCCTCGCGAACACGTTTCGCCGAGCTGCCGACAGTGATTACCAGCTTGTCGACCTCGTCCTCGGTGACGAAGGATGCCGAGATGGGAAACCGATAATGCACTCCTTTGATCGCCAGAAGTTCGTCGAGAACGAGCTTCATCGTTTTGTCGAGGACAGACCTCTGTGTCTTTTCCGGCATTCCTACGAACTTACGGAATTCCGACCTGGTCATGACCGGCACTTTTCTGTGCATCTCATGTTTTCCAGCCTCGAGGCATAGCTTCAAGTAGAGAGGGAAGCTGAACTTGGATGTGAACCGCGCCAGAGCGTTCAGCTCGACCCATGCATAGTCGGCGCTGTGCAGCACCGCCAGCTTCAACGCCGTCGGCAGCCTGAAGAAGACTTCGTCGTGACCACGAAGTTCGGCGAGGTCTTCGTCATGCAAGAGTTCGATCATTCGCATGCTGCAAAGGCCACGTGCGCCTTCTTGATTGAGGCGCAGTGTCATGAATGCCTCAGACAGCCGAACGATGGCGAGCTTGGCGCGATGGAGACTGTTAAGCCCGAGGAAATTCACAATATCTCGTAGTCTAATGGCATGGACGTCGCGACCGATGCCCATTTTCCGCGCTTCAGCGAACAGCCTCCAAAAAGCGGCTATATCGTGTGCGCGGAGGTTATTGGACGAGATGCGCATCGTATCAACGACGACCCTGGGGATTTCAACGCGGGGCGAAGTCATATGATTGCTGTAGACGGCTTCCTGGCTGAGGTTGCGACATTTCAAGCCATATCTACGATCGCCCCGAATGATGTCCTTGCCGACACGCTTTCGTACGTACGACTTCAGCTCCCCCTCGGGTTGCAGCACGACCAAAATGCTGCCTCGCTTTCCGCTGAGGTCAGGGAACTTTCTACGCGGTTTTCCGATTCCGATATCTTCGTCCGAATTTGTGATAGGCCACTGCACGTCTTATGTCTCCCGAAACACAATACAAGTATGTTTTTCGGCCAATCCAGACACAAGCGCCCAACAGTGTTTTTTCTATTATTTTCCCCGCCGCCTTTATTTTCAGTCCATTGGTCCGCGAGATCAAGAACAGTGAGACGTGGTAGAAAGTAAGAAATTGGGAAAACCATGGACGGAGACCTGACATCACATATTTGACGTCGGAGGGTTCATCGGGATGAGAAGCCTTTACTGCGATAGCAACTTGAAACAGGGGTTCGGATTGATCCGAGATGGTTTCCAGGGCTTCGCCTTTTAAAAGGGACGGGACGCTTCGCTTGTTCTTGTAATTCTGCCCAATGGCGGAGCATGGAGCAAAGGTTAGATCGGCAGGGAACGTCGACAGCGTAGCGACCGAGATAGCTGTCCATATGACAAAGGGGTTCCCTTTCTTCATGGGTTTCCTCGACTATGGGCTCCTTATTTTTTGTTTGATATCCCTTTGTCGCCCCGGCGAAGCGCCGGAGGCTCCCAGTGCGCCACGAGGTTTTCAAATCGATTTCTACATGTAGAAACACATTTTCATTTCTACATGTAGAAATTACTTTATCACTTCTTGGCCGGCAAGCACACTTCTACATGTAGAAACACAATGTGTACGGAGTGAGCAATGACGGCAACGGCGATTAACAACGAGATCGAAGAACCCACGGCGTCGATCCGAGACGAACTAGGCCTCCTGCGCGAGCTTCTGGATGAGACTGACGTCGTCGTCGCCCAGCGCCCCACGAAGGCGTCTCGGAAGGCTGCGGTTGGCATCGACGATATGACGCCGGATGAATTCAAGGCGTATAAGAGTCGGCTCCAGTCCGAACGTCGTGCTAGGTTGAAGGCGCAGGATGCTGCCGGCAGCTTGCCGTTTGACGCGGAGACCACCCGTGACGCGCTCGCCGACGCCGCGATCATGCTTCTCTACGCAGGCGGCCCCGGCGCGACCGCAATCCTGAACTATTTGGGGCAGGTGTACGCAGACAAGCCAGGTGCGCCGATGACAATCGCCGCTCGGGTGAAGACCCGAGTTCTGAAACCGAAATTGCTGAGGTTTGCTCGTAAGTCTTCCTGATTTGCGCATGGGACATCGGCGTCCCATACGCAAATCAGAATCCCGTGCGGTTTGTCGCTTGCATCGAAACGTCGTTTCATCGGTCAGTAACGCCGTTTCGGGAGATTTCAGATGGCACGCCAATTCTATCGGACCACAGAGCGGCAGCGGACGTCGGCGCAAGCGACCCGCAAGCGACGCGCGGATGCAGGCAGGCCTCAGCCAGTCATAGTCGACGAGGCCCTGTCAGCGGCGCTGCGGTCCGCCCTCAGGCGTCTAAAGTCTCAGGGAGATCAATCGTCAACGACGTCCGAAGTCCTGAACAGTATATTCGATTCCGCTGTCAAGCATCTCACAGATGTCCGCGGCATGGACAAAGGGCAGTCCTCGGTCGCTTTGTCAGCTCGTCTCCTCAAACGTCGACGCTATTCTTTGACGTCTTGATTTCCCCCTGGTTTGTTTGTGTTCTCCCCATTACTTCCTCTTTCGGAATCGGGATTCTCGAAAAACACGGCGTTTCGACCGTCGGCGACGGGGCTACTTCCGCGCCGCCGGTCGTCGTAGCATGGGTCATTGTTCAGAGACTATGACACATGCCCACTTACGAAGGCTCCGGCGACCCGGCCTCGATCGCTCTCGACCGCCTCAATGCACGTCAGGCAAAGAGCGCGCCGACATATCGGCCTCCCCAACCGACGTTCTGAAATAATGGCGGCGTTTTCAGGTTTTTGGCGAAACGCCGTTGCGTCATTCTGCCGATGGTCACAGCATAGTTGTACGGACGGAAAAGGAACGTCCCAGGGAGACGTCAGACAATGAACATTGGAAATTATCACATTAGTTCGCGCGCCGATGCAGATATCGAGAGCCTGGTCGACTTCTTCGACGATACGACGTCGAAGCGCCGAAACGGCCTTGCGCAGATTTTGCGCTCTCTCGAGCGCGAGGTTGTCGCACCAACTGGTGAGAAGCGCTGCGACTATATTCTTAGGTGGGAGCTGCCGCGCAATTTCCTCCAAGCGAAGGACGGAAAGCTGGAGCGAGTTCGAGTGTACCACGGATTCAAGGATAAACTGAGGGGCCATGATGTCGTCGGCCTCTGGGGTGACATCGCTGAACACGTCAAGGGACCGAAAAAGTCTGTTTGGCGCATGATCTTCTGCCATGCCATTCTCGCCGCGCTCCTCCAAGGCAACGAGGAGGATGAGCCAAAGATGGCTGCCTGACACATCCGAACACACTCAAAGAGGGCGGCCACCGAGCCGCCTTATTTTGTTGCTTGCAGGCATCATCGCCACGCTCCCAATCAGGGAGACGTCACATGAGCAAATACGATCATAAGGAATATCAACTAGCGCTTTTCTACGTGTCATCCGAGCTCGATATGCCGGACCGCGTGCTACAGCCGATCCGGAATTTGTTCGACTATAGCCTCGGCAGGATATTTTGGCGGGATTGGCTCAGGTCTGATGAAATCGATCCAGAGTGGGCTCCGACCCCCGGGGATCACGACGATCCGGCGTGGCATCGCGTCGACGGCTGGCCTGAGCAAGGCGGCGAATATCTTCATCGAAAATGGTCGCGCAGGGCGCAGTTGTGGATGCAGTGGCACTCGGTGGATGCGTGGCACGTCGTGGACTGGCTCGTAACTGCCCAATCCGAGGGACATGGCTGGCTAGCGAACCTTGACGACCAAGGCCGGCCGAAAAAGCTGATGAAATGCGGATCGATCGACAGGCTTGTTCATGAAGCGACGAAGGGACTGCGTGACCGCAACGCGCGCCTTGTTCGTGACGCCGTCCTCGGTCCGAATGACGAACACTTTGTCCACGACCTCGGTGCGGGTCACACGCTAGTTCGGCTCCGCTCGCGTGCAGCACTTCGAAAAGAAGGCATTCTCCTCAGACATTGCATCGGCCGAGGCAGCTACGACGACATGCTCGGCGATCCCGAGGCTGTCCTCGCGTCCGTCCGCGACCCAGATGGCGCACCATTGGCGACGCTGGAGGTGTGGGGCGGCTACATTCGCCAGTTCCGATCGCGATCAAACTCAGAGCCGTCGGATGCGATCAAGAACCTGATTGCGGGCGCTGCCGATAGGTTCGGTTGGCGCGATTGGCGGGACCGGCCCGGCTCCCGCGCCGAAAATGCAGAATACGGAGCCGAGGCCGCGGTGATCCTCCGCGGCCTGCCGCCAGCTCGACGTCGCGGTTAATCTGGCTTCTTTCCGCCGGCGGCCTCATCATCGATATAGCCCCAGACGACAGAGAGAAGTCTATGCATCTGTTTCATCACCTCCACGACGCGTTGGAGAGGCATTTGCCATCGATCGTCGACGAAGACGACAGGCACGAGGCGCTACGGTATCTGCGAGGCCTCAAGTCCGTTTTAGCAACGAAGGTCGATACGACGGAGTCGAACGTCATACCGCTCGATGATCATCTGGTTCGACGTCGCCTCGAGCGCGTAATCGCCAAGACGCACGCTCGACAGATCGCCGAGGCTCGTCGGGTGCATCAGCGGGCGGTGGAGGAGTTCGGTTGGGATATACGATGACATCGACTGAACGTCTCACTCCCGACAACGAAGAACCTGATCATCCACCGCCTCCGCCGTGGGGGGAATGGTGGCCCGAAGCCTGGGAGCAGCGCGACCTCGACAACGCGGATGCCGAGGTGCCATCACCGCTACCGTGAGTCATATTTTTGCGAGTTGCATAAACCTCTAACGACCTTGGAAAGGTTTGATTCCGAGACGCCGGCTACAAGGCAGGCTCAACAGTTCGGGAGAAGTCCAATGTCGACGTCGATCCTCATCCACAGCCTTATACGTAGCGAGTCTTCTTCTCGCTATTCGGCTTGCGGATGCCGGTCAAAAAATCCGTCGAAAGGACTACCGGATGACCCCTGGCTCTTCGGCACCGACGCCACCGCCACAGGCGACTGATCTCAAAACCGAGACTGCCCTGCTGCAGCTTGCGTTGCACTTGCATCACCTCCGCACCAAGGCTGACGTACTCGACGGCCGCAGCCTTACGCTCGACGACGACGGCTACATGCTGACGCCGAATGCTGTCCGCGAACCTGGACCGTGCGCCGTGTCTGTCGCATTTCCGGATGGCGTCACCATTGGTGCCGTGTTCGAGACGCTGGGCTTCCCGTTCAACCATCCAAGCCTGGAACACGCACTGACAATCGTCGCAAAGGCCAAAATGGAATGGGAGACCGCTCGCGCGGAAGCGCAGCGTCTCCTTGAGGCTTTCGTCGGTGAGTTCGCAACGGCGGCATAAAGCATTAGGACCTCTACGTCCGCCCACATGCCGTAGAGGTCGTAAATTCCCTAAAATCGACAAACCGATAAAATGCCGGCCAATCCAGGAATGAGTTTTTCAGGCACTGGCGTTAGATCGGAAATCAGAGACAAAGAGAAGGAGAGGCTGCTCAAGGCTACGATAGGAGCCCAATCGCGAAGAAGGCGACAACCAACATATTGGCAATTGCGTTCAATACGGGTCACCGGCTCACCGCCTGCCGGTTGCGAAAGGAGCTCTCGACAATGTCGAAGCCTTACCACCAGCGCCCGGCCGGTCCGGCGCTTCCGTCCCCTCGTCCCGAAGTGGTTCGTCGTCCCGACGGATACTGGCCTGGCGAGGAGAAGTATCACGTCTGGCGTACCGCCGGTCCTGATTCCATTGATCGCGATCGTGGTGTAATCCGCGAATACGAGGTCTTTGGTCTGCTGGACTGGCATTCCGGTCCACGCGCGGCACAGCTCAAGCTGTCTCGTAACTGGACGCTCCGCCTCCTTCTCGTCGACAAAAAGTTGACGGCAGAGGCGCAAGTGCTTCTCTATCCTCGTGCTGCGAAGCTCGTGGGTTCCGAGGAGCCGGAACGCGGTGTGGTGATCACGTTCGCGATCTCGACGGCCGACGAGGACGCCGAGCTTCGCAAACTGAAGCGCTACGTGCTGCGCCTGGCACCGTGGGCGAGCAAGCGCCTCGGTCCCGCCTTCGAGAATTATCTCGAAGAACAGGGTCTCTAAGTCTCTGCAAGCCCTCGGCGTCTAACCGCGCCGGGGGCTTTTTCCTGCCAGCGATGCCGCACCGCAGGCCTTCCGTATTGACCCCATATCCGGCGATTTCTTTGATTGAGACGGAGTTGGCATCTTATTCCAATTCGGCTGGCTAATGGAAGTTTCTGCATTTTATCT
Source organism: Rhizobium sp. FG113 (assembly GCF_057809895.1). Classification (NCBI taxonomy): domain Bacteria; kingdom Pseudomonadati; phylum Pseudomonadota; class Alphaproteobacteria; order Hyphomicrobiales; family Rhizobiaceae; genus Rhizobium; species Rhizobium sp. FG113. The sequence continues at coordinate 102,595 of NZ_JBMDKV010000011.1, read as the reverse complement.
TCAAGCTATCGATGTGCAGATCAGGAATGAATATGTCCCGCGGCTTGAGGGGATCGCGGCTATCCTGACCGCCCGGCGTTCCGTGTGCGAACTCATCACCGCGCCCGCTCGGCAGCACGAAGCCAGAGTCCCTATCCGCCAAACCGGATAGATCGCCTGTTAAATCGAACAACTGCTGAGCAACCAGGTGAACGACTTCGCCTTCCCTCTGAACGCGGCCATTGATCGCCATCATCGACGCGCCCAGCACGATCTGTCGCCGCCGCTCAAACAACGATGGCCAAACGACAACGTTAGCAGGCCCGCTCTCGTCTTCGATCGTGATGAACATCACGCCCTTTGCGCTCCCTGGCTTCTGCCGGACCAACACGAGCCCCGCAGTCATGACCCAGCGGCCATTGCGGGCGTTCATTGCCTCGGCGCAGGTCACGATCCGGCGTCCAGCCAAATCCTTGCGTAGAAACGCGACCGGGTGTTCTCGTAGTGTCAGGCCGACGTGGCTATAATCCTCCACCACGTTGTGACCATCCGTCATCTGCCGCAGTTCGACTACGGGCTCCCGCTGCTCGGCGACCGCACGGTCTTCGCGCTCGGCGGCAGCCGCGAACAACGGCAGCGGCTCGTCGCGCAGCGCCTTGATCGCCCACAACGCATCGCGGCGCTGCAGACCCAGCGAAGGCAGGAATGCATCAGCCTCTGCCAATTCCACCAAGGAATCCGCAGGCACATTCGATCGACGCCATATGTCGTCAACGGACTCGAACGCGCGGTTCATACGCGCCGAGACTATCCGAGCGACACTGGCGTTCGGCAGCCCCTTGATAAGCCTCATTCCGAGACGGACAGCGTAACGGTCGGAGCCTTCAATTTCCTCGAGCGTGCAGTCCCAACGCGATCTGTTGACGCAGACAGGTCGGATTTCAACGCCGTGGTTTCGAGCATCTCCGACAATCTGGGCGACAGCGTAAAAACCCATTGGTTGACTGTTTACCAGAGCGGCACAGAAGACCTCCGGATGATGGCATTTCATCCAGTTCGACGCGTACGCGATGAGCGCGAAGGACGCGGCATGGCTTTCGGGAAAACCGTAGGACCCGAACCCCTCAAGCTGGCTGAAGGTCTTTTCGGCAAATTCGGGGCTATATCCGTTGCGCACCATCCCATCGACGAGCTTCGCCTTAAATTTCGAGACCCCTCCTGTGAACTTGAACGTCGCCATCGATTTCCGCAGCTGGTCGGCCTCCCCACCCGTGAACCCGGCGCAGACCATAGCGACCTTCATCGCGCTCTCCTGAAACAGTGGGACGCCCAGCGTCTTGCCGAGCACAGCTTCGAGTTCGGGGGTTGGATACACGGGGTCTTCCTTGCCCTCACGGCGACGGAGGTATGGATGGACCATGTCACCTTGAATCGGACCGGGCCGGACGATCGCGACTTGGATGACGAGATCGTAGAAGGTCCTTGGCTTCAGCCGAGGGAGCATGGCCATCTGCGCACGGCTTTCAATCTGGAACGTACCGAGCGTGTCAGCCCTGCGGATCATCTCGTACGTCCGCGGGTCCTCTTGCGGAATGCGTGCAAGGTCGAGGTCGACGTCCTTGTGCTGCCTGAGCAGTTCAAACGCCTTGGCCATACACGTGAGCATACCGATGGCGAGCACGTCGACCTTCATGAATTTGAGGGCTTCGATATCGTCCTTATCCCACTCGATCACCTGACGATCGGCCATCGTCGCTGGCTCGATCGGCACGAGATTGTCGAGTCGGTCATGGGTCAGGACAAAACCACCCGGATGCTGACCGAGATGGCGGGGTGCCCCCATTAGTTGCTGCGCGAGCTTGAGCGTAAGGGCCAGGCGACGATCATTTGGATTCAGGCCTCGGGTCTCAAGTCTCTGGTCGGAAACCAGTTCTTCCGACCAATGCCACATCCCTGAGGACAAAGCCTTGATGACATCCTCAGGCAGGCCGAGTGCCTTGCCGACATCACGTATTGCCCCCTTCGCCCGGTATCGGTTCACGGTTGCGCAGAGTGCCGCCTTATCCTTGCCGTAGGTCTTGTAAATCCATTGGATGACCTCCTCTCGTCGCTCGTGCTCGAAGTCGACGTCGATATCCGGCGGCTCGTCGCGCTCCCGCGATACAAAGCGCTCGAATAGCAAATCGTTGGTTTCCGGATCGATGGATGTGATGCCCAGGATGTAGCAGATAGCCGAGTTGGCGGCCGATCCCCTGCCCTGGCAGATGATGCCCTTACTCCTTGCAAACCGAACGATGCTGAACACCGTCAAAAAATAGGGGGCGTACTGCATCTCGTTGATCAGGTCGAGTTCGTGATGGATCGCTTTCACCACCTTTTGAGGCACACCCTCCGGATAGCGGTTCGGGATGCACTCGCGGACATAATGCGCGAGCGACTGCTGAGCATCCATGCCCTCAACAATGGCTTCAAGCGGATACTGGTAGGTCAGCTCGTCGAGGCTAAAGCGGCAGCGGTCGACGATCTCCATCGTCCGGGCAAGCGCCTCTTGGTATCGTGGAAACAGTCTGGCCATCTCCTCAGGGGGCTTGAGGAAGCGGTCGGCATGCCGCTCGCGCTCAAAGCCCACTTCGTCGATGGTTGTCCTGTTGCGAATGCAGGTCACGACATCCTGGAGCTGCCGGCGGCCGGGCTCGTGAAACAGAACATCGTTTGTGACGACGGTCTTCACCCGGACCTTCGCCGCCATGTTCGAAATCTCGTGCAGCCGAAGCTGATCATTCGGGCGACGACGCAGGCTCAGGGACACATATGCCCGGTCGCGGAAGATGTCCGCCGTCTTCCTGAGCTGTACCGCACACACTTCGTCGGCAAGGTCAGGAACCAGAATGCCAATCAGACCGTCGGCATAGAGCGCAACGTCATCCAACGTCAGGATGCAGTTCACCTTACCACCGCGCTCCTTGCCGAGTGTCAGCAGGCGGGTGAGCCTGGAATAAGCGGCGCGATCCGTTGGGTAGACCAGAAGGGACATGCCGTCCTGGAGGTCCAGCCGACAGCCAACGACGAGCCGAACCCCGGTTGCGCGCGATGCCTCGAGCGCCCTGACGATCCCGGCAAGGGAATTGCGATCGACGATCCCCAGCGCCTCGATGCCCAGCTCCTTGGCCGTGGCGAACAGTTCGTCGGCGGATGACGCGCCCCGCAGAAAGCTGAAGTGGGTCGTGACCTGGAGCTCCGCGTAGGTCATCCGAATATTCCATGCACGAACCACCGATGCGATCCGGTCTCAGGATCGACGCCATCGCCCTGCCGAAAAATCCAGAGACGCTCGCCGCCTTCACCCTCAATGACGAAATAATCGCGGACGGCCTCAAGCTCGGCATCGCGTCGCCACCATTCTCCGAAGACCCGTTCGGGACCGTCGGCGCGTTTGACCTTCATCCGCCGGCCGCGCCAGACAATGCTGGCTGGAGGATAGTCGGGCATCAGTGCGATTGCGTCGATCCGATCCGGTCGAGCCAACAGGCGCACGGGACGCGGCCAGTGAAGCGCCCAGGTGTCGTCGCCAACCGCGGCGGCGGCTGCGATCCGCTGGACACTGCGTTCAGGCACGTCAGATGCGACTGGGCCCATCCTGTAAACACGCTGCCCTCGATTGCCGAAGATGTCGATCAGTGGCGTGACATCCGTCACCTCGTCCTCGACGAGCGCCGAGGCCGTCTGCAGCGCGTCAAGCGGTTCGGTCATCACCGCCACCAGCGTCAGCTTCTCGATACCGAAACCAGGTTCGATTTTCTCGGTGCGATCGCGGAACAGCTTGGTCAGCCACGCTATGTCGCGCGCGGGCTTCGCCGTCCCGGCTCGGATCGCCTGTCGGGTGCCGTCCACCTTCTCGACAATGAGATCGGTCCGCCGGACACCGAGACCCTTGCGCTGGAGTTCGGCCACAAGCTGCACAATCAGGCGACCGACATACTTGTCAATCGTCTCCGCAGCGCCAATGGGTTCGGCGAATGCCCGGCTGACCTCGATCAGGTCGGGAGTGCGGATGGGGTCTATTGGCTCCGCCATACGGCCGAACATCTGATCGAGGCGGCGACCGATCTCGGGGCCAAACCTGAGTGCAAGCGGTGCCCGCGGCTTCGCCGACAGCTCCCCGATCGTCCTGAAACCGAGGGTCCGGAGATCGCTGGAAATCTTGGGCGGAAGCCGCAGAAGGGACAACGGCAGGCTTTCCACCGCGCGAACCGTTTCGCCGACAGGCACGATGACCGCTTCGCGTTGAATGGCGCGAGCGCAGGCGTGGGCAGCTCCCCAGGTGTCGGCAATAGCAACACGCGCCGACAGTTTCTTCGCGCAGAAACGATTGGCGATCCCCGTCAGCATCGCCAACTCTCCGCCTTGAAGATGGTCGGCACCTTCCGTGTCCATGACGATCCCGTCAGGCGCATCCATCGCAACGATTGGGGAATACTGGCTAAGCGCCCAGAGCGTGATGCGCTCAAGTGCGGCCGCATCCGCAACCGGGTCAGCATCGGCCAGCATAAGACCTTGGAAGATGGCCTGCGCTTTCGCTGCGGGCATGCCGACACGGACGCCGGATTTCTTGGCGGCCGCATCGACGGCCGACACCCAGCGCTTGGACCCGCTGCGCGCGATAACCGCGATGGCCTGCTCAACGGAAATAGATGGATCGGCCCGCCTGATCCTGTCCGTCGCCAGGTCCGGTAGATAAATCGAGACGACCCGTGGCATCACACGCTCCAACGATAAACTCTGCGCACTCACCCGCTTTCACTCGTATCAATTCCAGCAACCATCTCGCCCTACCGATGCCCGGCACCGGAAGCGGCTCACTCGGGAGAACGCTGACCCGCCACCTGGTGGTCGCCGCCGTCGGCTGGCCGTAATCGCTAGCCTCGGTTTGCCGACGCCATCGTCGAACCGCCAGCCCGATGGTCCCCGTCTTCTCGGCCGCAAGCTGAAGCCGCCGGGATGTCGTCATTGGAAACCTCACCAGCTCGCCGACCACCGCGCCGAGCCCCCCATAGGCCAGTGCCTCCTCCATCGACGCCAGCACGTCCTCCTCCTTGTCGCTTTCGACAAAGATCACCCGTTTCGGATGGAGGCCTGCTTGCGCCAGAGCCGGGAAAAAGAGATCGGGTCGCGTGAGGCACCAGACGACCTGGCCTTTTGTCTGCGCCGCGATCCCAGCCACCATCAGCGCGGCAGCCGCTCCGTCGACGGTCCCTGCTCCACCGCCCGCGAACTCATGCAAGGCACCGAAGGCAAGTCCGCCGCCAGGCAATCGGTCGTCGATCTCCGGAATGCCGAACGGCAGGACACGCTTCTTGCGTGCTGACGCGCCTTCGAGATGCTGGATGCGCTCTCGTAGCTCCGAGATCACAAGATTTGTGGCACCCTGCGCCATCGCGACCTCTGTCTAAAACCGGGTTTCCATTTCGCTTCAAAGCGAGTATGTTCCCTTTTTGTTCCTGATCGACATGTGAGTCAATCGTGATGTTCGGGGCGAAATCGAACATCCAATGCCAGTCCACAGCGGCTTTGCAAGCGATCAGGAAACGAATTCAACGAGCTAACGAGCGTCCATCCACAGATGAGCACAATCGAAAAAATAAGAAAAAATTCCTCTGATGAGGACATTATTCTCCGGCAGGTGCAAGGTCACGTTCTGCGGGTCGACTGCCGGGCCTGCGGCCGCAGTGACGACCTCGATCGGAAAGCGGTGGTGAAACGCCATGGCGCATCAATCCCGATGCACAAGCTGCGTCGTAGGATCGGCCTCGGATGCGACCGGATGAATGCCACCGACGGCATCGACAGATGCCAGCTCACCATTTCTGCGAAACCCGACAAGGAGGACTTAGCGTGATCGACAACATCGTTTCAGTCGAAGACCGTCGTATCGCCAGGTTGGACGGCACGCTGTTCAGCCGCAGCGATGAAGAAGTCATGATCGCAAGCACCATCGCGAGCCTCGAGGCGCGTAATAAGGAGCGTGATACGGTGCGCGACTATATCGAGCGGATGGAAACCGGAGAAATCATGCTGCATCCCGACGATGGCACCGCGCCATCACCTTTGCCGCTTGCCCAACTTCTCGACCTCCTCTCCGGATACGACCACATGCTGTCCACCGAGATAGGCAGGCTTGAAGTCGAGAAGGAAAGCCTTCACGGTCCCTATCAGGATTGAGGAGGCTCCCGCATGTGCAATGCCTACAACGTCACGACCAATCAGCAGGCGATCCGGTCGTTCGTGTCGATCACCCACGACCATATCGGCAACATGGAAGAATCCATCGATGTCTATCCGGACCGTTTCGCGCCGATCGTCCGCAACCACAAAGATCGCCGCGAACTGACGATGGTCCGCTGGGGCATGCCCTCCTCCAGCAAGGCGTTGCTCGATGCCGCCAGTAAGCGGGCCGACAAGCTTCGCGCAAAGGGCAAGGAGTTTGATTTCAACGAACTCCTGAAGATGGAACCCGATGGCGGCACCACCAACATCCGGAACACGTCCAGCCAACATTGGAAGCGATGGCTTGGCGTACAGAACCGTTGTGTGGTCCCGTTCACCCGCTTCGCTGAACCCGATCCGGCCAGCAAGGTCGAAGGCGGCCGCACGCCGAATGCCTGGTTCACTAGCACGGGCGACGACCCGCTCATGTTCTTTGCCGGGCTCTGGGTCAAGGATTGGACCAGCGTGCGCAAGGTCAAGGACGGTCTCGTCACCATCGACCTGTTTGCCTTCCTGACGACCGAGCCCAACGGCCTCGTCGCGCCGATCCATCAAAAGGCCATGCCAGTTATCCTGACGACAAAGGACGAGGTCGAGACTTGGCTCACCGCTCCGTGGGACGAAGCAAAGGCCTTGCAAAGGCCGCTGCCGGAGGACCTGCTGAAAATCGAACCGGTGATGGATGCAGTTGCCTAATGTCCTGTATCAGTGCGTATTCGGTTGAATGCTGTCCGCAAACGGTCGAAGGAACCGCCTCACGATGTTCATGTTGTCGCTTTCGTCGGCTATACGCGAACTACGCAATGAGAAGACAAGGCCCGTTGCCGTGCGTCATCGGGGGCCAGAGCGCTGATCACTGCGTTTGCGCGTTGTATCTCAGCACTGAAGGCTCGATATCTTCGTATCCCCAATTCTTCAGCATTTCGTGAAGTGTGAGGTTCGTCGAAGAGTTTGGGCGGACAAGAAGCCGGTCACTGTGCAGGAAATCTCTTATCTCAAGACTCGGGTCACCACGGGTGTAATAGTCAACGAAGGCATACAGCCACTTCTTACATGCGAAGTTTCTCTTCAGCACCTCGATTTCAGCAGGCGCTTTGGAAGTGGTGATTGCTTCCCGGTAAGCATCAGTGCCCATATCAGTCATGGTCTCTTGGGACATCTGATCGTCCTCATCTCTGGTGAGCCAGATGCGGAGCAGCAAATATTTCTTGTCGCGCTCTGCAAGATTTTGTTCCCTACGCGACAGAAAGCTTTCCACGTCGAATTTTTTGCGGTCGCGTTCTGCGTCGTCGTAAAACGCGTCGAGAACCCAACCATCATCTGCACGTCCGGCAAAATCGTTCTGATCTCGTGGTGTCAAACTTGTGGCGCACAACACCTCCTGAGACTTTATGAATTCAGAAAACGCCTCATTCCTCGATTGCAGATTTACAGCACGTATAGCCAGATCGCCCTGTTGACTTGTGTAGTAAGCGGACAGTGCAGCAGCTATTGCAGCTCCTAAACTAAGGACATTGGCAAGTAGTAACATGTGCCTATCGAAGTGGTCCCCAGAAACGATCCTCTTGATCGGCCTCCAAATCCACACGAACAGGGGCGCAAAAGGGGAAAATATAAATTTCAGCATGCAGCGGCTCCGACACGTAAAACGAGGCCAAGCCTATAACCGCAAAAACTAAATATATCCCGCCACAGATGCTTTCCCGATGATACCTCGCGCCACTTTACTTTCGATACGTCTTTGAAATCCGTCGTGCATAGTTGCGAACCCGTTTCGGTAAAGCCGTGCACCTAAGGTGATCGGAACTTGTCTGCCTTTTTTGTCAATGAGTGTGGCGACATGCAAACATTGCCTCCTATCCAATTCCCGCAGTGTCAGGCGGCATGCGATGGGGTCATCCGGTGAATTTGCCCGACGTACCACGAGATGCAGTTCATTCCCGGAACGTCTAGCTGTGGTAAATGATCGTCCGTCGGTTGAGCTTAACGAAAGCTCTCGGTTTCAGATACCGCGAAATTGAACGCTTTAATGAAACTGATGTTGTCCACGGTCGCAGTCTAACGGTCGTGCAAACCTCACCCCGTTGGAGGATTTCGGCGCACAATCTGCGTGTTATAGATCGCCGAGACAGGTTTCGGGGAGAACAGATGCGACAACTGATATTTGCCCTTGCGGTAGCGCTTTCGCCGGCGGTCGCCTTCGCGGAGTGCAATTTCGATAAGCCCGTGGGATCATGCCGTGCAACGATATCGATCGACAGCACCTCGGGATCGAAAGGAAGCTATTCCGCCGAAGTGACGGTGAAAACCTCGGCATCTTCCTGCTCGAAGGTCGAGTATTTCCTCGACAGCACCCCGCAGACAACCGTCATCAAGAGCGGCAACACCGAAGACGAGAGCCTGTTTGGGACGCAGCCAATCACCAAGAAATCGTTGCAGGTCAAGAAATGCACGAACTACGCATCGAACGACGCCACGGGGAAGAGACCGGGTGGGGACGGAACCGCCGACAGCGTCGGAGCGCGATATTTCCAAGGAACGTGGACGGGTTCGATTGGCTGGGGCATAGCGCGCGGCCCTGTCACTTTGGATATCTCTGTGAATGGCACCCATGGGAGCGGGTCATCACAGTCCAGCGTCGGAGGTCCGCAACGGATTGATGGGGCAATTTCGGGCAACCGCATGACGTACCAACATGTTGACGAAGAAGAGACCGTGACCGTCGTCCTGACAAAGGTGAACGACAATACCCTCTCGTACGACGCGTGGTCAGCGCAGGGTGGAGCGATCCACGTGACCGGGAAGCTGACCCGCCGGTAGCCGCGCCCATCCGCATGTCCTGGTTTCCAGCCGCTGTCTATGGAGGTGCCGAGATATGCGCCCTTTTGGAACTCTGACAGTTAGGGTTGCGTCGATCTGTGGCAAAACGATGAGCCATCGAGGCTAGCTTCAGGCCGTCCGTGAACCGCCTCCTGCCGCATTTTCAAGCCTGTGGAATTCCGTAGTCGCGTCATTCGCCGAGCGGAGGCGCAGAGACCTACTGCATGAGATTGTACCTGTTCATCTCGATGAACTCGTTGCATTTAGCGCCCCACTGTATCCGAACACTATCGATATCTTCTGCGTCGAAGCGAGGGCGATAAAGCAGCATGATATTCTCGCGGTAGGCCCGGTCAGCAACTTCGTGCAAGCCGTATCCGGTTGCGTAAGATTTAACGGGATTAACTATCCACTCAGTCACGTGGGCATCCAACAAGTCCATGTTTTGTTTGGCGAAGGCGAAGCCGAGAAAAACAACCTGACTCGCGCGGCTGATCGCATAGTGCATTCGCTCGACCAACTTCGGGTCTCGTACCGTTTCAGACCAAGTCTGTATATTCTCGGCCATTTGGGAGAGGTTGTCTGTGTCGCCATACGGAAATAGGCTTAGGGGACCAAGCGAACCGTAGGGGTGAATGATATTCATCTCATCGACGATCTGCCGTGCCATTTCCCGACCGACAGCAGGATAAGCGTGCACGATCGCCGTTTCGAGGTAGTGCTCGAGGCATCGGTCGTAGTTGAAGCAAATGATCGTAATGTTTCTGCCAATCTCATGAACTTCGCTTGCCTTCACGCCGTTGAAAAGCGCCTTGGCAAAAGTGCTGATCCACGATTTATTTGCAGTTTTGAAGCCAGCGGCTGCATTGAATTGCTCGTGGCGGAGGAGGCTACTCTTTTCTGCCGCGGCAATGGCGTAAGCGATCTGCAATTTGCCCAGCTCTGCGATCCGGGCATCGTCAGAATGTCGAAAAATGTACTCGTCGATGCTCTCCGCCATGTCGATCGTCTCCGAGATTTTACGCATTACAGAAAGCTTTTCATTCAGGAGATCGACGTCACCTTGTTGGCTCATATTAATGCCTCTGGCGATCACCTCGTAAATCTGGACGACACCCTCTTTCAAACCACCATGGTCGAAGCGGTAGAGACAGTTTTGAGAGATAGTCTCCATGAGCTGCGAGCCGACGGGCATGTCGAACTCTGCACTGGCTCCAGCACCAACTACGAATACGGTGTCATCACGAAACATGAGGCTCCCCCAGCAATTAGGGGATTAAGGCGAAGAGGATGATTCCCTGCAACCGGAAATATCGAATGCTCGGCATGATATATCGGGTCCACTTGTCCCTCTCGATAATATAGGACCCTGCGATCGAGCAACCGGCAACCGAATGCAAGGCGCGACGTGAGCAATCTTGCTTATCCAGACAAGGCCGCTCCTAAGTAGTCGAGGATGAGCTTGAGGGAAAGGATCAGCAGCGTGATTTCAATGATCCTGAAAAACACACCATCTGGCAACATCTGCGTCAGCCTCTTCCCGACGACCGTCCCGACGATTGCCGCGGGCGCGAGCCAAAGAACCAGCTTGGTATCGAAGTTGGCGAATTGGTGAAGCTCCCAGTACGGAATGATCTTTGCCGCGTTGACGATGGCAAACAAGATCGTCGCCGTGCCCGCGAACTTCATCTTCTCCAGGTTTTGAGGAAGGACGTACATCTGGAAAGGCGGCGCGCCCGAATGCGAAACGAAGCTAGTGAGCCCCGTTAGGATGCCCCAGAACGTCCCTGGCGCGACCCTGGCATCTGCCTCGCCCCGGCTCGCACGGTAGCGACGGCCAAACCATGCGTTCAAACAGAACAACACACCGACAAGCCCCACCAGCATGCCAATGAACAAGCTCGACAAATAAGCGCTGAACCCCCATCCGACCGCCACGCCGACCAGAGATGCAGGGGTGAGTATCAATAGGTTTCGACGCGAATAGCTGTGCCGATAAAGGTACAGACCTACCATGTCGCTGGCGACGAATATCGGCAACAGGAGTGCAGCCGCAGTTACCGGAGAAATGACAGTTGCCAGCAATGGCACTGACAACGTCCCGACCGAGGGTAGCCCTCCTTTCGACAGACCGACGACAAAGGCAGCAATCGCCGCGATTGCGATTATAAATGGGGTGTGTTCGATCATGACTGAACCCGTAAACCCTGTGCGAGGAGAGAAGTAGGAGCGTCGACGGCACTCATTCGATCCCGGCAGAACGTCCGCATCGTGTATCCGTGCAAGGGAGCCAATAAGTCGAACGCCGGCTTAGCCGGCGTTCATTGCGGGCTTGACCGCAGGGTTGATCAAGCCAAAATCGTTCGGCAATCAGACCTTCTTGCGCTTCTGCCTGTACACGTCGGCCACGACAGCCGCCACGATGATCGCGCCTTTGATGATCTCTTGGTAGTATGCATCCACACGAAGGAAGGTGAACCCGGACGACATCACGCCGAGAATGATCGTTCCGATGACGGTACCGGTGATCCGTCCCACGCCACCAGCGAGCGACGTGCCGCCGATGACCGCCGCAGCGATGGCATCGAGTTCGTACATCACGCCCATGCCGGACTGGGCGGTCTGCGCACGAGCGGCTGTTACGATGCCCGCCAACCCAGCCAACGCACCAGCGATCGCATAGACCTTGATGAGGTGCGCTTCGATGTTGATACCGGAAACACGCGCCGCCTGCGGGTTAGCCCCGATCGCATAGGTGAACTTGCCGTAGCGGGTGTAGCGGAGCGCGATGTGAAAGATCAGGGCGACAACGAGGAACACGATAACCGGCCATGCACCGCTACCGATGAAGTTGAACTGGTCAGTCAGTCCGGAGACGGGTTGACCTTTCGTGTACCACTTCGAGATGCCTCTGGCGGAGACCATCATCCCGAGCGTCGCAATGAACGGAGGGATTTTCGTGTAGGCGATCAGCCAGCCGTTGACCAAGCCAGCGGCCACGCCGATCACTATACCCGTTGCAATCGGAATGATGGCCGGCAGATCGGTCAAATCCGGGTAAATCGCCCTGGTCCACGTTGAGGACTGAGCAAAACCCGCCGCGACCATCGCGGTCATGCCGACGACCGATCCAGAGGAAAGATCGATGCCACCGGTGATGATGACCTGCGTGACGCCGACGGCAATGATACCGATCACGGAAACTTGGAGAACCATGATCGTCAGGCGCTGCGAGTTCATCAAGAAGCTCTGGTGGACGAAAATCCATCCCAGGATTTCATAGACGAGTGCGATACCGACAAGCACCAGGAAAATGCTCAGTTCCGTCGGAAGCCTGCGCTTACGCCTTGGAGAGTGATCTTGGGTTGCCGTTTCGGCTAGGGCTTTGCTTTCCATTTTAAATCTCCTCCGATCCGGCTTCAGCGGGATGCGAGTTCCATGACCTTGACTTGTGTGGCCTCGCTACGATCCAAGAAGCCAGTTACTTTGCCCTCGTGCATGACCATGACGCGGTCGCTCATGCCGAGAACCTCGGGCATCTCCGATGAAATCATCAGTACGGCGACGCCCGCCTTCGCGAATTCGGTGACGATCCGGTGGATTTCGGCCTTTGCGCCGACGTCGATCCCACGCGTCGGTTCATCAAGGATGAGAATCCGCGGATTGGTGAGCAGCCATCTCCCGATGAGGACCTTCTGCTGATTGCCACCGGACAGGTTTTCAATGCGCTCGTAGAGGCCTGGCGTCTTCACCCGAAGGCGCTTTGCCATCGCCTCACAAGCATCCTCCACGGCGCTCTCCTGCACAAACCCGCCTTTGACGAACCTGTCGTGCAGTACGGCAACCTGCATGTTCTGCAGGATATCCAGGATCAGAAGACACCCAGTGTCCTTCCGATCTTCGGTCAGGAACGCCATGTGGTTTTGAATAGCGATTGCCGGCGACTTGATGTCCACCCGCTTGCCGTAAAGGTCGATCGTGCCGGAACTCGCAGGGGTGACGCCGAAGATCGTCTCGGCGACATTCGAACGTCCCGATCCAACGAGACCCGCGACTCCCAGGATTTCACCCGCCCGCACGTCGAAAGAAACGTTCTCGAAGACGCCGTTCAAAGTCAAGTTCTTGACTGAAAGGGCGACGTCGCCGATCGCGACCTCCTCCTTGGGGAACATCTGGGTGATCTCGCGCCCGACCATCATCTTGATGATGTCGTCGCGGGTGACGTCGGACGCCGCGTGGGTGCCGATGTAGCGGCCATCGCGGAAAACAGAGAACTCGTCGGCGATTTCGAACAGTTCGTTCATCTTGTGTGTGATGTAGACGATCCCGATCCCATGCGAACGCAGGTCACGGATGATCTGAAAGAGATGCCCAACCTCGGTTTCCGTCAGCGCGGAAGTCGGCTCGTCCATGATGAGAACGTCGGATTCATACGAAACCGCCTTGGCGATCTCGACCATCTGCCTGCTCGCCACGGATAGATGCCGCACCTCGATCTCCGGGTCGATGTCGATTCTCAGGCGCTTAAAGAGCTCCTCGGTCATTCGACGCATCTCACCGTGGTTCACGAAGCCGAGCCGGTTGAGCGGCTCGCGACGAATCCAGATATTCTCCGCAACCGTCATGAACGGCATCAGGTTCAGTTCCTGATGGATCATTGCGATCCCGTTCTCGAGCGCATCAAGCGGAGACTGCAGTCTGATGGGCACGCCACGCAACGTGACGTCGCCCTGGTCAGGCGTATAGATGCCGGCCAGTATCTTCATCAAGGTACTCTTGCCGGCTCCATTTTCGCCCATAAGGGCATGGACGGTGCCCCGCTTGAGGCGGAACGAGACATCGTCGAGAGCCAATACCCCAGGAAACTCCTTCCTGATGCCTTCCACCGCAAGAAGGTATTCGGAGTTGGGGACGGCACCACTGCGGCGAACCGCGGCCATCGTAGATGGACTGATCGAAGTCATAACTCGCCTCCCATTTAGACAATTGGGGCGCGGTTTGGCACCGCGCCCCAGGTGCCGTTAGTTCTTCGCCGTGTACTGAGCGAGGTTGTCCTTGGTGACGAGTTCGAACGGGATGTAGGTCTTCTTTTCGACCTTTTCGCCGCGCGCCAGCTTGAGGACTGTGTCGATAGCGCCTACGCCCTGACCCTTCGCGTTCTGGAACACGGTGACGTCGAGATCGCCGGCCTGCATTGCCGCGAGGGCATCCGCAGTCGCATCAACGCCGCCCACGACGACCTTGTCCATCGGCTTGCCAGCTGCCTTGAGAGCCTGGATCGCGCCGAGGGCCATTTCGTCGTTGTTGGCAATTACGGCGTCGAACTCGCGTCCAGCGGAGAGCCAGTTGGTAACGAGGTCGAGCGCAGGCGTCCGCATCCAGTTCGCGGTCTGCTCTTCGATCACTTCGATACCCTTGCATTCAGTCGACGCGAGAACATCGTGGGTTGCCTTGGTGCGGCCGCGCTGGCCCGTCGTACCGAGCTGGCCCTGGATGATCACAGCTTTGCCCTTGCCGCCGAGCATCTTGCAGACGGTCTGGGTTTCGAGAGTGCCTGCCTGCTCTTCGTTGGAGCCGACGAAAGCCTGCTTGTCCGGAAGGCTGTCGACGTTTGAAGGGGCGTTGTTGACGAAGACGATCGGAATGCCAGCCTCTGCCGCACGCTTGGAAATGGCAACGCCTGCATCCGCGTCAACGAGCATGATGACGATCCCATCGACACCTGCCGCGATGAAGTTGTCGACTTGGCTCTGCTGCTTCGCGATATCGCCCTGGCCGTCTTCAGTGTTCACCGTGACGTCCTTGAGGCCCTTTGCATGGTCTTCCATCGAATGACGGAGGCCAGTCAGCCAGTTGTCGTCGAAGAGCGACATGGCGACGCCGATCGTCTCGGCATGGGCTGCGGCCGACGTCATGGCAACGAATGCGGCGCTGAGCATCAACTTCTTCAGTTTCATTTTCTTCTCCTCCACAGTGACGCGGGGCCCCTCGGCGACCGCTTGAAAACCGGCAACAGTTATCCAATCCGGCAGATGGTAATTCCGCTGGTTCCACCGCCCGGCTGCGGTGTGTTTTGTTATGGATGCCTTAGCCCGTCGCCGAACCCGCTCCCGTCAAGTTCGGCTTCCAGGTCATTTCATGTCAGGCGAACTTCGGCTTGAGCCAGCCGCCGCCCTGTTCATGGCTATCGACGACGGCGTCGACGAACGCCACGCCTTTCAAACCGTCATACGATGTCGGGACATTTGCGCCCGTCGCATTGGGTTCGCGACCGTCGGCTTTCGCCCGGATCGATTCCGCGAAACCCTGGTAGAGATTGGAGAAAGCCTCGATATAGCCTTCCGGGTGTCCTGGCGGTGTGCGCGTGCGCGCCCGTGTCTCCAGGCTCAGGTCGTCACGGCCCCGCTTGATAACCTTTGGAACGCCGAACAATTCCGTGAAGACGAGTTCGTTCGGTGACTCCTGATGCCAGACGAGGCTGCCTTTCTCGCCGAACACACGAAGGCGAAGACCGTTCGATTGTCCGATCGCGACCTGCGACGACCAAAGCAGGCCCCGCGCGCCGCCCTCGTAGCGGATCATGACGTGAGCGTTGTCGTCCAATGCTCGGCCTTCTACGAAGGTAGCGAGATCGGCCGCAATCGCTTCGGCTTTCAAGCCCGTCACGAACCCGGCCAGATGATACGCATGCGTGCCGATGTCACCGATCGAACCGCCGCGACCGTTCTTCTTGGGATCGGTGCGCCATGCCGCCTGCTGGTTGCCCTGCAGTTCGATCCCGGTCGCCATCCATTCGAGCGGATATTCCACCTGGACCACCCTGATCTTGCCGAGGTCGCCGCGAGAAACCATCGCCCGCGCCTCGTGGATCATCGGGTACCCGCTGTAGGTATAGGTGATACCGACGAAACGCCCGGTCTCTTTGGCCAGGTCGTGCAATGCAATCGCGTCTTCGATCGTGGTCGTCATCGGCTTTTCGCAGATGACCTCGATTCCGGCTTCGATGAATGCCTTCGCGATCGGAAAGTGTGTGTGGTTCGGCGTGCAGATTGCAACGGCGTCGATACGATCAGGTCGGTTGCGCTCGCCCTCCACCATGGACTGGAAGCAATCGTAAGAACGGTCAGCCTCGATGAAGTTGTCCGCTGCAAACGCATGGCCGCGCGCGGCGTCTACGTCGAAGGCACCGGCGACCAGCTCGAATTGATTGTCGAGCCGAGCGGCGTAGCGATGGATGCCCCCGATGTACGCACCGAGACCGCCACCGACCATTCCAAGCCGCAATCTACGTTTAGAAAGAGACGAGCTGCTCACCGAATTACCCTTCAATTCCCAGAATTTCGTTGTTTACCGCACGGTCAGCGCCCGACTTGACGAAGTCGTCGAAGGCGCGTTCCGAGACGCGAATGATGTGGTCGCTGATGAACCGAGCGCCTTCGGCAGCGCCGTCTTCCGAGTTCTTGAGGCAGCACTCCCATTCGAGGACCGCCCAGCCATCGAAATCGTAGCCGGAGAGCTTCGAGAAGATCGCGCCGAAGTCGACCTGACCATCGCCCGGCGAGCGGAAACGGCCAGCTCTGCTGATCCAGGGCTGATATCCGCCGTACGCACCGGTCTTGCCCGTCGGGCGGAACTCTGCGTCCTTGACGTGGAACGTCTTGATCCGCTGGTGGTAGTGGTCGATGTATGTGAGGTAATCGATCGACTGAAGCACGAGGTGGCTCGGGTCGTACATGATGTTGCAGCGTGGGTGGTTGTCGACCCGCTCCAGGAACATCTCGAACGTCAAGCCGTCGTGCAAGTCCTCCGTCGGATGGATTTCATAGCAGACGTCGACGCCCTCGCGGTCGAACGCATCGAGAATCGGCCGCCAGCGGCGAGCGAGCTCGTCGAAGCCGTCGGAAATCAGGCCATCCGGCCACTGCGGATAGGGATAGAAGTATGGCCACAGGAGCGTGCCACTGAATGTGGTGTGGCGATCGATACCGAACCGCCTCGATGCCTTGGCAGCGCAAAGAAGCTGGTTTACGGCCCATTCCTGGCGAGCCTTCGCGTTACGGTGGACCTTTTTCGGCGCGAATGAATCTGCCGGCAGGTTGAACGACGGATGTAGCGCGACGAGCTGGCCCTGGAGATGGCTCGCGAGATCGGTGACCTCGAGGCCATGTTCGGCCAAGGTTCCCTTGAATTCATCCACGTAATCTTGGCTCTCGGCGGCAAGCTCGAGATCAATGACCCGGGTGTCCCAAGTCGGAATCTGAACGCCCTTGAAGCCCTTGTCGGCGGCCCATCCTGCCAGACCCTTGAGGTTGTTGAACGGAGCTTCGTCTCCTGCAAATTGAGCGAGGAAAACTGCGGGACCCTTGATAGTGCGCATGTCGTTCACCTTGATTTTAAGAGCGTGCACGCGACGAGGACCGTCCAATGCGCGCTAGCCTTCCGTGGATTTCCGGGACCAAGCGCCATCGAACAGACTGCAGCCGTCGCGCAAGCTTCTCGCTCCTCCTTGCGAACCCCGGCCACTCCATATTCCGGGTCCGCAATAAAAAATGTAACAGGAAGAGATAAGCAATAACTATTGCATGTCAAGAAGAATCGACGGTGGCTCTGAGGTGGTATTCATCAAGCTCATCTCTAGCGCCACGGGCGCGAGACGTATCGGGTGAGGTCGCTCGATCACAGCTGGTTAGAATATTTATTGTATTTCTCCGATCGAAGCAACGTTCGATGCGGCCAGAGTAAAGCCTCGCCTCTGCGACGAGTGAGGCCGCGAAACTGGAGTTACGCAATGATCATTGCGTAAATGCAATTGTGAGCTATGGTGAGTTTGAGGAGTTGTCATGGACATAAAACTATCTAAGCCGCGCGATACGCAGGAGCTGCTCGAGACACTCGCCGCGGCGCAGCCCGACCTTGGGAGAGGCGGACGACGCTTGGCAGCCTTTTTCATTGAGAATCTCGATGCAATTGCAATGCTCTCGAGTTCCGAGGTTGCCAGAAGGTGTAGCGTCAACGCTTCAAGCGTTGTGCGTTTAGTTCAAAGCTTAGGTTTCACTGGATATCGAGAGTTCCAGAGCGTGCTCCAACAGCACGTTTCGAATACGTTCAGAGAAAAGGGACGTTCAATGGCGAGGCTACCGTCCTCGTTAGCCCCCCCTTTCAAACAAACTCGAATCAAACTTCTCGCCGATTCCGGGCGTTCGTTCATTGACGCTGCTGCAAACGCCGCCAGCCAATACTCCAATCATAACCCGACTGTTGATATCGAGGCAGACGTATATGTTTCATTCACGGTAGACCCAATCGAATTTGCCAGCCGGATCGAACTAGCCGCCTCCACTGCTGACGGAGTAATCCTTGTTGCACGAGAGCATCCGGCAATTAACGACGCAGTTAGGTCCGTTATGGCCAAAGGAACACCGGTGATCTGCCTCACCACCGATTTGCCGACCTCAGGAAGGACCGCGTACGTTGGATCGGATCAATATGTCTCCGGCGCTACGGCCGGTTGGCTATGCGGCCGAATGCTTCCGGCTGTAGAAACCGGACAAGTTCTTTTCGTATACAGTGTACCCTTCCGTTGCCATCAAGATCGCGAACAGGGCTTCAGGAACGTCCTAAGATCAGAGTTTCCACACCTTTCCATCGACGAAAAGGTGAGTTCCAATGAGAGCGCAGACGTCGTCCACGAGGCGGTCATGCGCTACATAGAAAGGAACGGGGCTCCTGCTGCAATCTATAATGTATCAGGGGCCAACCTTGGCGTGGGCAGAGCGCTTGAAGAAGCCAATATCAGCCACTCGACTATCTTTATCGGACACGAATTGAATAACAATTCCCGTTCCCTGCTTGAACGGGGCATAATGGATATTACGATCGGCCATGATTTCGAGCGCGAGATCGCGCTCGCTGTTGAGTGCATAAGGATGGCACAGCAAGGCGTTCAACCAGTCAACCGGATCACGCAGAGCCAGGTCTTCACGCGCTACAACTGCGCCATCTTCTGATGACTTTAGAGCTCGAGCTTCGACATGGGCGTCGGCGGCGAAAACTGGTACGCACCCCAAACTGACTGATCGAAGTTAATCACGGAACCAGTCATGAGTCCGGAATCCTCCGATGCCAAGAATGTAACCGCCTTAGCAACCTCCTGAGGGGCCAGCAAACGACCGAACGGTTGTTCAGCTGCAGCCTTCTCCAACCAATTTTCATCGGCTCCGTGATATTCACGCTGGATTCTGTCTTCGCCATCAGATGCCATCCAGCCGATGTTGAGCTGGTTCACGCGAATTTTGTTTCGCATGGCGGCAAACGCGGTGTTACGTGTGAAGGTGGCGAGCGCAGCCTTGGAGGCGCAATAAGGCGATATGAAAGGTTGCCCGGCGAGAGCAGAGGTCGACCCGATATTGACGATCGCACCTTCGATGTTGTCCCGAACCATACGCCGGATCGCCTCCTGCATCAGAAAGAACGGTGCGCGGGCGTTCACCGCGAACATCCTATCGAAGAGCTGCTCGTCGGTGGTGAGGATGTCGCCCCTATCCGTTAGCCCAGCGGCATTCACCAGGATGTCAACTCGACCAAATGCCTCGTCAGCAGCATCGAAAACTGCTCTGCAGTCGGCGACACTTTCCAAATCTGCTTGAACGAAACGGACGCCGCACCCCGTTTTTGCCTTGACAGCTTTGGCAACGGCGTCCCCTTTTTCACGATTTCGTCCGCACGTCACGACACCTGCAGCCCCAGCTTCCGCCAGTTGCATTGCTATGGCAGCGCCCAATCCCTGTGTACCGCCGGTTACGACAGCTATCTTCCCATCAACTCTGTTCATCCAAAGCCTCCTCTCCGTGTATGCAATAAACGTTGCATATTGCTTGGTATCGGAATTTGTATTGACAAGCATGCGTCATTGCAACATGTTTTGCGCCGAGGATGCATAAATTGATGCAGACATTGCGTCATAATTTTATTGGGAGGATTACCATGTTGCGTATTGCTGTTCTCGGTTGCGGTCGCATAGGACAAATGCATGCTGCCAATGTCGCTCGGCACCCGCGTGCGGAGTTGGTGGCTGTCTATGACGTGCATCGCCCGGCAGCTGAAAAGGTCGCTGAGGCACAAGGCGTCAAAGCCGCCGCGAGTGCCGAGGAAATTTTCTCATCTGACAAGGTGGACGCGGTTCTGATCGCCACGGCGACACCAACGCACGCCGATTACATCGAGATGGCGATTGCTTCCGGAAAGGCGGTCCTCTGTGAAAAACCAATCGATCTGAGCCTCGCTCGCGTCAATGCGTGCGCAAAGAAGATCGGTGACACAACGATCCCGATCCAGCTCGGCTTCAATCGTCGTTATGATCCTGGCCACAGCGCGGCCCGTGCAGCAATGTTGGCCGGCGAGATCGGTGATCTCCATCAAGTCATTATCACCTCACGCGATCCGGCAATCCCACCGCGCGCCTATCTCGAAGCAGCCGGCGGCTTGTTTCGTGACATGACCATCCACGACTTCGATCTCGCACGCTTCATGCTGGGCGAGGAGCCGACAGAGGTATTTGCAGTTGCGAACGCCCTGATTGACCCGGCCCTCGGTGCCGAGCTCAAGGAAGTCGACACCGCGATGATCATCCTACGCACCGCGTCGGGGAAACAATGCCATATCAACAACTCCCGGACGGCCGTTTACGGATATGATCAAAGAGTGGAGTTGATGGGAAGCACAGGGATGCTCATCTCGGACAACCGCAAACCCCACGAGCTGCGGCGGTTTACCAACTCTGCGGTCGAGGCAAGCCAACCGTATCAGTTCTTCTTCCTGGAGCGTTACCTGGAGGCTTTTATGGCCGAAATCGATGGCTTTGTAGACTGCGTCGAGAAAGGCGCAGTTCCTCTCGCCAGCTTCGACGACGGACGCAAAGCGCTGGTGTTGGCAGAGGCAGCCTACCTCTCTCTGAAGGAAGGCCGCCTGGTCAAGGTTTCTGAAATCAAGGCCTAGCATTCACGACGTTTGAGCCCGCTGAGAGGACGGCGGGCTCTGGGGAGGAGCCCCAGATAAATGATGCGGTGTCGGTAAGACGGTCACCGCCGTGAAATTTGCGACTGACGACTTCGCAAATGATCTTCGTCTCATTTCGCAAGATCGGACCCTTCTGTTGGACGACAGAGGGACAGAGGAGGTGCGTCCTGCCTCAGGCAGGACGTCGAACTTAACCAAGTGGAGGATGACATGAATTTCACGACACGTATTCTGACCCGTGGCAAGGCGACCAGTGCTATAGTTGCTGGCGCGATGCTGGTGGCTTTGACAGCTGGTAGCGGTATGGCAGCAGACAGCAAGCCGGACATCCGCATCGGCTATACGCCGAAGTTTCTCAAAGACGATTTCATGACGCTCCTGCTCGCTTCCTCGAAGAAGGAATATGCGGCCAGAGGCTTCACGTTGGTCGGCGCTCCCGACCCGAACGGCGACATCGCCGCACAGGTTGACGCGCTGCAGAACCTAATGGCCAACGGCGCAAACGTTATTGTATTTGCTCCGCTCGACTCCGCAGGCATAGTTCCGGCGGTCAAGAAGGCGAATGACTCCAACGTCCTCGTGTTCTCGATCGATGATGCTCCCGCTGGCGGAAAAGTGACAGCGACCGTTCGCGCCGATAACGTCAATGCCGGCGCTCAGGGTGCCAAGGAAATGGTTAAGCGCCTCGAAGGGAAGGCGTGCTGGAAGGACGACAGCTGCACCGTCCTTGAACTTCAGGGTGCCCTCACCTCCCCGAACGGCCTGGACCGCTCGAGCGGCTTCGCGAACACGATGAAAGAACTCGCTCCCAAGGTGAAAGTAATCCAACGTCCAACGGAATGGACGGCGGACATGGCTGCCGACGCGGCACAGAACGTGCTGACCCAAACCCCTACCCTCAATGGGATTTTTGAGGCTTCGGAGCTGATGGCGACTGCGGTCAATGCTCAGCTGAGCGCGGCCGGCAAAGGCGCTCCAGTTGGTGATCCGGAATCCGTCATCCGCATCGCGATCGACGGCACACCGCAAGGCCTGCAGCTGATCCGCGACAAGGCGTTGGATGCCACCGTCTCGCAGCCCCTTAGCGCATACGCGAGCAAAACGGCCGAACTTATCGACCTCGTCTCCAAGGGCGGCAAGATCGAAGTCGGACCGACATCCGACGGCCAAGTCATCGACACCCCGGTTGGGCCGCAGTACCAGCTGAACGCCACCCTCGTAACTGCCGAAAACGTCGACTCGCCCGATCTCTGGGCAAACAAGGTCGGCAAGTAAATCGAAAGGAACGCGTTGTGGCTCCAGAGATCATGGAAAATCAGCGACCCATCGTGGAGATGCGAAACATCTCCAAGACCTTTGGTTCCACGCGCGCGCTGAACGGTGTGGACTTCACCCTTATGCCAGGTGAGGTCCACGCCCTCCTCGGTCGAAACGGCGCTGGAAAGAGTACGCTCGTCTCGACCATGAGCGGATACACCCCGGCCGACACAGGGTCGATCCGGATTTCCAACACGGAAGTCGAAGCAAATGGCAAGTCCTACGCGGCGGCCATTCGCAACGACATCGCGCATGTTCAGCAGACGCCGCAGTTGTTCAACCTCCTGACCGTATCCGAGAATCTGTTTCTCGAAAATCCCGCCGTTCAAAACAGCTATGGAGTTGTTAGCCGCGGACGCATGCTGGAAAAAACGAACGATCTCCTCGGCAAATGGAATATGGATATTCGCCCCACGGCGCTCGCCGGAGAGCTCGGCGCTGGTACGCGGCAGCTGCTCGAAATTATGAAGGCCCTTAGCCGAGGCGTTCCGGTCATGATTCTCGACGAACCTACGGCCGCGCTGAGCCATGCAGAGAAGATGATCCTGTTCGATCAGGTCAGAACGCTGAAGGCGGCAGGGGTCTCTTTCATCTACATTTCTCACCATCTGGACGAAATATTCGAGGTCGCCGACACCGTCACCATCTTGCGTGACGGTAAGGTTGTGAAGTCACGCGAGCCCGTTGGTGGTCTCGATGTCGAGATTATCGCCGACCTTATGATGGGCGAAAAGACTGTCCGGAGCGAGCGAGAAGACCACACTGACTATCAAGCCCCGGCACTGCTTCAAGCCAAGGGCATTCGCATCGACGAATTCTCGGAGCACGACATCAATTTCCAGGTTCGTCCAGGCGAGATTGTCGCGTTGGCGGGCCCCGTAGGTGGTGGGAAGGAATCACTCGCGATGATCCTTGCCGGGCAACAGAACCCGGCTAAGGGAGAAATCATCAGCCCCCGGGGCGCACTGCCGACTATCGGACTGGTCCCCACCGATCGACATGCGAGCGGATATGTAGGGATGCTCGGAGTTCGTGAGAATGTCAGCATCGGCGGACTGGATGTTTTGTCGGATCGATTTGGTTTCATCAGCAAGAAGAAGGAAGCGGACCATGTCGGTCGGCTTGCCCGACAGACGAACGTCATCGCTTCTTCGCTCGAACAAGCCGTTGGCCAGCTTAGCGGAGGAAATCAACAGAAGGTGGTTTTCGCGCGCGCGCTTTGCCGCGGCCCTGAAGTCGTTGTCGCGCTGAGCCCAACCCGGGGCGTCGACGTGGGTGCCAAGGAACAACTTTATGGATTGCTTCGACGTCTCGCCAGTGAAGGCTTAGGTGTCGTCGTAGTCTCCGACGAAGAAGACGAAATCGTACAGCTTGCGAACCGCGTCGTGATCGTTGTCGAAGGCCGGCTCGCAGACGAGCTTGTCGGCGAATACACCATGAAAGACCTAATCTTGCGAATGGAGGGCGTGATATGAGCGTCGAAATGACCAGCATTTCAAAACCTGAAAAGCGGAACCCCGGCCAGTCGCGTATGTCGGCCTTCGGAAGTGCCTTCGTGGCCGAGGGGTTCACGATGTACCCAGTTCTTCTGATCTTGGTTATCGTTGGCGCGATCATCGCACCACGTTTCGCTACGACAACCAACCTCATCAATATTCTTGATCAGGTCAGTGTTCTCGGACTCACGACCATCGGACTGACCTTCGTCGTCCTGATCGGACGTCTTGATCTATCGCTCGAAGGCATCGTCGGGTTCGCGCCGATGTTTGCTGCCTGTTCGATTGTGTCTGCGTCAGCCGGTGGCTTCGGCATCGAACTGCCGGCTTGGACCGGCCTGATCGTTGCAATGGGCACTGCCGCTCTCATCGGCTACTTCAACGGCTTCATGGTCGTTAGAGTGGGATTGAACCCCTTCATCTCAACCCTCGGGCTTCTTGTTCTTCTTCGAGGCGGCATCCTCATCGTCTCTAGTGGCCGTTCGATCTATTCTCCAGGCAAGGCCCTGACTTATCTCGGCTCCTCTAACATCCTGGGCATCCCGGTCTCGGTATTCGTGTTCCTGATTGTTGCGGTCGTTGTCGGACTCGTCTTCCACTATCACCGTTACGGCCGAGCTCTTTATGCCGTCGGAGGCAACGAAGATGCAGCTCGCGCTGCTGGCATCAACGTTGACAAGGTGATCTGGTCCGCGTTCGTTTTCGCGGCTTTGCTCGCTGGACTGGCAGGCGTACTGATGACCGGTCGCCTCGACTCCGCAGTGACAACACAAGGACAGGGGATCATCTTCTCGGCATTTGCCGCAGCCGTTATCGGCGGCGTGAGCCTCGGTGGCGGTCGTGGAACGATCATCGGCGTCGTAAGCGGAGTCTTGCTTATCGGCGTGATCAACAACCTCCTCACCCTGGCGCAGGTCCCAAGTTTCTATGTGCAGGCCTCTACTGGAGCAGTGATCATCGTTGCAGCCATCCTCACGACCGTAGCAAGCAGGCGCTCAAGCGGCGTGCGGACCAGAACCTGACCGAAGGCAGCTGACGGCCTTCCTGGGGCCGTCAGCTTTGTTGCGTCGTACTGTGCATTTCCGAGGACCCGACTATAATGGAAAAGCGTGTGAAAAGACGTCAGATCGGAAAGACGGGACTGGAAGTGACCGAGGTTTGTTTCGGCACTGCCCCGCTCGGCGAGATGCCAGACACCTACGGTTATAGCGTCGACGAAGCGACCGCCCGCGAAACAATCCACGCCATCTTCGACGGGCCTGTGAACTTTATGGACACCTCCCGAAACTACGGGTTTGGCCGTAGCGAGCAGAGGATCGGTGCTGCAATTCGAGAGCGCGGCGGCACTCCAGAGGGGTTCGTTTTGTCTACAAAGCTCGACAGGGACATGGAAACGGGCCGCTTTGACGCAGACCAGGCCCGCCGCTCTTTCGAGGAAAGCTTGACGGCGCTTGGGCTGGATCGTGTCGATATTCTCCACCTCCATGATCCCGAGTACTCTGACGACCTCTCGGCAATCACGCGACCGGGTGGCGCACTCGATGCGCTGTTCCGTATCAAGGAAGAAGGACTGGCGACGGCAGTCGGTTTGGCAATGGGACGTGTGGACATCATGCTGCCGCTCGTCAGGGAGCGGCCGTTCGACGTCATACTCAGCCATAACCGCTACACGTTGTTGAACCGCTCAGCGAACGAACTCTTCGATTACGCTCATTCGCAAAGCATCGGCATTCTCAACGCCGCTCCCTATGCCGGCGGTGTGCTGGCAAAGGGTAGTTCAAATGTCTCGCGCATCACCTACCAAGACGCTGACGACGTAGCCTTAGAGCCAGTAAGGCAGATTGAAACCATTTGCGCCAAGCATTCGATCGCACCAGGCGCAGCGGCCCTTCAGTTCTCTCTTATTGACCCGCGGATCGCGTCGACGGTGATTGGCGTGTCCAAGCCCGGCAGGATCGACCAGACGATCGGATGGGCGGCCGCCGACATTCCCCTAGAGATGTGGAACGAGTTGCGAGGACTCGAATTCTCGGCTCAGGACCCGGAAGCCCAGCGCGAGTATCGGCCAGGTTGACGTCGGGCATCGACCCGACGTCAACGAGGCCATCGTGCCAAGCAAAAATGCTCCGACTACGGGCACTTGCTATCTTGATAATAATTGAGCAGTAGGTTGTAGTCTTAGCCGGGATCAACTAGGCGCGCTCATGTCCGAAAACGATGAGACATATTTTTGGGGACGCCTGCCTCATTGGACCTATTTTTCAAAACGGATAAGCAAAATCTTCGAGCGGGATGTGACCCCTCGCAGGTTCTTGCACCGCATCATTGAAGGCAAGGGAGGCATCATCGCGATGAAGGAAGGCAAGGAGGTCGTCCTTCGCAACCAGGAGGGCGCGCGCTACCAGCTAAAGGCGACCTTATATGAAAGCGACCAGCAGATAACCAGCCTCACTTTTCAGAAGTGGAACAGCAAGGGCGGACCGCACAAAGAGATCGCCTTCTCGCTCTACGGTCGAGAAATTGATGAACTGCTGACCTTCATTAAGTCGGCGGAGACCATGATTTTTGTAGATGAGCAAGGCGGCCGAGTTCCTGACCGTGAACAGGTTCAGGCGACGTTCGACCGGAGGCAAATCGCCAAGTTTCTGATCGAAGACCCGGTGATGCTCAATGCCGTGCTCGACGCGGACGTTCAGGCGCAGGACATTTTCGGGCTGGCCAAGCGACGTCGCGAGTTGAGTTACTTCCGCCGAATGCTAGACGACGTCGAGTTTCGTCAAACGGAGGCGCAGGCACATGGTGGCCTGGAACTAGCTTGGCAAGCCTTCTTCGAGCGAAACACCTGGATATTCGGCTACGGCCTATCCTATCTTGCCCTTTCGGCTCTGGATGGAAAGGCATTACGCAACAAGGTTGCAGGGTACAATATTTCCGGCCGAGGGAAGGAAGTTGACGGCTTGCTCAAGACTGTCGCTGCGATCAATTCTCTCTGCTTTGTCGAAATCAAAACATCGGACACAGGTTTGGTGAAAGCGTATCGACCAGGAGTCTTTTCGCCAAGCACAGAGTTGGCTGGTGCCGTGTCACAGATACAGGTGACCGTCCAGCGCGCCTTGGAAAATCTGACTGAGGAATTCCGACCGATCCATAGCGAGACCAGCGTACCAACAGGAGAGACGCTTTTTCAGTTCCAGCCGCGGTCGTTCCTGGTTGTCGGCAACTTAGATCAGTTTCAAACGCCAAACGGAACGAACAAGGACATGTTTAGGTCGTTCGAACTTTTTCGTCGATCACTTAGATGGCCCGAGGTGATGACGTTTGACGAACTATATGCCCGAGCGAAGTTTATCGTGGATGACGAAGAAACACCCGTCACGAGCCAAGAAGGAAGTGTTGAATACATACCAGCGGCCAATTACGAGCGATAAAAGCGGTACTTCTCGCCCGGACGTAAAAACTATCAGATGACAAGTTCCCCGCGTAGGTAAGCTATACTGGCCCCGATACTGCTCTCGACATTTCGATCCGAATGAACAGACGATGCGAAGGGCTCATATGAATGGGCTCCGCGATAGCCGAGAGACGCAAGGCTCCTAATCTGCTGTACGTTACCCAGCCAATCACGGCCATCGACCAGCACCCGATCGCTATCTTTCATCTGATCGGGGCTCAGCTCGCCATCGACGACACCGGAAATATGGACAATTCCTGTCATGTCAGGGAAAAACTCGGTCTCACCCGAAAGGTGATGATGGAATGTGTCGTGGACCAGTCGGAAATGCTCTCGCCCGCCCACGGCGTCGATTGCCGCGACTGCCTCTCGCTTGTAACGGAGTGAAGACGACTTGAAGCCCAAAGGTTCCACGAGCGCAATTAGACCAGCATCCCTCAGCAGTGGAAGCACCTTGGACAGGGCCGACTGTATGTCGCTGAGCCGCTCACCGTCCGCCTGTTTAGCCCCATCGTTGCTGGGAATCAGGCTTATTGACTCCGCGCCACTTTGTAGGGCTTCGTCGATCAGCCGCTTCACTTTGCCGTAGATGTTTTCCGACCAACGATTGAAGCCGTACACCTCGGACAATCCAAGGAGCCGGACGTTTTTCTTACGCGCATATTCGCCGATTTCCGCCGGAGTGTGGCCGTCGAAAAAGGCCGCAGTGCTCACGCCCTTGTCGACGAGGTCATTTCGAAGCTCGACGCCCTGACAACCGAGGTTGGCTGCAAGGTCGATGAATTCCCGAACGGGAAGAGCCGGGGCAACAATCTGGTTAAGTGCGAAATTGATCTGTTCAGGCAACGCTCGAACTCCGGATATCGTAGTGAAAGGCCACGGTCCTTGCCCATTCGCGGAAATGAGCGGACCCACGGCGTGTCAGCCGAAACCGCCACACCGGAATTGAGAAGGATACGCCCAGATTAAGCGCCGACCCGTTGACGCTTGCGTCCAGCTTGCTGGTCCTTGGCGGCGGCATTGACTTCCGCCCTCTGGCTGACCTGCGGGACACCGACGTCCCACCAGGCATCGCCCGGCGTCCAGGCGAACGCGTCAGATACAATCGTTAGGACGGTCGTGCGATCCGTAGACTGAGCCCATTCCATCGCGGCACCCAGGTCCGCCAGGCTTTCGACGTGGCGGGTCAATGCACCCATGGCTTCGGCGTGCTTGGCGAAATCAACCGCGAAGGGCTCTTTTACTTTGCAATCCTTGATGAGGTTGTTGAAACCCGGGGTGCCCTTGGCGTTTTGAAGTCTGTTGATCACGGCATAGCCGCCGTTGTCGCAAACGATCAGGATCATCTTGTGGCCGGACAGCACCGTCGAATAGACGTCCGAATTCATCATCATGTATGTGCCGTCTCCGATCATCACGATCGGAGTTCTCGTCGGGTCAGCCATCGCCGCGCCCCATCCGGCAGCGATCTCGTATCCCATACAAGAGAAACCGAACTCGCAGTCGAAGGTGTTCGGAGCCTTGACGCGCCAATTCTTCATCACCTCACCGGGGAGACCGCCGGCGGCCGTGATGAGAAGGTCGCGATCCTTTGCCTTCGAGTTCACGATCCCGACGACCTGAGCATAGGTCGGCACGGCCGCGTTCGTGGGCTTCTGATATCCATCAAGGGCATCGTTCCACTTGGCGAATTCCTCTGCGCCCTTTGTCGTCCAAGCTTCGTCGGCACGGTAGCCTTCCAAAGCGGTCGCCAATTCGGACACGGTCTCCAATGCGTCGCCGACAACTGCTACAGCGCGATGCTTGTTTGCATCGAAGCGCGCCGCGTTGATTGCAACGAACTTTGCATCCGGCGAAAACACAGTCCAAGACCCTGTGGTGAAATCCATCAAGCGGGTGCCGACCGCCAGGATGACATCGGCGTCTCCGGCCATGGCGTTCGCAGATGTCGAGCCGACGATCCCGATAGGACCGACGTGGGCAGGATGATCGTGGCTTACCGTGCCTTTTCCTGCGATCGTTTCACAAAGAGGGATGCCATGGCGTTCAGCGAGCTCGGAAAGCGCCTCGCTGGCACCCGAGTAGCGAACCCCGCCGCCGGAAATGATCAGTGGACGTTTGGCGGCCTTTAAGACCCTGACGGCCTCTTCTAGCGACTGGCGATCGGGACGCGGGCGCGGCGAACGATGAAGGGTCGGTTCGAAGAAGCTTTCCGGATAGTCCCAGGCGATTTCTTGGACATCCTGCGGGAGGCCAATGAACGCGGGGCCACAATCGGCGGGGTCGAGCATGGCTGCTACCGCCTGCGGCAGCGATGCAATAATTTGCTCAGGATGGACGATGCGATCCCAGTACCTTGATACCGGCTTGAAGGCGTCGTTCACCGTGATCGTCGGATTGCCGTAGTGCTCAACCTGCTGCATGACCGGATCAGGACGACGGTTTACGAAAGTGTCGCCGGCCAAAAGGAGGATTGGCAAACGATTGGTGTGGGCAACACCTGCTGCCGTTACCATGTTCAGCGCACCCGGACCGATCGAAGCCGTTGCGACCATGATCTGCCGCCGCCGAGTCGCCTTCGCGAACCCGATTGCCGCGAGCGCCATCGACTGTTCGTTCTGCCCACGCCATGTCGGAAGGACATCCTTGACCGCCTCGAGCGCTTCCGAGAGGCAGGTCACATTTCCGTGGCCGAAGATACCAAATAAGCCTGGGAACAGCGGCTCGCGCTTCCCGTCGATTTCGGTAAACTGGTTGCAGAGATAACGCACCAAGGCTTGAGCCATGGTCAAACGAACGGTATTCATATCCATCCTCCCAATCGGCTGATCTGCAGCACGATTTCTAATATGGGAATTTTTATTGCAGATTTTCAGAACGCGCAAGCTTTTTTGCGAATTGGGCTGAATTCCATTGGAGGCCGGGAAATTTTCGAGATGGCACTGCTCGCGCCTACCTATCAGTCTGCGCTCGAAGCATTGAAGGAAAGCAGTCCGCCTGGGGACAGCGCGCCAATCGATCGGTTCCTGGCATCAAACGGGTTTCCCCTACCCATCCCGTCGACAAGCGATTACTTCGGGATGTCTCCACCAGCACGGGCAAAAATGGCTTCTTGTTCAATACCGCTCTTACGACCCCTCGCAGGCATTCAGCATTCAACCAGACATGATGTCTGTCGTATCAAACATTCCATCGGCGGGACGTGAGTTGCCGATGAAACGGTGAAGTTTTCCGACAAGTCGATCTACTGAGAACGCCACAAAGCAGGCTCAAGATTTCCGGCGAAGGTTCTCGGTCACAGTGGGGATTCGCGGCGCTCCGCTCTCGTCAACCTGCAACATCGCGGCCAATGAAACCGCGATACACTGGGTGAGGCAGATCGGAGCCGCGAGACTGCGTGAGAACGAATACTCGTCCTCCGGCACAGTGAACAGGACAGCGGCGTTTTTAGCCAATGGAGATAATTGACTGTCAGTGATGGCGACCATAGGGGCACCGTTCTGGGCAGCAACATCAGCGATGGCGACCACTTCCTTCGCATAGTGGCGAAAGGCTATTGCGACCAGCACATCTTTTGGACCCATGACTTGAGCCATTTCGGGAGCAAGGCCGCCAGCCGGATCAAGCAGCACCACTCGACGTCGCAACATGGACAAAACATATCGAAGGAAGCGCGCGATTGGCTCTGAACGCAGCTGACCTGCGATGAAAATGGTGTCCGCGTCCTTCAATACTTCCGCAGCACGCTGAAGGTCGTCTTCCGTGACAGAGCCCAGCATTTCTTGGAGGGTCGCGATATCACGGACAACTAGGTCATGGAGGAAGCCAAGATTGCCTTTTTTCTTGGTCTTTTCGAGATCGGCATCCAATGCGCTGATGCGTTCACGATATCCGGGTGCGGCGGTCGACAGGCGGGTCTGAAACACCGACTGGAGCTGCTTGAAGCCAGAGAAACCAAAATTCTGGGCAAACCGGACAAGGATCGACGGATGCGCCCCGCACTGCTCCGCAATAAAGTTGATCGACTGCATTGCGACCACATTCGGGTTCTGCGTGAGATAGCGGGCTACCTGCTGGAATCGCTCACTGAGAGTTGGGTACGCTTTCGTTATCTCGTTTACGAAGCTTTCGTAGTTGGCGAGATTTGCCGGCGGTTCCGTCGTCTGTTTCGTC
Organism: Rhizobium sp. FG113; assembly: GCF_057809895.1. Lineage (NCBI taxonomy): Bacteria > Pseudomonadati > Pseudomonadota > Alphaproteobacteria > Hyphomicrobiales > Rhizobiaceae > Rhizobium > Rhizobium sp. FG113. The sequence continues at coordinate 71,080 of NZ_JBMDKV010000011.1, read as the reverse complement.
CGTGGCATTCTGACGGCTCCCATTCGCTCGCATATTCTTTGCCGAAGCGGCTAATGAGCATATTTCTCAGAGGTATTGCAAGATTCCGTTTTCTGCAACGAAATATGTGGAGGCGCTACGCGCGCCTCCACGGTCCATATCCGATTTTGCTCAGTAAGGTGCGTCTGGGAAATAATATTCGGCTGCATTGTCCTTGGTGATCAGCGGGCTGCCGAGAACGTACCGACCATTGATGGGTGCCTGGGTAGCAAACTTCATTGTCGTCAGTTCGATCGCGGGAATGATCAATGTCGGAGGATAGAAGATGTCGGCATCCACCATCTCATTGCCATCCTGCACCAGTTTGATGACCTTGTTCATGCCGGAACCACCGAGGACAGTGACGCCTTTTCGATCCGACTGCTTGATAGCCTCGACAGCACCAAGAGCGGCGTCGTCATCGCCAGCCCAAACGCCATCGATCTTGGGGAAGCGCTGGAGATAGTCCTGCATGACCTCGAAACCCTTGTCCGGATTCCAGTTGGCATATTGCATATCGAGCACCTCGATTTTCGAGTCCTTCAAGGCGGCTTGGAATGCATCGATACGGATATTGTCGATAGCTGTCGGAATGCCGCGCATCACGACGATTTTGCCACCGTCTGGAAACTTCTTTTTGAAGTATTCGGCTGCCGCTGTGCCGTACTGAGGGTTATCGCCGCCAACATATAGGTCTTCGATGTTCTTTTCGGCCAAGCCACGGTCGACGACAGTGACGAATACGCCCTTCGCCTTTGCCGCCTTGACAGGTTCGGTAAGGGGATCGGATTCCTGCGGGAGAACCACGAGGGCGTTGATTTTGCGGCTCATCAGGTCTTCGATGTCATTCACCTGCTGAGTTGCGCTTGAGGACGTGACAACGACGAAGTCGATGTTTGGAAACGCCTTTTTCATCGCTTCAACGGTGCGTTTGGTGTGATAGACAAGTCCGCCCGTCCAGCCATGATCGGCCGCGGGAATGGAAATCCCGATCGTTGCGTCGGCGGCAAACGCCGCCCCCGATGTTGCGGCCAGTGCAAAGCCACCAGCAGCTATTATGTTTCTAATCCTACTCAGCATCTAATTCCCCTCCCAGTGGGACTTGGTAATGAGACCGCGGAAATGCGGAACTCGATATTTTAGGGGACCCACTGGGTCATCCCTGAGATCGATCGCGCTGCAAAAGAACCGCGATGACAATGATTGCACCTTGCACAGCACCGTTCAGATACGGACTGATGAAGCCGGTCAGGTTCAGAATGTTGCTTATGAAACCGAGGATCAGGACGCCGACAACCGTGCCCCAAACTCGTCCAAATCCGCCACCGAGAGCGGTCCCGCCGATGATCACCGAGGCAATAGCTTCAAGTTCCCACATAAGGCCTGTCGATGGGGTGGCTGCGCCGAGACGCGGCACATAAATGACGGTGGCAATGCCAACGCAGAGGCCCTGGATGACGTACGTGAGAATCCGGACCCGATCGACGGGGATCGCCGAGTAAAGGGCGACGTAGCGGTTTGAGCCAATAGCTGCCACGTGCCGACCAAAGCGGGTACGCCTCAACACGGCTTCCGCGACGATTGCGATCACGATGAAGACGAGTATCGGGACGGCCACACCGCCGACCGAGCCATAGTAGATCGGGCGCGCCGCGTCGCGGAGCGAGAAATCCAGTGAGATTGAACCCCCGTCGGAAAGCCACGTCAGGACGGATCGAAAAACGCCCATAGTCCCAAGAGTTACGATAAAGGCTTCAACACGACCTTTGACGATCATCGCCCCGTTCACGAAGCCGGCCGCCGCGCCCAAGAGCAGCGAAAATGCGATCCCCGCCGCGACCAGAAGCCACCCCGTTCCGAATGAACCGGTCGCCTTGTTCATGACCATGATCGCAACACCGGCGACGAGCGCGGAAAGCGATCCAACAGAGAGGTCCAACCCGCCGGCTGTGATTACGAACGTCGCTCCGATAGCGATGATTCCGATAATCGCGCTTCGGGTGAAGACGTTGGAAAGGTTTTCCGCTCCAAGGAAGCTGCTGCTCATGAGCGAGCCCACGATCATCAAGATGATCAAAGCCAGGAGTGGCCCCGCCGCTTCCACGGTCTTGATCGCCTTTTGACGGCCCGTGCCACCGGCACTACCGACGTGCGTTGCCGAGATATCGGACATTGTCTAGCTCCTCCTGAACTCCCATCGCGAGCCTGATGATCTCGCTTTCATTGATCCGATCGCCGACAAGCTCTCCGACAGTCTTGCCCTTGCGCATCACCACTACCCGGTGGGCCAAACCAACGATCTCCTGCATCTCGGAAGACACTACGACGATGGCCTTGCCTCGCTCGGCCAGGTCAGTGATGATTCTGTAGATTTGCTGCTTGGCACCGATATCGACGCCGCGCGTCGGCTCGTCGAAAATGACGAGGTCGGGATCAGTCGCCAGCGTCTTCGCGATAAGCACCTTCTGCTGGTTTCCACCACTGAGAGCGCCAGCCGTCACATCGACTCGACCTGATCGAATGTCGTACGCTGCGATGGCTTCGATAAGCTCCGCACGCTCGGCCTTCTTGTCTATCCATCCTCGGCCCGACAGCGCTCCCGACGTTAGCGCGAGGTTGACGTCGAGTGGCTTCCCGAGAAGAAGCCCTTTGGCTTTCCGATCTTCGGTCAAATAGGCTATACCGAGTTGCCAAGCCTCGCGCGCACCCGGCAGGTTTCTAGCACGCCCGTTCAAGCGAAATTCCGTGCACACTGCAGGGCGCAAACCACAGATTGCCTCAAAGAGTTCCGTGCGACCTGACCCGACCAGCCCAGCGATACCAAGAACTTCGCCGCGTTTGACTGTGACCGAGGCGTCTACGACGAAGCCTGCGCTGGCGATATTCTGCACTGAAAGAGCATCGACCGTCTTCTGTGGAGGACGCTTTGGCGGGTAGATTTCCGCAAGTGGCCGGCCCACCATCGCTTCGGCCATCTGCGCCTCGCTCAAGTTGGAGGCGACCTCGAGGCGAACGATTTGGCCATCTCTTAGAATGGCCACTCGGTCGGCGATCTCCTTGACCTCGTCGAGGCGGTGCGAGGTGAATATGACCGATCCACCGCTTTCCCTGAATTGCCGAACCTTGTCGAAGAGGCGCGCAGCCTCTGTCCCAGAAAGGACTGCTGTTGGCTCGTCCATCAATATAAGGCGAGGATCGCGCGCGAAAGCCTTCGCCAACTCAATCATTTGCCAATCCGAAACAGGAAGGTCTTTGAGCGTGGACCGTGGCTTCGCAGTAGAACCGAGCTGAGCCAATGTCTCTGATGCCAGCTTCTCCATCGCCGTCGTGTCGGTGAACGGTCCTTTCCGAATCTCCCTGCCAAGAAACACATTTTCCGCAACAGTCAGGTGCGGCGCGAGACAGAACTCCTGATGGACCATGATGATACCAACGGTCTCAGCGTCTGTGAGCTTGGCAGGTGCTTTGCGACCGTCGAAACGGGCTTCGCCGGCCGTCTGGGCAACCAAACCGGCGATGATCTTCATTAATGTGCTTTTCCCGGCCCCGTTCTCACCGACAAGGGCGAGGACCTCTCCAGGCTGAACCTCAAGATTGATGCCTTTCAGAACGGGGACTTGCCCGTATGACTTTGTGACTTCAGTTAGAGAGAGTAGCGCCATCGTTATGCTCCGACGGCCGTGCCGGCGGGCCCCGACACCTGATCTTGGTTGACGACCAACGAGCGGTCGAGCTGACCTTCAAAGAAGTTAACGATGTTCGTGGCAGCCGAGATTGCCATGCGTCGGGCGCAGGCTTCGGTGAGACCCGCGTTGTGCGGCGAGAGAACCACCCGATCGCACCGGAGAAGCGGATTGTCGTCAGCGGGAGGTTCCTCGCCAAAAACGTCAAGGCCAGCGGCGGCCAACCGTCTAGCGTCGAGCGCCTCGACCAACGCTACCTCGTCTATCAAGCCCCCCCGCGCGGTATTGATCACGATCGACGACGGCTTCATCAATGCCAATTCGGCGCGGCCGATCAGGGGTTGGTCGCCAACCTTGGGAACGTGAAGGGAAACGACATCGGCGACCCGAAGGCCCTCACCGAGATCAGCGACGGGTTTTGCACCCCGAGCTAGGATAGACTCATCCGCCTGAAAACGGTCGTAGGCAAGGACATCCATTCCAAGGGCAGTTGCGATCTCGGCGAGACGTCGTCCAATGCGACCGAAGCCCACCACAAGAAGAGTCCTGCCATCGAGTTCGGCGCAGTCGAGACTGTTCCGGTAATTCCAGTCTCCAGCTCGAGTGCGTTGATCGAAAACCACCGTTCTGCGGGCGGCAGAAAGCATCAGCATCGTAGCGTGTTCCGCGACGGCTCGAGAATTCACATCTCCGACGACCGCTAGGGGAATGCCGCGGGCGTTTAGCGCCTGTACATCGACCGCGTCATATCCAACACCGTGGCGGGACACGATTTTAAGATTTGGCGCGGATGCGATGTAGTCTCCAGGAAGCGGCTGCGTCCGGATCAGGATCGCGTCGGCGTCCTTTAGGAACGGCTGGTAACTCGACGAGGACACCTCTTCGACGTAATCAACCTGCACGCCCGGCCGATCCAGCACTGCCAAGCCGTCGGGATGGATTTTGCCTGCGACCAACACGCGGACCATTTTAGTATCCTCCCTTAGCGTTGGCGTCGCTCGGGCCGGAAGCGCCACTGGTCAACTCGCGAAACTTCTTGACGCTTGCCTCGGCCGCACCGGCGAGCAATCGAACATCGTTGGAAACCGTGACGAGGTCGAAGCCCCAACTAACTGCCTCGGAGGCATATTCGGCGGTTCCGTTATGGAGTGCGGCGCGCTTCCCGGCCGCATGTGCCCGCTGGAGGATGTGCTTGATCGCATCGATCATTTCAGGCTCTCTGCGATCAAAACCGGGAGCGTATTTCCGCCCCTGCAGACCGAGCGTGAGATCGGCAGGGCCGATGTACACACCATCGAGACCTGGCGTTGCGAGGATGTCTTCCAGGTTTTCGAATGCCTGGGCTGTCTCAATCATCGCGAGGCAGATCATCTCGTCGTCAGCTTCGTCGGCATATCCTGCACCCGCGGAAAAGAGCGCGCGGCTCGGACCGAAGCTACGGACGCCTTTAGGCGGGTAGCGGACGTAAGAGACAAGCTGTTCAGCTTCAGCACGAGTATTGACCATTGGGCAGATCACGCCGTATGCACCCGCATCGAGAGCTTTCATGATATCGGCCGGGTCCAACCAAGGAACGCGGACCAGCGGAGTAATCCCGCTTGCTCGCATTGCCTGCAGCATGGGCACCGCGCCGTCGTAGCCGACAATGCCGTGCTGCATGTCGATCGTGATGGAATCGTAACCCTGCGCCGCCATGATTTCGGCACTGAACGAGTTGGCAATCGACACCCAGCCGTTGAGCACAGGTTTCCCATCCGCCCAAAGGCGTTTAATTCCGTTCTTGATCATTTTTGGCTACCTCAGATCACGACTTGCGCGAGTTTGACGTTCGAGTAGTCGAGTATGCCCTCGACCCCGCCCTCACGCCCCATGCCACTGGCCTTGATGCCGCCGAACGGCGCTTCCGCCGCCGCCAGAGCGAAACTGTTAACGCCGACCATACCTGCAGCCAGGGTCTCCACAGCTTCGCGTGCCCGGCCTTGGTTTCGCGTAAACACGTATGCGGACAAGCCCATTTCCGATGCGTTCGCGCGAGCGAACACTTCGTCTGGCGTGGAGAATGGCGTGATTGCAGCGATCGGGCCGAAGTTCTCTTCGGCCAACGCCATCCCATCATCCGCAAGATTGGAAATGACCGTCGGCTCGAAGAAGAAGCCTGTGTTCATCTCGGCCGGCCGCTTGCCACCTGTGACGATCCGCGCGCCACGCGAACGGGCGTCTTCTACAACAGCCTCGATCGCGCTGAGACGGCGCTGGTTGATCAGCGGTCCCATTTGAGTTTCGTCTTTGAGACCGTGGCCCAGTTTCAGAGCACTGGCGCGACGGGCGAAGCCGTCAACGAAGCGGTCGTGAAGCGACTCGTGCACGTAGAACCTGTCGGGCGTGACGCAAACCTGGCCGGCGTTGGCGTATTTCGTGGGAACGGCGAGATCGAGTGTTTTCTCCAAGTCTGCATCGTCGAAGACGATCATCGGCGCATTGCCGCCTAGCTCCATACTGACCCGCTTCACGGTGTCGGCGCTATCTCGGATCATCTGCTGTCCCACTTGGGTCGATCCGGTAAGGGAGACTTTGCGGACGAGCGATGACGCCATGATTGGCTTATACGTGTTGGCGGTGGGGCCGACGAGAAGGTTCGCGACGCCAGCAGGAATGCCAGCTTCGCGTATGCAGTCGAACATCACCATGGCGACGCCAGGAACTTCCACTGACGGGCGGACGATCACGGAGCAACCAGCAGCTAGTGCCGGGGCCACCTTGCGAGCGATCAAAGCGGCGGGGAAATTCCAAGCAGTGAACGCCGCCACAACGCCAACAGGCTCGTGTGAGACTTCGAAGCGTCCACCAGGCACCCGGCTTTCGACAACACGGCCGTAGATGCGGCGCGCTTCTTCGGCATACCAACGAAACTGATCAACGGCCAAACCCCATTCTCGCCCGGCCTGCACGACTGGCTTGCCCGTTTCTAACGTGATCTGGCGGGCCGCCTCGCCTGCTCTCGCCGCCATAACGTCGGCTACCTTGTGAAGAAGATCGGCGCGCGTCCACGCGGGGGTTTTTTTCCACGTCTGAAAGGCGCGGTCAGCCGAAGCGATGGCGGAGGCCGTGTCGTCGACCGATGCTGCGGGTACCACCCCCAAGATTTCGTTGGTAGCGGGATCGGAAATCTCGGTCGACGCGCCAGTGGGCGCTCCAGACCATGCGCCATCGATGAATAGGCCATACGAACCGTACATGTTTCCTCCTCCTCACGTCGTTTAATTTTGACGACGCAATAAAATTTACCGGGAGAAGGAATACGCAATAAACATTGCATGTCAAGCGGCTTGGCAATTTTTGTACGATGGACTGCGACAGCCGGAAATTTTGTTGCCACTTTTATCATCGCGCAAATTCCTGTGCGCGTCAAACAAACAGGAAGCATTGCAATATTTATTGCCTCTTTTGACATCATGCATATTTCGTTGTATTCGCCTCGGAGATCGGACGTCAACATTGCCGCTCGATGAGTTTCAGCACTGAGGAGACTGCTGTGCCCATATCAAAGATACTAGTTGCCAACCGTTCCGAAATTGCGATCCGAGTGTTTCGCGCTGCGAACGAGCTCGGCATCAAAACAGTCGCGATATGGGCCGAGGAAGACAAACTCGCCCTCCACCGTTTCAAAGCAGACGAAAGCTACCAGATTGGCCGCGGGCCGCATCTTGCCCGTGATCTAGGGCCGATCGAGAGCTATCTATCCATCGACGAGGTGATCCGTGTCGCCAAGATGTCTGGCGCGGATGCAATTCATCCCGGCTACGGGCTGTTGTCGGAGAGCCCCGAGTTTGTCGACGCTTGCGAAAAAGCAGGGATCACCTTCATCGGCCCTCGCAGCGATACAATGCGTCAACTCGGCAATAAGGTAGCGGCACGCAATCTCGCCATCTCCGTCGGCGTTCCTGTCGTTCCGGCTACCGATCCGCTGCCTGACGACATGGCCGAAGTCGCCCGCATGGCCGACGAGATCGGGTATCCCGTGATGTTGAAGGCCTCCTGGGGTGGTGGCGGTCGCGGCATGCGTGCCATCCGCTCCGAGGGTGATCTTGCTCGCGAGGTGACGGAAGCCAAACGAGAGGCTATGGCTGCCTTCGGCAAGGACGAGGTCTATCTGGAGAAGCTTGTCGAGCGCGCGCGCCATGTCGAAAGTCAGGTTCTCGGCGATACGCACGGCAATGTCGTACATCTCTTCGAGCGCGACTGCTCGATCCAGCGCCGTAACCAGAAGGTCGTGGAGCGCGCGCCCGCCCCTTATCTCAGTGAAGCGCAGCGCCAGGAACTGGCCGCCTATTCGCTGAAGATCGCCAAAGCGACAAACTATCTCGGTGCAGGTACTGTCGAGTACTTGATGGATGCCGATACCGGCAAGTTCTACTTCATCGAGGTCAATCCGCGCATCCAGGTTGAACACACGGTGACCGAAGTCGTCACTGGCATCGATATCGTGAAGGCACAAATCCATGTCCTCGACGGTTTCGCGATCGGTACGCCGGAATCGGGCGTGCCAATGCAGCAAGAGATTAGGCTCAATGGCCACGCGCTGCAGTGCCGTATCACCACAGAAGACCCCGAACATAACTTCATCCCGGATTACGGCCGCATCACCGCTTATCGCTCTGCTTCGGGCTTCGGTATCCGCTTGGATGGCGGCACCTCGTATACCGGGGCCGTCATCACCCGGTACTACGACCCACTTTTGGTGAAAGTCACTGCTTGGGCACCGTCGGCACCCGAGGTTATTATGCGCATGGACCGCGCACTGCGCGAATTCCGTATCCGCGGGGTCGCCACCAACCTGACCTTCCTGGAAGCGATCATCACGCATCCGAAGTTCAAGGATAACAGCTACACCACCCGCTTCATCGACACGACGCCGGAGCTGTTCCAGCAGGTCAAGCGCCAGGACCGCGCGACGAAGCTGCTCACCTATCTGGCCGATGTCACCGTCAACGGCCACCCGGAAGCCAAGGACCGTCCACGCCCGACAGCGGATGCCGCCAAGCCCGTCGTGCCCTACACCAACGGCACGACGATCAAGGACGGCACCAAGCAGTTGCTCGACACGCTGGGTCCGAAGAAGTTCGGCGAATGGATGCGCAACGAAAAGCGCGTGCTAATGACCGATACGACGATGCGCGATGGCCACCAGTCGCTTCTTGCTACCCGCATGCGCACCTACGATATCGCCCGCATCGCCGGCACCTATGCGCATGCGCTGCCGAACCTGCTGTCGCTGGAATGCTGGGGTGGCGCGACCTTCGACGTATCCATGCGCTTCCTGACAGAGGACCCGTGGGAGCGCCTGTCGCAAGTACGTGAGGCGGCTCCTAACCTTCTTCTCCAGATGCTGCTGCGCGGCGCTAACGGCGTCGGTTACAAGAACTACCCTGATAACGTCGTCAAATACTTCGTCCGCCAGGCTGCTGCCGGCGGTATCGATCTCTTCCGCGTCTTCGACTGCCTGAACTGGGTCGAGAACATGCGCGTGTCGATGGATGCGGTGGCGGAAGAGAACAAGCTTTGCGAAGCGGCGATCTGCTATACCGGCGATATCCTGAATTCGGCGCGCCCGAAGTACGATCTGAAGTACTACACCGATCTCGCCGTCCAGCTGGAAAAGGCCGGCGCGCATATCATCGCGCTGAAGGATATGGCGGGCCTCTTGAAACCGGCCGCCGCCAAGGTTCTGTTCAAGGCGCTGCGCGAGGCGACCAGCCTGCCGATCCACTTCCACACGCACGACACCTCAGGCATTGCGGCCGCGACCGTTCTCGCGGCCGTCGATGCCGGCGTCGATGCCGTCGATGCCGCCATGGACGCGCTGTCGGGCAATACCTCGCAGCCGTGCCTCGGCTCGATCGTCGAAGCGCTGCGCGGCTCCGCGCGTGACCCTGGCCTCGACACCGAGTGGGTACGTCGCATCTCCTTCTACTGGGAAGCGGTGCGCCACCAGTACGCGGCCTTCGAAAGCGACCTCAAGGGACCGGCGTCGGAAGTCTACCTGCACGAAATGCCGGGCGGCCAGTTCACCAATCTCAAGGAGCAGGCCCGTTCGCTTGGTCTCGAGACCCGCTGGCACCAAGTGGCGCAGGCCTATGCCGACGCCAACCAGATGTTCGGCGATATCGTCAAGGTGACGCCGTCCTCCAAGGTGGTCGGCGACATGGCGCTGATGATGGTGAGCCAGGACCTGAGCGTCGCCGACGTCGTCAGCGCCGACAAGGAAGTGTCCTTCCCGGAATCGGTCGTCTCGATGCTGAAGGGTGATCTTGGTCAGCCGCCGTCGGGCTGGCCGGCAGCGCTGCAGAAGAAGGCTTTGAAGGGTGATGCGCCCTATACGGTGCGTCCAGGCTCTCTGCTCGAAGACGCCGATCTCGATGCGGAGCGCAAGACGATCGAAACCAAGCTGGAGCGCGAGGTCAACGACTTCGAGTTCGCCTCCTACCTGATGTATCCGAAGGTCTTCACCGACTTCGCGCTGGCGTCCGACACTTACGGTCCGGTCTCCGTTCTGCCGACGCCCGCCTATTTCTACGGTCTCGGCGATGGCGAGGAGCTTTTTGCCGATATCGAGAAGGGCAAGACGCTCGTCATCGTCAACCAGGCGATGAGCGGTCCCGACAGCCAGGGCATGGTCACGGTGTTCTTCGAGCTCAATGGCCAGCCGCGCCGCATCAAGGTTCCGGACCGCGCCCATGGTGCATTAGGTGCAGCGGCCCGCCGCAAAGCGGAGCCGGGCAATGCCACCCATGTCGGCGCGCCGATGCCTGGCGTCATCTCCCGCGCCTTCGTCTCCTCAGGCCAGACGGTCCGCGCCGGCGACGTGCTGGTGTCGATCGAAGCGATGAAGATGGAAACGGCGATCCACGCCGAGAAGGACGGCACGATCGCCGAAGTGCTCGTCAAGGCGGGCGACCAGATCGACGCCAAGGACCTGCTAGTAACCTACAACACCTGAAAGTGACGCCCTATGCCTCTCCTGAAGTTTCATATCTACGAAGGCCGGTCCGACGAAGAAATCACCAAGCTACTGGATACATCGCACGCAGCGATGGTTCGGTCGTTTGGAGTACCCGATCGCGACAGATATCAGCTCGTCACCAAACACACCTCTCGCACCATGATCGCGCAGGATACCGGGCTGGGCCTCGAACGCTCTCCCCGTTTTGTCCTGCTCGAGGTCGTCTCACGGCCACGATCGCGCGACGAAAAACTCAGGTTCTACAAAACTCTCTGCGTCGATCTCAATGAGCGCTGTGGCATCTCGGCCGAAGACGTCATGATTTCGTTCGTACCAAACTCCGACGACGATTGGTCGTTTGGAATGGGGCGCGCGCAATTTGTGACCGGAGAGTTGTGAAGCCTATTCGGTGGTATTGAGGGAGGTGCGAATGACACGGCTTAGCTGGATACGACATCTGATAAAGACAATGGCGAGTGCGTTGGCTCAGCACTTTAACTCACGTACCGATGGGCAAACGTCCGCTGGTGATGACGCCGTCGATATACCTCGGTGGTGGTGAAATTGTCACGGGTGACCTCGGGCGTTAGATCAAAGTGAGCGCTTCATTCCGGACATCTGTCTGACAAGCTTGTTAGGGCCGCCGTACAATTGAGTACTGGACGTCGGTCATCTCAAGAAAGCTCTCGATCGTGAGCATAAAGGAAATGCCCTGGGCAGAGCCCCGAAGGGGAATCAGCATACCAGAGGGCACGACCTCGTCTCCTGTCACGGCCAAAAGCCCGTGTTCGAGACCAATGATCGCCTGCAGGACTTTCTGAATAGTGACCCTGGCCGAGGAAAGTAGAGTAAGCTCCAGGCCGTGTACCGGCAACGAAGCTCCACTGACCTTGAAAACGTTAACGGTTATCGTTCGTTTCGAAAATCGGTCCTCCAGGACCTTTTCACGAAGAAGTCTTTCCAGCGCCACGCACGACAACACGATAGATCGCTCGAGCTGATCCACTGGCCGATCGCTGCCGACGTAGTTTTTGTCACTTACCTGCTGGAAAAACCCCCATGCCCGTTCACGTTGAAGCTCTAGCTCGCTATGCCAGGACCTTGGATTGGAAGCGAAGATCATCTTGCTTTCACGCGAGAGGAAAGTTGATTTCCACCCGCTGCCGCGTCTCCAACGCAATGAGCACCTGCTCAGCGATGAAGGTTGCTGCGAAACCATCCCACGACGTTGCTGCTCCTTCCGCGATGTTGCCGTTGGCGATCGCGGTGACCCATTTCTGGTTCTGGATACGATAGGCGTCAGCGAATCTGGGAATCCAGTTCTGCGGATACGAAGTCTGTTCGCCGCCATTGACACGCAGCCGCTTTGCCGTTGGCTCGGCGAGCGAGACGGTACCATTCGAGCATACCGCCTCGGCCTGCACATGATAGCCGTAGGTGGCGTTCATGAAGACTTCGACCGAAATCACCGTGCCGCCTGCGGTTTCGAAAACAAACAGCGCGGGGTCCTTATCTTTGGTCGGGATTGCGTTAACAGCAATGAGCTCGTCGTCGAGCAGCCAGCGGCATATGTCGATCTCGTGAACCAAGGTGTTGGTGACGGGCATCGCTCCCACAAACCACGGTGGAGCCGACGCATTGCGGTGGCTGCAATGAAGCATCCGGACCGTGCCCAGTTCTCCAGCCCTCAACTTGCCTTTCATGGCGCGATAGGAGGGATCAAACCTTCGCATGTACCCCGTTTGGACCAACGATCGACCCAATCTTCGTTCCAGTCGAACGATTTCAAGCGCCTCTTTGGACGTTGTGGAGAGAGGTTTTTCGCAAAGTACAGGTTTCCCCGCTGCAAGCGCTGCCTTGAGCAGACCGAAATGCGTGCTATCAGGAGAAGCAATCAGTACCGCGTCAACCGAGTGATCATATACGAGTGCCGACGGATCGTTCGTCGTGCGGGCACCTTTTGCCGCCAATTCGGCGCGCCCAACGTCCTGATCGGCGACCATCGCTAGGTGCGCGCCAGATATCTCTTCGCGAATGATGCGTGCATGATCTGCGCCCATCACCCCTGCCCCAATGACACCAATTCCAATACTCATCGGAAATCCCCTTTGATATAGCGACCGGGATCAACCCATACGTTGCCGCCGGCTTGCGAGGCTAATGCGGCTTCCACAAAAGCCACACCGGCCAGTCCCTCAACGGCTGTCGCGAAGAACAGCGGAACATCGACCAATCGTTTCTCCCGCTTTGCTTCTATCGCAACGGCGACTTCGGAATAGACGTTCGCGAATCCTTCCAGATAACCTTCAGGATGCCCTTTCGGGACCCGGGTCATCAGATAGGATTCGGGCAGAAGACCGGTGTTTCCCTTCGACAGGAGTCGCGGGGCTTCATCCGTCGGGGTGTGCCGCAAGACGTTCACGTCGTCCTGTCGCCATTCGATCCCACCGTCGGTCCCATAGACTCGAATTCGCAGACCGCAGTCATTGCCCGGGGCAACCTGGGTAATGATCATGGTGCCCCGCGCGCCGTTTTCGAAGCGGAGCAAGACGTGAGCGTTGTCGTCAAGTCTACGTCCGGGAACGAGGGAGTCGATATCGGCCAGTAACTCGGTGACCCGCTGGCCAGATACGAACTGCGCCAAATGCCATGCGTGCGTACCGATGTCGGCAATCGCGCCACCAGGGCCCGACCTTTTGGGGTCAGTACGCCAAGCTGCCTGCCCATCTCCGGTCTGGTCGATCGGGCGGGTGAGCCAGTCCATGACAAACTCGACATGCACCAACCGGATTTCTCCGAGCTCACCATTCGCGATCATCGCTTGGGCTTGTCGCACCATGGGATAGGCAGCGAAAGCGTGGGGAACAGCAAACAGGAGATCGGAATCCGCAGCCCGCTGAACCAGGTCCCTCGCGTCTTCCAACGCCGTCGTTATAGGTTTGTCGCACACGACGTGAATACCGGCCTCGAGGAACGTCCTCGCGATGTCATGGTGGGTGAAATTCGGGGTGGTTATCGCCACGACCTCAATACCGTCCGGCCGATCGGCTTCCTTTCGGGCCATATCTTGATAGCTCGCGTAGCACCGTTCAGGCGATATAAACCACTCCGCCCCTGCTCGCTGCGCCGTTTCCGGATTGGAAGACAATGCGCCCGCAACCAGCTGATAGCGATTATCCATCCGAGCCGCGATTGCATGGACGGGACCGATGAAGCCGCCGCTTCCTCCGACAATGCCCATGCGTATGGGACGGCTCGGCTTGGGAAGTTGAATATTCGAAGTGCGTCCGCGCTTCTCCTCCTGCATGATCTACTCCACCGTCAACCAGGACTGTTCGCGCGACGAACGCTGGATCGCCTCGATTACCGTCTGAATTCTCAGGCCCGCCCGGAAGTTGAAAGGTTCGGGTCGCGCACCCGCGATTGCCTCGATGTAACCAGCCACTTCGATGGCTTTTAGGTCATTGAAACCGAGTTGATGCCCTGGAGCGACGCAAAAGCGGCCGTAGGGTGCATGGTCAGGCCCTGCTTCGATCTTGCGAAAGCCCTGGCGTCCCTTGGCGTCCGCCGTCGAGTAGAAATGCAGCTCGTTGAACCTTTCTTGTGTGAACGAAATCGCTCCCTTTGTCCCGTAGACCTCGAAATCGTGCTGCATCTTGCGGCCGGTAGCGATCCAGTTGCCCTCGATCGATCCGCTAGCGCCGTTCTCAAATCGAACGAATGCCCGTGTCACGTCGTCCGTCGTAACAGTCTTGCGGCCGCCTCGCCCGTCCGGTCGATCGTGGATCATCGTAACACAATCGCCCATAACCTTGCTGATTGGCCCGAGCAGGAACTCTGCTGTCGCCAGCGCGTGGCTGCCGATATCTGCCAGCGCTCCGCCACCTGCGGGATCGTGTCGGAAAGTGAACGGGCTGCTTTCGTCGACCATGTAGTCTTCGGCATGAAGACCACGATAGCCACGAATATCGCCAAGTTCGCCAGCGGCAATCATCTGCTTTGCAAGGACGATCATCGGATTGCAGAGGTAGTTAAAGCCGACCTGTGTCTTGATCCCGGCGCGTTCTGCGGCCTCGGTCATCTCCCGGGCGTCAGCGGCTAAGGGAGCCAGCGGCTTCTCGCAGTAGACATGCTTCCCCGCCGCAATGGCCGCGAGCGCCATTTCCTTGTGAAGCGCGTTGGGAGCTGTGATATCTATGATGTCAATCGAGGGATCGTTGACCATCGTACGCCAGTCGTCCGTCGATTGGGCAAAGCCAAGAGCAGACCGGGCAGCTTCGGCCTGCGCAATACTTACGTCGGCGATACAGGCAAATTCGACGTCATAGTGAAGCTCGAAGACCCTTTCGGCTGCGGCAAAGCCGAATACGTGGGTTTTCCCCATGAAGCCCGATCCAATGAGCCCGAGCCGAAGTTTGTTTTTCATCTGGTCAATCCTTTGATTGTGGAGCGTATCGGCCTCGTGCACGCGTATAGGCGCGGCTTAGCACCCTGCTTATAAGCTCGGAGGTGTGATCGGATAGTGTAAGGGGTTGCCGCTAATGGCGACGGAATGTCAGCAAGATTAGGTCAAGCAAGGTCTCCTCCACCCTCCTCGGAAATTCGATAGCTGCTGTCTCGCCTGATGCCGACGGTAGCTCGCAACAAGTTTGCAACATTTTTTGCAAATTTCTTGATCTGTCAATATATATTCTGTAGGAGCGGATCACGACGAGTTTGATCATATTGACCGCTAATGGAGGAGGGTCGCATGAAGGCTAAACTGGGAATCGCGCCAATTGCTTGGTGGAATGACGATCTCGCGGAGATCAGCAGCGATATCTCGCTTGAGGGTTGCCTAGCGGAAGCCAGCGAAGCCGGTTTTACCGGAATGGAAACTGGTCGCCGCTTTCCGATGGACCCAACGATCCTGACGCCTATTCTCAATCAATACGGTATCAGTGTGTGCGGCGGCTGGTTTTCAGGCCTTCTTCTCGACGGCAACATTGAAGCAGAGAAAGACCGAATTGCGCAGCAGATGGAGCTGTTCAAAGCAGTGAACGCACCCTGCATCGTCTATGGCGAAACGGCCGGCACTATCCAGGGTGACCGTACCGCGCCGCTGGCCACCAAGCGAAAGCTCACGGAAGATGAAGTGAAGGTCTACGGTCGCAAGATGACCGAGTTCGCGGAATGGTGCGCCGAGCAAGGGATGCCGATCTCCTACCACCACCATATGGCGGCCCCGATTGAAACCGAGCATGAGCTTGATCTTTTGATGAAGCATTCGGGCGACGCTCTTCCGCTGCTGTTTGACACCGGTCACATGGCGTTCGCTGGCGGCGATGTTCTCCGCGTCATCGACAAACATCATGGCCGCATTACCCACGTTCACACGAAGGACGTCCGCCTCGACGTGATCAACGGGCTGGATCGGACCAAAGAGAGTTTCTTGGACGCGGTGATCAAGGGAGCGTTCACGGTGCCCGGAGATGGTAGCCTGGATTTCGAGGTCATCGTGAGGCGTCTGGCGTCCTACGGCTATGAGGGATGGTTCGTCGTGGAAGCCGAGCAAGACCCGGTCAAGAACCCGCCTCTGGAAATGGCGAAGAAGGGCCACAAGGAGCTTCTGCGAGTGATGGCCGCAGCTGGCTACCAAGTCCAAGCTTAGGGCACCGGTCACGCATTGCGACGAGATTTCTGCGTCGCAATGCGTATTACCGAGCACTCCATGAGCCTCGTGGCTAGTGCATTAGTTCGGCTCTACACCGTATAAAGGTTCGCCGCGCAGAATAGATGCAGTTCGGGTCTGCGGACGTTCGAGAATGCAGATTTCTCAATACCGAGCCTTGCGAAAGAGCGTTTGTCGACAAGAAACCGGCTTTTTGGCTTCCCCTCGATGCGTTGGACTTGCTAGAACCTCCGTCGACAAAGAGGAGTCTATCGTGAAGCCGCCAAAGAAAACTGCGAAGGTCTCGCGGCTATCTGAGATCGAAAGCGCCATCTATATGAGGATGTCGCCGGAGCTTCTCGTCCACTTCACGAAACACGCCGTAAAATACAAGGAAAGTACCAAGCTGGCCTGTGTCGAGGACTGTGGCGGTCGCTGGTATCAAAAGAAAGACCTGGACGCCTTCAACAGCTATTTGCGCCAGCATTGGCCAAAACCTCCGAACGCATAGCGTCCGAAGCTGCCAGGCAAAATCAGAAACGAGATTATGCTGGAAGCGGCAGCGGTCTGCGCGATCTGCGGATTCGAGTCCGCCGGCGAGGCCGCACACCTCGAGGCTGTCTCAACCAGCCACAGCCATCATCCCGAAAATCTGCTGTGGCTCTGCCCCAACCACCACACCGTCGTCGATGACGTCGCGCAAGTAAGCAACGTCAAAATGCACGTCGCAAAGGCCATGAAGGAGGTCTTGGTCGACAGAAAGCTTCGCATGTTGAGGCACGAGTATGCCCTCGACAAGGGCATACTCGATCTGATCCGCCTCATCGAAGGCGCGACGGAGATGCTGGCGAACGCCAGCCTCAAGGAAGCGCAGGGCGGCATTGAGGCCCTCGCTTCAATAGACCTGAAAGAGCTCGCTAGCGTGGCCAAAACGGCAATTACAGCCAAGTCGCATGGAAGCGACGAGACCTCGGCTCCTCTGAAGACACTCGCGGAAAAAGTCTCCACGTCGGCGGCCAAGGCTTCGGTTAAGAACCCATCTTCTCTTGTGAGCTTGAAAGAAGAAGCCGATGAAGCACGTGCTGAGTACCTAGCAGCGACCGGGCAAGTAGACTGCCCACTCTGTCGTGGCAGCGGTCGTCATAATCATATGGATTGCCCAGTTTGTCAGAGCGATGGAGTGATCGACAGAGAGGACGAAGACAAGATTGACCTTGCCCAGTTCGACCTCGTTGAATGCCCTGTCTGTGACGGCTCAGGCCGACTTCGCGGCGATACCTGCCCTGAATGTGACGGGGATGCCCGAATGGAGAGAAGGTACGCTGATAGCATCGATCCGCGGCGATATGATTTGGTCGATTGCCCTCTTTGCGAAGGCACTGGGCATTATGACAGGGAGCTATGCCAGGCATGTGGCGGTGAGAAGCAGATGGAAGCACGCCGCGCCGAACAAATAGACTTGTCGGATTACAGCCACGTCGAATGTAGGTTGTGCGAGGGCACAGGTCGATTTGACGGATTTGACTGCCCGCCATGTGGCGGCGGGGGAAAACTGCTCAAGCAAGACTCAGACCGAACCGACTGGAGCGAATTTGACCTGGTCCGCTGTCCTACCTGCAAAGGGACAGGCGAATCGGAGTGGGGAGGTGATTGCACCTCCTGCGGAGGAAACCGCAAGATATTCCGACGCGGAGCCGATAGGATTTAAACTGTCTGCCTCATGGTGGCCGGCTGAGCCGAAGCCATGATCGTTTTACGAACCTGACGATTGCGTCGTTCGTTCCTGCCGGCAGGCATCAAAGCCTCGGCAGGGAGGCTTTCGCGAGAAGATCGCCGAGGTCCGTCAGCCGATACTCATAAGACTGCCGACTTCCAGTTTGCTGATCCGTTTTAGGGATTGCCTCGTGGTCAGTGTTGAAAATTCCTGCGAGTCCAAGAGACCAGAGATGGTCTATATAGAAATTGAGCCGCCGCGGATAAATGAGCTCAGCTACCGGAAAGTCGTCGCGCTCAACGCTCTCCAGATAGGATTTACTCCCTTCAAAACGGAAAACGTTGATGCGTTGAAATGGAATTTGGTCCAGGCGGCTTTGCACGATCGCCTTGATAATGCGCGCTTCGTCAATAGAAAGCTGGCGGATTAGAAGTGGAAAGGCTGGGTGCGCGTCCCCCAGATTTTCGAAATCCATACTTCTGCTGAGCAGTTCCGCAAACATTGCCTCGATTTCCGTGCCAGCAGGCTCGTAACGCACGGCCTCGATGACGGGCCCGAGTATCTGAGGAGCGGGAAGCACCCGCTTCTCCTCAGGTACCCGTTCGACGGCCGAACGAAGGAAGTTCTCTAGCTGGGCCTGCGAGGCGGAACCGACTTGAATCGGAAACGTCGCAAGGCGAAGGCATTTAACGACATCTTCGAGCGTGTAACCCAGTTGCTTCATCGCCGGGGACAGAAGGTCCCCGTAAATCTGGCTCACAGGAAGGATTTTCGCGAGTTGTTCGACTAGATCAGAAGCGCCCACTACAACCTCGATACTGACTAAAATGACGGTCTCTCTCGTCTACCTATATGCGTTGCGAGGCGACCAAAACCAGTCAGGACATGAGATTTTTTCGACCTCCAAGTCTCTCCAAGCCCTCGGCGTCTATACGTGCCGGGGGCTTTCCTGCTGACCAAGCGGCGAACGCTCTTCGAGAGTGCAACATCCCCCTCCGATTGCAGAACGTAAGGTCGTCATGCGGTGATGGTCGATGACCCGCCGATCCCATCATTCCTCCTTCGCGCGCTGATCCAGTACTTTCTGCAGTGGCCTCGATTCAGGAAACTCTTCAGCAACAGCCGCGAGCTGTTCATCATCCAGCTCCGCCAGCACCGAGGAGTTCTTCTCCAGGCTCGCGGTTCCGCCTAAGTCTCGCACCAGGGGAGCCACCATTCTGATCTGAGCAACCGAACAGGATGGAAGGATAGAGATAAACGCGTTCGCCGTGGAACTCCGCTGACTTTGATTGCGCGCGAGCGCCGCGATCTCGTCGATCTGGGAGAACGCAAGCGTATTTGCCTTTACGCGCCCAGCGAACGTCAGGAGTAGCGCCAGATTGGTGACGAAAAACTGTTGGCCAAGCGAGTGCTTCCTTTCGAGGACCTGGGCGATAAGACGCTGGGCTTGATCATCAGTGATGAGCGGATCGGTCAGAACGTCGCGGAATGTGGCCGCAAACTCATTGCCCAACGCCTCAGCCCAAATCCACAGTGAACCATCCGGCTGCCCCTCAAAGGCAGTGGGTTGGGACGCGAGGATAGCTTTGGTGATCGCAACGCGACGACCGCTGTCGGCATCAACCGCGATCGCTTGAGCGATCTGCTTTGCCTCATTGGGTTCCGGTTTACTGCCGGCGAAGGCAGACGCGACTTGAGTTGGGGCAATTGACCCGACGATAGAACTAAGACTAGCGACTACGGAATCCGGTGCCCACGACCAGATTAGAGGCACTAAGCCAGCGATTGCAGGTCGCGATGTCTCGGACGCGATCCTCTTATCGACCATCTCGACCAACGACTCAAAGACGTGTCCAATTCCTTCGACGGAAGGCTGAGCCTGAATGAATTGGATGGCCCTTGCCGACAAATAATCGCCGTCGAACATCCCAACCTCGCTTCCTGGTGTTGGCCACTTCCCTTTGATCTCCCGATGAAGAGTGATGTAGCTCTCCGGAATCCCGAAGGCCTGCTCGAGCATCGTGTAGAGACTGTTTCCCGACGAACTCTTTGGAAGAGCAGGCATCAAGTGCAGAGCCGACGGAAAGAACGCGCCGACCACCTTGGGCTGCCCGGCCGAATTACTCACGCGGTCAGCCAACGATTGGGCATGGGCTTGCAATGGCGTGGTGGACCATTCAGCCACATCAGATGCCTCGATGATCTTGCGGTAGCGATCAACCTCATCATCATCCGACGGAGATTTGTTAAGTGCGGCGGAAAGCTGGGTGACCCATGTTGCCTTCTGGTCGTCCGAAAATTTCGCAAGGCTGCGGGCGATATACTGAAGGGCCTCTTCGCTAAGCCCCTTAATTGGCAGGGCTACAAGCTGGTTGATCAACGACTGCCATGCTTCGAGGTGCTCGGTTCTCATGATTTCTGCCGCACGCTCAAATTGGGCAGCGAGGTCATCATTTTCCGCCCACTCCATCAGCAATGGAAGAAGCGCTTCGGCGGTGCCCTTGTTAAGCGCGCTAGCCCATCCCCCAAAAAGGTCGAGGAAGTAGCTCGAACCGGCTCTCCAATCCAGTGGCCATGCTTTGTCGTCTTTTAGTTCTTTGACGAGCCGATCTGAGAACGAATGAAGGTACGCGTTTGCTTGGTCGGCCGACGCGCTACTCGCATATGTCGAAGCCGTTTCCCAAGCAGCGGCGACTGCGTCCTTGGGACGGAGAGCCACCATCGATGTTAGCTGCTTCCAAACGATTTCGCGGCTTTCCTGCCCCCCCCGCTCCTGAACCAGATGGATACTTCGAATGGTCGTCAGCGTTCGAGGTAAATTGGCGATTTGCGGTTTCGGAACTTTGAGTTCCACTATGCATCGGTCGACGTAGTCTGCTCCGAGAAGCGTAATGAGCCCCCTAGCCTGCTCCTCGACCCACGCCTCCAACGTGCGGAACGGCAGCGTTGTCGTTCCTTCCTTTGCCGTAACGCCTCGAACCAAGAGCCATTCCCTAAGGACCCTGTCTGTGGTTGGATTGAGGCCATCAGATTCTCGGACATCCAGCGCCAGCGAGACGGCGTCCTCCACGACCTCGACCAGCTCCCCAAGATTCGGCGTTTCGCCGTTGGGCAGTGTCCACTCCCCCTGCTGTGGCGTCACGAGGTCTGTAAGGAAACAACCCGCGACGTCGCGACGGTCTTCGGGACCAAGGGTCTCAATCACCGTTCGCGCCTGCTTCGGTCCAACGTTCACTCGGACTTGAGGAAGTTGGATCAAGCTACGGGCCAACGGGACCATAATTCCGTTACGGAACTCCGACGGGATTCGAGGTGCAATCGCAGCAAGTACCCTAGCTCCATTTATGCGCCTGGCTTCCGTCTCATCTGCCAAGTCCTCGGTCAATTCACGCAAGAGCAGCACGTCGTCGCGATCAAGCGGGCGGTTGTCCAGATGGCGGCCGAACACCTCGAGAACGCCTGTCACATCACCTGACACGAAGGCGTCGTTCAAAGCAGAAGCTCCATCACCAAACTTCCGACTCGTGGAGTCCTCGGCCAGAAGCAACAGCGGTTGCAACGATTTTGGCCAGCGCACGCTTGACAGGCTCGCTAGAAACTGACGAAGCTGCCGGTGCTCCGGCCGCACCTCACTTTGAATCTTCTCTTCTCGCACCACAAGGAATTCCCTCAAGGCGAATTCCGCCGCGGGTGCCAACCCGATGCTTTCTTCCCCGCGAAGCACGAAACGGTTGAATTCCTGAATTAGCTCGGGACGTTTTTGAAGCGCGTTGTAGAAATCGGGAAAGTCTACGCGGAGCACACATAGGGCAGCAAGCGCGATAGGATGTTTGGTGACGGCCCCGGCATACAGCCCACCAGGCAATCTGGAGCTATCCCCATCGCGTTCGCGCCTTACGGCCAGCCACCACGTCTGGGAGTAAGCGTTTATGAGCTGGATTGCGTTTCTGGGACTTTGGACACCCACGTGGATGAGCCGCTCGATGACATCCTGCAGGGACGCGCCACTGGCAACCCTGATCTCTTCTGCGATGGAGCCCGCCGAACCCAATTTATCGCTCGCAAATTGCCGCATATCCAACTTAGGGAACGGTGGAATTTCCAGGCGGAATTGAAACAGGCGATCAAGATACCTTCTAGCGTCTGCACGGGTGAAAACCGAACCCGGCAGCTCCGCCAAACGGCCTCGGTTCTTCGACAGGGCATCAGCAACACGGTCTTCGTCACAAGAAATGACGAAAATGACACCGAAATCATCGCTATCGGCCTTGGACGACAGTTCAAGAAAGGTCCGAATTGCGTCCAAACCGGAAACCATTTCGGTGGCAGACAGGCGGTCCAAGTCGTCCACGAAGACGACCAAACGCTCGCATCTTTTATTTCTTTTCCGGAACTCGCCAATTTGGCTCACCAAAAGCCTTTCATATTCCTCTGCGCTGGTGGTTGGGAATTTGATTGTCGTCTGTGGGTTGAAGAGTGCAGGCGAACGGAGCCTTAGGTCGACGACGTACTTCCCTAAGATTGCTGCTACGGTAGCGGCGATAGCCACTACCGCACTCGCGGTGAGCGCTCCAGCGCCACCAAGATAGAGAGCTGCAACGGTCAGGATTGCGACGCAGGCAAGTAGCAGGCCGCCGAATAGGACAAGCGAAGCGGTGACTTGGACCAGCGCCTCCTTAGACCATTCCCACCAACCTCGCTTAACCTGCGCAACAGCCGAGACCTGATTGTAGAGTTCGCGCCGGAGCGCGTCGTCATCACCGCCAAGTTCAGCGAATGCGTGTCGTAGGAGCGCGCGCTTTAGGTCTTGCTCGCCGCCGTAGCGCCAAGCATTGAATGTGATGGCACGAACTTTGTCCGTCCGGCGCTCGCCACGCGGTCCGGTTTTGTCGTCGGCCAGCGACTTGAGATACAGTTCCTTTATTGTGCTTTTGCCGGTACCCCAGGAACCGAGCAGCCCAATGCTGAAGGGCGGAGCATGTTCTCCTTCGATCAGGTTCTTGAGAACCTCAGCAAAGTGGTTGTGCCCGAAGGCGTCTCCAGAAAGTTCGGCAAGCTCCTTATCCAGGATGCTTGCCATCTTGTTCGTTGGAAATGATGTGATTTTATTCATGACGCCCCTAGCCTTGGTTAGGAGCGTACAACACGTTTCGGTAGCGTCAACATGGGCCGTAACCGATATCCACGGTCGTATGTCGCGCCTTGCTTACAAAGTGCTGCAAATCCCGTTGTCGTCACACTGGCAGAATGAAGGTGTTGAGGGTGCCCGCCTTTGGAAGCTAACGCCCCTCTGGTTCCAATCACTCATATGGCCATTTTAGGTGTCTGAGTTCCGATAACATTCATTATCGGAATTCAACAAAACCGCTCGAAAGCGGCATTCTGGAAAAGACTAGTTCGACTCCGCTTGGAGCGAGCAATCACTAGAACGCACGCTCGACAAATCGCCGACGCCCGTCGCGTGCATCAGCGCGTCGTGGACGAATTTGGCTGGGATACCTACGATGACATCGACTGATCCCGGCCCGGAGGATTGGGGCGAATGGTGGCCTGAGGCTTGGGCGCAGCGCGACCTCGACAATGCCTCGTCCGAGGCTCCGTCGGGCCTCCCTAGCGAGTGGTGGTCAGCACCACGGCTGCCGACGTCCCGTCCACGTCCTAGCAAGCCCTTCGGCTACGAGGATATCACCGAGGCTTCGACCGTCGCGGACGAGAACGCGTAACTTCCGCCCATACTTGTCCTCATCACGCCCGGGCCAAGCTCGCATTTCGAACGGCCCCTCGTTTACGAGTTCGACGAGGCGAGCCGTAGCTCTGTTGCCAAGCGCCAATTCCGATGCGCAGCGCGGTTCACTGACCTCGGGCGTGTCGATGTCGGCAACACGAATTTTCTGCCCACCGATCCAGATTGTGTCTCCATCGACTACACAATGATATCGCACGCTGCCGGAACAGACACCGTAAGCCGTTAGAGGCTTTGCGATGGTCGCGGCCGCCTTGGCGAGCGGGATATCGCCGAGGAGGTAATAACCGGCCGCGCCTCCGCCAAACGCGATGACGACCGCCGCGATGAGTGTCTTGGAGAAGCCGTCGGAGGACTTAGTATGCTGCGCCACTGGCTTACTGAATTTCACGACGTCGCACATCCCTATCCCCCAATACTAGACTGCCATTGTACGCGGTATGGTTGAAGCGAGGATGTAGTCGAAGTGTCAAATTTTATCGAGCGGTCAGTTGGTGCCGTTCTTGAGCGCAGCGTCGTAATCGTCCATGTTCTCACCGGCGAGGAAGGCTCGCGCACGATTGGTGTAGTAGGCACGGATCGCATTCCTGCCTTCCTCAGAGACCCCATCGAAACCCTTGTCTTTGTCGGGGTTGTCGGGAAACTGCATGCGGAACATCAAAAGCGCTGTCTCTTCGACCAGTTTCTCGTCAGGCTCTTCCTTTTTGATCGGTAGCTCCGCGTCATCTTTGACTTTGTCGCCGAGTTGAACAATCCACCCGTTCACCATTCTTCTGAACGACGGCACGAACAGATAGAGCGCTCCAAGGATGACAACCCATCCAACTACATTTTCCATTACGACTCCCCAGTCAGACGATAGTCTCTTCGCCTCATCAGTTTCCGATGAGGCGACAGGCTCCTCGGCTATAAGTCAGCCCGCCTTCACAAACCTGAAAGCCCTGCGGCACAGCCAAACGGCACTAGAAATCAACAAGAAGCCGACCAGAAACATCGAGTATGTTGTCGCGCGATACAGAACGCGGTCATTTTCCCATACACTGATTTCTTGGCTCAATTCTTTGCGGAGCACCTGAAGCATTTCCAAGCTGTCACCAGATGCTGTATAAAAAACACGTCCATCCCATTTCTCGTCGAAGCATCTCGACATGAACGTCCCATCTGGGAGATACGCTACGCTGTTGCAGCGCAGAACTATTGGCTCACCCGCGACGTTCGAACGTTCTTTCGGCCGCATTCCTAGAACGATGTCAGCGTTCCTGCCGACCAGCTGACTCATGTCCGCCTGTGCATTTGGCGGGTTCAAATCGTGAGGTGTAGCGCTGGTGATTCTGCCTTGGAGCGCCCTTTGACTGGCAGATGCCAGGTAGGTCATCGACGGCTTCTTTGACGGAGCGTCTTCAACATCGAACCAAGCTACGGATTTCTTCTGCTCTCTTTCGTAAGCGCTGCCGGAAAAATCTCCGAAGTGATTGCAATACTCGGTAGTCCCTATCTTCTCGCAAAGGAACGCCCTAAATTTGTAAGGGTATTGATTAATTACCTCTCCAAATAACACACCCATTAGAATAAGCGGTATAGTTACGACCAAAAGCAGTCGCTGATATTGTCGAAAAGTCACTTGATTCCCTCAACCCACAATCAGCCCAGATCGCGGATAACATCCCATGAATTGCAAATAAAGACTTAGTGGGAGGCGGAGTGTTTCTTTTCATCGGCAAATCGCTCGGGTGTACCGATGAGCGCACGATTGGAGACGAAACGATAGGGGATAGATTAGTCTCAGAAGCGCCCCGGACACGGTCTCCTTCTCGCGGTACAACACCCCGACCCGAGATGGAGCCCCGACACGCCGATGCTCACACCCTCCGAAGCCCGCCAACGCCTGTTCCAACATCTGGCCACCATGGTCGCGTACTGGTGCGATATTCCCGAGGCGCAGCTCCGCGCTGGCAATCCCGACGGCGATCCGGTTCAAGAGCGCCTGTCAGGCTTCTTGTTTTCCACGCTGGTCGCGCTCGACGGCAGCGCCGCGCTTCCGGGTTTCGACCTTGTCCCTCGTGACGACGAAGAGTGGCCCATCGTGTCGATCAACGCCGAGGTCGAGCTGCATGCAGCTTTTCCCGAGGGGATTATTCCAGCGAGACAACCATGATCATCCCAGCCGAGTTCCCGAGCCTGAAGCTGTTGTGTTGGAACCGCGATCCGTGCGACCCCATCGACCGAGAGACTGCGTGGGCTTTATACAGGCGCAACTGGCGGCTTGTCTGGCAAGATACTCTCGATGGGACCGAAACCGCACTGATCGAGAGCCTGCAAAACGAGTTCGGCCAAGTTCTCCTCGGCACCGACGGCGATCTGCCGCCCTGGGCGCAGCGCGGCGGATCGGAAACTTAAAATTGACCGGCAGAAAAGACCCCGCCAATCTCACGGGGTCTTTCTTTTTCATTATCTGACTTCGGTGATCGAGACCTCGAAGACTGTGCGGTTGATATCATTGACGACAACGATGATGTCGTCCTCGATGCTACGGCGATGTCGAAATCGTTGGACCTGGACCGCTGACCGATCGCTTTCGAGGGGAGACTTCGACGGTGACGATTTGCAAATAATTCACCACGCCGATGAAGCCGAACTTGCCTAAAGGAACATTTTTCTGACGCCCATGCATTAGACAGCCCGGATATACGTGCGGAATCCGGGCTGTAGTGCAAGAACTGTAAAATCCGATCGACGTCTGCACCGGCCTCGTAACCAGTTATCTTTACAGGCTCTTAGGCCGCCCCCGGATAGACCCCTCCTCGTCGAAACGAACTAGAGGAGCCGACGATTGTCTGACTTCATTTCCTTCCATGAGCGAATAGGTGCGACCCTGTAGCTCATGCCCGGATCATCGCACCGATCCGGGATCGAAAGGACTTGGCATGGCCAAGCTGAACAACCTCAACCGTCACGCACGTCGTAAGCAGAAGGCCCTCAACTGCGCTAGCTCTTACGAACTTGCAAAGTCCATCCTCGCCGACTTCCCTCCTGAATTGGAGGCGGTGCGCAATACTGCGCTCGCAATGGTCAAGCCTGGCGAGGCTGTCGCTCGCAAATTCCTCGATGAGGTTTTTGCGAACGAAGTGGATGCAATCTGCCATGTTCCGCTGTTCGCAGTTAAGCCTCACCGCTTCGCGTTCGTAGACATGACGAATCCTCCATCGGACTTTGCGGAGACGTTCTTGGCGGAGGGGGTGCGTGCTCGCTACGTCTTCCCCATCACGCCCTTGCGCGGCATCACCTTCGGGGCGATCGCGGACATGTTCCGCTTCGACCAAGAAGGAATGCTGATGTCGCTCACCTGCCTCGCGGCGATCCTCATTCGCTCCATCGAATGCGACGATGAGGAGGAAATGGCGAAAATGGAGAAGTTCACGCTGTACTTCGTCCAGCAGGTCTTCAACCGCTTCAACGGGGCGCTTGAAGCCAACGGAGCTGCGGACCCGGCGCGTACGCACTAGATTTCGACAGCCAAGGCCCCGGGGGAAACCTCGGGGCCTTTTGCGTTTTCGCCGGCCGATGGGGCTGCGCTGAATCTTGCAGATCACTTTGTCAGGCTTCCTGAAGATCAATTTCTCAGGAAGCCGCATGCGGCAGATCAGAAAAAGAGGAGTCGGGATTTCGAAGCGCGCCATCTCGGTGCAGCCGGAATCCGTTGACGATTCTGCCGGCCGTTTTCCTCTCATCGCGACGACGGAACCCCCCGTCCCCACGATGGTTCCCGACCCGAACAATCCCGAGGCGATGATCGAAGTCGACGAGGTTCTCCTCGCCGAAGGTCTGGACTTCTTGAGGCTCTCAGGAAGTCCAGGTTTGGAGTTGCGAAATGAAAACCGCGAAACGTCTCGCCTGGATCGTGGTCTTCACCATCGTCGCATTCAATGTCCTGACATCCTGCACTACCACGGCCCCCAAGACCATCGTCCAGGTCGTCGAGCGGATGGTCGAAGTCCCGAATTCCCTGCTGACCTGCGACGCCGAACCTATTGCCGGAACCGTCTGGCTCAAGGAACGCGACGTCGCGCGGTTCATGATCAAGCTTACTGAGGCGGGAGAGGACTGCCGAGTTAAGCTGGCGGCCGTGAAGCGCCTCTTCGACGCCAGATAGTCGCTGCAAGCGATAGAATTCGTATACCTGGTGGGCTGTCGAGCCAATAATGGCTCGCAGAACTGAGACAACGATCGAGTTACCGAATTGCCTGATCGCTTGACGCTCGCGAGGATGAAGAATGAAGTCCTCCGGAAAGCCCGAAACCCGAGCGCATTCTCGCGCAGTGAGAGTTCTCGGCTCTCCGTTCACGAGATAGACACCCGTGTTCGCGCCACCGCCTCCGCCGCCAGAGCACAGCGTTGTTCCCAAGCCCCGGGGATCGTAGACACGATATCCTTGGCCGCCGTTGCCGAACCGTCCAACACGTGCGATCCGGTTTTTCCGACCGTCGAAATCTTTTTCCGGAATAAACTCCTGGGACATCGGCTTCACGATGTCGAGGTCAAGCATATCCTCGACGCAGTACTGAACGACTGTCTTCCAAGGCCAAGAGAACCGATGCTCGAGTTTGATGTCATCGCGCAACGCAACGATGAAGATGCGTTCACGCTTCTGTGGGGACCCGTAGTCCGATGCGTCCAGGACTTTGCTGTGCACGCAATATCCGAGGTCCAGAAGGCACTGTCGCATCATTGCAAACGTCCGACCGCCATCGTGAGCTTCAAGATTTCGGACATTCTCCAAAAACATAACGCGCGGCTTGTGGTGCTTCGCAATACGAACAATCTCGAAAAAGAGCGTGCCGCGGGTATCTTCGAAGCCCAGCTTACGGCCTCCGATTGAGAAAGCCTGACACGGGAAGCCCGCGCAAAGGATGTCGTGTGCTGGAATATCCGTCTCGGCAATCTTTGTGATGTCGCCGGCTGGACGCAGGCCGTGGTTCTGCTCGTAGACATTGGCGGCACATTCATCGATTTCCGACGCGAAGACGCAGTCCGCGCCTACAGCTTTCAGGGCCAAATGAAATGCGCCGATGCCCGCAAAAAGATCGATAAATTTCCAGCCCTTGAATGACATGCTTCACCGCAAGAATGTTTCCTTATCAAAATGGTGTGTCGAAAATCTCGGGTATGCAAGTGAAGCCGAAGACTTTTATTCTCAAACAATTTCCGCCGGCGGACTTGTGCAGGGCAATGGCCGACCGCACTATGAATACAGGCGATCAACGAGCAGATGTCTCCCGATATCAAGCCCGATCGATCGACTGAAACATCTTGGATGTTCGCGAGCCCGGGGTTTCTTTCCCCGGGCTTTTTCTTTGCCTAGTCGAGACCCAGCTCGTGACGTCGTGCAAGATGCTCTTCAGAGTCGCGCCAGTAATATCCTTCAGGGAGCTTGATCGTGCCTGCCGGCGATTTCGGATCGCGAAACATGAAGGCAGGACGCGCGGAACGCTCGTAGACGGTTCCGTCCTCGCGGCGCTTGAGGATGACGATCATCGTCGGCGGTTCGGCGGCAGGACGAGACTTGATCGGTGCGGCAGCCTTTGGGTTTTGCGCGAGGTCTGCAAATGGACGTGTACGGTTGAATGGCATGGTCATTGATGTCTCCCTGTCGACCTGGATCGGTCGATTCAATCGTGCGACGGCCGGCGGATCGAAACAAATACGGCGATCAGATTTGTCGGTTGCCGCCGATCGGAGAACTCTGTGTCTGTCAACAAAGACAGGGAGACATAAGATGTTTAGAGCACTCGCGGCCGCAATAGCGCGGCTTTTCAAGATCGGGGTCGGTGGACTGAGGTGGGCTGAGAACCTGGTTCTGTCGCCCTTCCGAGCAATTTTTGGCGGTGGTGGAGCGATGCCCAACCCGGAGTTCACGCCAACAATGACGAGCACGGAGTTGCTTGAGGAGTACGAAGCTAACCGCAAAGCTCAGGCGACGTCTCAGCGCTTCAATCGCGATAGCGTCGAATGCGTCGTCAAATACGCAGCCGCGTCTCCAGCCGCTCGAGCAACGACCGATCTATCAGCCGTTCCGGCAGACGCGAGGCTCACGCTTCTGACGATGGACGATCTCGAACTCAAAGCTCTTGCTGGCGCAGGCCCTACGAAGGTCCGCAAGTGGATGGAAGGGAAGGAACACGGAATTTTCGGTGTTCCCGCAGTGATGACGTCCGCCAACCCCCTGAAACCAGCTACGCCTGCGATGCCACCGAGGGCGGTAATGACTCCGCAGGAGCAGATGATCTGGCGTGTACAGTCCCATCTCGGCAAGCCAGATCATTCCAAGGAATTCAGGCTCGCCTAACGAAAAGCCCGCCAATCGGCGGGCTTTCTCATTTGTTTTCCTCGAGGTATCGAAGCAGGACCGGAGCCAAATCTGGTCTTTCGTTGAGCAGTTCCCAGCCGAAAACTTCAGCGAGACGCTCCCATTCATCATCTGAAATCATACGCGGCGACCTTTGAGTACGTTGAGCGCTTGCTGACGTTGCGCGCATGCGGCGCGCAGGCGCGCGTTGTCGGCCTCAAGTTCCGAGAGCATCGTCAACGCTAGTTGCGCCAGTTCTTCCATATCGTTTGCATGGCGGGTCGCGGACGTGAGGGCATCGTCATATCGGCGCTCGTATCGAGCACGTGCCGTTGCCGCAATTGCGTCGCCGAGAGCATTGGCAAAACCGACGCCCGCAGCAGCGAGAACCATCATGCCGCCCGCGTTACCAATCATCGCGCTGTGTGCAGGATTTCCGTAGCCAGGCATGTGTCGGCCCTCCGTTTCGTTCAGACGCAGATATGCCGGGCTCGATTCCTTCCGGCAAGCCGTCCACGAAAATATAGCGATCGACTTATTAACGGAGCCCATGTAGATCGCGCGCGTTATCTGGGGGAAAGGTGTACGCCATGAAACATCCGAGGTTCATTCATGACTGGAGGAATTTTTGGGACCCGCCGGACCCTTGGGCGGCTCACCAGGCGCGGAATCAAGTCGGCCAAGCGCCGAGCGAGATACGCAAAAAACTGGAAGAAATCGAGCGCGAGCGGCTGGCCGATATGCCTCCGTACTGGGTGTCGTACTGCCAAATAACGGCCTGCGTTGTCCTGATCGGCTCGGTCCTCGGGGCAATCGTGTATTTCGCGTTCTAATCCCGAGGGAGGCGACCGAGGAGAATGCGATTGCCCTCGGTGTTGCCACATGCTCGGCATCGCAAACGCTTGGCGACCTCGGCAAGCACTATGCTCGACCGACCCCGCTGAAGGTCCCACCGATCTAGCCACGCCTCGCGCTCGCACTTGACGCATCGACCACCGACGCACTCCCACTCCATCATTTGCCGCAAATCCCTCGCGACATCTTCAAGCTCACCGACATATATCGGTGAGCCGCGGCCTTTCTGGAGATCAATTCCTCGTGGATGCTTCATAGCGTTCCTTTTTTGTTCCCTCTCTGGATAAGAGTCAAGGTGCTAGTGTCCGTGGAAAATGGAGGGTGTCGTGGGGCCGCTCACACTTTTCGACAAGTCGTTCTTGGAAATGCTGAGCGTAGATCAGGCTGTCCTGTTCGACCTGATGTTTTCGACCGTGATATCGCCCATCTTCTACGTCGAAGTTCTTGCCGACTTGGAGAAGGACGGTCCTAAAACTCGTACCCGAGAAAAGGTGGTAGCTGACGTCGCGAAAAAGACCCCCGTGATGCACTCTTACCCCAATATCTCACACGTCGCTTTGTGCCTGAACGAGCTGCTAGGCAGTCATATCGAAATGGACGGGCGGCCGGTCATCGAAGGCGGCATACCGGTGCTGCACAAAGGCAAGATAGCTGTCGTTAACGAGCAAACGCCGGAGTCAAAAGCCTTCGACCGTTGGCAGGACGAGAACTTCCACGAGGTCGAGCGGAGATTCGCCGTAGTATGGAGAAAGGCCCTGAAAGGCTTGGACAACGCGGCGCTGGCAACTTTGACCAAGAAAACACTCCTTATCGAGGACTCTCCGAAGAACCATGAGGATGCGCTCAGGATCGCACGCGCGGTGCTTGCGCGAAGTGGGCAGCACTTCCTAAACCTCAAGCTGGGCTATCATTTCCTCGGCCTTGATCCGTCTATGTGGAGAGCCGTGGAGGCAAGATGGAAGGCTGCCGGGCACCCGGCTTTGCCCGAATATGCGCCATATTTTACGTACTGTCTGACGATCGACATCTTCTTCAAGCTGCTGATGACGAAAAAGATCATCTCGCCTGACAGGCCGAGCAATCGCACCGACGTCGCCTACCTTTACTACCTTCCATTTACCAAGCTGTTTATTTCAGAGGACAGGCTCCACCGTCGCATTGTGCCACTTTTCCTTCGGGAAGATCAGAAGATAGTGACGGGTTCCGAAATAAAGGAAGACCTCATTAGGCTGGACGAACATTTCTCCGCGCTGCCAGAGGAACATCGCAAGGCAGGCATGTTTAGGTTGGCGTCTACACCACCTGATGACGACAAGTATCTCACTACACGTTTGTGGAGAGAGTGCGGTCATTCAACTGCCCCAAAACCGCCGATGCCAAAAAATCCAAGTCTTCACAAAGAGATCAGCCAGAATCTGCGTGAGGTTGTCGCGCTGTCCCGGCGACCGGCACGCAGAAGTTTTTCGCAGGCCGAACTGAAAGACCCGGATCAACGCATGATCAGAAGAATGATCCCGAGGCAGTGGGGAAAGTGGACCGTCATTCCTGACGACGTGAAGTAGCGTCTGGGCTGGAGAATTGATTATCTGCTCGAGTTGTATCCGGCCTTGAACTCGTCCACGGCATCGGTGACCGGCTTTGTCGTTTCCTTCCACCAGTTGTTCAAATCGGACGATGCCCTACCAAATTTCTCGCCGATATCGTGCATGGTGACCGTCTTAGCCTTCTCCATCTTCTTCTCGTAGCGAGACTGCATGACGCGAAACCGATATGCACATCTCTCCCACGAATTGTCGTAGTTCGCGATGTACGGTCGCCACGCTTCAAAATCACTCCTCGCGGCGTGGTAGGCGGCAAGATTGTCATCGACGAACGACGGGCTGCCTTCATTGACCTGTTTGACCCTGATCAGACAAGTCGCCTCGGCCGCCTTGTCGAAGGCAGCCGGGGAAAGAGGCTCGGTGATCTGGTAGCCGGCCCTTACGTGCTCCCCGACGCGGTTGAGTGTCAGGTGGTCGGGGTGCCTGGCGTCGACCGCGTCTGCGACGTCCCATCCCGAATATGCGATCTCGATGATCTTTCGGCTCTTGGTTGCCGGAGCATCCGGCGACGCCTCGATCCGATCGATCTCGGCGACACGCTGCGCGACTTCTCCAGAGCGCTCCCGCCGATCGAAGAATTCCTTCACGCTGACGACGCCGATCAGCACGACTAAGGCGGCAATGATAGTCAACGCGACCGCTGCCGACGCTTTCTGTACTTTTCCGATGTTCGCCATAATGATCCCCTCGAACGCAACGTAGGTTTGCACCAACACCACATAACATTCAATCTGGCCCAGCAACCTCGGCTTAAACTTTACCATTGATACTTACCATCTATGGTAAAGCGCCCCAGTAAACCTCTGCTTCATTCCGAGGAAACTTACCTGAAAGGGAAACCTCGGCGACGCCGCGACCCCGCGCAGCCGTCCCTGCCGTTCGATCCTATGCCGGATCGCATCGAACCCTGTCTCGCACTGCTCAAGGCCAAGCCACCCGTAGGTGGCAACTGGGCGTATGAGGTGAAATGGGATGGATACAGGATCGCCGTCCACTTGGATCACGGCCACGTGCGCATCTTGACCCGCGGCGGCCACGACTGGACCGACCGTTTTCCTGCCATCGCCGAGGCCGCCCGAAATCTCGGCGTGGCTATGGCTATCCTGGATGGCGAGGCGGTCGTCCTCGACGAACAGGGGCGATCAGATTTCGGTGCTCTCCAGCAGTCCTTGGGTGGGCGCGGCGGAAGGAAAACGTCAGACGCCTCGATCTTGATGGCATTCGACCTCCTCTATTTCGACGGCCACACCCTCATCGGCACGGAGTTATCGGTCCGACGTCACTTGCTCGAGGGTATCATTCCAAACGGGACCGAGGGGGCGATCCGCTTGTCGGAGGAGGTCGAAGCGGACGGCGCTGCACTCCTCGCGGCGGCGTGCGAACATGGACTCGAGGGGATCATCGGCAAAGATCGCGAGAGCCCGTATCGATCCGGTCGAGGAGGCGAGTGGGTCAAGGTCAAATGCGTTCAGAGCGATACGTTCGCTGTCGTTGGCTACGAGCATTCGTTGTCCGCTCGAGGTGGGATCGGTGCGTTGCTCCTGGCGGCGCGCAAGGATGGCAACTTGGTCTACGTCGGATCGGTTGGCACGGGTTTCAAAGAGGCGGCGGTATGGAAGCTGCGCGAGCAACTCGACAAGCTGGTGACGAAGAAGCCGGAGGTAAATTACAACGGTCGACGCAAGGATGTGGTTTGGGTACGCCCTCGCCTCTTCGCTGAAATCGAGTACCGGGCTTGGACGCATGATGGGAAGCTCAGGCATGCCTCGTACAAGGGGTTGCGGGATGCGGCCGACGTTTTCGAGATCGGGTAGGACCTACCGGCGAAATTTGCGGCTCGAATATCCGGATCAAAATATCCCCTCGGCGCTGATCATGGCGCTCAGGGAGTTTTACATGAGCGATTTCGAGTTCAAGCTGAATGGCCTTCGGGCCAGTCTGCACTCCTACAAGCTTCGGACGCACGTCTGCGGAGATGGAGCCTACGTCTTCCCAAAGCACATTCCGAACGGACTGCTGATCCACATAGACGGAGAAAAGCTGGACAGGCTCACGCCGCATGCCTTGGCCGAATACGTTTGCGCACGAATAGAAGAAGACCTGGCAGAGGAGCGGAGGGCCCCCAAGATGATCCCAACCCTTTTTAGAGGGGTTTCTCCTAACTCTGACAGAAAGGACAGAAACGGAGTTTCTGTCAGAGTTTCTGTCAGAGAGCCTCAATACAGAGGCTACAAAGAACAATTAGATGAAGCTAAAAAGCCTTTCGGGATAAGGCGTTATCGGCTGGTCGGAGTGAGAGGATTCGAACCTCCGACCCCCACGTCCCGAACGTGGTGCGCTACCAGACTGCGCTACACTCCGTGACCAGCGGCGCCTCTATAGACCGGCCCAACGGCTTGCGCAAGCACCAAAATCCAAAGCGGGTTGCATTTTTATGACGGCGGCGGCGGGAAGCGCGCCCAGGCTTGCGCGCGAGCAAAAAGCCACACCTGCCGCAAATTTTGCAATCGCGAAAAAGAGCTGATTTTCTTTTGCCGGGTTCCGCGCTAAAGCGCTGTCAGGACAGGCTGAAACGCTGCAGGGGCAGTGATTCCCGCCGCCGAATGCGCGACAAATCCAGGGACGACACCATGAAACTCCGCACTTTCGCAGCCGCAGCGCTGGCCATCGCTCTGGCCGGCTGCACGACCATCCCAACGGCCGCCGATCCGATCTCCAGCCGCTGGGTCGGCCAGTCCGCCGGCAAGTTCTTCGCAGCCTTCGGCCCGCCGCAGACCGACGCCGACAATGGCGGTGGCAATGTCTACACCTGGCAGGGCGGCTACAAGACCGTGACCATTCCGGCGAAATACGCCGATGGTACTGAGGGCAAGCGCGGCAAGCAGATCTCTCCCGCCCGCAAGCAGTATCTGCGCTGCAAGGCCGTGATCACCACCAGCTCGGACTACACGATCCGCAGCATCAAGGTATCCGGCGACCTGCCCGGCCTCAACGGCGGCCCATCCTACTGCGCCGAATTCCTGGCGCCTGCCCAGCCGGCCGCGCAGTAAGGCGCAGCAAAAGCGAGAGACACGAAAGGCGGGACGCAGGTTCCGCCTTTTTTTTGTTTTGGGGATCGGCGCTCAACTATAGAACGAAAGCAGACCAAGCAATGTTAGTCGTGAAGATTCTGAGATCGATGGACCGCGGCTTACACTTTCCTCTGTCCGGCCAAAATCTGCTTAGCTCTCACAGCTGCGATACGAGCAGGTTTGACGAACATTCTGTCGAGTAGGTCGAGTGTTAGATCCTCAAGAGCTTCAGCTTCCTCTGCTGTGTAAGGATCAACTTCGTGGACTGCATCATTGCCATCAACGGCAACCACGTCAGCTAATTCAACAATATCTTCTTCAAGCACTTTGAACTGGCCAAGTGCTTTGATCCTGACACGCAACGCCTCCGCTGGCCGCTTCTCAGCTAAGCGGGGATCGGTCTCAAATACAGCTTTAGTTGCGACGTCTATCGTCTTCCTAAACATTGCGCCAGCTGCGTCCGCCATCTGAAGGCGGCGGCACGTCGCTCCCTGTTTGAAAATAGAGGCAATATTTGCGGGGATTGCCTCATCTAGCTCAGGGGCATTCACAACGTTTAGGACAGCCTCTTCTTCTGCATCGACACCTCCGGTAAGATCAAGGTTGAAGTTATTCTGGGTGAGATTGAAAGCACTTTGGACGCGATAAACGTTTATTTGCAGACACTGATTGCAGGAGAACGCTGCCTCCCACCTGCCTTCCCCAATATGTGAATATCCGATTGCCGAAAGTTGAACTCCAACTGTCCCACATCGCACGCAGTCTCGCTTCATTATCGACGGCACGTCTGCAATCTCCTTTGAGTATTCCAACGAGACATTACCGCATTCAAAAGCATGAATTAAAGCGATATTGGCAGAATCCCCAGAATAAACCGTATTTGATCGCGAGCTTTACTGGCATATCCTATCGAACATTTCGCTCAAACTGAACATCGCGCCCAATTTCCAGAAGCGCATCCTGATTCGAGTTAAATCTCGGATCAAATCCCAACGAGTCGAGCAGCGATATACCGACCAGAATACTTAGGTCCGATCCCCTTTATCAGAAAGCAAATCCCGAAAAAAACTGCCGGTGCTTTCCGATAGTAAAAGTACAAGATGGCTGAAATGAATGGCTGGGGCGCCAGGATTCGAACCTGGGAATGCCGGTACCAAAAACCGGTGCCTTACCGCTTGGCGACGCCCCACCAGAGACTGGCAGCGAGAAATGCTTGCCAATTGCGTCGCCTGATTAGCAAAGGTCCGTGACCGTCACAATCATTAAGTTTCGGGACGAGCATATTTCTGTGCGGTCTTTTCTGCGTACTCTTTTCTGTGCGCTCTTTCCGGCGGCATGCTAGGTCTCTTCTCAGACCATACCGCTTCGGAGTGACAATGAGCCAGTATCGTGCCCGCCCGCCTGCCCTTGCCACGCTTCTCCTCGACGATGCTGTCGTCAGGATCACCCGTTGGGACTTCGAGCCCGGCGCCGATACCGGCGTGCATACGCATGGGATGGGCTATGTCGTGGTGCCGATGACGGACTGCCAGTTCCTGATCGAGGAGAATGGCGATAGCCGGCGGGTGGATATCGCGGCGGGTGCCGCCTATCGGCGCGATGCGGGCACCGAACACAATGTCGTCAATGCCGGCGACAGGCCGATGTCCTTCATCGAGATCGAGTACAAGTAGGTCGTTACAGGATACGACCGCAGGAACGACATGGCCAATCCAGACTTCAATCGCGCCTTCGAGCCCGCCTACGGCCAGGCCGTGCCGGTAGCACCCGGCGTCCAGCGGATCACGGTCAACAATCCGAGCGCGTTCACGTTTCACGGCACCAACAGCTATATCGTCGGCGACCGCTCGGTTGCGGTGATCGATCCCGGCCCTGAGGACGACGCGCATTTTTCGGCGCTGATGGCAGCGCTTAAGGGGCGCGAGGTCACGCATATCCTCGTCTCCCACACGCATCGCGACCACTCGCCGCTCTCGCGCCGGCTCAAGGAGGCGACGGGGGCCACCGTCGTCGCCGAAGGGCCGCATCGCGCGGCGCGGCCGCTGCATGCGGGGGAGACCAATCCCTTCGCCGAGAGCTCCGACATGGCGTTTCGTCCCGATATCGCGCTTGCCGACGGCGAAGCAATCGAGGGCGATGGCTGGCGACTGACGGGCGTGCATACGCCGGGGCACGCGGCCAATCACATGGCGTTCGCGCTTGAAGACACCGGCATCCTGTTTTCGGCCGATCACGTCATGGCCTGGGCGACCTCGATCGTCGCGCCGCCGGATGGCTCGATGGCCGATTACATGACTTCGCTCGACAAGCTGATCGCAAGGCGCGACCGGCTGCTCCTGCCCGGCCATGGCGGCCCGGTGCGCAAGCCGATCTCCTTCATGCGCGCGCTGAAGACGCACAGGCGGATGCGCGAGCGCGCGGTGCTGGGGCGGATCAGGGCCGGCGATACCAATATCCCCGACATGGTGAAGGTGATCTACCGCGACACCGATCCGCGGCTGCACGGCGCGGCCGCGCTTTCCGTGCTGGCGCATATCGAGGATCTGATCGAGCGCGGCGAAATCGAGACCGATGGCCCGCCGGCGCTTTTGGGGTCGTATCGGATGGCCGGGAAATAGGTCGAGGCAGACGACTCGATCAGCTGCCGGCGATGCCGAGCAGTTCGGCGTCCAGCGCCTTCAGGTAATCCTCCGCGATGTCGGCACTGAAGCCGAGGTCGGAGGGGCCGTAGCGGGAGGCGACGCGGACGTCGACGAAGGTCGTCTCGGCTTCCTCGCGCAGCCGGATGATGACGTCGAAGCGCAGGCCGAGAACCAGCGTGCGCGTCTCGCCCTGCAACGTCACGCCATTGGCGCGGCGGATCAGCTGGGCGACGTCGTCGTCATAGGGACGCGGCGTCGGGACGGGCACGACATCGGGGGCCTCGTCGGGCACGGCGGTGTTGTCGGCGGCTTGGTTCTGGGCTTGGGACTGGGTCTGGGGCTTGGCGGCCGGTTTGTCTTCCGGATCGCGGGTCGGCACGCTGTCGCCTTCGGCGCGCGTGATGCGGATGCCGTTCAGCTTGGCGACCTTCTTGACGGCTTCCAGCACGCGGTCGATGGCGCCGTCGTAGCGACGGCCTGTCAGTTCCGGATAGGCTTCGAGCTGCTTTTCGCGATCCTCAGGCGTCACCGGAATCCGCTTCAGCCAGATCTGGTCGGCGCTTGGGGTCTTCAGCCAATCCGGCACCGAGACGGGATCGGTGGAGACGTCATAGATGACCGGCATGCTGAGATAGCGCTCCACCGCCAGCCCGCCGATCACCAGCGGCAATGCCGCGAAGATCAGCGCCTTCAGCGCATCATGCCCGCCCTCGGCGCCCGTCAGCCACAGGCTGCGCAGGCCGGCTGCGGCGAGCACGGCGGCCAGGATGCTGAAGCCGGTGGCGACGATGAGGATGAGAACGAGATAGGGCGTGGCGAGGCCGGCGAAGCGGTGACCGATCAGCGCCGCCAGGCACAAGACCAGCGCAAAGGCCGCGAACCGCCTGGAAAAGCGGGCGGCAGTGGAAATGGGGCGGTCGAAACGGATTGCCATCAAACTTACCGGTTAGTCGCAAGCGGCGCGTCCCGCATGAACACGCAAATCGCCCAAGCACTTGTTTAGTGCAAGATTCGCCTAAATTGAAACTGTTGTCTTACGCGAGCGTGTCCAATCCACGATGAACCCACGTTTTAGACCACCAAAGCGGGCATGGATTACGTGAGCATTTTCTGATATTGAGTTGATTTCCCGCAGTTGCAGCATGTTCATCGGTCACGGACGAACAGGAGAAAAGCAATGATCGCATCCGAGCTTGCAGTGGAAAGCCCCATGCCGACGCTATCAGGGGCCGATGCGAGCGATCCGCTTCTGCCGATGGAGCTTCTGGAGCTAGAGCTTTCGCTCGAAAGCTATGATGGCGACAGCGACTTCTGCGATGCGGTGCGCACGGCGGCGGGAAAGAGCGGCGGCGAATTCCTGTTCGATCTCCCGGCAGAAGGGCTGATCGACGATTGCAAGCGGATCGCGGTGCTGCGCATCCCGTCCGCTTCCACCGACATGCGGATCGTGCTTGCGGTACTCGATCAGAACGGCACCGATATCCGCATGGAGAGCCCGGCGCCCGAGACCGCCCATATCGCGCAGTTCGCCGATGCCTTTATCGAGGTGCTTGAGCGGTTCTAGTCTCGTTCAATCGCGGCCGGATGCGGCTTCGGCCAGCGTGCGGAAGGCGAACTTGCGGCCGCATTCGCATTTGATCACACTGGTTTCCTGAAAATTGGTCTGGCGCTGGACGAAAAGCCCGCGCGGCAGCTGGTCGATGTTGAAGCCGGGATGCTTGCGCTTCGGATCGTCCGTCTCGGAGGCTTCGGCAAAACCGCTATTGCCGCATTGCGGGCAGGTCAGCTTTTTCGAGAATCGATCACGCAGTGCCATCAGTCGCTTCCATTTCCGTGAGGCGTCTTCTTATAGCGGTTCTCATCCGGGCGAAAGTCGGAACCAAAGCTTGGGGGCATCGTTTTCCCTTGAAAGGAGACAATCATGCCCAATCGCGACCCGATCCCCGTCCCCACGCCTGAGACCCCGCGCGGCCCGACGCCGACACCCGGCATTCCCGACCGCGTGCAGGAAAAGCCGCCGCTGACGCCGGCCCAGGACCCGGGCGACAGCAAGAACCCGAACGACCCGACGCTCGATCCGGCGCTGCTGCCGATCGGCGATCCAGCTGGAGCTGCATGACAACTTTTGCGGTTAACGGAGTTTTTAGTTGACGGTTAGTCAGGCTTGGCGTCTGCTATTTCAGCAAGATCAATCCGTTGAAGATAAAAAGATGCGTATTCTCCCGCTGACGCTCACCATCGCCGCCATTGCGATCGGCCTTTCGGCCTGCCAGACGATGACGCCGGAAGAACGGCGCGCGGCCGATGAGCGGCAATGCATGAGCTATGGCTTCAAGCGCGGTACCGAAGGCTTCGCCACCTGCCTGCAGCGCATTGACCTCAATCGACAGGCGCAGGCGCGGGCCGACAGCGCTTACGTGATGTCTGATATGTCGTGGCGCATGGGCGGCCCCTATTACGGCGGCCCCTACTACCGCTGGTGAGCTTTAAAGCGACCTCTCCTTGATCGCTGCCTGCGCCGCCGCCAATCTAGCGATCGGCACGCGGAAGGGCGAGCAGGAGACGTAGTCGAGGCCGATGCCCTCGCAGAAATGGATCGAGGCAGGGTCGCCGCCGTGTTCGCCGCAGATGCCGAGCTTCATGTCGGCGCGGGTTCGCCTGCCGCGCTCGGTAGCGATGCGAATGAGTTCACCGACACCATCGAAATCCAGCGAGATGAAGGGATCATGCTCGATGATGCCCTTGCGCTGGTAGGTCGGGATGAAGGCCGAAGCGTCGTCGCGCGAAATGCCGAAGGTGGTCTGCGTCAAATCGTTGGTGCCGAAGGAGAAGAATTCCGCGGCTTCGGCGATGATGTGGGCGCGCAGTGCCGCGCGCGGCAGCTCGATCATCGTGCCGACGAGATAGTCGATCTGCATATCGGCTTCCGTCATCACGTCGCGGGCGATGGCATCGATTCGATCCTTGACGTAATCGAGCTCGGAGCGCAGGCCGACGAGCGGCACCATGATCTCGGGCACGACTGCGGCACCCGTCTCGCGCGCCGCATGGACGGCGGCCTCGAAAATGGCGCGTGCCTGCATCTCGACGATCTCGGGATAGGAGATCGCCAGACGGCAGCCGCGA
This sequence comes from Rhizobium sp. FG113, assembly GCF_057809895.1. Lineage (NCBI taxonomy): Bacteria > Pseudomonadati > Pseudomonadota > Alphaproteobacteria > Hyphomicrobiales > Rhizobiaceae > Rhizobium > Rhizobium sp. FG113. Next base: position 29,634 of record NZ_JBMDKV010000011.1, on the reverse strand, counting down.
TGGCCGAGCATCGGGTTGAACTCGTGCAGAGCATCGACGCGCTGGCGAAGCGCTGTCGCATCCATGTTCATGGCGGCTGCGACATCGGCGATTTCCTCGTCGGTCTTCGGCAGGAATTCGTGCAATGGCGGATCGAGCAATCTGATCGTCACTGGCAGGCCGTGCATGACGTTGAAGAGGCTCTCGAAATCCTCGCGCTGCATGGGGAGCAGCCTGTCGAGCGCCGCGCGGCGCCCCGCCTCGTCTTCCGCCAAAATCATCTCGCGCATGACATGGATGCGCTCGCCTTCGAAGAACATGTGCTCGGTGCGGCAAAGGCCGATGCCCTCGGCGCCGAAGGAGCGCGCGGCCCGCGCGTCGGCCGGCGTATCGGCGTTGGTGCGCACCGTCATGCGGCGGACGCGGTCAGCCCATTCCATGATGCGGCCGAAATCGCCGGAGAGCGCTGGCTGCACCATCGGCACCTCGCCCTTCAGCACCTGCCCGGCCGATCCGTCGATGGTGATGATGTCGCCCTTCTTCAGCGTCACGCCCATGCCGATCAGCCGCTCGTTGCGCAGATCGATGCGCATGGTGCCGGCGCCGACGACGCAGGGGATGCCCATGCCGCGCGCAACGACGGCCGCATGGCTGGTCATGCCACCACGGGTCGTGAGAATGCCTTCGGCCGCATGCATCCCGTGGATGTCCTCGGGGCTGGTCTCGACGCGCAGAAGAATGACCTTGCGCCCCTCCTCTTCCGCCATGACCGCTTCCTCGGCAGTGAAGACGATCTCGCCGGATGCAGCGCCCGGCGACGCCGGAAGGCCGGTGCCGATCACTTCGCGCGCAACGCGGGGGTCGATGGTCGGATGAAGCAGCTGGTCGAGTGAGGACGGCTCGATGCGCAGCACCGCCTGCTCCTCGGTAATCATCTTCTCATCCACCATATCGACGGCGATCTTCATTGCTGCGCGGGTCGAGCGCTTGCCTGACCGCGTCTGCAGAATCCACAGCGTGCCGCGCTCTATGGTGAACTCGATATCCTGCATGTCGAGATAATGCGCCTCGAGACGGTCGCAGATTGCCACGAACTCCCTAAAAGCCTCCGGCATCAGCTTTTCCATCGACGGCCGGTCGGAGCCGGAAGAGATGCGGGCTTCCTCGGTGATGCTCTGCGGCGTGCGGATGCCGGCGACGACGTCCTCGCCCTGGGCATTGACCAGAAACTCGCCGTAGAGCGACTTTTCGCCGGTCGACGGATTGCGGGTGAAGGCGACACCGGTGGCCGACGAATTGCCGAGGTTGCCGAAGACCATGGCCTGGATATTGACGGCGGTGCCCCAGCCTTCGGGAATATTGTGGAGATGGCGATAGGTGACGGCGCGGGCACTCATCCAGCTCGAAAACACCGCACCGACAGCGCCCCAGAGCTGCACCTGCGGATCCTGCGGGAACTCCTCGCCGAGTTCCTCTTCCAGCACTGCCTTGTAGAGATGAACGACGTGTTGCCACTCGCTCGCGGTCATCTCGGTATCGTATTCGTAGCCATGGCGGGCCTTCTCGTCTTCCAGGATTTCCTCGAAGACCTCGTTGTCGAGGCCCATGACGACATCGGCGTACATCTGGATGAAGCGGCGGTAGCTATCCCAGGCGAAGCGCGCGTCGCCGGCATCGTGGCCGAGCGCCTGAACGGTCTCGTCGTTGAGCCCGAGGTTGAGCACCGTGTCCATCATGCCCGGCATCGACACGCGCGCGCCGGAGCGAACCGACAGGAGCAACGGGCTGGCGCCCGCGCCGAAGCGGCGGCCGGTGACGGCCTCGATGCTTGCGATGCCCGACAGAACCTGCGCGCGCACCTCTTCCGATATGCGGCGACCATCGCGATAATAGGCGGAACAGGCGTCGGCTGTGATGGTCAAGCCGGGGGGAACGGGCAGGCCGAGGCTGCACATCTCGGCGAGATTGGCCCCCTTGCCGCCCAGCATCTCATGGTCGAGCGCTCGCCCCTCCGCCGCGCCGTTACCGAATGTATAGACCCACTTGGTCATGCTCTCCCCAACACCAAAATCGGGATCAGCTTAATCCCTTGGTGTTAAAATGAAAATCGCACAAATACGGCCAAAATGTTGCAGTGCACAACATCCGCGTATTCAAGCCGTTTGAATTTTCAGGAAGAGTAATAAAGCTTTGCGGGACCGCAACAAAGTCCCGCAAAGCCTTATTTCCGTCCGGCCAGGAAAACCGGACGGGGGGTTCAGCATGCCGATACAACGTGGAGGAAGCCTCAACACATGCGCACGGCAATCTGTACGCAAAACCGCTGGCGCGATCCCTGCGGACCGCACATACAGTTTCTTCTAATGCAAGATGGGTAAAAAGGCATCACCTTATTGGGTGAGAAGCCCATTCAGGGCTGACTTTTTTTGGGTGTTTCGCCTTGACCTCAGGCGATCTCGCGCAATTGCTCGGCGGTTTGCAGGTCGACGGAGACCAGCTGCGACACGCCCTGTTCCGCCATCGTCACGCCGAACAGGCGGTTCATGCGGGCCATGGTGATCGGGTTGTGGGTGATGATGACAAATCGCGTCTCGGTGGAAGCCGCCATCTCGTCCATCAGGTTGCAGTAGCGTTCGACATTGTGATCGTCGAGCGGCGCGTCCACTTCGTCGAGCACGCAGATCGGCGCCGGGTTGGTGAGAAACACCGCGAAGATCAGCGCCATCGCCGTCAGCGCCTGCTCACCACCCGAGAGCAGCGTCATGGTCTGTGGCTTCTTGCCCGGTGGGCGGGCGAGGATTTCGAGGCCTGCTTCCAGCGGATCGTCGGATTCGATCAGCTGCAGCTCGGCCGTGCCGCCGCCGAACAGGTGGGTGAAGAGGCGCTGGAACTGGGTATTGACGACGTCGAAGGCGGCGATCAGGCGCTCGCGGCCTTCGCGGTTCAGGCTCTGGATGGCGCCGCGCAGCTTGCGTATCGCGTCGATGACGTCGTCGCGCTCCTTGATCAGCGCCGCCAGCCGGTCGCTCAGTTCCTTCTGTTCTTCCTCGGCGCGTAGGTTGACGGCGCCCAGCCGCTCACGCTCCATCTTCAGCCGCTCCAGCTCGCGCTCGACCTCGCGCAGATCAGGCATTGCCTGCATGACATCGAGACCGGCGAGCCGGAAGGCTTCGTGCGGCGCGACGTTCAACGCCTCGCGGATGCGGGCTTCTGTCTCCACGCGCTTTTCGCGGGCCGAGACCAGGCGCTCTTCGGCGCGGCCGCGGCGTTCGCGGCTTTCGGCAAGTTCGGATAGCGCAATCGCCGCCTTGTGATCGACATCGCGCTGCATCAGCTCGGCTTCGGCCAGAAGATCGGCGGCAGCACGGCGTGCGTCGTCAGCCTTCTGCAGCTCGTTCAGCAGGCCACGGCGCTTGTCGTCGAATTCGTCGGGCGCCATTTCGAGATCGGCGGCTTCCTCGCGGGCCTCCTCCTCACGGTCGCGCAGCGTCGCGATGTGGTCCTCGGCGCTTGCCGCGCGCTGGCGCCAGGTCTCGCGCTCCTGGCCGATCGCGATGATGCGGCGCTGGCGGGCGTCGTTTTCGCGGTTGAGGCTCTCGTGGCGGGCGCGGGCCTCGGCAAGGGCGCCGCGATCGGTCGCCACATCGGCCTGCTGCAGCCGCAGGCGTTCGTCGAGTGCGGAGAGATCCGGTGCGTCGTCGAGCTCGATGCGGGCATTTTCTTCCTGGATGGCGATGTCTTCAAGCTGGCTCTGAAGCTGGCTGACGGCTTCGGCAATGACATCGCGGCGGCGGATGAGATCGCCGGAGGCACGCTCGGCAGCAGCCAGCGCCTCACGAGCTTCCGCCAGTTGGCGTGCGGCCATGCGCGCGGTATCGCGGGCGTCGGTCAGGCGATGTTCCTCGCCCGAGATGGCTTCGGCCGCGATCGCCAGCTGCTCTTCTGCCTCGGTCAACACGTCGCGGGCGATCGATGCTTCGCTCTCGAGCTCGGACAGACGGTTCTTCTGGGCGAGACGGAGTGCTGCGGCACTCGGCGCATCGGCGCCGGTGACGTGGCCATCCCAACGGTAGACGGCGCCATCGCGGGTGACGAGGCGCTGGCCGGGCTTGAGGCTCGCCATGAGAGCGGGCGCATCGGCGTCGGAGACGAGACCGATCTGCTTGAGGCGGCGGGCAAGGGCTGCCGGCGCTCGGACATGCGTGATCAGCGGCGTGACGCCTGACGGCAGCGCCGGATCGGCCGCGCCATCGCCGTTTTCCGACCAGTGGGCGGGCGCCTTCGGGTCGAGCGGGGATTCGAGATCGTCGCCGAGGGCAGCACCTACGGCGGTCTCGAAGCCGCGGTCGACCTTGAGCTCATCAGCGACAGGTGCGAATTCGCCGGCCGTGGCGCCGGATGCCAGCATGCGCGAAATGGTGCGCGCTTCGGTCTCGATGGCGTTCAGCTGGGCGCGGGCCTGATCGACAGGCGCGCGCGACATCGCCTCCGTCTGGCGGGCGGCGGCCAGCGCCTGCTCGACCGCCTGGATGGCGGCTTCGGCCTCGGCGACAGCGCTTTCGCCCGCTTCGACCACCATGCGCTTCTCGTCGGGATCGGGCAGCGTCGCGATGCGCTCGCCGATGCCTGACAGCTCGCGATTGGCCTCGTCCATCTGGCGCTCGAGCCGCATCTTGCGATCGGAGAGATCACGAATCGCGCGTTCGAGCTGGTTGCGGCCGGCGGCGGCCTCGGCGCGTTCCGATGTCAGGCCGGCGAAGATGCGCTCGCTATCGGCAAGCTTGGCGGCGGCCTCCTCGAAGGCCTCGCGGGTCTCTTCCGCGTAACGGCCGGAATCGGCGAGGATCTCGCTGATCTCCGCTTCCTCGGCATCGAGACGCTGCAGGATTTCGGCGTTGTCGGCGACGAGCCGTTCCTCGCGCCTGATATCCTCCGAGAGCTGCGCCAGGCGGCGGGTGAGCTCATCGCGGCGGCGCAGGATGCGGTTGGCGTCTTCTTCCAGCTGGGTCTTGGCGATCTGCAGGCGCTGCAGGGCAGCCGCCGCGCGGGCCTCGCCCTCGCGCAGTTCAGGAAGCTTGAGGCTCGATATGCCTTGCGACTTGGCGGCCTCCATCTGCATCTGCGCCTTTTCGGCGACGATGGAGGTGGCCTGGTTGAGCGCGCTGTCGGCCTCGGCTTCCGCTTCTTTGGCCTGAACCCAGCGGATATGCAGGAGCATCGCCTCGCGGGCGCGGATATCGGCGGAAAGCGACTTGAAACGATTGGCCTGACGGGCCTGGCGCTTCAGGCTCTCGATCTGACTTTCGAGCTGCGATGTCACGTCGTCGAGACGTTCGAGATTGCTTTCGGCGGCGCGCAGGCGCAGTTCCGCCTCGTGACGGCGCGAATGCAGGCCGGAAATGCCGGCGGCTTCTTCCAGCAACTGGCGACGGGCCTGCGGCTTGGCCGAGATCAGCTCGCCGATACGCCCCTGCCCGACCATCGACGGCGAGCGGGCGCCGGTGGAGGCGTCGGCGAAGAGCAGCTGGACGTCCTTGGCGCGGCTTTCCTTGCCGTTGATACGGTAGACCGAGCCCTGCTCTCGCTCGATGCGGCGGGTGACCTGGATCTCGTCGCTATCGTTGAAGCCGGCAGGTGCGGTGCGGTCGGCGTTGTCGAGGTAGAGTGCGACCTCTGCGGTGTTGCGGGCGGGCCGATTGCCGGAACCGGAAAAGATCACGTCGTCCATGCCCGACGCGCGCATGTTCTTGTACGAGTTCTCGCCCATCACCCAGCGAAGGGCCTCGACAAGATTGGACTTGCCGCAGCCATTCGGCCCGACGACACCGGTCAGACCGCGCTCGATGACGAATTCGGCGGGTTCGACGAAGGATTTGAAGCCGACGAGGCGGAGCTTGTTGAACTTCATGCGGTCGCCTCAGCCGGGCGCTGGCCCAACGAAAAAACGGGCGCACGGCTTCCGCCGTCGCCCGTCTTATAGGAACGGCTCAGCTTAAAGCAGGCTGTCGATAAGGGCCGACATGATGTCAACCGACATGTCTCCAGAGTAGCGCTTCCCGTTGATGAGGAAAGTCGGAGTGGCGTTGACGCCGAAATCCTTGGAACCCCGTTCCCGCGTCGCGTTCACTTCATCCAGCAGCTTCTGGTTCGTCAAGCACTTCGTGAAGCTTTCCTCACTAAATCCAGCGAGTTTGGACATCTGGAGGAGTGCGGCGCGGCCATCTTCGGCGGCGGCCCAGGTCTGCTGCTGCTTGAAGAGCATCGAGACCATCGGGAAATACTGCTCCGGCGTGCTCAGATCTTCCGGCTTGGACGGATTGCAGCGGGCCAGCATGAAGGCTGCGGCAGCGCGCGGGTCGAAGGGGAATTCGCGGATGATGAAGCGAGCCTTGCCGGTGTCGACATACTTCTTCTTGATCTCGTCGAAGGTGGTGGTGTGGAAGTGCGCGCAGTGCGGGCAGGTCATCGACATGTATTCGACGATGGTGACCTTGGCGTCTTCCTTGCCCAGCGCCATTTCCGGCAGAGCGCCCGGCTTCAGCACGGCTTCCATATCGACATCGCCGTCGGACTTCGGAATTTCCACAGCCGCATTGGCGCTGCTGAAGACCGCCAGTCCGGCGGTCGCGGCAGCTACGCCGCCCAGGAGCTGGCGCTTGGTCAGTTGCATTTCGGACATCTGCATAATTTCCTCATAAATGAGAGTAGCGGCTGGAAGTGCGATATAACGGCTGATCGCCGCTAACAAGGCACGCATGAACGAGTTTCTTCAAACAATTGTGACCTTGATGGGACGAAGGGGCGGGAGTGGCAAGCAACTATTGATTTTATTTGGCGCGGAAGGCGGCGTTTAGTCCTTGCCTTCGCGTCTCATGCGCTCAGCATGGCGACGCTCGATGCGATCGAAAACAACGTCGGCATCGACATCAGGTCTTGGGTCGTCGATTGCTTCGCGAATTTTTCTACGCATCACCTCATCCGAAAGAGGCGTAGTCTCGCCTGTTGCGCCAAATGACCGCTTGTTTGACATTTTTATCTCCTCGCCACGTTTGCAGCCGTAAAATGTCTACCGTCCCTTCTTCCCCAGCACCGCCGTGCCCAGACGCTTCACCGCCTCGCGCAGCTTCTCATTGTCGATACCCTCCATCATCCCCTCCAGCCGGCGGGCAGCCTCGCCTTTCAGCGGCGGCGGGGTGCGGGAGCGTTTGAAGGCTTGAGAGACCGGCTTCTGGACGATGCGGATCTGGTGGACGGCGGAGAAGCCGAAGAAGCTGTTGATACGCTGGATGAGCTCGCCCTGCGCATGCGTGAGGAACAAGGCGCGGGCGCCCTCGCAGGCGATGGTCAAAACGCCGGGGCGGAAGCTGCCGTCATCGCCGCCGCGCGCCCAGGCGATCTTTTCCGGGCGGGTGCAATCGGCGAAATCCTCGCCGGCAATCTCGTCCCAGGAGCCGAGCAGCGCGGTGTTGATGCCGGCGCGCTTGGCAAGCACGGGGTCGATCAGGCCGTTGGCCAGTTCGGAGATCTGTTTTTCACCTTTGCGTGGATAACTCATGGAAACCTTTGGATGCCGCCGCTATCGGGCGCCGCCGCCTTGATCGGGCGGCAATGCTTCGCCAAGTATAGGGCACTTCCCCTCCGCACGGCAAATGATGACCTTAAAGACCACCACCGCGCCCTTAGCAAAGCCCCTGCTCGACTGGTACGATCGCCATCACCGCGACCTGCCCTGGCGCGTTTCGCCGCCGATGGCCAAGCGCGGGATCAAGGCCGATCCCTATCATGTGTGGCTCTCCGAGGTCATGCTGCAGCAGACGACGGTTCCAGTCGTCAAAGCCTATTTCCTGAAATTCCTCGCGCGCTGGCCGACGGTTGATGATCTCGCCGCCGCACCCAGCGAGGACGTGATGGCGGCATGGGCGGGGCTTGGCTATTACGCGCGGGCCCGCAACCTGAAGAAATGTGCCGAGGCGGTGGCGTACGAACATGGCGGCGTGTTTCCGGATACCGAGGAAGGGCTGAAGGCGCTGCCGGGGATCGGCGATTATACGGCAGCGGCGGTGGCGGCGATCGCGTTCAACCGGCAGGCTTCCGTGATGGACGGCAATATCGAGCGGGTGATCTCGCGGCTCTATGCGATCTCGACGCCGCTGCCTGCAGCCAAGCCGTTGATGAAGCAGAAGGTGGCGCTGCTGACGCCGGCGGACCGGCCGGGTGATTTCGCGCAGGCGATGATGGATCTCGGCGCCACGATCTGTACGCCGAAGCGGCCCGCCTGCGCGCTCTGTCCCTTCAACGGATCGTGCGAGGCCTTGGCGCTTCACGATCCCGAACATTTCCCGGTCAAGGCCGCAAAGAAAGCGAAGCCCGTTCGCGTCGGCGCCGCCTTCGTGGCGGTGACTGATGATGGCGAGGTGCTGTTGCGGCGCCGGATCGAGAGCGGCTTGCTCGGCGGCATGACCGAGGTGCCGACGACCGGCTGGACGGCGCGGATCGACGGCGAGACCTCGGCGGACGCGGCTCCGTTCGCGGCCGACTGGCAGCCATCGGGCACCGTCACCCATGTGTTCACCCATTTCGAGCTCAGGCTTTCGATCTGGCGCGTGGCGATCCCCGCCAGGATCGAAGGGGATGACGGATGGTGGGAGCCGGTTACAAATCTTGACGCGCAGGCATTGCCCACAGTCATGAAAAAAGCGATCACAGCGGCTATTCCACGCGCGTTTCAACAGTCCAAGGACGGATAAATGCCTATTGATCATATCGTTTTCGATATCGGAAAAGTTCTTATCCATTACGATCCGAACATTCCCTTCAGCCGCATCATTCCGGATGCCACCGAGCGGCAGTGGTTCTTCGACAATGTCTGCACCCACGACTGGAACGTCGAACAGGATCGCGGTCGCACATGGGCGGATGCCGAGGCGCTTTTGATCGAGATGCATCCCGATCGCGAAGAGCATATCCGCGCCTTCCGCAAGCACTGGCACGAGATGGTATCGCATTCCTACGACGACAGCGTCGCCATCATGGAAGGGCTGATCGCTGAGGGACGCGACGTGACGATGCTGACGAACTTCGCCTCCGACACGTTCCGCGAAGCACAGGTGCGCTTCCCCTTCCTCACTAAGCCGCGCGGCGTTACCGTTTCGGGCGATATCGGCCTGATCAAGCCAGACATCGCGATCTACGAAGCACACACAGAGAGCTTCGGCCTCAATCCGGCGGCGACAATCTTCATCGACGATTCGGCGCCGAACATCGAAGGCGCCAAGAAGGCGGGCTGGGACGCGGTGCTCTTCACCGGTGCCGAGCAGCTGCGCGCCGATCTTGCAGAACGCGGCGTGAGGGTCTGACCATGGCATTCGATCCAGTCAAGGAAATCACCCTGTTTCACGACGCGATCAACAGGCTCGACTACCAGATGATCGAAGACTATTTCGCCGAGGACGCAACCTATGTCTCGAACGGCGTCGGCAGTCTTGCGGGCCGCGACGAGATCATGGCGGCGTTCCGCAAATATTTCGACGACTACCCCGACCAGACCGCCTTCAACACGCTGGTGGAGCGCGTCAGCCCCTATGCCGGGCGCGCCGTATGGTCGGTGCGCGCCACCCACAGCAAGACCGGCAAGCCGCTGGTGCGCGAGGGGGAGGAAACGATCACCTTCAACGAAGAGGGACGCGTGACGCGGGTGGATGTGAAGGACTATCAGGACTTCTAAGCCAGAGAAGCTGCCGGACCTCCCTGCCCGCGAAGAGAAACCGCAAATCTCTCATCGCGTTAGGAACAATCAGCGCCGTTGACGGTTTTGTGAGGACCCGCGCATGACGCGGTTTCGAGCAAACGATAAGTCAGCCGTGCTGACGGGAGGTTATGATGGGTAGAGGTATCTTGCTGTGGTTTCTGGGCGTTCCGATCCCGCTGATCCTGATCATCCTGCTGTTCTGGCACTAGGGGGTTGGCGATGTCCTTTACCTCCTCAACCGTGGTGACCGACGCACCATTGGAATCATCGGCTCCCGCCGTCAGCTGGGGGCCGATCATCGCCGGCACGCTGGCCGCCACGGCGATCTCGCTGATCTTCATCCTCATCGGCTCCGGCCTTGGCCTGACCATGGTATCGCCCTGGTCGCATGATAACGCCTCGCTGACGACGATCGGCGCGACTGCCGCGATCTGGCTGATCGTCGTTCAATGGGTTTCGGCCGCACTCGGCGGCTATCTGACCGGCCGTTTGCGGACCAAATGGGTCGGCGTCCACACCTACGAGGTTTTCTTCCGCGATACCGCGCATGGCTTCCTCTCCTGGGCGCTGGCGACCGTGGTCGTCGCCGGATTGCTGGGATCGGCGCTGTCATCGGTGATCAGCACCGGTACGCAGGCCACCGCAACAGCGGTGGGTGCCGTCGGCGCCGCGGGTGCTGGAGCCGCCGTCAGCGCCAGCGATGGCACGAGCGGTTTCTCCCCCGCCTATTTCACCGACGCCTTGCTGCGCCCGGCCAATACGGCGCCGGCAGCGGGCAACCAGAGTGATGAGGCGGTCAATGCCCAGGTGACGCGCGTGCTGGTGAACGGCATTGTCGACGGCAAGCTTTCGGCCGATGACCAGGCCTTTGTCGAGCAGGTGGTTGCGGCCCGCACCGGCCTTTCCGCGACCGATGCCAAGGCACGCGTCGATGCCGTCATGAAGCGCATCGACGACGCCAAGCTTGCTGCCAAGGAGGCTGCGGATAACGCCCGCAAGACGGCTTCGGCGGTTGCCCTGTTTGGCGCGCTGTCGCTGTTCGTCGGCGCCTTCATCGCCAGTGTCGCCGCCGCAATCGGCGGACGCCAGCGCGACGAGGACGAAGAGCGGATGGCGTTGCTGCGCCGCTAAGCGGTGAAGCTGAAGAACTGAAAAAGACGCTCGGAGCGATCCGGGCGTCTTTTGCTGTCTTGGAAGTCCAGAACTGAAGACGCCCGGGGTATGATCCCGGGCGCCTTTTGCCGTCTTCCGCAACTGGAGGTACAAAAACCGGTCGACGGCAGTCTCGATCGGGCCTTTCGCGGATCAGCCCGCGTTTGCCAGATCACTGCGGATGACGGCCCTGAGATCGTCGATCGGGCGCAGGGATTGCCCATCGTCGAAGTGCCAGAACGTCCATCCGTTGCATGCGTCGAAACCCTGGACCTTTGCGCCCATCCTGTGGATCGAACCCGCCTCGCCGCCTGCCGTAACCGTGCCGTCGGCGCGAACGATCGCGCTATAACGGCGCTTGGCGTCGGTCAGCACCTGGCCGGGCTTGATGAGGCCGCTTTCGACCAGCGTGTTGAAGGCCACGCGGACCTCCTGCTTCTTGCCGGTCATAACAGTCAGTTCCGCCTTGCCGAGCGGCTCGACTGCCTCGATGCGGGCAGAGGCCGCGTCGATATAGTCCTGCTCGCGTTCGATGCCGACGAAGTGGCGGCCGAGGCGCTTGGCGACGGCGCCGGTCGTGCCAGAGCCGAAGAACGGATCGAGGATGATGTCGCCCGGCTTCGAAGAGGCCATGATGACCCGGGCAAGCAGTGCTTCCGGCTTCTGCGTCGGATGCACCTTCTTGCCGTCCTCGCCCTTCAGGCGCTCGTGGCCGTTGCAGATCGGGAACAGCCAGTCGGAGCGCATCTGGACGTCGTCGTTCGAGGCCTTCAGCGCATCGTAATTGAAGGTGTAGCCCTTGGCCTTGGCGTTCGGGCTCGCCCAGATCATCGTCTCATGCGCGTTCTGGAAGCGACGGCCCTTGAAGTTCGGCATCGGGTTGGTCTTGCGCCAGACGATGTCGTTCAAGATCCAGAAGTTGAGATCCTGCAGCGTGGCGCCGACACGGAAGATGTTGTGATAGGAACCGATGACCCAGAGCGTGCCCGTCGGCTTCAGCACGCGGCGGCAGGCGAGCAGCCAGGCGCGGGTGAAGGCATCGTATGCTTCGAAGGAGGCGAACTGGTCCCATTCGTCGTCGACCGCATCGACCAGCGACTGATCGGGACGATGCAGATTGCCGCCGAGCTGCAGGTTATAGGGCGGATCGGCGAAAATGACGTCTACGGAATGGGTCGGGAGGGCTTCAAGAGCGGCAACGCAATCGCCCTTGATGATCGTGTCGATCCAGGAATCCGGCTTTGCGGAGGCCTTGAGATCGGCAAGCGGAAATACAGACGCCATCTTTTAACTCGCTCATACACATTACGCTCTTTACTGTCTGTTATGGTTACTCATCTTGGTTACCAAAGCCTGAACCGGGGTACGATTTCGGGAAAAAATTCAGGCCAATGGCAAAGTACATCCGGATACGCTAGGCTTGCGGCATGAGGAAAAGCGAAGCGCTCGAACGTCTGAAGAGCAATGCCGAGGCGGTGCGTGCGCTGGGCGCGACCTCGCTTTACCTGTTCGGCTCGGTTGCCCGCGACGAGGCGAAACAGGCAAGCGATATCGACCTTTTCATCGATTACGACCCTCAGAGCGGCTTCAACGCCTTCGATCTTATCGGCATCAAGCTGATGCTTGAGGAAAAGCTCGGAAGCCCTGTCGACATCACCACCCGCGACGGCCTGCACCCGCGCTTGAGAGAGCGGATCGAATCCTCGGCGATGCAGGTTTTCGCTGCCCGCTGAGCCTGTTTGCAAAAAGGTAGCGCGCCTTTGTCTTCGATATAAGCTCTCCTCCGCCCGTCACGCTGAGCAGCGTGAGTCGAGGATTCAGGGAGGCAGAGTTGCAAATAGCCACGGCCCAGACCTTTGTGTCATCCGACATTGCAGCCAATGTCGCCGCAATACGAGACCTGATCCGGCAAGCCGCTTCGGCCGGCGCACGATTGATCAATTTCTGCGAAGGCGCTCTTTCCGGATACGGAAAGATGCAGATCATGAGCCCCGAGGACTGGTCGACATTCGATTGGGCGGCGCAGCGAGCCGCTCTCCGCTCCATCGCCGAGATCTGCGGCGAACTTAGCATATTCGCAGTGGTCGGTGGGGCACACCGCTTCTCCGACAGTCAGCCGCCCCACAACAGTCTCTATGTGTTTTCCGACGCCGGCGCGTTGATCAATCGATACGACAAGCGCTTCCTTTCCAACTCGGAACTCCAAGGCTGGTATACGCCCGGCACAACGCCGGTCGTTTTTGATGTCGATGGTTATCGCTTCGGCTGCGCTATCTGCATAGAATCACAGTTTCAGGAGGTGTTCAGCGAATATGAGCGCCTCGGCGTGGACGCGGTTCTGTTTTCTTCCTACGGCGTCCCGCCGCGTTTCCAGACAGTCCTCAGAGCGCACGCGGATTTGAACTGCATCTGGATTGGCGCCGCCACGCCCGTGCAGAAAGCCCATAAGGGACCGGCGGGCACGATCGGCCCCGATGGAGAGTGGGTCGTGCAATGCCCCGCGGCGCCAGAATCCGGTTTTGCCGTGGCGACATTGGACCGGGATGATCCAGTCTACGACATCCCGCTCAAGAAGGCCCGTCCGTGGCGGGCCAGGGCAAGGCAGGGCGAGATCTATCGCACGCAAATGCGCGATGATGGCGAGAACGACGACCGCACCCAGTATTGAGGCCGACTAACCCACCGCATCATGCACAGCGCGGCTATCCGCCGGCGCCTCCGCCCGCTCCTTCATCCCGTAATCGCGCACGACATGGCCAATGCGCAAACGATAATCCGCGAAGATGCCACCTCGGCCGGCGGCCTGGGCGGCGCGGTGGTGTTCGAGGTTGCGCCAGCGTTTAACCGCTTCCTCGTCGCGCCAGAAGGAGAGCGAGAGCAGCTTGCCGCGCATCGTCAGGCTTTCGAAGCGCTCGATCGAGATGAAGCCATCCATCTTTTCCAGCTCGGCCCGCAGTTCGCCGGCGAGGTCGAGATAGGTGTGGCGCTCGCCCATATAGGGCAGGACTTCGAAGATGACGGCGATCATGGCAGCACCTTTGCGGCGTGGGGGAGCGAGACGTTCTTCAGGAAGATGCGGTCTTCCTTGAGGATGAAGCGTTCGCCTCTTGCGAATTCATAGTTTTCGCGGCCGAGCGGATCGGCGGCCAGGCGGGCGCGGTAGGCTTCGTAGGCGGCGAGGTTTTCGATGTTGTAGACGCCGTAGGCCGTGGTCGCCGAGCCCTCGTGCGGGGCGAAATAGCCGATGAGATCGGCGCCGTTGCGCGGGATCGCCTCGCCCCAATTGCGCGCGTATTCGGCGAAGGCATCCTTCTTGAACGGGTCGATTTCGTAGCGGATGAAACAGGTGATCATCTTTTTTCTCCTTGATTGCAGGATGGTTTTGCCATGTTGCGGGACGGAGATGCTTCGGCTACGGTCGAAGTATGGAAGATGAGATCCTGAGGAGATGAGCCGTGAAAGAAGGACCTGATATCGCGCAGATCGGCGCGCTGATCGGCGATCCCGCCCGCGCCAACATGCTGGCCGCGCTGACGGGTGGCAAGGCGCTGACGGCGACCGAGCTCGCCGCTGTCGGCGGCATCACACTGCAGACGGCGAGCGCGCATCTCGCCAAGCTCGAGGCCGGCGGGCTACTCCTTCCCCGCAAGCAGGGGCGGCATCGCTATTTCACCCTTGCCGACGAGACGGTGGCGCGGCTGATCGAAAGCATGATGGGCTTTGCAGCGAGCCGCGGACATCTGCGCCACCAGCCGGGGCCGAAGGAGCCGGCGCTGCGCAAGGCGCGGATCTGCTACGACCATCTGGCTGGCGACTACGGCGTGCGGATGCTGGATAGTCTCGTCGCCAGGGGCGCGATCGACGCCGTGGGCGACGGCTTGGCACTGACCGCTAAGGGCGAGGAGACGTTCAAGTGCATCGGGATTAATGTCGCCGACCTCAAGGCATCACGGCGGCCGCTCTGCCGCTCCTGCCTGGATTGGAGCGAGCGGCGGGCGCATCTGGCGGGCAGTCTCGGCAAGGCGCTGCTGGCGAATTTCTTCGACAGGGGCTGGGCACGGCGCACGGCGGGAAGCCGCTCGGTGATCTTTTCGCCTGATGGAGAGCGGCAGTTCGTGGCGCTGTTTCCGGTAGAGACGCCAGTCGCAGCCTGAAGCGCGACGCGCTTCAGGCTCTTGTTTTTGCGCATGTCTTTGTCCCGAAACCGGGAACCACTTTCGGGAGACATGCGTCAGCTTGGCGCGACCAGCACATCGGCAAAACCGCGCTCGGCGATATCGTTGCAGAGTTCGCTCCATTCACACTCGTCGCAAGCCTTGCGGATCGTGCCGAGAGCGAAATTGCGGCGCAGGCGTTTCAGCAGCGCAGCGTCGGGATAGATGCGGGTGCCCTTCCAGACCGCGATCCCCAGCAGACGGCCGACGGCTTGCGCCGCCGCCCTGTCGCGGACCACGACGCTTTCGCTGTGGCAATGCGCCGCCGTTCCTGAGAGCAGCGGCGCGCAGATGTCGTCGGGGCCATCGACCAGCTCGATCTCCTCGCCCGACGACAGGCGCCGGGCGATGCGGATGTAATTCTCGGTGAAGGCGGGCGTGTAGCCTTCACCGACGAAGGTCAGCATGCAGAGCAGGTGGTGGGCGCGCAGGCGAACGGTCATTTCAGCGGCCGGTGTAGATCCTGATACCCTTCAGCACGGCTGCCGCCAGCGCCGACTTCAGCACCGCGCCGAGGATGAAGGGCGCGACGCCGAGCAGCCAGGCCTTTTCCATGCCCAGCATATTTGCGAGCCACAGGCCGCCGATCGCCAGGCACAGGATATTGGCGGCGAAGTGGGCGGCGAAGCTGCGGATCACGGCGTCGCCGGTCCAGCCGCGCGCGGCAAGCCAGCCGGCAAGGGCCGCGACAATGGGGAAGGATGCGAGATAGCCCGCCGTCGGGCCGGCGAAGGGGGCCAGACCACCGGCGCCGCCAGCCAGAACTGGGAAGCCCATGGCTGCTTCAGCAAGCCAGGCCAACACCGTCGCCGCGCCGAGACGCCAGCCATAGAGCGCGCCGATCATTGTCACCGCGAAAGTCTGCATGGTGATCGGCACCGGCACCATCGGCACCGAGATCTGCGAGGCGAGCGCCAGGATGAGCGTGCCCGCCAGCACGAAGACGGCCTTGATGGCGGCCGGGCGGGCGGCGAGGCGCAGCGGGTCGAAACGGAAGTCGGACGATTGATCGAACAGGGACATGAACTCTCCTTCTCAAATTATAGATAATTTTTGATTCCCATCTATTTTATGAGAGAGATTTTTCGCGATAGCAAGCAGGCAAGATGCGATTGTGCGGTGGGCAAACGGGATCATGTGCACGATCAACCACGAGAACAGGCGTAAAGGCGCGATTTTCCGGGGAAATCACGTCGATCAGAAATTATCTATAATTTTGGAAAATCAGCCGACGATGGCGAAGGATTCGCCGTTTTCGCCGCTCTTGTTGGTGGATTTCGGCGCGCGGCCGATCCACTGGACGTGGCGCTCGAGGATGCCGGCCGCCTCTTCCGCCCTGCCCTGGCGCAAGGCCACGAGGATGGCGCGGTGGTCGTGGTCGGTGCGCTTTTCCCAGCCCGAACGCCAGGCGGAAAACAGAAAGCGGGCGCTGGCGGCGTGGAGATCGTCGATCGAGGCGAGCAGACGGCTCATGTTGCAGGGTGTTAGGATTAATCGATGGAAGCGGCGATTGGCCTCTTCCCAGGCGTGAACGTCGGCCGCGGCATCGCCCTCGCGGGTCGCCTCCTCGGCGGCGTCCAGAATGGCGGGCGTCAGGTGCTTGGCGGCGTGGCGCAGCGCCAGCACTTCGAGTGCGGCGCGCATCTCGGCCACTTCGCGCACTTCCTTGATATCGAAGGAGGCGACGCGCACGCCGCGACGCGGCTCGCTGATCGCCAGCCCCTGGGCCTCCAGGCGGCGGAAGGCTTCGCGCACGGGCACGTGGCTGGCGCCGAACTCCTCGGCGATATGGTCCTGGCGCAGACGGAAGCCGGCCGGCAGTTCGCCGCGAACGATGCGGTCGGCGAGCACGCGGCTGATGCGGCTTGCGATTGTGTCTTCCGGTTCCTTGGCCATAATCATCCATTAGATGGCGAGCCGTGGTTTGTCGAGATGGCTTGTCGAGGCGGCAAGCGTCTGCATCCGCAGGCATTTCAATTGAGCGCAACCCTAGCCACCCGGCACCCGCAGGCCAGCCATGACACCCGGCCGGTTGAGATCGGGCGAGGCATCGTGTAAAGCCGCAGCATCCCCTAAACCAAGGCCCCTCTAACGAAGGCTTGAGACTTATATGAACGGCTTCGACCTCATCCTTTTCGACTGCGACGGCGTTCTGGTCGATTCCGAAATCATCGCGGCGGACGTGGAGTCCAAGCTTCTGACGGAGGCCGGCTACCCGATCAGCATCGAGGAGATGGGCGAGCGCTTCTCCGGCATGACCTGGCAGAACATCCTCATGGAAGTGGAGCGCGACGCCAGCATTCCGCTATCGGCCTCGCTGCTCGACAAGTCCGAGAAGCTGCTCGACATGCGCCTCGCTTCCGACGTACAGGCGATCGCCGGCGTCGAGGCGGCCATCAAGCGCATTGATCTCAAGCGCTGCATCTGCTCGAACTCGTCAAGCGCGCGGCTCACCATGATGCTCTCCAAGGTCGGGCTCAGCCAGTTCTTCGCGCCGAACATCTTCTCCGCCAAGGACCTCGGCGCCGATCGCGTCAAGCCGAAGCCCGACATCTTCCTGCACGGCGCCAAGCAGATGGGCGCTTCGCCGTCGCGCTGCGTGGTGGTCGAGGATTCCGTGCACGGCGTCCACGCGGCGCGCGCCGCCGGCATGCGTGTGATCGGCTTCACCGGCGCCTCGCATACCTACCCCTCGCACGCCGACCGGTTGACGGATGCGGGTGCCGAGACGGTGATCTCGCGGATGGTGGATCTGCCGGGTGTGGTTGCGGCGCTGGCGGAGTGGGAAGGCGTGGCCTGAGTTTGGATTGAGATGTTTGAGGGGTGACTTGTTGGCGCTGTGCCGTGAAGCCCCCTCATCCGACCCTTCGGGCCACCTTCTCCCCGTGGGGCGAAGGGGAGGTTGAGCGAGCGGCCAGCCCCGAGTCTCTTCTCCCCAGCGGGGAGAAGGTGGCGGCAGCCGGATGAGGGGGCCACACGGCACCACCTCAAACTTTGAAATCGCGACGCAACTGCAACCGCGATCCCCTACCCCAAAAACCTTAGCTGGACTTCTTCTTGCCCTTGCCCTTGGCAGGCGCGCCCTGGTCGAAGCCGACGTTGACGCGGACGAGTGCGCCGGAGCCGACGGGCAGTTTGATGTCGTCCTTGCGGAACAGCACCTGGGTGGCGCCGGTCGGGTCGATCTGGGCGGGGAAGTAGGTGACTTCCGAATAGAGCGCGTCTTCGCCGTCGAAGACGGAGATGCGGATCGGCAGCGTGACGTTGCCACCGGTGCCGGCCGGACCTGCGACGACGCGGACCTGAGCCACGACGGTCATCACGAGGTTCTGGTCGTTCAGCGTGCACTGGCGCGTGTAGTTGCCGATCGAGGCCTGGAAGGAAAGCTTGTCCGGTTCTCCGGTCTTGGCGCCGCCGGCGTAGCGGTAGAGGATCGCGTCGGCGTCCTTCATGTAGATGGTCGGGCAAGCGCCCTGGACGACGCGCGCCGTGGTGCCGGATGCTGTCGTGGCGGTGCCGATCGACGGGTCGTTGGAGGACGGGTTGGCCGGCGACATCGGCATGATCTGGCCAGTGGCGCCTGATGGTGCCGTTTCCGCCGTCTTCGTCTCACCACCGCCCATCCCGAGCGAGTTGCAGCCGACCAGAACAGCCGCGAAGGATACGGAAGCGATAAGACGAGAGACCTTGCCGAGCACGATTATTCCACCCTCTTCACAAAGTTTTTTGCCAGGCCTGCTGAGTGAAAACAGGGCCTTTCGTGACAGTTTGCGATGGTCTATATCAGCGGCGCAAACAAAAATCGATTGGGTAAGCACTGTTTTGATGCACATTTCGGGATTGCAGCCGGCGAAGGCCAGAGCTGCGGCCAAGAGGCGGCGCGACACAGGTTTTCTCTTCAATCCGGATTTTATCTAGGCCGGCACATCAAGGATGACGACAGTGGAATATATCTCGACCCGCGGCAAAGCCCCTGCTCTCGGTTTCTGCGATGCATTGCTGGCGGGTCTGGCGCGTGACGGTGGCCTCTATGTGCCGCGCGAATGGCCGCAATTCTCCAAGAAGGAAAT
This sequence comes from Rhizobium sp. FG113, assembly GCF_057809895.1. Lineage (NCBI taxonomy): Bacteria > Pseudomonadati > Pseudomonadota > Alphaproteobacteria > Hyphomicrobiales > Rhizobiaceae > Rhizobium > Rhizobium sp. FG113. The sequence continues at coordinate 10,471 of NZ_JBMDKV010000011.1, read as the reverse complement.
CCGGGCGCTGCGCGGCAAGAGCTACCAGGAGATCGCCTTCACCATCCTGTCGCCGTTCACCAACGGTGAAATCCCAGCCGACACGTTTCGGGCGATGATCGACGAAGCCTACGGCACCTTCCGCCATCCGGCGATCGCACCCCTGGTGCAGACCGGCCCGAACAGCTTCGTCATGGAGCTCTTCCACGGCACGACGCTCGCTTTCAAGGATGTGGCGATGCAGCTTCTGGCGCGGCTGATGGACTATGCGCTGGAAAAGCGCGGCGAGCGTGCCACCATCGTCGGCGCCACCTCGGGCGACACGGGCGGGGCCGCGATCGACGCATTCGCCGGCCGCGAGCGCACCGACATCTTCATTCTCTTCCCGCATGGCAAGGTTTCGCCGGTTCAGCAGCGGCAGATGACGACGTCGACGGCATCGAACGTGCATGCGCTTGCCGTCGAGGGCAATTTCGACGATTGTCAGAACCTTGTGAAGGCGATGTTCAACGACGGCGCCTTCCGCGACAAGGTGAAGCTCTCGGGCGTCAACTCGATCAACTGGGCGCGCATCATGGCGCAGATCGTCTATTATTTCACGACGGCGATCACGCTTGGCGCACCTGATCGCAAGGTCTCGTTCACCGTGCCGACGGGCAATTTCGGTGATATCTTCGCCGGTTACTGCGCCAAGCGCATGGGCCTGCCGATCGGCAAGCTGGTCGTTGCCACCAACGAAAACGACATCATGGCGCGCACGATCAAGACCGGCCGCTACGAGATGAAGGACGTCAAGGCGACGACCTCGCCGTCGATGGATATCCAGATCTCGTCGAACTTCGAACGGCTGCTGTTCGAGGCCTATGGCCGCGATGCCTCGAAGGTTCGCGCCGCCATGGACAGCCTGAAGCAGTCGAACGGCTTCGACATTTCCGCCGACGCCATGTCCTTCATCAAGAAGGATTTCCGCGCCGGCCGCGCCAGCGAAAAGCAGGTGGCCGAGACGATCAAGACCACGCTCGAAAAGACCGGCTATCTGCTCGATCCGCATTCGGCGATCGGCGTTTTCGTTGCCGACAAGCACGAAAAGGCTAATTCGCCGATGGTGACGCTGGCCACCGCGCATCCGGCTAAGTTCCCCGCCGCCGTAAAATCCGCATCCGGTATTGACCCCGCGCTTCCGACGTGGCTTGCTGATTTGATGGACAAGGAGGAGCGCTTTCAGATCGTTAAGCCCGAGCTCAAAGAGGTAGAAACATTTATCGACGAGCATTCCCGGGCCTAATCGGCAGAAGGCGCAGAAAGATAGCCAATGACAGTTGAGTGCACCCGGCTCAAATCCGGGCTGACAGTAGTGACACAGACCATGCCGCATCTCGAAAGTGCAGCACTCGGGGTCTGGATCAAATCAGGTTCGCGCAACGAGACGACAGACGAGCATGGAATTGCCCACCTGCTCGAACACATGGCCTTCAAGGGAACCGCGCGCCGCAGCGCCCGCGAGATCGCCGAACAGATCGAGGATGTCGGTGGCGAAGTGAACGCCGCCACCTCGACCGAAACGACCTCCTACTACGCGCGCGTCCTGAAAGACCACGTGCCGCTCGCCGTCGATATCCTGGCTGACATCCTCACCGAATCCGCTTTCGAAGAGGAAGAGCTGGAGCGTGAGAAGCAGGTCATCCTGCAGGAAATCAACGCCGCCAACGACACGCCCGATGATGTGGTGTTCGACCGGTTTTCCGAAATCGCCTATCGCGACCAGACGCTCGGCCGCGCCATTCTCGGCACGCCGCAGACGGTGGTCTCCTTCACGCCGCAGCAGATTCGCGGCTACCTCAGCCGCAACTACACGACCGACCGCATGTTCGTGGTCGCCGCCGGCGCCGTGCAGCACGACGAGTTCGTGCGCATGGTCGAGGAGCGATTCGCGTCGCTGCCGACGGCGCCGAGTGCCACGCCGGTCATGGACCCCGCCAAGTATATCGGCGGCAACATCCGCGAGACGCGCGACCTGATGGACGCCCAGATCCTGCTCGGCTTCGAGGGCAAGGCCTATCACGCGCGCGACTTCTACTGTTCGCAGATCCTCGCCAACATCCTCGGCGGCGGCATGTCGTCCCGCCTGTTCCAGGAAGTGCGCGAAATCCGCGGGCTCTGCTATTCGATCTATGCCTTCCACTGGGGCTTTTCCGACACCGGCATCTTCGGCATTCATGCCGCGACCGGCGGCGAGAACCTGCCGGAACTGGTGCCCGTCATCATTGACGAGCTGCACAAGTCGGCGACCTCGATCGACCAGAAGGAAATCGAGCGTGCCCGCGCGCAGATCCGCGCCCAGCTTCTGATGGGCCAGGAAAGCCCGGCGGCGCGTGCCGGCCAGGTGGCGCGGCAGATGATGCTCTACGGTCGACCGATCTCCAATCCTGAAATGATGGAGCGGCTCGAAGGCATCACCATCGAACGCCTGACCGACCTTGCGGGCCGGCTGTTCTTCGACACCGTGCCGACGCTTTCGGCGATCGGCCCGCTCGAGCATCTGGCGCCGATGGAAGACATCGCCGCGTCGCTCACCTCGCCTGCCCCACAGGGCAAGCAAGCCGTACTTTAAACCTGCATTCGCGTTGCCGGGAGTGATCGATGCCAAAATCGGTGTTTCGGTTCCTGTCTCGGCAGCCGGAAGCAGTTGAAATCGAAGACGCCAATTATGTGCTGCGGCTGCCGCGCTATCAGGATTTCAACCAGTGGCACAAGCTGCGGTCGGCAAGCCGCGGCTTTCTCGAACGCTGGGAGCCGACCTGGCGCCGCGACGAGCTGACGGAAGGCTCGTACCGGGCGCGCGTCATTCGCGGCAAGCAGGAGTATGCATCGGGACAAGCCGTTCCGCTGCTTCTTTTCCACCGTGAAAACATGACGCTGCTCGGCGGCATCACCATCGGCTATATCAGGCGCGGGGCAGCGCAGAGCTGCATGATCGGCTACTGGATGGGCGAAGCACATGCCGGCCAGGGCCATATGTTCGCCGCACTTCAATTGGTTATACCCTACATCTTCGCAGGCCTTGAGTTGCACCGTATCGAAGCAGCCTGTATTCCAGACAATGCTCGGAGCATCCGCCTGCTTGAAAAAGCCGGGTTTCAGCGGGAAGGCTATCTGCGCGGATACTTGAAGATCAACGGTCAGTGGCATGATCACGTGATGTTTTCACTGCTCGCCACCGATACGGATAAAGGCAGGATAACCGACAGCCGATGACCAACAAACGCATGCTGCACCCATCACCATCTGGACGTTTCGTCGCGGTGATCGCAGCGCTTTTCCTGTCGGCTTTGGCGCTGATGGCAGGGGTCGCGCAGGCGGCCGAACCGGTGAAGATTTCCCGCGACGACACCGCGCTCGATCTGACCAAGACCACCGAGATCTACGCCAACCAGGGCGAGGCCTTCCAGGTCTCGACCGCGGCCGGCGCCGACGGCATCCGCCGGCGCATCGAGGTGCGGTCGAGCTCCGGCAACCACCAGGGCGACTGGGCGGTCTTCGCGCTTGCCAACGTTTCCGACGAGCAGCTGGAGCGCGTCATCGTCGCACCGCATTTCCGTCTGGTGAATTCCAAGCTGTTCTGGCCCGATCTCGGCTCGCAGCGCATCATCGCGATCACGCCGAGCGAAGGCTTCGCGCTCGACCGGCAGCCGAGCGACGATTCCGACGTCTTCCGCATCACGCTCAACCCGGGCTCCGTCATCACCTTCGTGGCCGAGCTTTCGACGCCGGAACTGCCGCAGATCTATTTGTGGGAGCCCGACGCCTACAAGGACACGATCAACGCGTTCACGCTCTATCGCGGCATCGTGCTCGGGATCGCCGGCCTGCTTGCGGTGTTCCTCACCATCCTTTTCGTCGTCAAGGGCACCTCGATGCTGCCGGCGACGGCAGCACTCGCCTGGGCGGTGCTCGGCTATATCTGCGTCGATTTCGGCTTTCTCGGCAAGCTCGTCAGCATCGCTTCCGCAGACCAGCGAATATGGCGCGCCTGCGCGGAAGTGGCGCTGGCATCGAGTTTCGTTATCTTCCTGTTCACCTACCTCAACCTCAACCGGTGGCATACGCATCTCGGCTACGTGACGCTGGCCTGGGTGCTGGGTCTGGCACTGCTCTTCGGCGTCGCGATCTACGACCCTGCGATTGCCGCCGGTATCGCCCGCCTCTCCTTCGCGCTCACCGCGACGCTGGGCCTGCTGCTCATCATCTATCTCGGCCTCAACCGCTATGACCGCGCCATTCTCTTGGTGCCCGCCTGGGCGCTGATCCTGGTATGGCTGTTCGGCGGCTGGCTGACGATCACCGGCCAGCTCGACAACGACATCATCCAGCCAGCGCTCGGCGGTGGCCTGGTGCTGATCGTGCTTCTGATCGGCTTTACCGTCATGCAGCACGCATTCGCCGGCGGGACGTTCCAGCAGGGGCTGTTCTCCGATCTTGAGCGACAATCGCTGGCGCTGACCGGCTCCGGCGACATGGTATGGGATTGGGACGTGGCACGCGACCGCGTCGTGACCATCCCAGATGTCTCCGTCAAGCTCGGCCTTTCGCCCGGCACGATGCATGGTGCCGCCCGCAACTGGTTGCCGCGCCTGCATCCTGATGATCGCGACCGCTTCCGCGCCACGCTCGACGTGCTGCTCGAACATCGCCGCGGCCGGCTGAACCACGAGTTCCGCATTCGCGCCGAGGACGGGCATTTCCACTGGCTCCTGATCCGCGCCCGGCCGGTGCTCGATTCCAACGGCGAAGTGATCCGCTGCGTCGGCACCGTCATCGACGTGACCGAGCAGAAGAACTCGATCGACCGGCTGCTGCAGGACGCACTGCACGACAACCTGACCGGCCTTCCCAACCGCCAGCTGTTCCTTGACCGCCTGCAGGGCGTGCTGGCGCTGGCGCCGGGCGGCGATACGCTGAGGCCGACGGTGATGGTGATCGATATCGATCGCTACAAGCTGGTGAACGACGCGCTCGGCGTTGCCGCCGGCGACAACATCCTGATCGCGCTGACGCGCCGTCTTCGCCGGCTCCTGAAGCCGCAGGACACGCTGGCGCGTCTCTCAGGCGACCAGTTCGGCCTCATCCTCGTGTCCGAGCGCGACCCCGCCAAGATAGCCGACTTCGCCGATGCGATCAGCAAGGCGATCATGGTGCCGATCAACTTCGCCAACCGCGAGATCATCCTGACGGCGTCGATCGGGCTTGCCTCCTTCGTCGACCAGCAGGAGAACGCAACGGGGATGCTGAGCGATTCCGAGCTTGCCATGTACCGGGCGAAACGCGCCGGCGGCAATCGCGTCGAGCCGTTCCAGCCCGCCTTCCGCGACTTCGGCGCCGACCGGCTGCAGCTGGAATCGGATCTCCGCCGTGCGCTGGAGCGTAAGGAACTGTCGATGGTCTACCAGCCGATCGCCGGCTTGGAGGATGTCGAGATCGCCGGTTTCGAGGCGCTGATGCGCTGGGAGCATCCGAAGCGCGGCAACATCCCGCCGTCGGAATTCATCCCGATCGCCGAGGCTTCCGACATCATCAACATGCTCGGCGTCTTCGCGCTCGAACAGGCGACCAACGACCTGATGGCCTGGGAAAGCCAGACCGGCGAGTTGCCGATCTTCGTGTCGATCAATCTCTCCAGCGCGCAGCTCCTCAACAACGATCTCTATGACGACGTGCGCTCGGTTCTGGCCAAGACCCATTGCGATCCGACCCGGCTGAAGCTGGAGCTGACCGAGACAATGGTGATGGAAAACCCCGAACAGGCGCGCCTCGTGCTGAGCAAGCTGCGCGAGATCGGGCTGGGGCTGGCGCTCGACGATTTCGGCACCGGCTATTCCTCGCTCTCCTATCTCACCCGCTTCCCGTTCGACACGATCAAGCTCGACAAGACGCTGGTCTGCGACACCAGCGACCGCAAGTCGACCGTGCTGCGCTCGGTGATCTCGATGGCGCGGGAGCTCGAGATGAAGGTCGTGGCCGAGGGTATCGAGTCCAACGAGGATGCGATCGAGCTGGCGAAGATGGGCTGTACCTACGGACAGAGCTATCTCTTCGGTCCGCCGATGGCGTCGGAATCGGTGCTGCGGCTGCTGAAGGAACGGTTTCCGCTGACCAAGCGCGCCTGAGGTCTCTCAGGCCGCCTAGGTTCAAGCACCTAATATTCAGGCCGCGGCTTGCCGTGGCTCGGCAACGCGATCCTGGATCAGCCGGTGCAGATATTCGAGCTTTTCGACGACAGCGTTCGAAAGCACGAAGGGGTAGGAATCCGGCTGGCCCATGCTGCGCTGGATGGCGTTGATCGCAACCGATAGCGGCACCCAGGCGCTGACCAGCTGCTCGGCGCTGGCTGCACGATAGGGGTTGAAATCCACCTCGGACGCCATTTCCTCATGGCCGCGTGGATCGATCGCGATGCCGAAGCCGCGCGCGGTCTCCAGCGTATCGACGATGTGCAGATAATGCGCGAAACACTCGGCGAAATCCTCCCAGGGATGGGCCGCCGCATAAGCGCTGATGAAGCTCTGCTGCCAGCCGAGAGGCGCGCCGTTCTGGTAATGGTTCTGCAGCGCCTGGCCATAATCCTGGCGCTCGTCGCCGAACACGGCGCGGAAGCCGTCGAAGGCATCGCGGTCGCGGACCAGGCGGTTCCACACGAAGTGCCCGATCTCGTGGCGGAAATGGCCAAGAAGCGTTCTATAGGGTTCATTCATCGAGGCGCGGGCTAGTTCGCGGGTGATGTCGTCGGCCTCGGCGGCGCGGATGGCGATGACGCCTTCGTCATGACCCGTCATGGCTGGAATGACATTGCCGTCGACCTGCACCTCATCCTCGAGAAAATCAAATACCAGGCCGCCTTGCGGATCCTCGATACGGTCAGGGGGCGGCAGGCGCCAGCGCAGCAGCGAATAGAAGAGATGGCGCTGCGCCTGGCTGATGCGGCGCCAGCGATCGATCCCCTCCTGCGTATGGGTGTTGGGCACCAAGCGATTGTAGCGGCAGGCGATGCAGAACGGATTTTCGTCATCGGCATTGACCAGCCAGTTGCAGATATCGAGACCGGCATTGGCGCAGAAACGCACGGCGCGCTGAGCATCCGACGTCAACTGCCACAGCGTCTCGTCGCGCGGCTCGAGCGCGCGCATCGAGAGATCATCGGGCAGGAAGCCGAGGCGATGATTGCAGCGGACGCATTGCCGGTTGTCGAAATGCACGACCTGATCGCAGTTATCGCAGGCGAAAAGCCGCATGGAACGCCCCATAGCGTGGAGTTGATACAAAACGACCCGCAGCGCGGATGCGCGACGGGCCATTGCGGGGATGTTTTCGATCACATGCGATCGACGACATCCTTGATCTTGCCTTTGGCATCGCCCTTGGCGGACTGGGCCTTGCCCTTGGCTTCCTGGACGGCGCCCTTGGCGCGGGTGGAATTGTCGCCAGTCGCCTTGCCGACAGCCTGCTTCGCCTTGCCGGCGATTTCGTTGGCCTTGCCGGAAATCTTGTCGCTGGTGCTACCCATCTGATGTCTCCTTTTGGTACGGGCCTCGTGCCCGGTGCGAAAAGAGAACGTGGTTCGCGGCTATTCGTTCCGCGAATTTTTGCGTCTTCAGGCGTGGCCGGCTTCGGTGGAGAGCATGGCCGCCGAAATGCCCATGCCGGCGAGTGCGCGCTCGTATTTGTCGTCGAGATTGGGATCGAAGATGAGGGCGTCGTTGGCCGGGCAATTCAGCCAGCCGTTGCTGGCGATCTCGGCTTCGAGTTGCCCCGCGCCCCAGCCGGCATAGCCGAGCAGCATGGTGGCGCGCTTCGGCCCCTCGCCCTTGGCGATGGCGCGGATGATGTCGAGCGTCGCCGTCATGCAGATATCGTCGCTGACGGGAATGCTGGAATCGCAGAGATAATCGTCGGAATGCAGAACAAAGCCGCGGCCGCTTTCCACCGGCCCGCCCGTCTGGATCGACAGGTCGCCGGATGGCGGCGGCATGAGGATCGCCTCGTCGCTCTTGATCATGTCGAGATGCATGAGCACGTCGGTGAACGAAAGCTCCTGAGAGCGATTGATGATGAAACCCATGGCGCCGGCGTCGGAATGGGCGCAGACATAGATGACCGTCCGGGCGAAATTGCTGTCCGACACGCCGGGCATGGCGATCAGGAACTGGCCGTCGAAGAAGCCGCGTTCACGTCTGTTTTTCAGGGTCGACAGGGACATGATACCTCCTGATGCCAGACCGCTCGAGGCGCCGACAAGAGAAACATGGGCCAATGTCCTGTTTCAATCAACTGAAAATGAAAATTAAATCGGATGCGGCTGCTGGCGAAGGGCAGCGGATTTGAATAACGATTGCCGCATGACCTTTGCCCCGCACAAAAGACGCTTCGTCCTGATCATCGCCACGGCTCTTGGCCTGTCCCTGCCCGCGCTCTCCGCAGCGCAGGCGGGCACCAGCGAATGGGTCGACAATGCCGGCGGGCGGATGCGGCTGGTGGCGATGGCGCCCGACGCGCACGGCAAGATCCGCGCCGGGCTGCAGATCGAACCCAATGCCGGATGGATCACTTATTGGCGCGAGCCGGGCAACAGCGGCATCCCCCCGCAGATCACGATCGCGCCCGAGACGGGCGTGACGCTCCATGCGATCGGCTACCCGATCCCGAAGCACATCAAGGACGACAGACTCGACGACATCGGCTACGACGCGCCGGTGACGCTGCCGCTCACGCTTTCGGCCAAGAGCGGCGCGACTGAGATCAAGGCCCAGGCTTTCATCGGCATCTGCAAGGATATCTGCGTGCCCTTCCAGGCCGATCTCACCGTCGCCCTTTCGGCGGCGGGGCAATCGCAGCCGGAGGAGAAGGCCATACTCGATGCCGCCGACGCGCGGCTGCCGGAGGCACCCTCCTCCAAGTTCAAGGTGACCAAGCACACGCTGTCGGCAGACCAGAAGGAGCTGACGCTTGATATCACGCTCCCCGATATCGGCGACACGACGCCCGATGTCGTCATTGCCGGCCCGAGCGGCTATGTCTTCACCAAGCAGCTGATGAGCAAGCGCGATGGCACGTCGCTGACGACGACGGTTGCGATCGGCAAGCTGCCGAAGAATTACGACATATCGGGCAAAAGCTGGAGCGCGCTGGTGATCGACGGAGCGCGGGCCATCGAAAGCCCGCTTGCTTTCAAATAGGCCGATCCTATCATTCACACCTGCCCTCGATCTCAACGTCTGCGCCCCACGGCGCCTTACAAACAAAACCAGGAGATAGTCATGACCATTGCAATCGGCGACACGCTGCCTTCGGCGACCTTCAAGGAAAAGACGGCTGACGGCCCGGTCGAGACCACGACCGAGGCTCTGTTCAAGGGGAAGCGCGTCGTGCTCTTCGCCGTCCCCGGCGCCTTCACGCCCACCTGCTCGCTCAACCACCTGCCCGGCTATCTCGAAAACCGCGACACCATTCTCGGCAAGGGCGTAGACGACATCGCGGTCATCGCCGTCAACGACTGGCACGTGATGGGCGCCTGGGCGCAATCCTCCGGCGGCATGGGCAAGATCCATTTCCTCCCCGACTGGGACGCCTCCTTCACCAAGGCCATCGGGCTCGACGCCGACCTCTCCGGCGGCGGCCTCGGCGTGCGCTCCAAGCGCTACTCGATGCTGGTCGAGGACGGCGTCGTGAAGTCGCTCAACGTCGAGGACAATCCGGGCCAGGCGACGGTTTCGAGCGCTGCGACGATGATCGAGCAGCTTTGATGTGATGTTGCGGGGTGGGCCTGAGCGTGGTGGTTTCGGCCTGCGCTTGGCCACGCTGACGCGCTGGCTTCCGTGGCTGGTTGCGGCGCTTGGCGCCCTTCCGCTCTTGCTGCGCCGTTGTATTCCTGGTGGCGTGCTTAGATCCTCGGGACGAGCCCGAGGATGACGTCGAGAGCGTGGGAAGCGGCGTCTTTTCAATAGCTTGACGACCCGGTAGATTGACGACGGCCCATCCCCACGACCGTCATACTCGGGCTTGTCCCGAGTATCTGCTGCGGGCGCAATTGGCTCGACGTGCATAGACGCTGGGCGAGGACGGGGCTGCGGGTGCCCAGGCGCCAATACATATCCTTCCGCTTATTCCAGTGGCTCGCGCCCCTTTTACTCCCCTGCACCGTCGCATTCCTGGAGGCGTGCTTAGATCCTCGGCACCTTGGCCGAGGATGACGACGAGAGCGTGGGAAGTGACGCTCTTTCAACATGTTAGCGACGAAGTAGGCTAGCGGCGCATCATCCCCACGACCGTCATACTCGGGCTCGTCCCGAGTATCTGCTGCGGGTGCAATTGGTTCGACGTGAATGGACGCTGGGCGAGAACGGGGCTGCGGGTGCCTTGGAGCCAATACACGTCCTCCCGCTAATTCAGTGGCTCGCGCCCCTTTTACTCCCCTGCACCGTCGCATTCCTGGAGGCGTGCT